>NZ_JACJSI010000082.1 GCF_014698065.1 Nostoc flagelliforme FACHB-838
ACGAGTTGGCTCTTGCTTACGCAGTAATTGATGGTGTTCAAGCTAGAGGAGAAAGAGGAAATTATAGGACACAACGTATTAAATTTAACTCTAACTACTCTGATTAAGTTTTCATTACATACTTATAAATTTTCCCGCCGACTTACTTATACAGATGTACGCCCCTATAGTCGATTCATTATGTTGTAAAGATTTTTGAAAATGATATGACGAAATATAAAGCAAAGGATATCAAGAAAAATGAAAGGACTCTGGCTTGAAAACAACCAGTTGCAACTACGGACGGATATTTCCGTTCCTGAACCGCCACAGGGAGAAGCTTTAATACGCGTCTTGCGTGCGGGTATTTGTAACACTGACCTAGAACTACTTAGAGGCTACTATCCCTACACTGGTATTTTAGGTCATGAATTTGTCGGGGTCGTTGAACAAGGGCCAGAACACCTAGTTAACCAACGCGTAGTTGGAGAGATCAACGCTGTATGTGGGCATTGCCGATTTTGTCTCAGAGGACAACCAACTCACTGCGAAAATCGTACAGTTTTGGGTATTGTCAACCGCCACGGAGCTTTTGGTGAGTATCTCTGTCTGCCGGTGGAGAATCTGCATCTAGTACCTGATAATGTACCAACAGAAGTAGCAACATTTACCGAACCCATAGCAGCAGCTTTGGAAATTCAGCAGCAACTGTCATTGCATCCAGATGATCGGGTGTTAGTGGTTGGAGATGGAAAACTAGGGCAGTTAGTAGCTCAGACATTAGCTTTAACTGGCTGTGAACTCTTAGCTGTAGGCCGTCATCGAGACAAACTAGCTAACTTAGAGGCACGGGGAATAAAAACGAGTCTAGCCGACGCTGTTACAGATGGATATTTCGATATTTCAGTTGAATGTACTGGCAATTCAGAAGGATTTGCGATCGCTCGTCGCGCCCTACGTCCCCGTGGTACGCTTGTACTGAAAAGTACTTATGCTGGCAACCTCAGCCTAGATGTTTCCTCGTTAGTAGTGCATGAAATTACCCTCATCGGCTCCCGTTGTGGCCCCTTTCCTCCAGCCCTCCAGTTACTAGCTACAGGACAAGTTGATGTGCAACCTCTCATTCATGCCAGTTACCCTCTTATTGAAGGGCTTGCGGCTTTTGAACACGCTCAAAGTCGCGGTGTTTTAAAGATATTGTTAGAGATTGGTCAATAGTCATTGGGCATTGGGCATAGTGATTCTTCTCTACTCCCCTGCTCCCCCTGATACCCATTCCCTACTCACTACTCCCTAACTAATACAGATAAGGATTTGTCTTCGGTTGATAGTCCAAACAATGAATTGCTTCTTCTGTATTGGCAATAGATGGGCGTACAGTACATTTAAGACGGTAATTATCGGTAAAAAATTGGCAACCACTACAAGGAATTTGATGCATTTGCTTGGCTGTAGCCACACTATCTCGCGCCGCCGTCCAGAGACTTAAAACAGCGAGAATTGTTACAGTCCAAGCAACGAAAAAGCAAATGGGGACTAAAAAAGATTGAATCCCATGAATGAGGAAAGATATCAGTTGAAACACGATAGGTTTTGATACAAATTAAGAGCTAGAAGTATATTAACTCCTAACTCCTCCTTCCTAACTTCTTACTATGGAAGTATCATTTAAATGCCAGCATGACCCAGCGCTAAACCTGTTACCAGCATTCCCAGAACAAGGAACGGTTGGGCGCTAGCTTGGTATTTAACATCATTCTTCACGGGGTCGCGCAAGAAATACATATCCTGCAAGGTGATTTGTGGAATTATTAACAGTATTAGTATTGTTGCATACAAATTCTCATGGATGCTGACGAGATAAGCTGCAATAAATCCTTGAAAGACATCAATCGTTACTACACAAATCCATGCCGCAGTGGTGATGCCAAACATTACGGGTAGTGACTGTAACCCTAGCTGGCGATCGCCTTCTACACTCTTGAAGTCATTGACAATGGCAATACCCAATCCAGCCAAGCTGTAAAACATTGTCAAAATGACGATTGTGGAATTGAGATCGCCAAACAAAGCGTGTCCTGTAGACCAAGGTAGGGTGATATAGCTTGCACCTAGGGCGTAGCTGCCTAGCCAACCGTTTTGCTTGAGTTTCAGGGGAGGTGCAGAATAAATATAGGCGATAAAAGAACCGATAATCGCGATCGCTGTAATTGTCGGGAATTCATGATCAGACCACACATCCAGCGCAAATGCCAAACCATAGCCAGCAATCAGTAATACCCAAATCTGAATAATTACCTGGGGTAGGGGAATTGCCCCAGAGGGAATCGGGCGATAGGGTTCATTGATGGCATCGATTTCGCGATCGTAGTAATCATTAAGGATTTGGGTGTAACCTGTCATCAATGGCCCAGCCAGCAGCATACAGGCTGCTACCTTCAACACATTTTCCAGTGTCCAAGTATAGTTACCCGAAGAAGCCGCACCACAGACTACACCCCAAATTAGGGGAATCCAGGTAATGGGCTTCATTAGCTGCAAACGAATTTTCCAAATTGAAGTTTCCCCAGATGCGGCACCTTTCATCCCCAGCAGCTGCCTAGTTTTGGCACTGCGATCGGCAGATGCCTTTGCTTGCTCATTGGGATTATTTACCACTGAGTCTAATGCCTCAGATGGGTTAGGGTCTGGGGTAATGGGAGTTGATTCTGACATAAGATTTACTGATTAATAGAGCTAGGGCATTGGGAATTGGGCATTGGGCATTGGGCATTGGGCATTGGTGATTAAGTTTCTTCCCTATTCCCCAGTCCCCAGTCTCCAGTCCCCATTCCCCATTCCCATAAATTAAAACGAAATTATCAAATAATTATTCTGAAACTTTGCTCCAGCAACAGGTCTGCCACTTAGAGCCGGGGGTAAGGGAATATTGCGCCGTTGATCTCCTGCCTCTACCGTGACTTCTGGCCCATATTGGGTAAGCTTGACTTGCTTTTTGTCAAAACCTGGCAAGAATAAGCGTACTTGACGATTGTGGATGTCTATTTCAATTGGTTTGGGAGCCTGTAAGGCTTGTGCTTCAAAGTTGGGTAGAGCGTCTATCAGTGGTTGCCAGTCACCTGTAGGCGAGTCGGGAACGACACTCACAGGTAGGGGTATAAATTCCTCTGACAGGTTGGCATTTCTCTCAGCAGACACAAGCAGAACACCACCGACAGTTAAACCAATTTGTTGAGCGCTACCCCACAAATAACGAGCATTTGCTACCTCAATGGGATCTCCTGTAGTCACTAAGAAAGCAGCGAGACGCTTGGGGTCAGCAAGAGCGGCTCTCCCCTTTTCTAAGAAATTATTGACTTGGTTAGTGGGGCCTGCAAAATTATCTGCTGTCCAGTTGATATTGAAAAAACTGCTAATCAGCGGTTGAATCAAGGGTGATTCAGTAATCGTCTTCCCCAAATCGGAGTTGACAAATAATTGCCGAAATCGCCGGATATACCAACTGAGAGATTCTGGCAAACCCAACATTCGCAACGTTAAAGAGTCACCTGTGCCATCGTAGACGATCGCATCATATTTGCCACTGGCATCATATTCGCGGATAGCGTTCAGTGCCAGGGCGTTGTCCATACCTGGTAATACCACCAGTTCTTGACCAAAAACGTCTTTGAATATGGGTGTGCGAAGATATTGCGCCTCAAGTTTCTTTACTTCATCCCAGTTGCGTTCTAGTAGTACAGATGCTTGAAACTGAACTACTTGTAATTTGGGAGCGATTTCCTGGGGGTCGGCAGCAATGGGAGTACCCAGCAGAATGGACAGTGTTGGTTCTGCTTGTCCTGCTAGGAGTACACGCTTGCCTTGACTTGCCAATAATTTGGCGGCGGCGATCGCAATTTTGGTACGAGCGGTGCCGCCTTTGCCCAAAAATGTCAATATTAGAGCCATTACTTGATTCCTATTTTCACCGCCGAGCTTTTCAATTCCAACTTAGCATTCAACAATGACTCTCAACCTGTGCTTTCAATTTCAGATGCCGAGAAAAACCCGGTTCTGAGTTCTTTACAACTACACAGGTTTGATTTCATCTTCAAAAAACCAAGTGGAAGTATTGTCGTCAAACAGCACCACTACACCAATCCCACGCCCATCGGTCACTTTGTAGCCTTGGATGATACCCACTTGTCCTAATTTTTTTACAACAGGGGCAGAGACGCGATCGCGCAAACGAAAGACTTTAACCTTTTGTCCGATTTCCATGCCTGATTACAATGCAATAAACCAAGTTTCAGTGTAGCGGAATCCGTCACTCAACGGTCACTGATTCCAGGAGAGTTCAGGAGTACTGAGTAACCCATAGATAGATCTAGGGGATTAAGGACTACAACCATCAAAATAGTCAATCCCAACATCGAATATCCCAGTTCAGACAGTCAACCATTGGCAGAATCAGACCACATCTCTAGGCAATTATCACCACCCTAGAAGTAATTAAACAATACTTAACAGGTAGGCAAGCCACACTTTTAGCAGACCAGTTTCTCGGCTATGCTCAAAGTTTTCCCATAGGACTAAGAGTGTTGGTGGAGGGGGAATTATGGGGATTTTATCGTCTAGATATGGGGGAGAAATTACTAACACTGACGGAGTTAGCTAAATAATTACAACAAGAGCGCCAACGAGCTAATAAATTAGCAGAATATTTGCGATCGCAGGGAGTTGATCCAGATAGCTTGAGTTCAGCAAAACTCGTATGCTTAACAAAGAAAGCAGCCTTGTAAACAGAAGTTATATTTGTTGTAGTAAAAATACACTTGACAATAGCCAACTTATAGTATGATTAGCAAGATAATTTGGAGACAATTTTCTAGTGATGATAGATTCTCAAAGCACTAAAGGGATTTCCAACAAATAAATTATCCAATCTTGTGGGGTAAGCCGCAAAGCCCGCTCTAACTTAAGGTGGGTAAGACCCAACCTCACAAGAAGTAGTTTTTATTTTTTTATTTGAAAGTCCCTAAAAAGGAACTTTCATAAATATGATACTTCTGTGAGAGCAATTAGGTGAGTGGGTAGTGAGTAGTGAGCGAGGAAGCAGAAATTGTTGCCGACAATGCGGGGAGTTGTACGTAAGGTAAGGAGATGGAGGGGCATCTCGTCCATAGATGAACAGTTGTGGACGAAGTTCGACTTACTGAGAACTTTAGTACGGCGGGATTTAGAGGCGCGTTACAAAGGTTCTGTTTTGGGCAACTTGTGGCCTTTGCTAAATCAGCTATCACAGCTACTGATTTATACTTATGTATTTTCCACTGTACTGAAAGTGAAGCTGACTAATCTCAATGGTTTACCAGCAAATGATTTCACCTTTGGTTTATGGCTATTTGCAGGGTTACTTCCTTGGATTGCTTTTACGGGTGGTCTAATGCAGTCTGCTAATTCGGTATTAGGACAACCAAATTTAGTCAAGAAGGTGGTGTTTCCTCTAGCTTTATTACCCCTAGTGCCAGTTTTGTCAACAATCGTTGAGAGTTCCTTTGGTTTAATGGCATTGATTTTTTTCGTGGCGGTCAATACTCATACTTTACATACTACCTTGGCGCTATTACCCTTGATTTGGCTAACGCAGTTATTGCTAACAGCAGGATTGGGCTATTTAGCCGCAGGACTAACGGTGTTTCTGCGAGATATCCCGCAGACTTTAGGAGTGATTTTAAATATTTGGTTTTATCTGACACCGCTTGTCTATCCAGCATCAGCAATTCCAGAGCAATGGCGGAGTTTGGTATTCTGGTTAAATCCAATGGCAGCGATCGCAGAAGTTTATCGTGACATAGTTTTAATTGGAGAGGTGAAGCATTGGGGTGAATGGGGAGTTGCTTCTGCGATCGCAACAATTATATTTTGTTTTGGTTTTACAGTGTACAAGCGTTTGCGTCCAGCTTTTGCAGATGTTTTATAGGCAGCTTTCATTATTAAAGTGCTTTTAAAACACGCAAATGCTAATGTTATCTATATAGTAAATAGATAGCGCTCTGATTCGATAAAAAGCCAAAATTTTAATGACGTAAATAATTTTTAATTGATAAAGTTGTAGCGTGTAAAATTCTTTAGTAGTTTCAGTATGCGGTGTTATGGGTGAGGAGATTGCAATTTCCCTGAAGAATATCTCAAAGAGCTATAAGCGTTATGCTCGTCCGGTAGATAGACTCAAAGAAATTTTACTACCTGGTAAGAGCCACGCTCAAGAGTTTTGGGCATTAAATAATATTAATTTGGATATTCCTAAAGGAGAGACACTAGGAATTATTGGTCAAAATGGTTCTGGTAAAAGTACATTGCTACAAATTATTGCTGGAACCTTGACACCAACCATAGGAGAGGTATCGGTTCATGGCAGAGTTTCAGCTTTACTAGAACTAGGTAGCGGATTTAATCCTGAATTTACAGGCAAACAAAATGTATTTTTTAATGGGCAGATTTTAGGATTAAGCCGAGCAGAAATAGAAGCAAAGTTTGACAAAATTGCTTCCTTTGCTGAAATTGGCGATTTCATGGAACAACCAGTCAAAACATACTCTAGCGGTATGTTTGTTCGTTTAGCATTTTCAGTAGCAATTAACGTTAACCCAGAAATTTTAATTGTAGATGAATCTTTAGCAGTAGGTGATGGTATCTTTGTCCATCGTTGTATGGCAAAAATTAGAGATTTTCAAGATTCCGGAGGAACAATCTTATTTGTCTCCCATGATGTAGGGTCTGTGTCACGTCTTTGCTCTAAAGCTATCTGGATTAATCAAGGAATTCTTGTAGATACTGGACAACCTGCTGAAGTTTGTAAACACTATCAAGCATGGGTGCATGAAGAAGTAAATAAAAGAACTAGCATAAATTTAGATTCAAATAAGAATGAGAATATTGCTGCTAATGAAGAAGAAATTGATTTGACTAAAATCACCATTAAAGAATCAAATCCTTTTACTAAAAAGCCGTATATGGCTTTTTATGGATTTGAACGATTTGGTACAGGACGTGCAGAAATTGAGCATATTTCTGTGTTAGATAGTCAGGGTAAGCCTATTCAGTTGGTTTATCCAGGAGATGTATTAAAAATTAGAATCACTACATTCAGACACGACAAAGTTAGAAAGCCGAATGTTGGCATAGCGCTACTGGATAGATTGAGGACTGTTTTATCAGGATGGAGTACAGAACTCTTAGATAAAAATTTTGCTAGCTACTGGCTATCTAAATCAGAAATAGGAAGAGCAACAGTTGACTTTGAGTTTATTTGGCCCCACTTAGCTGGTGGTAATTATGCCTTAGATATAGCATTTGGAGATGGAACACACGAAAATTTAGAAATGCTGGACTGGATTCAGAATGCCATAGTTATACAAGCAGCAGTTAATGATTTGGTAGAAGGAGTCTTTCAAGTATCTGGCAGAAAGATAAGACTCTATGAGGAATCACTATGTACACAATAGTTAAAAATTATTTTAAATCTAAGCTCGAAAGCTGGATTAAATTATATTTTGATATTTACCTCAAGCAATCTCTAACGCAAGGCTATTTTGATCAGCGCATCAAAGATGTAAGCTTAAAAGAATACTTGGTTTTTGGCGAACCTCAAAGACTAAAATTGTCAGAAACATGCGTTGTAAATAATGCATTATTTAACTTATCTTCTGGAAATATAGTAATCGGAGAATATGTTTTTTTTGGGCATAATGTTAGTGTAATAACTGGAACTCATGACTATAAAAATTTTGGACTAGAGAGGATGAACAATTTTCCAACAGAAGGAAATAATATTGTAGTTGAAGAAGGGGCTTGGATCGCAAGTAATGCCACCATAATTGGCCCCTGCAAAATTGGCAAGAATTCTGTAGTAGCAGCAGGTGCTGTTGTTAAATGCGATGTTCCTAGTTATCATGTTGTAGCAGGGATTCCAGCAAAAATAGTCAAACAGATAACCCCGTCAAAGTGAAATTTATATATTACTTAAAAATATAAAAAATGATTGAATCTAATGATCCGGAAATCAAGATTGATGAATTAATACAAAAAATTGTTGAGCAGGTGAGAAAAAGCCAACTTAATTCTCAGTTAGGAGATTTACAATCTAATCTAGACATATCGAAACTGAAGTTAAGTATTAGTCATATTGAAAATTTTCTGAAAAATGCAGAATCTCGTTCACTTGTACGTACAAAGTGGCCAGACAAACTTAATATATTTCCTTTTAATTTCAGTACTAAGTTACAACAATTTATTTTAAAAGTAATCAATTTTCTCTTTAAAGATCAACGAGAAGTCAATTTAAATATAATTAACTCTCTAAAAGAGTCTTTAGCACTTAATCAGCAGTTAATAAAAGAAATTGCAAGTTTAAAAACGCAAGTAGATAAAAGACTGGATGAGAGTCTAATTGCAATGGATAATCACATCCAAGGAGTAGATGAACGCTTAGTTACAGTGGATAATCGCTTTCCAGAGTTGGATGAGCGTCTAATTGCAATGGATAATCACATCCAAGGGCTAGATGATAGCTTAAATGCTATTGATATAATTTCTACCTGGCTAACTGGCATTCAAGAAAGTTTGGATACGGTAAATAGCCGAGTACAAGAAATAGATGAACAGAAAACTATTCTAGATGCTCTAGATGCTCATATTGAAAGACTAAATGAGCATTTAATTACAATAGATAGCCGTATAATTACAGCAAATACTAGTATTCAAGAAATAAATGAGCGTTACATCAGAAACGATGGATACCTTAAAAATGATCTAATGCAACAGAAGCGTCTAATAACAATGTTTATACAAGAGGCAAGGAAACGTTTACCGGAACCTTTTAGTCAAGAGCAATTAAAAACTTTTATTAATGAAGATCTACATTTTTTAGATGCTTTTTATGTTGCTTTTGAGGAGAAATTTCGAGGCAGCCGTGAAGACATTTTAAGTAGGTTAAAAGTTTATTTGCCATTGATTGAGGAAGCAAAGGTAGGCACAGATGAATCTCCAATTTTAGATGTGGGTTGTGGGCGGGGTGAATGGTTAGAACTTCTTCAAGATTCAGGATACATTACTAGGGGGTTGGATATTAACAGAGTAATGATAGAGCAGTGCCGAATCAGAGGACTAGAGGTTATAGAAGGAGATGTAATTAGCTATTTGCAATCTTTACCAGATGCTAGCTTGGGTGCAGTAACTGGTTTCCATATCATTGAACATTTAGCATTTGAGGTATTGCTAAAGTTATTTACTGAGACCATGAGAGTGCTTAAGACAGGAGGATTGGTAATTTTTGAAACACCAAATCCAGATAATATCTTAGTAGGTAGTAACACATTCTATTTAGATCCGACACATCGTAATCCACTGCCAAGTTCTATGATCGCATTTGTGGCAGAATCATTTGGTCTATCCAAAGTTACATGTATTAAGCTTCATCCTGATACTATTCAACCCAGATTAACTGGGTCAGAACTGGCTGAACGTTTCAGTGATTACTTTTATGGGCCACAAGATTATGCACTTGTAGGATTTAAACCATGAGAGTATTGATAGTTACGACTCAAGTTCCCTTTATTAGAGGAGGTGCAGAGATACTAGCAGAAGGTCTTCAAAAAGCTATATCTGCTGCCGGTCATGAGGTCGAGATAGTTGCAATTCCCTTTAAATGGTATCCTCCAGAGCGGATTCTGGATCATATGTTGGCTTGTAGATTATTAGACCTTTCAGAATGTTGTGGTCAAGCAGTAGACAAAATTATAGGTTTAAAGTTTCCTGCATACCTAATACCTCATCCTAATAAGGTTATGTGGCTTTTGCATCAGCATCGCACAGCTTATGATTTATGGCATACAAATTATTGCGATTTAATTAATTTTCCTAATGGGCCACAGGTTCGTGAAGCAATTATTAATGCTGATAATAAAGTCTTAAAAGAGTATAAATCTATCTATACTATTGCTGGAAATGTTTCCCGAAGATTAAAGAGATTTAATCAAATAAATTCTATCCCGCTTTATCACCCTCCTCAAAATTCTGAGCTTTTCTATTGTGAAGATATAAATGATTATCTGTTTTTTCCCAGTAGGCTTACAACTATTAAGCGACAGGAACTTGTAATAAAAGCCCTTGTAGAAACAAAAAATCCTGTAAAAGTATTGTTTGCAGGTAAACCAGATACAGTAAGTCATGGTGAACACTTAAAGGATTTAGCTAAAAAATTACATATAGCCAAAAGAGTAGTTTTTTTAGGTCAAATTAGTGAAGAAGAAAAAATTAGAACCTATGCAAAAAGTATAGGAGTTATTTACCCACCTTTAGATGAAGACTATGGTTATGTCACCCTGGAAGCAATGCTAGCTTCTAAACCAGTTATTACTTGTATGGATTCAGGAGGTTCTTTAGAATTTGTCCGTCATGAAGAAACGGGTTTATTTGCTGAACCTAATTCTAAATCTCTTGCCGCAGCTATGGATCAATTATGGGAAAATCGTTCTTGGGCACAAGCTCTTGGTAAAGCAGGACGAGATTATTATCATAGCCTTAACATTTCATGGTCTACAGTTGTTCAAAAGCTAGTTTGATGAAAATTAACTGGTTTTCCCCATTATCACCTGCAAAGTCCGGTATTGCTGAGTATACATCTCAATTGATTCCTACTTTGCAAAAATATGCTGAAATTGTTCTGTGGACAGATCAACAGCATTGGATTTCATCTTTGGAAAAGTACGCCACAGTCCGCCATTATGATTTGGATAATACTCCTTGGGTTGAAATTAACCAAGCGGATTTAAATGTATATAACATAGGCAATAATTCAGACTTTCACTTTGCAATATGGCAGATTAGCTGTCAATGTCCAGGTTTAGTTGTTTTACATGATGTTAGATTACAGCACTTTTTTGCTAGCATCTATCTACATCGAGAACAAAAGTCGAATCGAGATGCTTATTTATTTCAGATGAAAAAATATTATGGTTTTCAGGGTGAGCAAGCGGTCGTGAAATTTTCGAGTGGTAATATTTCAACTGAGTATATGGCTGAACTTTATCCGCTAACATTTTTAGCTTTAGAGAATGCAGTCGGAGTTGTCACACACACAAAAGCGGATTTCCAAACTATTAAGCAAGAGAAGCGATGGTTTGTCGGCTATGCGCCATTACCATACATGAGTGAATGGAAAGCAAATTCACAAAGTAAAAAGAAAAAAGCACCTTATCGCTTAATAGTATTTGGCTATCTTGGTCCAAACCGTGGGTTAGATTTTTTGTTTAATGCACTATCTAGTTTTTCTGAAAAAAATCAGTTTTTCTTAGATATATATGGGCAAGTTTGGAATAAAAATTATATTGAGCAACAAATTAAATTATTAGGACTTAGTAATATAGTAAAAATACATGGTTTTGTTGCGGATGCTGAGTTAGACTTGGCTTTACAAAATGCTAATTTGGCCATTAATTTACGCTATCCGACTATGGGAGAAGCATCACTGAGTCAACTTCGGATTTGGAGTCACGCACTTCCTAGTCTAGTTACACAGGTTGGTTGGTATGCAGAACAATCGGAAGACACTGTTGCATTTGTGCGTCCAAATTATGAAATTGACGATATCCAAAAGCACCTCAAAAGTTTTTTGGCGAATCCCAAATACTTCACAAAAATGGGAAAAAATGGGCAGAAAATTTTACGACAGGAACATAACCCAGAAATTTATGCTCAGGCGATCGTGAGTTTTGGGCAAAAGATTCAAAGGTATAGACGTAGTGTAGCAGCATATCAATTGATAGACCAAGTAGGAGAAGAACTAAGTAATTGGATGGATTACAAAACATTAGATATACAAATAGAAAAAATTGCTCAAGCAATACACTTTATTAGTAATTAATTCTCTATTTTATAAATTTCATTCTAAATAGTTTTAGATAAACATTTTTGGACTGATGATTAGGAGGAGTTAATTATTGTATGAGGCTATCTGTTGTTATTCCTTGTTACAACGAGTTGGGAACTATTAGCAAAGTTGTAGAAGCTGTCAAAGCATCGCCTGTGAAAGATTGTGAAATTATTATAGTAGATGATTGTTCAATAGATGGCACGAGAGAGTTACTTAAATTAAAAGTAGAGTCACAGGTAGACCAAGTAATTTACCATCATAAAAACAGAGGTAAAGGTGCAGCTTTAAGAACTGGTTTTGCTGCGGCTACTGGAGATATTGTTATAGTTCAAGACGCGGACTTGGAGTACGATCCGCAAGAATATCCCTTATTGATTGGGCCGATTATTGATAATAGAGCTGATGTAGTTTTCGGTTCTCGTTTCCAAGGTGATAGACCTCACAGAGTGGTCTACTATTGGCACAGAGTGGGCAATGGATTCTTAACAATGTTGTCTAATATGTTTACAAATATAAATCTAACAGATATGGAAACGTGTTATAAGGCTTTTCGACGTGAAGTTATTCAATCTATCAAAATAGAAGAAAATCGGTTTGGATTTGAACCTGAAATTACAGCCAAGGTTGCGAAACTTGGCTGTCGTATTTATGAGGTTGGCATATCTTATTATGGTCGAACTTATAAAGAAGGTAAAAAAATAGGTTGGAAAGATGGAGTTAGAGCTATTCATTGTATATTAAAATACAATCTATTTAAAAAAAAATTATGTTGACAAGATATCTAAATAAATAATTTTATTTACCTAGTAATGTAATATGAGGTGAATATTTTTATGCTGGTTTATTAAAATTAGCAATTTAAAAAATCATGCTTTTAGTGATTTAATAAACAATGAATAAAAATCTAAAAATATTTTCTATTCCTGCACTCTACACCATTGTTTGTGTTGTAGGAATTCTTATAGCATTTTATCCAACAATCCTCAGTAGATTCGCTCTAATACAAACAGATCCTGGGGATACTAGACTAAACAATTACTTTTTAGAGCATTCTTTTCAATTATTGATAAATAAAGACTATGCAGGTGGTTTATGGTCGCCAGCTTTTTTTTATCCTTACAAAAATGTTCTGGCTTTCTCAGACAATCTATTTGGGTCTGCTCCTATATATTGGTTATTTAGACTATTTTTGTCAGCAGATTTTGCCTTTCAAATATGGATGATTGCTGTTTGTATTTTTTCTTTTGCTAGCTTTGCACTTTTAATGCGGAGATATCAGGTAAGACATTTATTGAGCGCTTTAGGAGCTTTACTGTTCGCCTTCAGTATGCCTAGAATTAATCAAATTGGGCATCAGCAATTACTACCCCAGTTTTTTACACCTCTAGCTTTTCTTGTAGGGTGGGAATTTTTTCTGCAACCAACTCGAAAAAAGATAACATTGTTTTTGCTGCTAATTTATCTACAAGTACTTGCCGGAATTTACTTAGGTTGGTTTTTACTATTTAGTTTACCTATATTTTTTGCTATAGCTTACAAATTAGCTCCAGCATCAGTCCGCCATAATCTTTTATCATACTGTCGAGTCGATTACAAGGCAACGATCGCAATTATTTTAGTATGGGCAGCAACAATGTTTGTTACCCTACTTCCATATTTGGAAGCCAAGTCAGATTTAGGGAAAAGATCATACTCAGAAGTAGATACAATGCTTCCCAGAATTTCTTCTTGGTTTGCAGTTGCTCCTGGTAGTCTTTGGGCACCTTTACTTTCCTGGGTTTCTAAAAGCTTACCGATGCCATGGCCAGGAGAACATCGGATATTTGCTGGGGTCATAATGTTTTTATTAATAGGAGTTTCTGTATATACACTATTTAAATCGTATGATATATTAACTGTTCAAAGAGCATTACTTGTAAAAGTATGCTTTTTTGTCTTTATTGCTTTGTTTTTTTTGCCACTACGCCTACCTTTTGGGATATCACTTTGGAGAATAATTTATGAAGTTGTACCTGGAGCCTCTGTAATCAGGGCAGTTACTAGAATATGGTCAGTTGCATATTTTTATTTATTGGTTGCTGGAATATTATGTTTTGATTCCTTATTACAATCAACAGTAATTATCAAGCGTCGTCTTTTCAAGTTAGTTATAGTAAGTATATTTTGCCTAATAGGTATATCAGAGCAGCTTATATTCAATTTACCTAACTACGAAAAAGCTCCATTACTGAAAGAAACTACAGAAATTAGCAGTTTAATGAAACAAGGCTGTAACGTTGCATATTTATCTTCATCTTCAAACGTTAAAAAGCCTTTTTATATAGATCAGTTAACAGCGATGGGGGCTGGAATCGAAGCAAACATTCCAGTTGTAAACGGTTATTCTTCTGCTCCTCCACCTAACTATGGTGATATAGGAGAACCCTTAAGCATACCTCAAGTGCTAAATTGGTTAAGTTTTTTTAATAAAAATATTTCTGGTAAATTATGTGTTATATTTCCAAAATCATTAGAACAAAAAGATAGTTTTCTTGCTACATTAGCACTTCAAAAAAACACGATCGTATCCAGTAATTTTATTTCTTACAGAATTCAATTGCCAATAGAACAAATATTTCAACAGGAAATTAAAGTTTTTGACTATCCAAAAATTATGGTAATTAATTTGCAAAATAAAGTACCAATTATAGTAAAAAACACAAGTAACTTTTTATGGTCTAATAAAGGAAATAAACCAACTAATCTTTCTTATAAATGGATAGGGATAGACTCTCAAGGGAAGCCAACTAATATTGAGGGGAATCGAACTCAACTGCCTTTTGATGTAGCTCCTGGAGAGTCGCTAGCAATTAATGCAGTTATCAAACCACCTACTATACCAGGAAAATATACTCTCATTTTAACAATGGTGCAAGAAACGGTTGCTTGGTTTAGCGATAAGCAATCTTCGTATCCTAAAATCGATGTAACTGTTAGATCAGATTCTTAATTGTTCATTTAGCTAAATGAGTGTGAGGAAAATGGCATGAACCTACAAGAATTTGCTTTACTGCTAATGTCTGTTGCTACAAGTGTAGGCGGGCAATTTTTCTTAAAATTGGGGGCATTGAAATTGGTAAAAGTCAATTCAGCTAATGCCCTGAATAATATTATCAGTATCGGTACTACACCGGAATTATTAACTGGATTAAGTTGTTATGGTTTAGGTGCTATTGCATATATTCTCCTTCTCACCAGAGTTAATTTAAGTATTGCTGCTCCATCTATTTCTTTAGTTTATGTTTTTTCAGTCATTTTAGGTTACTTTATTTTCAGGGAAACAATTCCCTTAACCCGTCTGGTAGGTTTGAGTTTTATTGTAGGTGGAGTTATTTTAGTAGTTTGGCAAAAATAAAACAATAAAAAGACAAAATTACTATCTTAATATTTAGCCTATTTTACTATTGAGTATTTTATGCTTTATTTTAAAACAAAGTTTTGGAGTTTAACTTATAGTTTGGTATAAGTACTGAAGAACCTTTTAAACTTTAGTTTTTTAAAAATAGGCTTATATGACTAAAAAAGCTCTAATTACCGGCTTAACTGGACAAGATGGCTCTTATCTTGCTGAACTACTATTAACCAAAGGCTATCAAGTCTTCGGCTTAGTCCGCCGCTCAAGTTCCAGTAATCTTGAGCGCGTCAATCACCTTTCTGGCGATATCCAAATCCTTTCTGGTGATCTTTTAGATCAGTCATCATTAATGGATGTGATTACAGAAGCTCAACCTGACGAGATTTATAATCTCGCCTCTCAAAGCTACGTTCCTCTGTCTTGGACACAACCTGCTCTCACTGCTGAATATACAGCTCTTGGTGTCTCCCGTCTCTTAGAATCTATTCGTCGCTGCAAACCAGATGCCAGATTCTATCAAGCATCCAGTAGTGAAGTTTTTGGTCAACCTGATGAATCGCCTCAAACTGAACGCACCGCCTTTCGTCCGCGCAACCCTTACGGTGTTGCCAAAGCATACGCTCATTGGATGACTGTCAACTATCGGCAGAAATACAACCTTTACAACTGCTGCGGTATTACTTATACTCACGAATCGCCTCGACGTGGGACAGAATTTGTATTTCGCAAAATCACGCACGCAGCTGCCCAAATTAAACTAGGTTTGGCAAATGAACTAAAATTAGGCAATCTAGATGCCCGTCGTGATTGGTGCTATGCCAAGGATGCTGTTTACGCTATGTGGTTGATGTTGCAGCAAGCACAACCTGATGACTATATCATTGCTAGTGGTGAAACTCACTCTGTCAGAGAACTCGTTGAGTGTGCTTTTAACAGCGTTGGTCTAAACTGGCAAGATTATGTCTCAGTTGACCCTGCTTTTTATCGCTCTGATGAACCTGTGCAGTTAGTTGGTTCCATTAATAAAATTAAGATGGAGCTAGGTTGGCAGCCTCAGCATTCTTTTGAGCAATTGGTTGAGTTAATGGTTGATTATGATCTAAAAAAATTGAGCAACGGCGGAGCTTAAATATTCTAATGCTAAAAGTTGTAGTTGATGCCACCCCAGTGGATTTAAAACCTAGTGGGGTTGGCTTTTATATTGCTAATTTGATATGCGCTCTTGATGTATTACAAAAAGAGGAAAATTTTCAGTTAGGAGTAGTTTATCAACCAGGGTTAAAAAATTGGCTTCGGGGTGACTTCATTTTTCCTGAATGCTTTAAAAATTCTTCTCAACAGTATCTCTTGCCTTTACCTGTAAGAGTCTCAGATTTATTATTAGCTTTAGCTTTTAAACCTAGTTTATCTTACTTGGAAAAATATTTTGGTTCTCCGGATATATTACATGGTACAAATTACTCAGTTTATCCCTGTCAAAATAGTTTAAAGGTAATGAATATATACGATCTAACTTTTATTAAATATCCTAACTATACAGATTCAGTCGTAAAAACATATACAAAAAGGGTAAAGCGATGTTTACAGTGGACAGATTTAGTTTTAACAATTTCAGAAAGCTCTAAAAAAGATATTATTGAATATTTGAAAGTAGACCCCAAAAAAGTTTATGTCACACCTTTAGCTAGTCGCTACTATTTTAATTACTTGTCTGAGGAAATTGCCCAAAGCCTAGAAAAGCAAGCTAATTATGATTTTTCCAAACCATATCTACTTTTTGTCAGCACAATAGAGCCAAGAAAAAATATTAATACTATAATTACAGCTTTTAATTTTTTAAAAGAAAAGTACAAAATTGAACATCAACTAATATTGATTGGTAAAAAAGGATGGAATTACGAACCAATATTTACCGCTATTGAAAATTCCCCTTGGGCAAACCAAATTCATCATCTTGATTATTTATCTAATGAATTAGTCGCATTATTTTACTCAAAAGCTGATGTTTTCGTTTACCCATCTTATTATGAAGGTTTTGGTCTTCCTGTGTTAGAAGCAATGACGCTAGGTGCTCCTGTGATCAGTTCCAATACTTCCTCAATTCCAGAAGTTACAGGAGATGCAGCTATATTAATTGATCCCAAAGACCCTATTCAACTAGCTGAAGCTATTATAAAAGTAATTAGTGATTCTCATTTACGCCAAACATTAGTTAATAAAGGTAAAGAAAGATCGCAATTATTTTCTTGGGAAAAAACAGCTAAAGAAACATTAAAAGCTTATAGAAAACTTATTTAATGAAAATAGTCAATAATGCAGACTCTAATCAGTTAATTATTAACTTATCGATTCTTTTCTCTCAACCAACAGGCATAAGCAACTATGCTAAAAATCTTTTCCCTTATTTAAAATCCCTTAATCCTACTTTACTCAGCGCTCAAAATTATCCTGAATTTAATTGCTATCCAGTTTCAGACAATCTGAGTCCTGCTCAAGGTACAAAGGGGCATTTTGACCGACTTGTTTGGACGCAATTTAAACTTCCGGAAATTTATAAACAGCTAAAATCTCAGTTGTTATTTTCTCCACTCCCAGAAGCACCCCTTTATACCAACTGTCGTTTTGTTGTAATGTATCATGACTCAATACCGTTGCGTTTTCCTAAACGTTTCTCACCGTTGACTCCGTATCATCGTTACTACGTTCCTGAAGTACTTAAGCGATCGCAGCATATCATCTGTAACTCCCAAGCTACAGCCAAGGATATTATCGACTTTTACCAAATTCCCGCTAGCAAAATTACTGCGATTCCTTTAGCGCACGATCGCACTCACTTCCATCATCTCAACCTCCCCACCAGCAACTACTTTCTCTACATTGGCCGCCAAGACCCATACAAAAACATCCAGCGACTTATCAGTGCTTTTGCGGCGTTACCTAACTGCAAAGACTATGAACTATGGTTAGTAGGGCCAATTGATTCGCGTTACACCCCGACTTTAAAAGTGCAAGTTGCAGAATTGGGTGTAACTAATCAGGTAAAGTTTCTAGACTATGTACCCTATAGCGAATTGCCAAAAATCATCAATCAAGCGATCGCTCTCGTTTTCCCCAGTCTCTGGGAAGGTTTTGGTTTACCCGTTCTTGAAGCGATGGCTTGTGGTACTCCCGTCATTACTTCCAATCTCTCTTCCCTACCAGAGGTTGCTGGCGATGCGGCGATTTTGATTAATCCCTACAACACCGGAGAAATTACAGAGGCTATGTACGCTATTGCTACTGATTCAGAATTGCGATCGCGCCTTTCTACTCAGGGTATCGCTCACTCTCAACAATTTAGTTGGGAAAAAACAGGAAAAGCAACCGTCGAAGTTTTATCCCCTTACATATAAAAGATAAACTAACGTCAGAAATTAGATGCCAGGATTTGGGATTTTGTCCAGGTTTCAGATTATCTTGACTAATGACTAATTAATCCAAAATCCTTATGAAAGCACTAATTCTCTCTGGCGGGAAAGGTACACGTCTACGTCCCCTCACTTATAGCGGAGCAAAACAACTCGTACCCGTTGCTAATAAACCTGTTTTATGGTATGGCATTGAAGAAATGGTCGCTGCTGGTATTACTGATATTGGCATCATCATCAGCCCGGAAACTGGGGCAGAAGTCCAAGGAAAAACCGGAAATGGAGAATATTTTGGAGCAAACATCACCTATATCGTACAAGATAAGCCACTCGGACTTGCTCACGCTGTCCAAGTTGCTCGTCCCTTTTTAGGAGATTCTCCTTTTGTCATGTACTTGGGTGATAACCTGATTCAACTAGGTGAGTTACGTTACTTTCTGCAACAATTTAGCCAACAACAGCCAGATGCTCTGATTCTCTTACGTTCAGTTGCTAATCCTAGCGCTTTTGGTGTGGCTGAGGTCGATGAAACAGGACGGGTATTACAGTTGATTGAAAAACCCAAAGTTCCTCCTTCAAATCTGGCATTGGTAGGGGTTTATTTCTTTTCTCACCTGATTTATGATGCGATCGCAAATATCCGACCCTCCAATAGAGGCGAACTGGAAATAACTGATGCCATTCAATACCTCATTAATCAAGAAAAGCAAGTTTTAGCATACAACCTCAAAGGTTGGTGGTTAGATACTGGTAAGAAAGATGACTTATTAGAAGCTAACCGATTAATTCTCGACACTTATTCAATGGCATCAGTTATCGGCGAAGTTGATGCTCAAAGTCAGATTAGTGGACGAGTCCAAATTGGTGCTAAATCTAAAGTAATTAACTGCACAATTCGGGGGCCAGTAGCCATCGGTAGCAATTGTCATTTAGAAAACTGCTTTATTGGCCCTTATAGTAGCATTGCTAATAATGTGACACTCATTGATACCGATTTAGAACACAGTGTGATTTTAGAAGGTGCTAAAATCGCCGGAATTCATCAGCGAATTATTGATAGTGTCATTGGACAACGAGCACAATTGATTCTTGCACCCCGTCGTCCCAAAGCCTTGCGATTTATGATTGGCGATGACTGTCAAATTGAACTAACGTGATTTACTTCTTAAAAACAGGATGAGCCATTGTCAAAGGTTGAACACAGTGCCTGTAAAATATAAATGCTATAGCGACGGTTCTCGTTTACGTGAAGTACACCGTAGGGGCACGGCACTGCCGTGCCCTTACACCTAGCGATATAATGTTGTACCGCATTTAAGTGGGAATTGCTATAAGTTCATTTAACAATCAGAACACTGCGGCACATCCTACTAATAATATTAATGAGCATTCTACACACCAAAATTCCCGAAGTTATACAACTTGAACCCCAAGTATTTGCAGACGATCGCGGGTTCTTTTTTGAAGCCTACAACGACCGAAAATTTGCCCAAGAGACTGGTATTGTTACTAACTTCGTTCAAGATAACCACTCTTGCTCCAAACAAAACGTCCTGCGGGGATTGCACTACCAAATCCAACAACCCCAAGGTAAACTTGTCCGAGCTATTGTTGGCACTATCTTTGACGTAGCCGTAGATATTAGAAAAGGTTCGACTACTTTCGGGAAGTGGGCGGGTTATGAACTCAGTGCTGAGAACAAACGCTTACTGTGGATACCACCAGGCTTTGCTCATGGCTTCCTCGTGCTTTCAGAAATAGCAGAAGTTCTCTACAAAGCTACAGATTACTACGCACCCCAAGGCGATCGCACAATTCTATGGAACGATCCAGATTTGGCGATAGATTGGCCTCTGAGTGCGCCACCGATTTTATCAGCTAAAGACCAAGCAGGTAAACCTTTGAAAACTGCTGAAATATTTGATTAACTACTTTCAAATTGAAGTAAGTTCCATAATTAATCAGAATGAGTAAATCAATTCTGCTGATTGGTAGCAATGGTCAAGTGGGTAAGGAACTGCAACAAATCCTCCCATCATACGGCAATGTTATCTCAGTAGCACGCCCAACAGTAGACCTTGCCCAACCCGATACCCTCCGCAACCTGATCAGATCAAAACAGCCGCAAGTCATCATTAATGCTGCTGCTTACACTGCTGTAGACAAAGCAGAAAGTGAATCCGAACTTGCGATCGCTATTAATGCGACTGCCCCCCTAATTATTGCCCAAGAAAGCCAAAAATTAGGAGCTTTTCTCATTCATATTTCGACCGATTATGTTTTTGATGGCAATGGCTGTAGCCCTTACCAGGAAACCGACACGACTAATCCATTGAGTGTCTATGGTAAAACTAAACTCGCTGGAGAAGAAGCTATTCGGGAAACTTGCGCCCATCACCTCATCCTCCGTACTGCTTGGGTTTATGGAACCTTTGGCAAAAGTAACTTTGTCAAAACCATGCTGCGATTAGGTGCAGAACGCCAAGAACTCCGTGTTGTCGCCGATCAAATTGGTAGCCCAACTTGGGCGCAAGATATAGCCGCAGTTATAGCCCAGACAATTCCCCAGCTAACTCCAGAAATTAGCGGTACTTATCACTACACTAATAGCGGCGTTGCTAGCTGGTATGATTTTGCAATCGCCATTTTTGAAGAGGCACAACAGCTAGGCTTCCCTTTGAAAGTTAAAAGTATTGTTCCCATTACAACTGCCGAATATCCAACACCAGCGCGTCGCCCTGCTTACTCTGTTCTTGCTTGTAGAAAAATTTCAGCAATTATAGGCACTTATCCACCCCATTGGCGACAAAGACTTCGACAAATGCTTGCAGATTTTAAAATTGGGAATGGGGCATAGGGCATTGGGTATTGGGCATGGTTCTTTTCCTTGTCCCCCTCGTCTCCCTAGTCCCCAGTCCTTATTTCTTTTGACTTTTTAATACTCCCGTTTCATGTTGTATGGGCAAAACATCTAAAATATCAGTTTGGGAACAATACTTTAAATCATCTAGACAATCAAGACGCAACAATCTTTGTCCATGACTAGCTTGGTGAAGTAATCCCAATAAGTTATCTTGCCACTGAGAGTAAAGAGCGATCGCACTTATTACTTCATCATTACCAGCTAATTCCTCTTGTGACAACTTGGTTTGTTGTACAAGACTATGAGCGATCGCGCCTGCACAAACTGTATCCTCTAAAGAATAACTGCCTTCCCAACCGGAACCGACAATCCACACTGTCTCTGGTTGTTTATCTAAGACATATTGCACCACTGCCGCCCGGTTAATCAAGGCTGCTGCTAGTACACTTGGAGAGTCTTGTACCCGTTGTAAGGCACGAGTGCCATTTGTGGTACTGATAAACAAACGCCGCCCCTGTACTACTTCTGGTGTGCAGTCGAGGGGAGAGTTACCTAACTCAAAGCCAGCTACTTTCGCGCCGCCGCGTTCTCCAGCCCGCAGACGTTTTTCAGAGGGCCATTTTTCGCTAACTTCAATTAACTGATCTAAATCGCTGAATACTTGTACAGCTTCGCCTCCAGCCGCCAACACAGTCGCTATTGTGCTAGTGGCTCGCAAGACATCGACTGCGATCGCACATTCTGGCGCTTTATCCGTTGGAGTCAATTCAGGAGTGTGGTATACGAATAACTTCACGGGCTGGATACACCTGTTTTAATACTACTGCCGCAAATAACATTCTACCTAGTTGGTGTCACTAACTATAATTACAATTAATCTCAAAGTCTTTTTTACCATCAAAATACAAAATGTATCTCATTCAATACATAGATGGGAGATAGGCCATTAATTGCGTCTGTACAAGGAGTGGGGAAGAAACAAGGGAGCAAGGGAGAAAAGTTTTCCCTCTGCAAGAGCAGCACCCTGCCCTTGTGCCTCTTTTCAATCCTTAATTAAATACTCAAAAAGACCATTTTTATGCTTTTAGACTTTCAGACTTGCTGCACTATCTTGTAATCTAAAACAAGAGCAGACCTTCTCTTTTAAACGGAGAAAAATTACACCTTTAAAGTTACAGCGTTGAGGGACGGATATACACTGGACTTCTTGCATAAGTCGGGAAAAGGGGAAAAGGTTCTGTATTGTCCGCTCTCCTTTTAACCTTTACCCTTTTCCCCCCTATTGCAAAATTGCTTTTTGCAATAGGTCTACTCATTCCCTACTCTCCATTCCCCACTCCCTACTCCCCATTGAAATTGCTATGGCACCTTTACCCGACTACCGCCCTAAACAACTGTCTTTAGGCCCGTTGGAAGCGGAAATTTTAAATATCATCTGGGAACTTGGTTCAGCCACAGTCAAGGATGTACACGATCGCATTCTGACTGATCCCAACCGCGAATTAGCATATACTTCTGTAACCACAGTTTTACGTCGTCTCACTGATAAAGGTTGGCTGGCCTGCGATAAGAAAGAGCGGGCATTCTATTGGCGGCCAATGCTAAGTAAGCAGCAATCAGATGTCATCAAAGCTCACGAGCAGTTACAGCGATTTCTAGCGGTGGGAAACCCCGATGTTGTCGCTGCCTTTGCTGATAGTCTGGATGAAGCCGCTAGTGAGCAAATAGCTGCGATCGCCAAACGTATTCAATCTGCACGCCAAGC
The DNA here is from genome assembly GCF_014698065.1 of Nostoc flagelliforme FACHB-838. Classification (GTDB taxonomy): domain Bacteria; phylum Cyanobacteriota; class Cyanobacteriia; order Cyanobacteriales; family Nostocaceae; genus Nostoc; species Nostoc flagelliforme_B. Next base: position 23,323 of record NZ_JACJSI010000082.1, read on the forward strand.
CAGGGAGGAAAAATGATGCATCTGATAATGATTTTGAATGCTTTGGCAGTTGCTTGGTGGTTAAGATCCGCTTGGAATCAACGCCAAGGTAATTGGAATGTGCGGTGGCAGCGATCGCTATTTTTGTTTCTCTTCCCGCCCTTGCTAATTTTCATGACTGCGATCGCTGTGCTGTTGATGGGGCCTCAAGGACAAATGGGCGGAATGTATACAGGCTTAATTAGCTATTTACTAGTATTAATTTATTTAGCATTTTTTGCCATTTCATGTCTTAAACTTGCCTTCCAGGGTTGGCAGTCTGTAGAATCTGCCCGTAACTGTCCTTTAGTGAATGTTGGCGATAGACGAGCCAGACTGCTGCAAACAGGCGCGTTGTTTGCAGGTCAAATCGGTTTTTGGCAACCAGAACTAGTGGTTAGCCAAGGATTAGTGCAAACTCTCTCACCCGCTCATTTAGAAAGCGTCTTAGCCCATGAGCAAGGGCATCACTATTATAGGGATACGTTCTGGTTTTTCTGGCTGGGTTGGGTGCGTTCTTGCACTGCATGGTTGCCGAATACAGAGCCTTTGTGGGAAGAATTGTTAGCTTTGCGCGAACTCCGTGCTGACGGTTATGCAGCCTTGCAGGTAGACCCTCTGGTGCTAGCGGAATCACTTTTATTAGTAGTTAGTAGCGGCCCCGTCTTATCGGAAATTTGCTGTGCTGCATTAGGTTCCTCTGGTGCAGATCGTTTGGAACAAAGAGTAGAAGCTCTATTAGCACCACCAGAACCAACCCCAGAAGCTCAATTACAATCGTGGCATGGCTTTCTGTTGGCGTTCCTGCCTCTACTGTCTGTGATATTTCATAGTTAAGTTGAATTTAGCAAGCTACTACAGCACAAAATCGTGATGTTAGTAACGAAAATCGTAGCGTTGGTAATAAAAACGTATTGTTTGTAACGAAAATCAGATTGTTTGTAACGAAATTATTGTGTTTGTAACAAAAATCAGATTGTTTGTAACAAAAATCGTAGTGTTGGTAATGAAAATCGTAGCGTTGGTAATGAAAACGTATTCTTTGTAACGAAAATCGTAGTGTTTGTAACAAATACCGCGATCGGCACAAATTAACAAGCGGTAATTACGAATTAGGAATTACGCTTATTCTTCTAGCAACTGTTCTATATACTTTTGCACCAAAGGCACTTGAAAAGAATTGCTTTCTGTAGTCAAGATTTCTCTTCGCGTTAGTTTGCGGATAACACTTTTGTCTTGCTGTGTGAGAGTTTTCCCGTGAATTAAACGCCTAAGTAAATTGCGTAGGCGTAGCTCGTTGTAGACATCACTATCTGCTGGTTGCTGCGTTCTATTTCTGTTAACCAAGTTGGTAGGGCGAAACATGGATCTTCAGCTAATTTATCGGCATCTGGATTAGGCAAGTCTACTTTGCGGGGTAATCACCGTGCAGCTTCGATAATTTGTTGAGCTAAATATTCAGCCAATCCTTTAAATTTTTACCGCCTCAATAACGCTAATTGGTGACGAGGTTGGAATAACTTGGGTAAGTTGGAAGCCAGCATGAAGCAGTAGTACTTGATATTCCTCCTCTGTGCGTTCGCGTCCACCAGTCATAACTAGCATATTGAGGTCAAACAACTTGCTAAAAGAAGATACATTCCCAGGAGGAATTACTGTCTCAAACAGCAGGAGTGTACCCAATACGGTTCGGTTAACAAAGTTATCTGTTGAGGCGAGCAGGGGGAGCAGGGGGAGAAGAGAAGCAGGGGAAGAGAAATTGCTTAATAATAACTCTCTTGCCTCCCCTGCCTCCCCTGCCTCCCCTGCCTCCCCTGCCTCCCCTGCTTATCCGAACCGTATTGGGAGTGTACCATGCTGTGACATTGCTTGATGACAGTTTTTGAGAATAGCGATCGCTTTTTCCTCATCCCAGTCATGAATGATGTGCTTGAGAAGGTAAGCATCACCACCTGCTGTTACTGACTCAAAGAAGTTCCCCGACACTACTAGCGGTCTGCAAAACCTTGTGCTTGCAGGCAAGATTTTGCTTCTTCCATCACTGTTGGTATATCAAAGATAATGCCTTTAACAGTCGGATAAGCTTTAAGAATGCTAGTCACCAAACTGCCCTGACCTCCTCCCACATCAACGAGGTAGTCAGCAATACCAAGTTTAGCAGCAGCGTGGATTGCCCGTGATACCCAAAAGCCAGAAATCATCTGAAGCATAATATCGGATGCAGGGACTTCAGCACTTATGCTTGGTTCGAGTGAACTTATATTCTGTAAATTCTTTTCAAAGTTCTGGATTTGTGGGGGTACACAACCACAACTCAATCATATCTAACCACGGCGACGATAAGCCTCTGGCTTGATGCTGCGCCTATGCTTTAAACAAACGTGGTATCTAAAAAAAATATTTATTTGGCAAATGGGCCAATGTTTGCTGCTACAAGTGCAAAACATACCCTTGATGCGATCGCCAGTTTCCTAAACTAAATTAACAGCACAATCCCTTTAACACCTTTGCCAAATACTCATACTGCTCAAAAGTATTGTAAATCTGTGCCGAAATCCTTACCAATAGGCGAGGTTTTTCCTGCCACGGCATCACCTGCACTTGAATACCAAACTTATCAAACAACTCATCATGTATAGACATGAAATCGCGGTTTTCCAAAGTCGTAGGCATTGGCACAACCGCCATTGAACCAATCATCTCCTCTGGACAAGGCGGCTGCACTTCCAGCGCTTCACAAAGTAGCCGTCTTCCCTGCAACACTAGCTGATGATTTTGCTGTCTCCATTCTGTCCACCCACCAGGTAGCAACGAACCCATAAAAGCGATCGCTTCCGGTACACACATATAAGCTGTAGGATCGTCTGTACCTGTCCAGTCAAATTCCAACTGAAAGCGAGTTTTATCAGTGCGTGGCGAATTTGTCCCGTGGCTAATTGTCAGAGGACGAATTTCTGACTGTTTATCTCGCCGTACATATAAAAAAGCTGCCCCTTTTGGCGCACACAGCCATTTATGACAATTCCCAGCGTAATAAGTTACGCCAATTTCTCGCAAATCGAGAGAAATCATTCCAGGCGCATGAGCACCATCGACCAATGTATCTACACCCCGTTGTTGCAACTCCTTCGCCAACTCTTGAATCGGGAAGATTAACCCTGTCTGGCTGGTAACATGATCCAAAAGTACTAATCGTGTTTTTGGTGAAACTCGCTCAATTACTGCTGCCACTACTTGCTCTGGCGAGTCAATAGGGAAAGGAACTTTTGCCACCACCACCCGCGCACCAGTGCGACTGGCAATAAAATCAAGTGCATTGCGGCAAGCATTATATTCGTGGTTGGTTGTAAGTATTTCGTCCTCTAGTGAAAACGTCAGCGACCTTAACACCGAGTTAACACCAGTCGTTGCATTGGGGACAAATACCAAATCCCGGACATCAGCACCCACAAACGCAGCCAGCTTACTTCTGGCATTGTCTAGCAGGGGTTCCCACTCTCTACCAAAAAAGCGTAAGGGTTGATGTTCGAGCTGCGATGTCTAACGACAAGCCGCTTTGCGTCTACGCAAACGTTGTTGAAACTCCAGTACTTGTTTAGGACAAGCACCAAAAGACCCATGATTCAGAAAAGTTACAGTCGAGTCAAGCGACCATAAATCTCTGATGGATAGTCTAGAATCCAAAATTGAAAATCCAAAATTGATAAACTCCCCAGGCTGGATTCGAACCAGCGACCAATCGATTAACAGTCGATCGCTCTACCACTGAGCTACTGAGGACCACCCACGATTTATAATCTTAGAGCTAAAAATAGTATTTGGCAAGTACTTTCGCTAATATTTTTTTATATGCTTAATTTAAATACTTTTTGCAGCCAAAATCCATTCAGGAACTTAAGCAGAGACTCTTAGATACTAAATATTTACTGTAATCCCATTCGTAATTCAGCCAGACGCTGCCGCGCTTTAGCATCAATGGCATTAGCTAAAAACCTACTCTTAGATTGTTTGCGCGTATGATACTTTTGTCGCATCCGGCAGACAGTAGCTTCCACTTCACCACAGAGTTGCTGTGCCGATAACCATTCAGCCCCATACCCTTGTATCATCAACTGCTGTGCCCGATCTGATGTAGCAACAATCACACGAGAAATCAAAGATTGAGCTATTTGGTGGCGAAAAGAAGCGCAGGATTTTTCAATATAAGTATCTGCTGTTTGCCCAAAATCAGTGTAATAAACAGACAAAAGCTCAGTAATAATTTCTTTATTACTAGAGCAATTTTGATATTGAGCATCAAAAACTATCTGAGTTGTATAACCTTGAAACGCACTATAACCAGTCATCGCTTCTACAAGTTCGCCCCGTGCTGCCTCTAATCCAACGCTATCACGCGTTTTTTTAAGGCAAGGCCAAGCGCCTATGATATTGTAGCCGTCCACTAACAAAACGGCTTGGAGTATGGAACGGGGCATGGTTTTTAATCACAATTTTCTAGAGTTAACAAAATTCATTCATAAGTTTTATAATAATTGATGCATAGTCTGTAACACTATGCTACACAGAATAAAAAATACGGCAGCCTCACAAAACTCAAACTGAAAACGCGCCTTTGTTTAAAAGGCGCGTTGCAATTCTTTCTCAGGAGTGGTGGCAATGAAGAATACCAAATTAAAATGCCACCCAATAAAGGCAGGAGCATATACTGGGTGTAAAAGTCCTAAGTACTTTTTATTTCACTCAGGACTCAGCACTTAGGACTGAGCACTAAAATTAAGAGGCTTCGCTGTGTACCTCCATCAGTCGTTGTTTGAGGCGTTGGGCTTCACCTCTATCTACCAGAGAGCCTTTTTCGAGCAAGAAAGCGCCATCACAGTAATTTAACTCGTCTAATCGATGTGTCACCCAAAGCGCTGTAATACCTCGACTTTTGACAAGGCGGCGCACACCAGCAACTAAATCCAACTGGCTATCTGGATCTAGTAAGGCAGTGGGTTCATCTAATAATAAGACTTCACAGCGACGGGCGATCGCACCGGCGATCGCGACTCGCTGTTTCTGTCCCCCAGAGAGTGCATAGATAGGCCGTCGTAGGAGGGTAAGCAAATTTACCGCCCCTAGCGCCTCCTCAACCCTTGCTCTAGTAGCAGCAGGTGGTAACTTTTCTTCCACCAATCCAAAAGCCACATCAGCACCAACCGTTGGCATCACCAGTTGATGATCGGGATTTTGGAAGACAAAGCCAACGGGGTGCAAAACTCGAATTTCGCCAGATTCAGGAGCTAATAACCCCGCCAGCAGTCTCAATAACGTTGATTTCCCGCTGCCATTTGTACCCAAGAGCATCCAAAACTCACCCTTGGGTACTTCTAAAGAGCAAGATTTGATAACTTTCTCTCCATTAGGCCAACTGAAATTTAAATCTTTGACCTCAATGCCCACTTGAGCCATTTGTCGACCTTGGTTACTCAGCAGCTACAGCGAAAAAGCCAGGTGGTCTACCACCACCAGGGGTTGTACCATCTTTCTGAACAATCTGCACTCCAGAAATTTCACTAGCGCGGACAGCAATTTTTTTCTCTGTCTTACCCTCGCACTTTAGTTCCACAATGTCAGGGTTCCCAGAACGTATTGCTGCCAAAATTAGCTGATAGACAGCCTCAGCATCCTCTGCTGACTTACGTTGTACTGAGATAGGGAAAGCAGTGTTTCTGATGCTTAAATCGATGGTAAACATTTAGCAATAATCAAATTTAACTGTGGACTCATTTTAGCGTCAGGTGACTGATTCTAGGGAAATGGGCATAAGAGGCAGAGGGGCGGGGGGCAGGGGGAAATGACCCTCTCAAGAACTGTCGTGGAATGAAAGGGGAATGGGTCTGAATCCCCCACTTCAATAAGTGAGTGTAGTTATCGTAAAGAGCGGGAAGCTAACGCAACAACAGGTGGGAGCGAATCTCAATTCATGTCTATCTCCCCTGCTCCCTGCTCCCTGCTCCCTGCTCCCTGCTCTCACCTCATCTGAATTAAAAATAAATTTTTATTACAAAACCACTAGAAAAATTAACGATTTACAGCTAATATGATTAAAGGTGTGTAAAAAATTGTAAACTTGGTTAACAACCCGGTTAACTTTCTGCTTATGGAAGGCTTTTATATCGCCATCTATAATACAGATACAACCTGTACTTATAAACATTTGGAGATTTGCTCTAATGACCATCGCAGTTGGACGTGCCCCCAGTAGAGGGTGGTTTGACGTTTTAGACGACTGGCTCAAGCGCGATCGCTTCGTATTCGTAGGTTGGTCAGGGATACTATTGTTCCCCTGCGCCTTCCTAGCACTAGGCGGTTG
>NZ_JACJSI010000083.1 GCF_014698065.1 Nostoc flagelliforme FACHB-838
TTAGCAGGAAAGATTTGTACAGTTATTGATTTGGTTACTCGTTTACCGATAGAAGTTTGGTTTCACACCAATCCTGCCGCATCAGAGACTAATTTTGAAGCTCCTTTACTAAATTTACTGCCTACTAAAACTCTAATTTTACTTGATAGAGGTTTTTACCATTTCCAATTTTTGCAACAACTTATTAACCAAGAAGTTAATTTTATTACTCGCTTAAAAGCCAAAGCATCTATTAAATACTTAAAGATTTTTAGCTATGACCATTCGCTTAAAGACCGATTGATTCAACTTGGAACTGTTCGTCGTGGCGCACCAGTTTTAACTTTACGCCTAATTGAAATAAAGGTTGGTAAAACTAGTTATTCTTACATTACTTCTGTTCTCGACCCTGCAATATTACCTCCCTATGTCGTGGCAGATTTATATCGAAGAAGATGGAGAATTGAAGAAGCTTTTTACTCGGTTAAACGTTTATTGGGGCTGTCTTATTTGTGGACTGGCTCTATTAATGGTGTCAAGCTACAAGTCTGGGCAACTTGGTTATTTTATGCTGTTTTAGTTGATTTGGGGGACGCGGTTGCAGACGAATTATCTCTACCATTCGACCGCATTTCTCTTGAGATGATTTATCGAGGACTTTATCATTTTAGTGTTGCCTATGATAAAGGTAAAGCTGATGATCCGATTAAATACTTTGCCGCCCCAGAGAATCAAGATTTAGGTGTGGTTAAATATCTCCGAAAGCCACTCTCCAAGCTGGATTTATCTCCTTTTCCCGCACCCTCTTGACAAAAGTCCAATCATTCTAACCTCTCACGAATGGGTGTTTACAGTCATGATCTTTTGTATATTCAATTAGCCACTGAAATAGCTGTTGCCCATAGCTATGTGACCGATTAAACTCATCAACAACTAAATCATCAATGTATAAAAAATTTCCCAATGCTAAACAATTGTAAATGCGAATTCCAGCGATCGCTACAGCTTACTTTTCTACTTCCAAGAATGCAAGTTGATATCCTTCTTTCATTTGATATCGAACTTGTTCTACAAACTTAGCTTGCTCAAGGTGAGGGCGCAACTGGAAAATAACAGGAAAACACCCTAATATTTGAAACTCCGATTTTGCCAATTGTATTGACATTGGTGCTAATCTACCCAACCATACGTGATTTAATCTTTGGGGGGAAATATAATCTTATTGATACCTTCAGGAGTTGTAACTACTTTTCCTCCCAAAGCTTCGATTTCTTTAATTGCGCGTTTCTCAGTTCTTTCATCAACGTGATTATTTAAAACCATTGCCCAAGTGGAAATTTGAGCATATTTACTGTTAGGATTTCGGCTCAGGAATTCAGCAGTTTTTTGGGAAGTATTAGCTATAAGCTGACTCTCTTCATCTGAAAAATTACTAGCCCAGTTTGCCGCCGTTGCAAAAGACTGTTGGGCAGCTTTAGCGTTGCCTAAAAATAATAACTCATCAACTCCTTTATAACGCCAGATGTAATAAGACTTTTCGGGAACCGAGGGAGATAGCGATTTTAAGCCTTTCTCTGATAGTGCGATCGCACGTTCAGGCATAGCAGCATATAATGAAGTACTGATCGAAAGACTCCGATACGCTGCTAAAAATCGCGGGTCACGTTCTAGAATAACTTCAAAATATTCTGGGCTTAAACTGTAACCTGTTTTATCCCTAACTTCATCATCTCCAAAATATTGGAGAAAATTGAGATATACCAAATCTGCAATTAAATTATTATAACTAAAACTAGGTGTTTTTTTGAGAAAATTAAGACGGAGATTTTCAGTTTTTATTTCTTTCTCTAAAGTTTCTAAAGACGCAGATTGCTTGCGATTTATTAGTTTTTGCAATTGGGGGAATTGAATCAAGCCAACTCCTAAAATACACATACAAATTACAAAAGGTGTAGCAAAAGCTTGACGAGATAACAACATCTTTTCCTTGTCCTTATCATCATTGCCATATCATTGTATACATAGTGATATAAGAAAGTCATCTTGCACTTGCAAGTCTACGCTTTGCTATAGCGCTTCTCGGTTAAGTGCAATATATACCTAACCTCTAACCTTTTTCCTATAAGGGAAAAGAGAGTAAAATTCAAAGCCTCTCTTTTGAGGTAAGAGTGTATTGCATACAGACGAAAAGCGCTATAGAAAACAGATTGGCTAAAATAAATTGACTAATAATATAGTATAAAAATATACTAAATTATTGCTTGTATATTAAGATGTTCTTTAGATTAATTTAGGTACAGAGAGCAGCTAATTTATATCTATTCTTATAAAATGCCTAAAAGCTAATCAAATAATGATTTTCAGAATCGTACCACTTAGAACAACAGGGGAAACACCTACCGTATTAATGGACTTATCACAACGCAGTGACTTCAAAATTTAAAATCATATTATCCTTTCTATAAAATAAATTTGGCTAGATAAATTACAACTTTACTTTTCTTTAAAAAAAGCTTCTTAAATTATTAAGTTCTTTTGACTTTAGTTACTTTTATTGAGTAAAACCCTTAAAACTTTTGACATAATAGTAAAATTGTATTTGTTTTATATTTAAATCTGTAACCTCTAAAATGTCATGGTAAATAAAATCCTTAACGAAAATACGGCAAGTAACGGTCAAGCTCTTGAAAACGAAGAAAATAATAGTCAATTTAGCAAACCAAGTAGTGAATTTAAAAGAAAAGTTAAGAAGCTGAACACTAAGGGAGAAGGATTTAATATTGATGAAGTTATTGATGTTATTAAAACAGCAATAGTTGAAGTTGTTGAGTTAGAAATCACCACTTGGGTTCCAGACTCCTCTGCTCAGTTAGAACAACCACAAGAGCAACAAATTGCTCAAACAGGTAATCGAATGTACACCATAATCAATCTAATTGATGGTGATATAAATAATGAAGTGGGTAGTCAATTTGTTGGTAATGGCCCATATACAGAACTTCGGGAGTTTCATCTGAGTCAAATCAAAGAAAGCCGGGAGATTATGCAAAAAAACATAGAAAGTTTGCAGAAGTTATATGGATTTTTTATAGAAATTATGAAATTTCGTAAAACTTCACAACAATCGCTACCACGTCCATAATAGTTGATATTTATTAATTAATAGTCACCTTAAAATACCTACAGAATAGGAACTTATCCAAACCTGTAGGTTAATTTACTTTAGAGACATCAAGGAAATTATTACTATGTCTAACAAAATTCAAGAACAAGCCAAAGATTTGCTAGAAAAACTAGTCTCATCTGTAAATGTATTAGTCGATGATATTACAGCTTTAGAAGTAAATACGATGGTTGTAGAGCAAATTACTGGTGCAAAGTTTAATGCTTGGCAAGCGTATGAAGAGATTTATTCAATAAATGACAAAGACTACTTTGATGTCAAAAGAATTCCAAATCCAGACGATTTACCAGAACCAGAAAAAACTCAAGCTCAAGAGCTACGCGAACGCTATACAAGCCTATTTTCGCAACTTGAAAGAGAATATTTTTACATTCTCCTTGAACAAAGTAATGATAATGAGACAGACCCCAGGATAATACAATATCAAGAGCGTCTTAAATATCAGGTGGAACATAAAGCAAATATTGTTCCAACTGATGAGGAATACATAAAGTTAGCTCGACCAATATTACCTGCTCCAACTCCTGTTCCAGATCAAGAAGATAAAAATCAAAAAAGTTTGCGGCAAAGATGGAAAGAAATTGAAAAACTTTTAAAGAACGATAAATTTATTCGTAACTTGCGGAAAATATCTGAACTTAAAGCTGCACTTAATGGTGGTAATATTACTAGCGTAGATATTGATATTATTTATGCTCAAACTGTTATGCAGTTAGATGGAGATATTATTAGTCGTTACCATAATAAGCTATTTAAATTACCTGAAGGTGATAGGGATTTAATCCTAAAAATACATAATGAAGGGGTAGTTGCTGGAGAAAAACAGTGGCGTGGAACACTAGATTTTCTGATTGGTATTATACAAAGTATCGCAAAATTATCCCGAAATGAACGCTTATAAAACACATACAGATCATCAAGCTGATGTTCAACTCTCTTTCTTTCTGCAAATCTCTCAAGGCACTCCGATTGAACTTAAAATTAAGGTTGAACCAGCACAATATAGTTTTTGTTTAAATAAGGCAATTATAAAGCAAATTGAGCGAGCGCGAGAAATAGGCTGCTCTTTGTACATTCCGCCAAAACTACTGGCTTATCTTTGGTACTACAACTGCTTTAGCGATAATATTTACTTTAGTAATAATACTTTACAATCCAATAAATTAGCAATTTTTAAAAAAACATTTCAAATTTTTGATAATACTTTTGTAGTAACTTTTATTAAATTATTGTGGAGTAAATCATTAGAAAATAAACCAAATTTACAGTATGGACTCACATTTAATTCTTATTATCAAGACGAAACATCAGCTTTATATTTTTGGAAAGAAGAAGATATTGTCTTACAAAGCAATATCTTATTTTATGGTGACATAATTCATAAAATCAAAAGTGATTTTATCCAAACTCCTGAATGTTTAAATATTGTTTCTATACATTATTGGCTTGTTGAACAAATACTAAACAGTTTTCGGAGTAAATTAAATCTATTAGCTTGGGAGCTAGCTTCGCTGTTCCCTGCTGCTTTTTTAATTTCGAAATTACATTTAGCACTTTCATTATCAATACTTGCGGGTATAATAACATCTTTTGTATTTGCTACTATTCGCTATTGGCTTGTTAATCAACTTCCCAGATGGACATCTATCAGTTCTCAATATCGAAATTGGCTGGCATGGGGGCTAACTTGTGTTACTTCTAGTATTTTTCTTTTTAGTCTCAATGATTTATTAGTTTTACTGTTTTTCTCACTGCTGGGGCCGCTATTACAAAGAGTTTTTAGTTTTATAGTGGGACAAATTGGTAAAGGTTTTATGCGTTGGTTACTGGCTTGAAAATTGGCTATAGGGGATTGAATAGGGGTGTAGAAATGTCAAGTATAGTAACTGCATATTCAAAACAAGCTTACCCAGTTGAAATCAGACTTTCTAATTACGTTTCAACATCTGCCAACATTGCCCGGCGATCGCCCAATCTTCTTGAGTATGAATAACCAATACCCGCACTGCTGAATCGGGTGTAGCAATATCCTCATCTACCGGCTGCTGTTGATTTTTCTCAAGGTCAAGTTTCAGTCCGATAAATCCAAAGGCTTCACAAGCGGCTTGGCGAATTTCTGCGGAGTGTTCACCTACGCCAGCTGTGAATATCAAAGCATCTAATCCGTTCAAACTAGTAAGCATTGCACCGATACCAGAACGTAGGCGATGTACGTAGATATCCCACGCCAGTTGAGCGCGGGAATTGCTTGTCGTAGAGATCGCTTCTCTCACTTCACGCATATCGCTAGATACACCCGAAATTCCTTTTAACCCAGAATCTTTATTTAATATATGATCCAACCTTTCCACAGAGTAATTACAGTGTCGTAACAGGTAAATCAGAATTCCCGGATCAACTGAACCAGAACGACTACCCATCATTAATCCTTCTAGAGGCGTGAATCCCATTGTGGTATCAATACTGCGGCCGTTTTTAATCGCCGCTAAAGAGCAACCATTACCCAGATGGCAGACAATTAACCGCTCAGATGCAACATCTCGACCGAGAATTTGAACAGCACGCTGAGAACAGTATTGGTGACTGATACCATGAAACCCATAGCGGCGAATACCTTGCTCTACCCACTGATATGGGCCGGGATAGATCGCTGCTGCATCGGGTAAAGTACCATGAAATCCGGTATCAAAAGCTGCTACTTGTGTGACATCTCCTAAGATTTTTTCAATTGCTTCTATACCTTCCAAACCAACTGGATTATGTGCTGGAGCAAGGTTAGACAGACCTGCGATCGCCTTTTTGACATCCCCCGTAATTACCACACTATCTCGATAATCTTGTCCACCATGTACTATCCGATGCCCCACCACATCGATTTCTGACAACTGATCAATTACCTTAATAGCATCATGATTGAGTGTATTGAGCATATAGGTGAGGTGCGCCTGTGGGGAATCACCAGAGATTGATTTTTGCAGCGTTCCACCCGCAGCAGTTTTCACCTCAATTTCTGCCACACCCCGATCTTGAGTCCAGTTTATTTTCCCTTCCCAAAGTGGTTGGGGTGCTTGGGTGGGGAGAGCTTCATCTGAAATTTCATACAGACAACTCTTTTGGCTGCTCGATCCGGCATTCAACACCAATATTTTCATAGTGACAACATAAAAACATGACTTCCTTTGATCATGTCACTAAGTCTGAACTCATGTTTAGTTTTCTCAACAATGGATAAGGGTTTTCAGAATATGCCCCTACTGAAATCGTTATACTAACTGTGGGAGGCTGTTTATCTATCCAGCCAGATTCCATAGTTGTGTTTTTTATAGCTTGCTGCACTATGTCCTTCTTCAAAACCCCGCTAATTGGTTTAAAAGCTGACTCATTTCGTCATCCCTTAGACCTGGAAGCTACCAGAGCGCTCAAGCAGATACCAGGCATAGATATGTTGGTGCGAAATTGGCTTGGCCCAATGGCAGAGCAAGTTTTCTATGTGGAAAATATTGCCTCCAGTGTTCTGGTGGGTGAAAAGCAACTGCCCGATTTATACAAATTGTTGTTAGATGCCTGTAAAATCCTGGATATAGATCCTCCCCAGCTATACGTCCGGCAACATCCGGCTCCCAACGCCTATACTTTTGCTGTGCGCGGTAAGCAGCCCTTTGTTGTGCTACACACTTCCCTGATTGATATGCTGACACCAGAGGAAATACAGGCAGTAATCGCCCACGAGTTGGGACATCTCAAGTGTGACCATAGTGTTTACTTGACTCCTGTAAATTTACTCATATTAGCTGCGGCGATTGTGCCTAATGTTGGAACCTTCGTTGCCCAAGCGATACAGGCACAACTTTTAGAATGGGTACGCTGTGCTGAGTTTACCTGTGATCGCGCCGCATTACTAGCAACCCAAGACCCCAAAGTTGTCATGTCCGTGTTGATGAAGTTGGCGGGTGGTTCTCCTACCTTAGCGCCACAACTGAATCTCGATGCCTTTGTTGCCCAAGCCCGTGCTTACGATGATATTAGCAAGACAGAATTGGGCGAAATGGTTAAAGCCGCCCGCACAGCCCAATTGACCCATCCAGTACCAGTGTTACGGGCGCGAGAAATTGACCGCTGGGCAAGCAGCACAGAATATCAAACTCTGTTGCAAAGTCACGGACTGAAGTCTACTAATAATGAAGTTGCACCTAAAGGTGGGTGGCGCAATTGGTAGAGCTACTATTCACAACCGCTTTTATATTTTGTGGAGCGGAAAGTGAGATACTTTCCATGCACTAAACATCTTCAGAAATTAAATATGTGTTATCGAGAATCCTTGTAGAGACGTAGCAGTGCTACGTCTCTACATTCTTTTTCAGCAGAGGGCAAATACAGAATATTAGTAAAGCTTTATAGCGGTTCTCGTTTACGTAAGGTACACCCGTAAGGGCACAGCAGTGCCGTGCCCTTACCCTCGCAATATAATCTTGTACCGCATCTGAATGGGAACCGCTATAGCAGCAGTTTTATACATTAATTAATGTAATTGAATTTAAAGACTATCTTAGAATTCAATCAAAATATAGACGAGGAGGATAGAGATTTAATTATGCGCTTATCACCTATTTATGAGCAAAAATTAGCAGAATCTAAACAAGAAGGAATTCAGGAAGGGATTCAAGCAGAGCGTCGTGATGTTATAGAAAAAATCTATTGCAAGTTCGCTTTGGTTCTTTAAATGCACAACTAATAGTAATTATTGAACCTTTATTAAGATTATCTCCAGAAGAATTTACTCCTTTATTACTGCAACTATCTAGGGAAGAATTATTAAATAGGTTCCTCTAGAAGAACTCAATCGAAGATACTGGGTTCTTCACCTTGACTAATAAGTCGATGACTACTTAAGCTTGTTCAAACGCCCCATTGGTTAACTCACAGGCACTACCATGACAGTTTTAAGCAGAAGGGCTTAATTAAATCAAAGCTCGTAGTAAGCGGCTCTAGCCATTTAAAATCTTATGGAGAGTGATAAATTGCTCACTGCGAATAAAAGTTCTACTTACATTTAATTATGTCTACCTACTTATCCGATGACGATCGCTTTCAACCCATCAACCTTTTTGAGTACGAAAAGCTAGCAAAAGAGTATCTGTCTCAAACGACACTTGATTACTATAGCAGTGGCGCTTGGGACGAAATCACATTGCGAGATAATCGTGCTGCCTTTGAGCGAGTCAAGCTGCGACCTCGGATATTAGTCGATGTGAGCGATCGCAATCTAACCACCTCCATTTTAGGGCAACCCCTGCAACTACCTTTGTTAATCGCGCCGATGGCTTTTCAATGTCTAGCTCATCCAGACGGAGAAGTTGCCACGGCTCTAGCTGCCGCATCAGCTGGCGTGGGCATGGTGTTAAGTACAATGGCAACAAAGAGCATTGAAGAAGTGGCGACTGGATGTAATCAGTTTCCAGATTCTCTGCGATGGTTCCAGCTTTACATCCATAAAGACCGAGGATTAACTCGTGCTTTGGTAGAAAAAGCCTATAAATCAGGCTACAAAGCACTTTGTCTAACTGTAGATGCACCCGTTCTTGGACAGCGGGAGAGAGATAGACGTAATGAGTTTGCCTTACCCCAAGACTTACATCTGGCTAATCTTGCCACCATCTCAGGGCTAGATATTTCCCATGAAAAAGGCGAATCTGGATTATTTACCTATTTTGCCCAACAGCTAAACCCAGCAGTCACTTGGCACGATTTGGAATGGTTGCAGTCTTTATCTCCATTACCTTTAGTTATCAAAGGAGTTTTACGGGGAGATGATGCTGTGCGGGCTGTAGAATATGGAGCCAAAGCAATCGTTGTTTCCAATCATGGAGGCAGACAACTTGATGGTGCGATCGCTTCTTTAGATGCCCTAGCTGAAATAGTAGCAGCAGTGGATGGTAAAGTAGAAGTGCTATTGGATGGAGGCATTCGTAGGGGCACAGACATTCTCAAAGCCCTAGCATTAGGAGCAAAAGCAGTACTCATCGGACGACCTATTTTGTGGGGATTAGCGGTAGGAGGACAAATCGGCGTATCTCGTGTCATCTCACTCCTCGAAGATGAGTTAAGTGTCGGAATGGCACTTAGCGGCTGTACCAAACTACAAGATATCGACCCTAGTTTATTGACCCTGCCACGCTTTTAAGCTAGAAAATTCTTAGAACTATATATTCATTCCAGCAAAATTTTGAGAATTAATTTTCAAACTCGTTACAAAATCAATAAATTAGAGTATACTAGTTAAGGTTAGATATATGGGCGGGTGGCGGAATTGGTAGACGCACCACACTCAAAATGTGGCGGCCTTACGGTCATAGGAGTTCGATTCTCCTCCTGCCCACTACCAAACAATAAATAAAGAGGTAAAAAACTTATGCGCCTCAAAAGATGGGAATCTCCCCTTAAAGAAGGCAGAAATGATAAAGGTAGAGGCGGTTCTGCTAGACAGCGCCAACTGAAAAAACAAAGGCAAATGTTACGGCAAAGACTCAAGGAAGCTAACAAGCTAGACAAAAACAAAAACGACAGAGCAGGGGGAGATAAATTTATCTTCCCCTTATTTTTTTGGGCTTTTATTTCAGAAGAAAATAAAATTTCGGGATTTTTCAATCCAGAGGCTAAATTATATCTGTAATAAATTTGGGAGTTAATAACAAAAACTTATTTTCTAGTCTTTAAGATATACTAAATTTTAATTTAAACTTATTAAGTCATACTTAGGGTATTAAAATCGGCAGACTGAGTAACTGGCATTTTACCTGAACGCTCAATTATTTTAAGTATCAAAAGATTCATACATTAGACATTTCCAGAGCTTGTGAAGTGAGAAAGGGTTTTGAATCAGGAGTTTACTGGAATGTTGTTGTTTAAACCAATCCAATTGAGTGATTGTGGTAGTTTATGAAACGCCAGTTAAAAATGGGAAAATTCTCTAATTAGTTGCATAAAATAGCAATATTCTTTAGTTTATCTATATCTAAATTTCGGAAATCTATTTTTTTATCAAAAATTCTTCTAAAAGTTATACACAAAACCATGACTAAAGTCACAGTTAAAGCATACACAAGATAAAAAATAGTTGTTAAGTTAGTAATGGTTTGCAATAATTGCCCAGTTAAAAAATTCGATTTCTATCGAGGCTTGCGACTGAATTTCCTTAATCTTTCAGCAACGTCATTTTTATTATGTGTAGATTAATTGGCTACCTTGGTAACGCTATCCAATTAGATGAGTTGCTGTATAAACAGGAGCATTCGCTGTACAAACAAAGTTACAGTTCTTTGGAATTAAAATCAGGAGTAGTTTGTGCAGACGGAGTGGGTGTAGGCTGGTACGACGAAGCGGGTAAACCCTTCATTTACCGAAATACGATCCCACTGTGGAATGATCCGAATTTGGAGGAATTGAGCAACTATGTACAATCTACTTGTACTGTAGGCTATGTTCGATTAGCTGGGATAGGTGAATCGCTCGATATTAGCAACTGTCAACCATTTCGTAGTGGAAAATTATTGTTTGTACATAATGGCGAAATATCAAACTTTCAAGAAACTCTCTATAGACCAATACGTGAGAGTCTCTCTGATTCCACATACCGCCTGATTAAAGGCATGACTGACTCGGAACACATCTTCGCCTTACTAGTGGAAATTTGGCAGTCGTCTCCAAACAGCACTCTATTCTCAGCATTAAGTGCTACAGTTCAAAAATTGACTGAGTTGGCATCAAAACACAACACCAGCTTTAGTGCCAATTTAATTGTCAGTGATGGTGAAGGAATTGCAGCAATTCGCTGTGCTTATCGCACACAAGCGCCTACTCTTTATTGGTCTTATGATGCGTTCAATGAACTAAACCAAGTTATTGTCGCCTCTGAACCTTTATCCAACAGCCAAGATTGGACTGCTTTTAGTGAGCAAAGTATGCTATTTGTTGAATCTCAGTCATTTAAGCCAACAATTAGCCTGTTGTAAAAATTTCCTACCCTTGGACTATAGACTTTAAATACCTCGTGATTTTTCTCATGAGGAATATGAAATCTATACTAGGGATGAAGAAGATTCAGCTAATTTTTTCAATTTTAAAATACGCCTCTTCTGGTGTCAGAGGGGGTTAAATTTTTTGATCAGGGATATAAAATACCTAACGAAGCTGCTGCGTTTTTAATTTGCAATAACACCATTTCTCTTATTTTTTATCTATCTTTCCCACTTAATAATAAATATACTTTTTTCTTTTTTATATTTTCCTCACTTGAGAGCAGCTTAATTTTTGGCAAAAGTATTACATTGCTGAGGATCGCCCGTTTGGATACCTTGTTTAAACCAGCGAACCCTTTGCGCTGAACTACCATGTGTAAAAGATTCTGGCACAACATAGCCTCTAGCTTGTTTTTGCAAGCGGTCGTCTCCAATACTGCTAGCTGCGTTCAATGCTTCTTCAATATCACCTGTTTCCAGAATTTGCCGTGAGCGTTGAGCATGATTTGCCCAAACGCCTGCAAAACAGTCTGCTTGTAATTCTAATCGCACAGAAAGCTGATTTGCTTGCGTCTGATTTACTTGATTTTGCAAGGTTCTAACTTGCTGCGAAATCCCAAGTAAATTTTGAACATGATGCCCAATTTCATGAGCAATTACGTATGCTTGAGCAAAATCTCCAGGTGCTTGATATCGAGTCTTCAAATCGCGGTAAAAACTCAAGTCAATATACACTTTTTGATCGCGCGGACAATAAAACGGCCCAACTGCTGAACGTGCAAATCCACAAGCAGACTCCACAGCACCAGAGTAAAGAACTAACTTTGGTTCTACATAAGTTTCTCCGTCTTGCCGAAACAACTCACTCCATGTATCTTCTGTATCAGCCAGTACGACAGATACAAAATCTGCCATTTTATCTTGAGCTTGAGATCCCGTTGTTTGAGGTGACTCAGCTATAGGGCTATCACTTGGTAGAGAATATTGTTGCCAAATGGCACTGGGATCACCACCCAATAGTAAAACCAGTAGCGATATCAGCGCTGCTCCAACACCTCCACCCACGACAGGAGCGGAAATATTCGTCCCACGCCGATCTTCAACATTTGTACTCCGACGACCTATTTGCCAACGCATAATTACTGCTTACCAAACTCATAAAAAAATACGGCTTGAACAAAGTAGGATGAAATCCACACAAGCCTTTTAGCTATGCCAATATTACTGATTTTCTGTAGCGATCTCGTCTGCCTACGGGCAAAGCAAAAATAAAGGAAAGTCAATCTTTAGGAAGGTTATTAACGGTTCGCGGAAGTTCCCTTTGCACCTAAAATGCACTCATAAGGTGGGGATTGTGAGCGGGTGATGACGATTGCACCGACTATTGATTTTTTGCACGTTACCCACTAACGGCTGAATACTGAGGATTTCGCGTTTGCTTTAAGGACTTGCAAAAATCAAATGCTGAGTTAATTGCCTATTCCCCATTTCCTATTAAAGAGCGTACATTAAGTCAGCAAAACCGTAGAGGCTGATGATGAGTAATAAAGATGCTGTTAGTTGGGTAATTCGCGTCTGGGGTGAGGGGGCGATCGCTTCCCTTACTAAGATGGAAATAGATGCTCCAACTACTAAGCTCAAGCCTAAGATTAAATAGGGTCTTTCGGGTAAAATACTAGCTATTGCCAGCATTGCGATCGCTAATAAGAGCATCAATAATTCTACAAACCTGGGCGGGTTATATTGGCTGGATAGAATAAAGCTGTTGTACCAAAAAGACCAAAATCTCATAGTCTGTGTTGAGTTAAAAGTTATGAGTTATATAGTCAGTGCTGAATGGTGAGTTAAAAGTTAGTAGTTATTGAGTTATATACTCAGTGCTGAGTGAGGAATTAAAGTTGTGAATTATGAAGTAGCTTTTCATTCAAAACTTCTAACTCCTCACTGTTAACTTTTAACCCCTAGCCCCTAATTTTTGACCTGTGCCATTTTTTTGTGCAGTATCACCTTCTGGTAATTCAACGCCAAAGATGCGGCTAAAAACTTTGGCGACTTTGTAACCAGAATCAATCGATTCTAAGGGGTCTTTCCGCAGTCTGTGACGCAAGCATAGTGTGATGACGCGATGGATGTCATCAACTGTAACTTCAGTGCGTCCTTCATAAGCTGTTAAGGCTTTGGCGGCGCGGTTACTAACAATGTCACCCCGTAAACCATCTACATCCAGTTCTGAGCAGACTTCAGAAATTTTTACCCGCAGATCATAATCAATTTTTACTTCTGGTAAAAGCTGTTGAGCATTGACAATTTGCTGTTGCAATGCTTCTTGTTGGGGTTTGTAATTTTCGAGAAATACTGGCGGATTTTGGTCAAAATCTGCCCTTTGTTCCACGATTTGCACCCGCAACGCTGGTTCTTTTACTGTATGAATTTCTGCGTGCATCCCAAAGCGGTCAAGCAGTTGGGGGCGTAGTTCGCCTTCTTCTGGGTTTCCAGAACCTACAAGAACGAAACGCGCTGGGTGACGAATAGAAATGCCTTCTCGTTCTACAGTGTTCCATCCACTGGCGGCGGAGTCGAGTAACACGTCTACAAGGTGGTCATCTAGTAAGTTGACTTCATCCACATAGAGAATGCCTCGGTTAGCCTTTGCCAGCAGTCCCGGTTCAAAGGCTTTGACACCTTCAGATAAAGCTTTCTCGATGTCGATTGTGCCACAAACTCGGTCTTCTGTAGCTCCTAGCGGTAGGTCTACCATTTGGACTTTTTTGTGAGCTACGGGAATTTCTGCCCCTTGTTCTAACAGTTGGCGGACTTCATCGCTCATCAAGTCGGGGTCGCTAGGATCACTACTGAAAGGGTCATTAGCAACCACAGAAATTTCTGGCAGCAGATCCGCCAGCGCCCGGATAGTTGTGGATTTTCCGGTGCCGCGATCGCCCATAATCATTACACCCCCAATTTTGGGGTCAATCACGTTCAATAGCAGCGCCAGTTTCATTTCTTCCTGGCCGACAATTGCCGTAAAAGGAAATACTACGCGACGCGCATTTGTCGTGGATTGAGCAGTTGGACTCACTAAATTACCTTAACAATATTTTTCTTATTACAGTTATTTATTGTGACACAGGTAGGGCATGGAATAGTTTCGTAAATTCAAAAGTTTTATTAAACACATTGTTTTACGTGTACATACTAGAATATTAATCATTAAAAGATATATAAAGAGATGAAAGAAAAATATAAAGATTATAAAAAAAGCTCTTTAATTAGAGTATTAGACCTTTTTGCTGGTTGTGGAGGCTTATCTTTAGGCTTCCAAAATGCTGGTTTTAATATTGTAGCAGCATTTGATAATTGGAAACCAGCTATAGATGTTTATCAAAAAAACTTTAACCATCAAATTTTTGATTACGACCTTAGCAATTTGAGCACAAACTATCAAATTTTTAAAGAAATGCGCCCTGAAATTATTATTGGTGGCCCTCCATGCCAAGACTTTTCTAGCGCTGGCAAACGTGATGAGAATTTAGGAAGAGGGGATTTAAGTATTGTATTCTCTGAGATAGTTACAAGTGTTCTTCCTCAGTGGTTTTTGATAGAAAACGTAGACCTATTTCGTAAAAGCAATAAATATAAAGAAGTTAGACAAATATTAAAAAGTGCTGGATATGGTTTAAGTGAAATAATTTTGGATGCTAATCTGTGCGGTGTACCTCAAAAGCGAAAAAGATTTTTTTGCTTTGGAGAGTTACAAGGAACAGACGAAAGTCTAGAACCTTACCTCAAAAAAAGGTTAGCATATAAACCAATGACCATTAGAGATTATCTGGGAAAAAAATTAGAAATTCAATATTACTATAGACATCCAAGAAGTTATCAAAGAAGAGGAATTTTCAGTATTGATGAACCCAGCCCAACAGTAAGAGGAGTTAATCGTCCTATTCCTAAAACCTATAAGAAACACCCTAAAGATCCTGTCCCCGTTACAGAAGAATTGCGCCCATTGACTACAATAGAAAGAAGCTATTTGCAGACTTTCCCGGAAACATTTATTTTTGAAGGCACAAAAACAGACCTGGAACAAATGATCGGAAATGCTGTCCCAGTAAAGCTCGCAGAGTATGTGGCTCAAAGTATCCTTGAATATATTAAGGATAATTTAAATAAATCTATAATAACCACAGAAAAAACTTATGTTTCAGAACTATGTTTAAATAAACAAATTGAACAATTATATATATAATTAATTAGTTGATTAAAAAAAAATAGAACTCAGTTATTCAAATAAAATGGGAGATTCTATTTAATAGTTTAAATCTCCCAAAGTGTTTTTACTTTGCTCATTAGTTTAACTCATGTTATCAAAGTGTGCATCAAGGTATTAGCAAGACTATATGTAAGAATGATTATAATTCCTATCTATTAGTGATTTTATTTTTTGAAGTGTCTAAGTGAGATGGAATATAACCAATGCTTATACCAATATCCATTGGGCACTTAATGGCTACTAGCTGCGTCAAGCATCTTATAACTTCGCTAGGTCTGCTTTAATTTCTTTTTCTGGTGCAAAAGTTCCATAAGCAGGGAACGAAAAACTACCAACTCATTAATCATATAGTAAGCATAAATACTTGTAAACTAGATGGTTAGTAGATTCAATTATAAAAACGAGCAATGGCGTGTGTAGGTAGTTAATGCATCATTCAAATCTATGAAATCATCTTTTTTTGTTCAAAGTTGGCGGCGTAGATGTATAAAAGCTTGTCGTCAGATATCGCTCAAGTATCTTTTTCCACTTCTCGTTTTTATATCCTTTGTTACGGTATTGTTAGTAGACAGTTTCACCCCTGTAATTACCGAAAGTGGTGGCTTCAGTGCGATCGCACAGATACCCCGTCAGGAAATTCGCGGGGTTTGGATGACCAATAATGATTTTGATACCCTGAAAAATCGCGCCACAGTGCAGGATGCAGTCAGCCAACTACGGCGAATGAACTTCAACACCATCTATCCTGTGGTGTGGAATTCAGGCTATGTGATGCATCCCAGTGCAGTAGCACAACGTGCAGGTATTCAACCTTTTGTCTACAAAGGTTCAGATGGACATGATATTCTCGCAGACCTGATTACTCAAGCCCATCGCAAAGGATTGCTAGTAATTCCCTGGTTTGAGTTTGGTTTCATGGCTCCCCCAACCTCAGAATTGGCAATGAATTATCCTGATTGGTTCACACAAAAGCGGGATGGTAGCCAAACTTCGATTAGTGCGGCTGGTGAAGTGATGTGGCTCAATCCGTTCCTCCCGCAAGTGCAACAGTTCATAACTAATCTCGTGCTAGAAACTGTTACCCAATATGATGCCGATGGCATTCAGTTTGACGATCACATGAGTTTGCCTCACGAATTTGGCTACGACCAATATACAGTTGCTTTGTACACCAAAGAAACTAAGAATCCTCCCCCAACTAATTCCCAAGATGCGGCATGGGTAAAGTGGCGGGCAGATAAAATTACGGCGTTCATGGTACAACTTAACCAAGCTGTGAAACAGAGAAAACCCCAGGCAATTTTCTCTGTTTCTCCTAATTACTATGATTTTGCTTACAAGTTTCACTTGCAAGATTGGCTGGGTTGGATGCGGCAAAATATTGTGGACGAGTTAATCGTGCAAATTTATCGTCCGGATCTGCAAAGTTTTGTGGCTAATATTTCCCGCGCAGAAATTCAAGAAGCGCAACAAATAATTCCAACTGGAATTGGTATTATGACAGGGTTACGAAATAATCCAGTTCCCATGCAGCAAATTAAGTCTCAGGTGCGGGCTGCCCAAGAACGCGGTTTAGGCGTAACATTCTTTTATTATGAAAGCCTTTGGAATTATGCCCTAGAACCTTTAAATGAGCGACAAGCTGGATTTGCTACTCTCTTTCCATCTCCCGCACTCCGCGCCAGAGTTGAATAACGTTTTTTTCAAAATAATGTTAATGAGTTCGTAGTAAGGACTAAAGGCTTTACTACAAATTCTTGAAACTAGGTTGATATCGTAGGGGCACAACATGTTGTGCCCCTACCCATGTACTCCCTAATCTTTATTTGCTGCTGCTAACTCAGCATGGCAATCTTCTACGGAAGTGCGTTGTCGCATGGCATTTACTAAAGCCTCATAGCTAGACCAATTTTCTTCCAGTAGGGTTTTTGCTTGCAGCGCATGAAACCGCAATTTCTGCTGATAAGCTGATTCAGAAAAGCCCAAAATTGCCAAGACTCCTATCAGCTTGCTTTTATCATCAGTTCCACCTTCAGCATTCTTAAAAACTAGGGTTTCAGCAGCTATACCCGCCATCCAAACAGTGCAGTAGCGGTCTAGCATTTGGGCACTGATTTTACCCACTTCTAGTTGAGATGCTAATTCGCCATCATCAAAGCTAACGCCACCTTGTCCAGGTTGTCCCTGTTTCCAGGCTTCCCAAGCGCTGAGTGTGTAGCCGGTAACGGGAATACCCAATAGGTAAGCAACCAAGAAATGTCCTGCTTCGTGGTGGACAATGCGATCGCGGTGTTCACTTGAAAAACCAGCAATCCAATCTAAAAAAATAGTACCACCCTTACCTTGCAAGCTGAAACTATCTAATGTCGCTATGCCTAAGATGGTGAAAGTAGCGATCGCTGGTACTGCTGGTGATAAATTCAAGAATGGCCCCAGCAATACCGATAGGGTCATCAGAAAGATAGATATTGCAACTAAATTTAGGCTAGTCTGGCTCATTGAGAGTTTTTTGAGAATCTACTTAATCTCTCTTCATTATCATGTTATACACAGCTTTTGTATCAAGGTGGTTGTAGCGATCGCCTAATTTTTTGATCTTACACCTAATTAAATTACTGGCTTAATAACAGATGTTTTCTCTATCACTAGAATGATGGCTGTTTTTCCAGTCGCAGACATAATGTGACGTTAGTAGGTATAAAACATCCAACAGGAGATGAATGTGGCTGAACAATTCAAAAAGGGTGATCGGGTTGAATGGAATACTTCACAAGGCAAGACAATTGGCAAAGTAGTAAAGAAACTCACTTCACCTACAGATATAAAAGAACACCATATTGCTGCAAGTGAAGATAATCCTGAGTACTTAGTTGAAAGTGATAGAACAGGAAAACAAGCTGCTCACAAGCCTGATGCTCTCAAGAAAGTAGAGGAGTAATAGTTAATTATGAGCAAAGATGTTAAATCCGTGATTGCCGATTTTCATCAAGTTGTCAATATGACACCCAAGGAACTAGAGTCTTGGCTAGATACGGATGAGTCGCAAACTGTGGGGCAAAAAGATGGCGACGATGAGTCAATCGGTCATAAATCTGGGCGGCATATCATTCAGCTATTGCAGAAAAAAGATGACTATACCGATGATGACCTTTCGCACATGAAGAAAGTTATTAGTTACGTCCACCGTCATTTGGCGCAGCAGCCATCGGGCGACTTAGAACACACACGTTGGTGCTACTCTTTGAAGAATTGGGGACACGATCCACTCAAGTAAAATACCTAGCGGCTGCAAACAGCAGCTTGCTCATTTTTACCTCAATCGGCAATTTAAACTTCAGGATTGTGCAATCGATAGCAGATAGCCTTGTCAAATAAAACCCGCTTGAATGATTCATCTAAGCTGATAGTCGTTTCACCACTACCTAGAAACAAATAGCCATCTGGCCTTAATTGCTGCTTGATCTTTTTTAGCAAGGCTTTCTTGGTAACAACATCAAAGTAGATTAAAACATTCCGTAAAAAAATAACATCGAATTGCGGCAGAGATGACCAAGATTGCAAAAGATTCAACTGACGAAAATCAACCATCTGGCGGATTTGTTCCTTTATTTGCCAGTCAGTATCTAGCTTTTGAAAGTAGCGATCGCAAATATTTTTAGAGAGTCCACGATTTATTTCAAGTTGGTTATAATGCCCTTCGCGGGCACGCGCTAAAACCTTAGTAGAAAAATCAGTTGCAATTAGCCTTATCGACCAATTGGTAAGCATGGGGAAATGTTCATTAATTAGTATGGCGATGCTATAAGGTTCTTGTCCATTAGAGCAGGCAGCACACCAAATGTTGAGCGATCGCTCACTTTCTCGTTGTTTAATTAACTCTGGTAGCACGTATTTTTTCAGTGCTTCAAAAGGGTGGCTATCACGAAAGAATGAGGTTTCGTTAGTGACTAACGCCTCGATTGTCTGAGCGTGAAGACTATTAAACGGGTGAGTTCGCAAGTAAGTAACCAAATCAGGGATAGAAGCGAATCCTGCCGATTCGACAATTGGCTGCAAATGTAACTCTACTAAATAAGTTTTATCACCAAACAACACAACGGCTGAATGATCGTGAACTAATTGACGAAGATACTCAAAATCAGTGCTGCTTACACCCATAATCTGTGTCATTACAGGTCTGAAGGAGGAACTTGATTGAAACGAATTCTGTGCATAATTTCATCTGCGATTTGGTTAAGTGGAAGAATTTTATTGGCAAGTCCGGCATTAATGACAAAACTAGGCATTCCCCATACGACGCTAGTAGCTTTATCTTGTGCAAGTACTTGTCCACCCGCCTCGCGTATGCACTGACAGCCATGCAACCCATCTTGCCCCATACCCGTGAGGATAACAGCGATCGCTCCACCCCCATAAACTTTTGCAACCGATCGCAACAGCACATCGACTGAAGGACGACAGGAGTTTTCGGGAGATGCTTGATGTGTGGCAAGTCTAACCCCAGTTTTATCGCGTTGCACGATTAGATGAAAATCTCCTGGTGCAATCCAGGCATGTCCCGGTTTTAGTATCTGTCCGGAAACGGCTTCATCTACTGGGATTTGACACTTGGAAGCTAATTGTTTAGCTAGTAGTTTCGTAAACATTGGCGGCATGTGTTGCACAATCAAAATCGGCACTGAGAAATCTGCTGGAAACTCCTTAAGCAGTACAGCTAGAGCATTTGGGCCTCCGGTAGAAACCCCAATTGCCACAACCTCCACCTGCTGTATATCGTTACGAACGGGAAAAATGACTGGATGGGTAATTACGCTTGGTGTGAAAAATGTACCAAATACCTTAATTTTAGGAATCAAATCATCCCGAATATGTTGGGTTGCTGCCTCTACACTTCCTAAGTTACTAGGTTTTGTGGCATAGTCTGAAGCACCTAAAGAAAGAGCTTCTAGGGTTGCGATCGCTCCACTGTGTGTGAAGGTACTATACATAATCACTGGTAAGCGTGGATATATTTTTCGGATAGCCGACAGGGTTTGCAAACCATCCATCTCCGGCATCTCGATATCCAAAATGATCACATCGGGATTAACTTGGGAAATCTTGGCAAGGGCAATGCGACCGTTAGCCGCGACTCCTACCACCTCCAGTTCTGGATCGCTAGACAAAATTTTACTTACTCGACTCCGTACTATTACGGCGTCATCGACAATTAGTACCCGGATTTTGGGCATTTGGCATTGGGGATTGGAGGGCAGGGGGGCAGAGGAGGCAGGGGGGGCAGAGGAGGCAGGGGGGGCAGAGGAGGCAGGGGAGGCAGGGGGAACAGAGGGAGATTAACGATTCATCAACCAAGGCAATGGATGATTAATCATATTTACTAGACCAGATAAAACTTGGTTGTAACTTGCGTAAAGCTCTCGTCCTGTTTGCACATCCATATAGTTACATTTGACGGCAAATTCAATCCAAGTTTGAGTTTCAGATGCCTCAGTTTCACAGTCATTCAACTTAGCTACAAATGCTGCCTCATAACGGCGTTTCCGCCAAGCTTCTGCCATGTTCGCACATACAGAGCGAGAAGAACAACGAATTTGGTCAGTTAAAGAATATCGTTCCTCCACAGGAAACTTTTTTGATAGCTCAAAAATTTTCATTGCTGTTTCAAAGGCAATTTTATAAATTCCCAAGTCTTTATGGTCTTTAATAACTTCTTTAGTCATTGTCTTGCCTCCTCTGCTCCCCCTGCCTCCTCTGCCTCCCCTGCTCCCCCTGCTTAATACTTGAACTGATTGACGACTTTCTGCAAATCTACTGCCATTCGGGACAGTTCTGTGGCTGCCTCTAAGGTATTAGTAGTTCCTGTAGTTGTACTTTGAGTATTAAGTGCTACAATTCCAATACTTTTGGCAATATCTGATGTTCCTTTGGCTGCCTCAGCCATATTTCGACCAATTTCATTTGTAGTTGCTGTTTGTTCCTCAATAGCACTGGCGATCGTGCTTTGGAAGTCATTGATTTGATTGATAATACTAGTAATCTGAGTGATGGCTTGAACGGCGCTTTTTGTATCTGTTTGAATTGCTTCAATTCGCAAGCTTATATCTTCAGTCGCACTTGCCGTTTGTTTGGCTAATTCTTTCACCTCGTTTGCGACTACGGCAAATCCTCTACCTGCATCCCCGGCTCTAGCCGCCTCAATCGTAGCATTGAGTGCTAGTAAATTTGTTTGCCCTGCGATCGAGGTAATGACTTTAATAACTTTGCCAATTTCAATGCTACTTTGACCGAGTTTGTTAATTGTCTCATTTGTGCGGTCAGCTGTTTTAACTGCCTCTGTTGTGACCTTTGCTCCTTCAGTAACGGTCTTAGCAATTTCTCGAATGCTAGCATTCATTTCTTCCACAGCAGTCACAACTGTATTAGTATTCTGACTTACCTGTTCAGCAGAGGCAGAAGCAGAAGTGGCCTGTTCGGCTGTTTGTTCAGCGTTCTCACTCATTTCTTTACTTACTGCGGTCAGTTCTTCTGCCGAAGACGCAACTGCTGTTGCCACCTCTGTCATCTGTCTGATTGAAGACCTCAGACTGCTAATCATCTGATTTGCATTATCCGTGAGCAGCTTAAACTCTCCTGCATTGCTTGCCTCGATTTGCTTGGATAAATTTCCTTGAGCAACGGCAAGGCTGACCTCATTAATACCTTTTATCTGCTCTTTTAAATTTGTAGACATCTGATTCAAGTTGTCGAGCGATTCTTTCCAACTCCCGCCTGCTCCTTTGACAACGGCTTGAGAACCGAGCTTCCCTTCAATACCAATCTCGGATGCCAAGCGATTAACTTCGTTAGCAAAGTTTTGATTTAAACTCACCAATTCATTAAAAACTGAGGTTATTTCACCCAGTTCATTATTCTCATCAGCTAAACGGACGCTAAAATCTCCGTTTTTTGCTGCCTTAAGTGCTATTAATAACGCTTGCAATTGCACTTTTATTACACTGTCATCGGCCGGTTGCGAATCTGCACTATCCACCGAGGGAGATTTAGAGTTGGCTGTTTTCCCAGCCCGATTTGTAGTCATTGCAAAGCGCTCCTGAATTATTCGATAATCTGATTTGTTAAATTAACATCTAGAATTTTCTCGGCGTCTAGAACTAACAGAAATCCCTCTGGGAGCGGGTAAGCTCCTGCTAGCATCTGACGCATTCTACCTTTTAACGTTGCGGGTGGAGATTGAAAGGTGTTTTGTTCAAACTCTAAAACATCTCCCACGCGATCAACTAGTAAACTGACGACTTCATAATCAGAACACACAATGATATTAAATCCCTGCGCCTCATCTACAAGTTTTGTAGTTGATTGTGTCTGCGGTTCGCTCATCTCTAATCGACGCTGCAAATCGATGACAGTAATAATTTTTCCACGTAAATTAATCAACCCACAGATATCTGGTGATGCCAAAGGTACAGGAGTCATCGCTTGTGGACGAATCACTTCTTGAACGTGTTGCACGTCAATACCAAAGTAAACTCCTTTGAGAAAAAATGTGCAAATTTGTTGTTCAGCCATGAGTCGCTAGTTGCAGCAAATGAGGGTTAGCAATCTGAATTACAGTCTCAATGTCAAGAATTTCTGTAATTTGTCCTTGAATTACAGCACAGAAAAGCACACCAGGTCTACTAGGAATACCTTTAATGGTTAGTGGTTCTTCCACAATATCAAGAATGCGCTCGACCACTAGCCCAACAGTGAGTTCTGCATAAGGAGAGACAATAATTATCTGGAGCGTTTCTGCAACTGTCGCCAAAGCCTCATCATTAAAGTGATTACGATCGCGATTGCCGAATGTCTTGTGAAGATCAATTAGTGGCAGAATTTGACCATAAGACTGGTAGACATCTTGATTAGCCACTTTTTCGACAGCAGAAGCAAGAATCTCTTCGAGCCGATATACGATCGCTAGTGGAATGCCCATACGTGCGCCTTGGGGGCCCTCAAACAGCAAAATTGTTTGGTGATCGCCTGCTTGCTCTTGGCTATTTACAGCATTTTCGCTCAATAACTGCTTTTGTTTGGCGGTTATACCAGTTCGGTTTGCCAGACCAACAACATCAATAATTAATGCCACTGTGCCATCCCCTAAAACGGTGGCTCCTGCAAATAGGGACAGCATCTTTAACTGTCTTCCCAAAGGTTTAACTACAATATCTTGGATGTCTTCAATTGTGTCCACAACCAGTCCAAAGCGATAATTATCAACTTGCACAATTACCAGACTGAGTGTTTCTAAGTTGCTGACACTATTCTGTTGCAATACTTCGTTGAGGTAAACCAAGGGTACAAGATTACCCCGCAAGCGATACACTGGCACATCGTATAACATCTCAATACTATTGAGTGCTTCTAGGCGTACTAACTCTTGTAGACTCGCTTGAGGAATGGCATAGCGTAGACGCGGAGCGGCTTGTCGTGAGACATCGCCCCCACTGGTGACAATCAATGCTGGAATAATTGCCAATGTTAGCGGAATCTTGATTTTGAAGGTCGTTCCTTGTCCCTGTTGGCTGTGAATTTCAATCGTTCCGTTAATCTTCTCAATATTGCTCTTGACAATATCCATCCCAACCCCCCGCCCGGAAAGGTAAGTCACCTGTTCAGCTGTGGAGAAGCCGGATAAAAAAATTAAGTTCATCGCTTCTGATTCGCTCATGGTTGCAGCTTGCACAGCGTTCACTAAACCAAGTTGCTGCGCTCGCCCTTTGAGCCGTTCTAAATTCAGACCGCGACCATCATCGCCAATTTCAATATTGACTTTGCCGCTTTCGTGAAAAGCTCTGAGAA
Source organism: Nostoc flagelliforme FACHB-838 (assembly GCF_014698065.1). GTDB lineage: Bacteria > Cyanobacteriota > Cyanobacteriia > Cyanobacteriales > Nostocaceae > Nostoc > Nostoc flagelliforme_B. Next base: position 24,287 of record NZ_JACJSI010000083.1, read on the forward strand.
ATAGCCGTCCTAAGCTTGGCTTTCCACAAGCAAGCCGCTCGGGTGGTAATTCAATCCCATGATCGATGCAGTTGCGGACTAAGTGCGTCAAGGGGTCTTTAATTGTTTCAATAATACTTTTGTCTAGTTCAGTCTCTGCTCCCTCCATTTCTACTTCAACTTCTTTACCGGAAGCGATCGCTAAATCGCGGGTGACGCGAGGGAACTTTTGCCAGATGGAACTAATTGGTTGCAGTCGAGTTTTCATTACCCCTTCCTGCAATTCGGCCGTAAGTAGGCTCAGATGCTGGCAAGTAGCAGCAAAACTATTATCCTTAAATTTTGTACTAAATCCGATTATCTGGTTACGGGCTAAAACGAGTTCACCCACTAGGTTCATCATCTGATCTAGCAGATTAACATTGACTCGGATATAAGCAGATTCTGATGTTGTCGTTGATATTTCTGTGAGTTCGTGATTGAGAGCTTCAACAGACTCATTAGCTGCTGTATCTTTTTGTGGTGCTTGTATATTAACAGGCAATTGAGAGGGTTTTGGAGTCTGTTTAGTTTCTGACAATCGGGTTAAAGTTGCGATCAGTGCTGAATAATCGCGATCGCCATCCTGCTTTGTAGCTTGAATTCGAGATAGGATTTGCCGAATGCTATCAACTGTTTGTAGTAAAATACTAACAATGTTAGGGGTGATTGCTAGCTGGCGATCGCGCAGACACGAGAGCAAATTCTCTCCAGCATGAGCAAGTGATTCTAAATTAGGAAACGGTAAAAAGCCGCAATTTCCTTTAAGCGTATGGAGTGAGCGATAAATGCGAACTAATGCTTCTCCATTCGCAGATGTTTTTTCTAGCTCAATAATATCGCCTTCAATCTGATTCAGGTTCTCATAGCTTTCAACGAGGAATGCTTCTATATCATCGTCAATTTCATTTAACTCCATTGGTTAACAAAGTAAAGTTTTATATATTTTATTTTAATACTAATTTTATATCAAACCTTAGCAATCTCTATCCAAAGACAGATGTTTGTCTTTTTTCAGACTGAAGACATAATATTTGCCTTAATGATATAGTTATGAAAGAGGCAATGTTATAGTTGCCATTCAACTTAAACTTTCAAGAATAGTCGTGTGCCTAAAATTACAGCTAAATATTTTTCAAACAACCTCTTAGTACTACTCAAAGGAGGTCAACGAGCTATAAGTCAAAATATATATGAATGGCATCAGCCTACGAGAAATCAAGCAAGTAACAGATATCCATCATACAACAGTTTTGCATTAGCTTCAGAAAGAAAAACTTGAACTAGATTGGATTTTCATTATTAAAAATTTTCGCCCCACAGCATAGCATTATAGTTTCAGCGATTTTAATAATTTTTCCGAAACTATCAGTTTAATTTATATTTGTAAAATTATATTGATTTATTATTTAATTAATTCATTTTAATTAATAATATAGGCTAATTAGCCTAGATCAAGAATTATTAAGCTAAAGCACAAAAGGACAAAGCTGATGGCAATGGTTTTGATTATCGATGATGCAGCTTTTTCTCGCAGAATGATCCGTAAGTTTCTGCAAGTCGATGGCTATGAAATTATAGAAGCAAGTAATGGGCGTGAGGGGTTGGAAATGGTTTATAATCATAAGCCAAATTGTGTATTAGCGGATCTTTTAATGCCAGATATGAATGGCTTTGAATTTTTGAAAGCTATGCAAGATAAAGAATTAAAAATTCCGACCATTATCATTTCCGCCGATATCCAAGAAGGGGCACGCAATCAAAGTTTTAGCTTGGGAGCAGTCAACTTTATTAATAAACCGCCAAAAGAAAGTGAATTGCGAAAGGCAGTCCAGGAAGTTCTTAGTATTAAGGAATAAGTTTTCATGAATGTGACAACAGAAGAACTGGATGCCCTAGAAGAGTTAATTAATATTGGAGTCGGTCGAGCAGCAAGTCTACTTAATGAAATGGTAGACTCTCACATTCGTCTGAAAATTCCAGTTGTTAAAGTATTAACTGCTGCCGATGCCTATCAAGAATTAACAAAACGATTTCATGATGAGACTTTGGCATTTGTAAAACTACGCTTTACAGGCTCTTTCTATGGCACGGCCAGCTTAATTTTTCCAACTGAAAGCGCATCAACATTGGTTGCAGTGCTTACAGGTGAAGATCCATCGGCTGACTTAGATGCGGTTAAAATTGGCACCTTGAGCGAAATTGGTAACATTGTCATAAATGGGGTAATGGGTTCGCTTAGTAATGTGCTAAAGCGGCATATAAACTACACATTGCCCGTTTATATAGAAGATACGCTGGAAAATTTATTATCATCTGCATACGAGAGCGATTCCAAAATATTACTAGCGCAAGCCAGTTTCACAATTGAGCGCTTAGAAATTATCGGAGATATTATTTTAATCTTTCTAGTGGGCACTTTTGATGCCCTAATAAATGCAATGAAGGACGAAATGGAAATAATCTAATAATATAAGAATTTTAAGAATACAATGAATATAATTGAACAAGCTCAGGAAAAATTTAGCCTTTTAGATAAAATTCCTTTAGGAGCTTTTGTTCTACAGTCAGATTATATTGTTATCTTCTGGAACTGCTGCTTAGAGGAATGGACAAAAATTTCCAGAAGTGAGATATTGGGAACTTCCATTCATGAATATTTTCCTCATCTGAATCAGCCTCGTTACGCTAGCCGTTTGCACCAAATTTTTCAAGGTGGGCCTCCGACAATTTTTTCTTCTCAACTACATAAATATATTATTCCAGTACCTATATCTAAAGATAAATATCGCATTCAACACACAACTGTTACTGCCGTATCTGCATTGGATGAAGATAGATTTTATGCTCTCTTTTCAATTGAAGATTTGACGGATTTAACGTTTCGAGTTCAGGAATATAAAAACCTCCGCGATCAGGCTCTAGCAATAGCAGAACAACGTCAACAGGCGCAAGAAGCTGCTGAGACAGCAAACCGCATCAAAGATGAATTTTTAGCAATTGTCTCTCATGAACTTCGTTCTCCTCTTAATCCAATTTTGGGCTGGGCAAAACTACTCAAAAATCGCTCATTAAACGAAGCTACTACTGTGCGTGCCCTTGAGACAATCGAACGAAATGCTGAATTACAAGCTCAGTTGATTGAAGATTTGTTGGATATATCTCGCATTCTCCGAGGCAAACTAGCACTTAATTTAGAAACGGTTAATCTTGTTTTTACTATTCAAGCTGCTTTAGAGACAGTGCAATTAGCAGCAGAAGCAAAGTCTATTCAAATTAATCTTCATTTGGATACAGGAATTGGACAGGTGAAGGGTGATGGTAATCGTATTCAACAAATTATTTGGAATCTGCTCTCTAACGCTGTTAAATTTACACCATGCGGTGGACAAGTCGAAGTCTATTTAGAACAGATTAATTCTGAGGTACAACTGAGAGTTAGTGACACTGGTAAAGGTATTAGTCCTGACTTTATGCCATACGTATTCGAGTATTTTCGTCAGGCAGATAGTACTACAACCCGAAGTTTTGGTGGATTAGGACTTGGTTTGGCGATTGTGCGCCAACTTGTCGAGTTACATGGCGGTACAGTTAAGGCAGAGAGCTTAGGAGAAGGACAAGGTGCGACGTTTACAGTTAGCCTACCCGTGTTTCAACATCTGGAATTAGCAAGGGAAGATGACGATCTATCAAACGGCTCCTATCCATCGTGTATGCTTTATGCTCCATTAGAAGGAATACGTTTGTTAGTTGTAGATGATAATGCTGATACCCGTGAGTTTCTCGCTTTTTTATTAGAACAGCAGGGAGCAATCGTGACGATCGCAGCATCTGCCAGTGAAGCATTTACTGCAATTATGGAGTCAAAGCCAGATTTGCTGTTAAGCGATTTAGGTATGCCAGATGTTGACGGTTACACTTTGATCAAAAAGTTACGAGCAATGCCCGCCGATTTAGGTGGAGAAATTCCCGCGATCGCTCTAAGTGCTTACGCCGCAGAAACCACACAAAAGCAGGTTTTTACAGCCGGATTTCAACTCCATATCGCTAAACCAGCCGATCCCTCGAAATTAGTAGCTGCGATCGCAGCCCTTGTTAAAAATTAAAGCCTGTAAAGAAGGTAAATCCATATCTTTTCAGCCTCACATTGTTCCAGAGTTTCGTTGTGAGACTTTTCCTGCTGTTCTAGGAGATTTTCATAAAGTGCCATCGCTTCTGCAATTACTCCACTAGGGACTTCCAAGAAATAAAATTATAGCAACAGACAAGGCGGTTAGGACGCTAGGCGAAGTACATATTCCATAGCATCCCTGATACAGTCAAATTGAATAAGTTGTTGACGAATTCGACTCTTCAACCATGACC
>NZ_JACJSI010000084.1 GCF_014698065.1 Nostoc flagelliforme FACHB-838
CCAGAAATATTCCACCATCTCAAACTCACCATTAGCGACAAAATGAGTGATGTTCAGGTTGTGCATCAAATGTTATCGCAGTTGGGAATTAAAGCGGCTTTTCGCTGGTCGAGATTTGAGCCAGGGTTTGAGAGGCAAAAAATTAAAGTCTACCGACTTGATGCACAAATTTGGTCTAACCTGATGTCCATATTAGCTAAACGTGCTGCACGACGCGAACGCCTTCAAAATCTTGGAGAGTCTGATGGATCAGCTATGTCTTTTAATACTCAAAATAATTTAGGAGATCCAAATCAACATCACCCGAAATCCCTTATTGAAACATTGATTGGACTTGTATGTACCGTCACAGGAGATTTAGACCATTTCTTGGTACAGAGCAAAACATTAGATAGTAGGGTCAGATGTCAGAGCTTAACCAACAATACAGTGGTTTTATTGCCGTTCACTGAACTTACACCAGTAGATAGGGACTGAAATAGACTTGATTTTTTGTTGCTCTCATATTTGCACTGCCATATTCAAAAGCAGTGCTGTTCGAGCGTGGCTAATTTCTCAATAGTTTTGTGCATTCACTCTAGCCAAAATGAAAGAACATGGTGCGATCTCCGTCAGCACAAACTGACTGGGATTAAAAAGCATGGTCAGAGAAACGTTTCTCTGACCATACCGATTCAGTAATACGAGTGATGCCATAACTGGGGTTCAGCCGGGTATCCCAGCTGAACCCCAACAACGGATGCGAAAATTCTTAACTATCCTGATGTGCAAACTCTTAAGTAGGGGTACGCGCTTGCTGTACAACTTTGGCATTAGTCTACTATGACACCTTCAGGTAGAGCAATGACTTTCCTTTCTGTAGCATCAATCCGATTTAGCTGCCCATTAGGTTGGATCAAGTCAACCCCAATTAAGTAGTAGGAACTTGGGTCAGTAGAAAGTTGAGGAAGTTCTGCAAGATTGCCTAAGTAAAGCACAGCAACAGTAATTGAACAGGCGTTAGCTGTTCCTGTTGAACATCCATCTGGATAATTAACACCGCTAAGAATCCCTGGAGTTCCTGGCGGAAAACCGCCGAGAAATTCAGCTTTCAGACCAGGGACTACTTTCCAACCCGCTGTCTGCTTTTTCAAATTCCTATCTAATCCTGAAAAAGAGAAATTAGAAACCGCGTTAAAGTATAAAAACTCTTGACCGAAAGCTCCTTGTACAGCAATGGGTGCAGCTGCTGTGTTCAAGTAAAAAGAACCTTTTCCCCCTCCCTCAATAGTAAACTGAAACCTCAGTATGGGTTTAGATTTGTCAGCAGCCAGAGTACGAAACCGTGGAAAGCTGACTGTGGCACTGGTTGCTACAAGTAAACCTCCAGCCAGTTGTAAAAATTGACGACGAGAATGGTTATTAAACACAATGCTTGTTTTTCTAAGAGGATGTTTGGAAAGTCAGAAAAATGGTAAAAAGCTCTCTCAGTAGACGCTGTGAATAGATAGTAAACAGCACCCAGAGAGCAACATGGGTAAAGCATACCCCAGTAATCTGACCCGCTTCTAATATGAATTGCTAAGTGACATGATTCCAGAAGCAAAACCTGGTGGTCGAAAGCGTGAAGTCGATATGTGGGAAATTCTCAATGTAATATTTTATATTCTTGTAGAGGAAGTTCGATGGCGAGCGTTACCTGGAGACTTTCCCGCAAGGCAAACGGTATAGACCTATTTCCGATCACCATTACTCTAACTCCAGTTGCACCACTGCACGATTAACCCTGTTTTGTCATTCTGGGAGAGCCTAATCGCTGAAAGCCTTTGAGAGCTTTAATCTTCAGGTTTTGGCTACAAACTTTAGTTACTGTTAAAAAATAAAGGCTCAAAGTTTGATTAAATCAAAGTTTCAGAATCTTACTTCGATTATTGTTTTCCGAGAGTGACTAAACAGGGTTAAACTCAGTTTCAATTTTTAGTGCCGTTGCAAGGAGTGCAAACGACCTGTAATTCGACAGTGACGCTACAAAATTTATTCCCCTTGTTCGCTCGACTGCGGCGCTCGAAACTTTGTCCGCTCACCAGCACCCAACTGCTAAAAAATTTATTCAGATTCAAAGTCGATCAGAACAGCATCGGCCTGAAACATTTCGTCTCTAGCTTTTAAACCAATATCTCGACGGATCAGGTCTAGAATTTCTAGACCAGTGCGTTGGCTGTTGGGGTAGGGAGTCCAGATGGCGTTGACTGTAATTTCAGTACCGACTAAGAATGTGTTGACTGCGCCGACAAAATATTCACCATCGGCATAATCTAAGCGAACAAGGTAAACACGAGATTTGCCAGCGTAGTGAGCATTTTTAATGTCAGAGGCGGTTTGATAATCGGGATGTGATTCAGTCAAATAGGTGATTTTAGGTTTGTTGGGATGATTAAATGCTTCGGATTTACCCCAATTGGGGTCTGCCTTTTTAAATGCTTCGGATTTACCCCAATTGGGGTCTGACTTTTTAAATGCTTCGGATTTACCCCAATTGGGGTCTGACTTCTTGCGCCTTTTAGCTTCTCCCATATTGATTCCTATTATGTGGCTAACTTGACCCGTTCAAAGACTAAAACTAAGATGCCATTGTTTCTATGTTGTTGCTGCTTCAGCTGCAAGTAGTTGTTTTTTACTCTTACCCCTCGTATTCTTGACTGGTGTTTTTTCAGCATCGCTGCTTTCAACAACTGCTGACTGATTTTCAACAGCCCCCTGAACTGATGCATTACTATCGCTGTCAGATACTTTTTGACGGCGACGGCTGCTTTTCTTCAACTCACCGATTAAATATTTGATTCTGCTGCCAGCCAAATTAATGCCCAGATCCTTCAGCATCTCTGAAACTTCATCATAACTGTAGCCGTACTTATCAGAGGTCAGCTTCTCAATGTACCGTCTCATTTTCTTGATAGTCTCTCTGTCCGATACAGCTTCTCGTTCTTTCGGCTTCTGTGACTTCAGCAGATTGATGGCCTTATCAATCTTCTCTTTCGTGATTACTTCTGAATTCTGATGCTCACTCATGGTTATCTCATGAATACCGATTAACTGATAATTATCAGCTATTTGAAATAATTTGCACTAATTTATTTTCAAAATGCTAAAAAAATCGGCGATTGCGGCTACGCCGAATTACCTTTCCGTATTACGGCTACACCTTATATTTTTTAGTGTGGCAGCTTCGCTGGTAGTCTTATTCAAGCTCATGCTAAAAAATCTGGCTATTACAGCTACGCTGAATTATTTTTTAGTATTGTGGCTACGCCGGACTATTATATTGTGTGGCAGCTACGCTGAACCTAGAATTTTCATATAGCGGCTACGCCGTTTTTATCTTCTCTATGGTGGCTACGCCGAACCAGAATTTATCTCCTGCTTGATTATCTCAAATTCCGGCTACGCCGTTGCTATCCTCCCCTGTAAGTTGTAGGATATTCAGCAGCACGGCTACGCCTTTGTACTCCCGCCCTCAGCCCCCTGCTGTACCCTCCGTACATACGTAGCATATGACACTTTTCCTAGCCCCGTATTTGGGCTAGAAGCAAGCCGTGCCTTTTGCCTACGGCAAACCTCGCTTCGCTCGGACGACAGGCTTGCCAAAGTGGGAAGTGTCCCCCTTTGGAAACCCCCTCTCATACCTCCCACAGTTATGCGCCCGAAACTGTCCAAGAACCTGCTTCGCACTAAGACATTAGAAGCTCGTGTTAATGCAATCGAACACGACATGATTAAGTTGAAAGCATCAGACGCAGGACTAAGCATTGCTGAATTAACTAGACGCAGTGTTTTATTAAAACCACTGCCCAAACGACTGAGCAAAATAACCCTAGCTACTTACCGAGAATTAGTCCGCATCGGCAGCAATATTAATCAACTCACCAGAGCCACCAACACAGCTATTAAAATGGGACTGCGACCACCCGCAGATCCAGAACAACTAAAACAGTTACAAAAACTCTTACAACAAATTGGTCGGGAACTGTCCCAAATTGAAACTGAAATTACTGATGACGATGATATTGATGACGACGGAGATCAGGAAGACTGGGAGTAAAAATGATTGGCAACCAAACCAAAGGTAAAAGCTTTCGTGGACTCCTTGACTATCTTGAAAACAAAGAGGAGTCATCCTTAATTGGCGGCAATATGTTTGGCACAAATGCCAGAGAATTAGCCAGAGAATTCCGACTGTCTCGACAACTTAATCCAGAAGCAGAAAAAGTAGTTCACCATGTTTCGCTCTCACTAAGCCCAGGTGAACAGCTAGACAATGATACTTGGTGCGAGGTTGCCGACAAGTATATGTCAGAAATGGGCTACACAGCTAACCAATATGCCATCTATCGCCACAGCGATCGCAACCACGACCATATACATATTTGCGCTAGTAGAATCAGTTTGGATGACGGCAAGATTACCCGCGATAGCTGGGAGTATGTGCGCTCTGAAAAAATCATTCGTCAGCTAGAACTAGAATATGGGTTACAGCAGACCCTCAATAGTAAGGAGAAACTGAGCCGCGCCCCCAGTTCCGGGCAACAGCAACGATTTGAGAGAGAGCAACTAGAATATGAGCAGGGTGAGAGAAACACGCCGCCACAACAGCCAATCAAAACCCAACTAATTGAACTAATCGACCGCGCCACAGTAGATAAACCGACTATGCCCCAACTAATAGAACGATTGCAACTGTTGGGTATTGAGGTGCGTCATGGGCTAACACGCAACAGTAAAAGTAAAGGCATCTCTTACTCATGGAATGACCAGAAATTTAGCGGTACATCTTTGGGGCCTGCCTATACATTCCCAGGACTACAGAAGCATTTTGAAATTGACTACCAACCACAACGCGATGATGAATCTATTCATGAATTGCTGCTCAAACCTGTTAAACCACTCCCAGTTGAGCAGTTAGAAAAGTTTCTTCAAGAGATTGAACGCAAACAACAGCAGCCCCAGTTTACTCCACCACCGGAGGATAAAGTTGTTTGGCAAGTATTGCACAAGTACTTAAGCGAGAAACGCTACATACCAGATTATATTTCGCAAGGATTACATAATAATCAGTTGCTTTACATGGATGAGCAACGAAATATTTTGTTTATCAAGCGTGATTTAGATGGTGAAAAAACTGGCGCATTAATTTGGTCAAAGCCAAGGCAAAGTCATCGTGCTGTGGAGTACGACCAAAACACCTCTACAGCAAATGGTTGGTTTTATCTGAGATTGGGAGGGCAACCAACGGACAAGGTAGAAAACGTCTTTTTGTGTTCTTCACCGATTGATGCGATGTCAGCAGCCACCTACCTTATTTCAAGTTGCAAAGGGCTACCACCAACTAGAACCATGTTGATAGTCGCTGATGACCCGAATAACCTACCTATGGAATTTCTCAAGAGTTTCAATAGGGTGGTCGTAGCATTCAATAATGATCAAGAAGGGAATAACGCAGCTAGTGCAGTATTAGAATTGTTGCCACAGGGTAAAAGGCTCAAAACCCATAATCTTGATTGGAGTCAGGAATTAGAAGCTCATCTCAGGGAGGGGCAACAAAAGCTCAGACAGCAGGATCGTGGTTTTAGCCTGTGATCCGCGCCGTGCAGACCGAACTCGTTGCCGCGAGGCTCGACTCATGCGGTCTTCGGGACGGGCAGAGTAATCAATCGTTGGGCCGACCAGTCCCGCAAGCCCGCCCCGAAGACTCCGCGTTGCCGCATGAGTCGCAACGAGTTCTTAAATCCTTGAAACTAATACACTGTAAGTCTTTTGCGGATATTAAAGTTTAATTATTTTTATAATACAATAATATACAGTATTAATGCTTAATAAACACGTTAAATTAATGTACTAATATGGTTCCAGTATATTGATTGACAAGTCTTGCATATTTACAGGATAAATTGATGTTGCGCTGGCATAGACGTAAAAAGCTGCAAAATAGTTTAGACACCTTGACTATATTTTTAAGCTTCAATAAGCTTTAGAACTAATATTTACCCCAATTTGGTATTTATAAAAATTTAGTTGTTCTTCCAAAAGAATAGAAATAATACTTTTAAAAACTGTGTTTTGACTATTCGGAAACTTAAAGTATTATAAATGCCCGATGTAGAGCTTTATACTTTTATGATAATTTACTTAACATTATGATTATATGTAAGAAAAAGCTTTTTCGGCAAAATTATTTGTAATTATCTACAATATGTCTATAAGTCTTTATATAAATAAATATGTTTCTTATGTATCGCATCCTTATCAACCGTTAGATGGTTTATCATTTCCAGATTTACCATCACTTTGTAAGTTGTTTGAAAGATTTCTTGCACTACCTGAAAATGAACAACTTGCAAGCCAAATAACTATTACTGTTGAGGATCATCAAAATCTTCCTTTTACTGATATTGGTAGACGCATAGCAAATCTCCGTAATCTTGTCCTTACAATAGAACCTTGTTTAAAAGCGATTGGTCGTACTCGCTATGCTAAAGACTTAAATAAATTAAATCAATTAGAAAAACAAAATCTTCGATTTATTCTAGAACACGGGCTAATTTTCCCTAAAATGTATTGGGATGAAAATTTTTCTAATAAGAAACACTGTTCAGTTTATTGGTCACAACAAGACTATATTGCAGCAGTAGCTTATCGCATCTATCTACTCCGAAATGAGTTTTCTCATGAGGCTCAAAGTTACTCTCAAGAACAAGTCTCAGTACTTTTTAATACAACTATTGCTCTTTTTCTTTTAGCAGTTAGACATCCACCAAATCGTGCTGTACTTGAATTAGCTACATCTCCGTACCAAGCTTACTTGCAATGGGTATCCCAACATTTAGATGCAGATTATAATCGATATGTACGTCTGCAAGCTTCTTTAAAATGGAAATCAAGCTCAGTTGATGAGCAACCTATTTATTTCACTTCAACGGAATCCTTTTCTAAAAATTCCTTACCTACAGGGCCAGAAGAAATTACTTCGCTTATCAAACAAATAGATAGAATGATATTGATAGGTGGAAGTGGGGCAGGTAAATCACGTACATTGAGACACGTTACTGCTATCTTGGCAAAAGAAATTCTCTCTTTGCAATATTCTCCCGAACAGATACCTATTTACTTGCCAGCTGATATACTTGGGCAAGGAAACAAATTGATAAATTATTTATCTACATTTTTACATAATATTTCTTCTAATGATATTCAATCAGGATTGGCTAATGGACAATACTGTTTTTTTCTTGATGGGTTAAATGAAGTTCCTCAACAATACTACCGTGAGGTAATTCAAGATATAAAAGCTTTTCTTCTAAACCATCCTAAATGTAGAGTAGTGGTTTCTACGCGACAAGAAGCTTATCATCAAGAGCTACCACTTCCTGTGTATGAACTAGAGTCTCTAACCCCTTATGGGGTTTGGCAAATTTTACGTTTAAATGCAAAGACCGAAGAAGAAGGTAATCAATTATTTTCTCGTATTAAAAATGATAATAGACTTTTGGCTCTTTTCAAAACACCTCTTATGAGCCGACTCCTATGTGAACTTCCTACACAAATACATATTCCTCGAAGTATTGGGGAAATGATGAATGTCCTTGTTAACCAAATATTCGAGCGTGAAGAACGTAAAGGAAATCAAATACCAAGGTACATAAAAATTATGGCTTTGGTTGATATGGCTAAAACAACTCGTAATGAGTCAGGTACAGTAGTTTCTGAAAATCAGATAGTGCATATATTTGAAAATCTAACGCAACGTTTTGCTCGTGAAGTCTCACCTATTTCACTACTTAACACGCTTATTGATAGTAGTCTCCTAAACAGACGCAGTGATCACCTTATTGGTTTTTTTCATGAAACAGCACTTGATTATTTTATTGCATTGGGTTTGAAAGATTCTTGGGAGAAAGGTTTTGATTCAAAGGTACAAGCTAACATACTGGCTGCTACTCGAACAAGTGTTGAAATATTATCAGGTTTACTTAATTCTGCCGATACACTAGCATTATTTATTGCACAAAAAAATTTAAGATTAGCAGCACAATGCTACTCAGCTCGTTCCCAGCGTTCTAAGCTATTATTCCAAGAATTATTTAATCAAGCCAAATCTTTAATGCTATTACAATCTATACCTAGCAAGTGTTTAGCTATAGAGTCAATGGCTGCGTTTGATGAAGTTGAAGCAACACAGGCTATTTTTAAAGCACTTCCGAAACTTTCCAATAAAACACTGTCAGTAGTTCGTAAATCTTTAATTCAGTATGCTCCTAATGGTGTTACTAAAGAAGTTCAAAAATCTTTAGTATCAAAAGAATTTACACAACAATTAATTGCTATTGAGTTTACTATTGCACACCAACTTGCAGAAGTTACACCACAATTAATTTCTTTGGCAGAGTTACGAAAGCCAAGACTAGCACACAAAATAGCTCAAGCTTTGGGTTGTTTGGAGTCTCCAGAGGCACTAGATTACTTAATTCAACAATGTAACACATCTATAGAAAATAGATATATTCCGTTAGTCGTTGCTATTAATGCTCTTAGCTCTGAACGTTCAGCAGCATTATTAAAGTTAGCACTGAAAGATTTAGACACTCAAGTGCGTCGGGCTGCTATTAGCAAAATTGAATTTATTGAAAACACTGGATTAGATACAGAAATTTTTGAACTTGTTGTTAATGAAACAGATTTTTTAGTCAGGTTAATTGGAACAAAAATTTTATTGCTTCGTATAGACAAATCTCAGCGTCGAGATTTGATTAGAGCTTTATTTTCTGTGCCACCTCATTCAGATGAATCGCTACAAGCGCTTAGAATTATCAATTTAATTAACTCGCTAGAACAAGAGGAATTAGAAGATGTTGCTCTACAAGCATTATGCCTATCTCACCTTGGTATGCAGTCTCTTGTACTCAATAAAGTATTAAATAGAAATCCATATTTAGCTGTAAGTATTTTTGATTTAATTAATCTTGAAGACCCAAAAATTACATCTGGAGCTAAAGCTGCTTTAGTCAAAGGTCTTATTTCTGCTGGTTATGTAGATATTAAAATACTTGAAAAACTAATGAGTTCTTCTTTACCTCCAGGTGTTCGTTTGGCTGTGGTAGAGATGATAGAAAAATTACCTCATGATATTGGCGCTATAGTTTTTCAAAAAGCTCTTGTAGATCCATTAGAATCTGTCCAAATTATTGCTGTAAAATCTATTGCATTTTGTCCAGAGTTACTTTCAGAGCAGGTAATTGAACAAATTATATTTCATCCAAACAGAGCAGTACAAAAACAAGGTTGGCGTTTAATCAATCAACAGTCTTTTTTTGAAAATACTAAATTACTAAATTGGGTAGAAATAACTTATCCTACTTATTTACGAACAAGAGCAATAGAAGAGCTTTGTATACGCCGTTTCATGTGGACTTTGCACAAAGTTTGTGACTTAGTGCGAGATAAGGATTATGGTATCCGCATGAAAGGATATCGAATTTTATCAGCAATTTATTGTGATGGATTAGAACGTGTTGGACAGATAGTAACTTTGAAAGTAGAACGCGGTTATGGATTTATTATGCCAATTGATACAAAAGAAAAACTGTTTTTTCATATTAATGATCTAATTGATAGAAAGTACACCCCTACTCAATATGACTTAGTGACTTTTAAGATAGGTAAGTCAAATTTAGCTAATAGAAAACAAACTGCTATACAAGTAGGGTTCCTATGCTAATTAATCTGTCATTGTAACCAGAATTTTTTTAATACTTATTATAGGTAGAGGTAAATATAGCGTAGCTGACACCACGGGCAAGATAGGCTGAAAATATTACTGTATAAGCTTTTGAACTATTGCTTTTTGATAAATCATCCACCCCTTGTTTGCTTCTTGTTAGACAAGGTTGTAACGGAAGAATAAGGGTTTCACCCCTGTAATTGGCATACTACAAACCTCGGTTTTAGGTAAATTTGTACTGTTTTGCCCGTAGTGTCAGCTACGCTATATCTACGCCTATTTGCACTTTTCTGGACTTAATTCAAATTATCGCATCTCGCCAAATTCCTTAATATATTCCACCAACTCTCTGGTATGCCCCCCTTCAGAAATTTGCTCCAAATTCCCCACCAGGATAAACAATTCTCGCGCTCTGCTAACAGCCACATTCAGTAAATTAGGCCGCCGATTAATAAACCAGAGACTATCAGTTGCTTTGCATTGGCGAGTCGAGAAAATTATCACTGACTTCTGACCCCCTTGAAATGTGTGAACTGTGCCAATGCTCTTGTCTGAAAAATCTGACCAGTGAGATTTTAAACGTTGAGTCAGTGCATTTACCTGACGGCGGTAAGGTGAAATCACGCCAATTGTGTTGTCAGAGTCAGGAGAATTTAAGCAATAACCCGCCGCTAACAACTCCTCAATCAATGCCTCTACTGCATCAACTTCTGCCCAATTAACGTTGTTCTCCAGCTTTCCTTCCACATTGCAAGCAATCAGGTTAGCACCCAACCGAGAAGCTTTTGGTTCAGTTTTGATGATCATGCCGTAATTACACAAGCGATCGCAAAAATCAGCAATTACCGGAACGCAACGGTAATGATATTTAAGGATAATACCCTGACCAATATCTTGCGGTTGGCCTGATGCCCCGGCTGCTCGGTGATAAGCTGTTGTTGCTGTGGGACTGTAGCGGTCATAATCTACATCTGTTAGCCCCTGTTCTAGAAACGACTTGCTGCGATATTCATCTTTCTTCTGGTCACTTAAATTTACCACTGGCTCTAATTGCAATGGATCGCCTACAATCAAAGCCCGATTACACCTCACTAAAACGGGGAAAACTTGATGCGGTGGAATCTGACCCGCTTCATCTACAATTACTTGGTCGATACAGCCACTATCGGGATAGGGTAACAAATTGCGGATGGAGTGCAAAGTGCAAAGAAACACCGGAAATAACAGGCTGATATCCCGATAAATGTTTCTCCAATTATGACTTAACTGACGGTAAGCATCCCATTCACCATTCAATAATGCAATGTAAGTTCTTATGGAAGCTATCACTTCATCTTTTCGCCGCCGTGCTTCCTGCTGTTGAAATTGCCAAGACCACTCAAATAACTCTACTTGCAGCGAGTGCAATTCAGTGTAGAAGCGACTGTAAAAATCTTTGGTGGGATAAGTAGCGAGTCGGTTCTCGATTTGAGAACGGCGAGTAATGAGGTCTTCTCGTTGCTGCTTTCTTGACTCAATCTGCTGTTGTGTGCTGTCAATACCATTCTGTTGTTGCTGCCAATTCAATGCTTCGTCCAGTAGCTGGTCAACGCTTTGTTGGGCGGCGATGAGAGATTCAGTTGTTAGTGGGATTTGAAATTGAAATGGGGTGGCCAGTGTCGCTAACACAGGCATCTCTATCTGTTTGTGCAAGCGTTTGAGAACATGATGTGCGCTGGTTTTGGTTATCGACTGCCAGAATCGTTTAATCGTCTGCAAAATCTGGGCAAACCAGAAGTTACTTCTACTATAAGTCTGTCTGTAATCTTCAGATGGCAAAGAACGCCTAGCACTGTCAAGATATTGTCCTATCTGCTGATAAGCTTCTAGGGGGAACTTATTGTAGTCGCGGTCAAATTCTAATGGTGACGAAGACTCAAATGCAGAAGTCTTTATCGCCACTGAGAGCAATTGTATATCTCGGCATAGCGACTCTAATAACTGCTCATCAGCTTTTTTTTGTTGTTGATCATGCTCATCTTGC
Organism: Nostoc flagelliforme FACHB-838; assembly: GCF_014698065.1. GTDB lineage: Bacteria > Cyanobacteriota > Cyanobacteriia > Cyanobacteriales > Nostocaceae > Nostoc > Nostoc flagelliforme_B. The sequence continues at coordinate 11,775 of NZ_JACJSI010000084.1, forward strand.
TTTATGTGAGATTCTATCTGCTGAACACCAGCTAACAACTGTTGTTTTGCTGACTCCCATTCATCGTAATTAAACGTTTCTTTGGCTAACCAGTCGAGTGCAGCTTGCAAATTAGGTAAAACTTGGGTGTCAACTAAATCCCTAGAGCCTCCTGATAGGTAGAAACGGTCAGAGGTAAGGTTGCTGGCTAAGATTTTCTCAACGTTATTTACAGCAAATTTGTTAGTGCTTGTTACCACAGTTAGGTTACTTTTATCTTCACCCGTTGTTGCTAATTCCACTGCTCGATGTACCACTTGCTGCGCTATCTTATGTAACAACAGTGTGGTTTTGCCATTTCCCGGTGGCCCAATCACAGCAGTAACAGGGGTTGAGTGCGAATGTTTGAGAGCAAGTGCTTGATAGTCATCGGGGAGTGAGTTTGGGAAAGCACCCAAATAAAGTACTTCATGTTGAGGTGCTTTTGGTTGTCCAAATAAATATTCGTAAGCCGGATGTCCTGGTCTTGACCACTGAAAGTAATTCTGGTCGCTAATTTTCTGAAAATCTTTTTTGAGGTTGTAATTAAAAGCAGCGTAGTCAAAATCCAATAGATAAGGGAGAAGTTTCGACCGCACAGGAAAAGGCGGTAATTCAATCAGTCCCATAAAATCTTGTAGTGTCTTAAAGGGGCGATTAAAAGTAGTTTCCAGAAACACCTTTAGCCCTTCCCTTGTCACCAGTGACTCAGCCGCTTCTTCCTCTAGCCCGTACCACTGCATCAAATTGGGAATAACAGGCTGAAACTCATATTCAGTTAAATTCCATCCGCTACTGCGATAATTGCCCTCGAATATTGGAGAAATGTTGATAGTGAACAACGGGCGAAATTGACGGCGATTCGATTCAACTACATAAAGCTGCGGGAAAGCTACAGCAATTGATGGTAATTCTGTTTGACCTTTGTTTTTTGAATTTTTAAATTGTTGCTTGATGTTTTTAAATAAAGACTCGTCTATTAATAATTTATCGCCTACCAGATTTACGAGAGAGTCCCAGATGTTCGGTTGTTCTGAATCGTCAGCTTCTAAGGAGGCATTACTCAAATTTTCAACATGGATGTAATCTAACCAAGCTTTGAGTAATGCTCGAATCTGTGAATCTGATGCCATCTCTGTTTCTCCCCTCGCACCCAATCATGAATCAAAGGTAAAAAGACTCTAAAAGTAGACATTACCTGACAATTTACCCCAAGTCACTCATCCCCTAGTAAGGCTTCGAGCTTGTTTAAAAGGTTTACTAACTGCTTTTGCTTTCTAGGTTCTTTCCATAGCTGACGCTTTTTAATGCGCTGGGTGATATTTTGAAGGCGGTCTGGTATTTGGTTAGATCCTTTAGACGAGGATGCTTGTTCATCATCCGTCCAAGCTGCGATTTTTTCTTTGATTTGACTTAAAGACCAATAGTTAGCTATCGCTTCGGACAAAAGTTTTTTTCGGATTTCATTATTTTTTACCCGCGCCAAGACTTGTGCTTTGGTGTATTCCAGTTTCCCTCCCCGCAGGGCCGTTAAAATTTCTTCGGGCAGATTGAGTAAAGGTAAGCGTGTGGTGATGAACGACAGCCAATTCATGAGTCCCAAACTCTCAAACACCTGTTGTACCGTGTTTGATTGTTCTTCATCTAGGTTAGGAGAAACGTTTTTACTAGATTCAGTTTCATCGGCTAAATGGTCAGAAACGTCGTCAAGAGATTGTGGATTATCGGGGTTAGGAGAAACGTTTTTACTAGATTCATTTTTCTCGGCTAACTGGTCAGAAATGTTGTCAAGAGATTGTGGATTATCTGAGTTAGGAAAAACGTTTTTACTAGATTCATTTAATGAGGATTTTGAGGGCTGTTCCCCCTTACTGTGAGCGTTTTTCATTCGATACAGCAAGGATTTGACGGCTTCTACATCGCAATGCAGCCGGATTCCCAACAGGTGCAAGATCCCTTCAGTTTCTTCAACAGGGTTAAGGTCTTCTCGTTGCAAGTTTTCAATCAAAGCCAACTGAAACGCTTGGTCATCGGTTAGCTCACGCACCACCACAGGCGCGACTTCAAGTTTTGCTTCCTGCCCTGCCCTATAGCGTCTTTCTCCTGCTACTAATTCATATTTCCCTCCACCTAGTGGACGCACTAACAGAGGTTGGAGAATGCCATGCTGTTTAACTGACGAGACTAATTCTTTTAATGCTTGTGGGTCAAAGTATCGTCGGGGCTGGTGTTGAGGCAGAACTATATCTGAGAGTTTGATAGTAGTTTCAGTTGCGGCTGGCGACTCGGTATCTGGTGAGGATAACCAAGGTGCAGGGGGTGGAGTTGTAATTTGACCCCCAAAAGGTTTGTCTGTTTGTTTGCGTCGGATCATAAAGCCTCCAAAGCCTTGGCGATTTCTTCAAGAATAGCGACTACAGAATGTTTCGGGTCAAATACTGCTAGGGGCGCACGTTCTTCTGACGCATCGACAAAAGCGGTAGCTCTGGGGATGGGTGGGAAAATACGACCCCAAGCGGAAAGTTGTTCAGTGATTGCTGCCAATGCGCGTTTATCGGCTGAGTTCTGTTGAGCATACCGTGTAGGAACAAACCCTGCTATTTGGATTTTGCGGTTGGCTTTATTTTTTACGTGGGTAATAGTTTGTAAGAGTTCGTCGGTTCCCTCGAAAGCTTTGAGATGGGTTTCCACGGGAACGAGTACGTGTGTGGCCGCGACTAAGGCGATATAGGAAAGCAATCCTAAGCTGGGGGGACAATCTATAAGAATGAAGTCGTATTCATTTAGAACAGATTCAACGGCTTCCTTAAGGCGCAACTCGCGCATCGCAGCACTGACTAACTGCATTTCTGCTCCACTTAGGACTCGGCTTGCTGGAACCAAGTCCATGCCGTGAATGTCCTCATGAATTGGTAAGGGCTGCTCGTCGATAATGGCATCGGCAATGGTTTTTTGTAGCTGAGATGGCACTAACCCCATGAATTTGGTTAAGGACGCTTGGGGGTCTATGTCGATGAGGAGAACGCGATGTTTTCGTCGTGCTAGGTGGTATCCCAGGTTTTGGGTCAGTGTCGATTTGGCGACACCACCCGCTTGGTTAAACAGGGCGATAATGCGGCAAAGAGGGTCAGTAGTTGACACTGGCTTGAGTTCCTAGAAGATACGTTGACATTTGGTCAACCGGCTCGGTTTTAGTTTCCAGTTTCTTGAAGTGTATCAGATGAAAAAAGTTTATTCTTAGATAGAAATTCCAGCAGTTTTTATATAACTTCACCGCATGTAGATTTAACAGCGTTACAGAAGGCCAGTTTCAAGAGTCATAGCCAGTTAATCTTGCGTTACTCCTAACGGGAAGGTATTCATGACCCCTTCATGTGCGACTGAGTAAACATTCTGCTCATTTATTATTTTTACTTAATTTATTAAGTATAATTTTAGACTATATATAAGTAACTAACTCACTGATTATGCTATCTGATAGGGACATAGAAAGCTTACTTAATAAAGAGATTGTAATTTACCCTTACGATGCTGATAAAAATTTAACACCTGTTGGCTATAATCTTAACCCAAGTAATTTTGTCTATTCTATAAACTCTAAATCTTTGATCCAAAAAACTCATACTTCAAAGGGCAAACCGATTTATAAAATTCCACACCATGACACTGTACTTATATTGACGCAAGAGGCTGTCTGGGTTTCTAAGAAAATAGGAGGTACTTTTCATTCCAAAGTAGGTGTTGTTTCGCTTGGTTTTGGACATATTTCCACTACACTTGATCCAGGATGGGCAGGGCCTTTATTAATTTCTTTAAATAATCCGACGCTTCACGATTTAGAATTACCAGCAGATAAATCTTTTGTTACTTTAATATTTTATAAGGTAAGAAGTATTGCTTCCAGGAATCATGATAATGACCCTAGTAGATCTGATTTATTAAAAATAATCAGCGAAGAAACATTAGGAAGGATGACTACAAGCAACCGTAAAAAGAATTTTCTAAATGCAATTAGTCAAAATCAAATAGAAAATAAGCAACACGAATTACTTATAAGGGCAGAAGAGATAATTTCTAACCCTCTAGCATATGAGAATTTCAAAATAGTATATGAGCAGCTATCTCAAAATTCTAATAGCTTCATTATAAAGGGGTTCAAAAGGAGTACTATACAAACTGCCCGGAAACTTGTTTTCAAATTATTATTAATAATGTTAGAATTGATTTTAATTATTATTATAGTAATAAAATTGCTTTCTATATTTACCAATATTAGATATATAAGCCAAGTGCATATATTTATAAATTTAATTGATGCAAATGGATTTTTAGCTATTATTGCTCTTCTAATTTCATGTTTACAGTTAACTGTATCTCTTAAAGAAGAATAAGTTGATTAAAATATTTTTATTTGATATATACTATTAGTTTAGTATATGTCTTAATCAAACTCGCTAATGTAAGCTTATGGAGTACATACTAAAAGTTAAACTACTTGACGAAAAAGCTCGACTGCCGGAATATGCTCACAAAGGTGATGCTGGATTGGATTTGTTCTCTACAGTAACAACTGTTATAAAGCCTGGAGAGAGTTCTTTAATTCCTACTGGTATTAGTATTCAATTACCACCTCAAACAGAGGCACAGATTAGACCTCGCAGTGGACTTGCTTTAAATCATCAAATAACTGTTTTGAACTCTCCAGGAACTGTAGATGAAGGATATCGAGGAGAAATTGGAGTAATTTTAATTAATCATGGTAAGATTCCGTTTACAGTAGAAATAGGTATGAAAATAGCCCAAATGGTCATTAAACCAGTTTTATCAGTTGCTATTGAAACTGTTATAGAATTAAATGCTACTGGAAGAGGCTCTGGAGGTTTTGGTTCTACAGGACATTAGTTATTTATTATGTCAGTAAAAGTATTTTTTTATTCAAAATAGATCTGATGTGAATTAGGTATTGAAGCCGTTGTAATTACGTTGATAATTGCAAAATTACGCTACGGTGCTACCTGGAAAACCTTATAGAACAACAGGATTTTTAAACTCACATAAGGCGAATATATAAAACTTAGTTAATGGACAAAATATTAATTAGGTAATTCCTGAAAGCTACTGAGTGTCAAGTGCGGCAGCAGTTTATGGGGTTCTGGTAGCAATGGAGTTAAAATGGCTTAGACCATCGCTTAACTAAAACCTCTCCAGAACTCCTATCAGGGCTAACGTGCAGATATTTACTCGTGGTATCCAAACTTGTATGCCCTAAAGTCGCCTGTACCAAATGCACCGGAACACCTTCATCTAATGCGTGGGTAGCATGACTGTGCCTAAACCAGTGCGCTGAAACATTCATGGCATCGTAACACTACCCCTAACTGTATAAACCGACATTATTCAAAAGTCCAAAGCAGAGATCGCGTTCTGCTTTTGTTTTTCAGTTACGCCCAGATAACGCTCCAAAGCTGCCAAAGTCCGATGCCCCGATATCTCCTGTATGTGGCGCAACGGTATCCCGGCATCGCTCATCCGGGTTAACGCAGTCCTCCGAAAGCTGTGGGTACTAACGCCCTCAATGCCCAGCCGCACACAGGTATCTCTGAGGATTTTATCAGCACTAACCTTGTGAATATGTAACAGCCCATGCCGCCCAGGAAACAAAAACTCTTTGCGGCGGTTGGGGTTGTACTCTTCTAAATAGTCCCTGAGCTTGGGATGCACTTGAATTTCCCTGGTGTCCCGCTTGCCTTTGGTGTTGACGCTGCGTAGTACTAACACGCCTCTAACACCGTTGCTGCCAAACACATCTTTCACGGCTAAAGTGCAGGCTTCGTTGATTCGGCAGGCAGCATAAAGGCACACGCCGAACAGAGCGCGATCGCGTGGGTTGACAAACCCCTCAGTAAATAGGACATTAATTTGATCGGGGGTAAGGATTTCTGCTCTGCCGAATCGGTTTATTTTCATAGGGTCTAGCCTACATTGTCTAAACGCAATAAAACAATGTAAGCGACCAAAAAGCCTATGATCTCGTGAGCGATGACACCCGATTAACCCAGACTTATCAATCAGCACGAAACCACTCACGCTACAACCCGCATAACTTCGTTGGCTGATTAAACTTGCTTATGGTTGCAGCAAGTTTACTCTTTACAGGTATGATCTAGCCACCCTTGCTCGCTGGCTTCACACCCTGTACTATGAACTCATCTAGGGTCAAATTCAACAACAAACAGCATGGATGCCACCCCCAAAGCCCAGGTCATCGCTAACGAGAAAAAACTCCTCTCAGCAATGAAAACCAATAACGTGGAACTTTTGGATCAACTGCTTCACGATGAGCTTCTGTTTAACGGGCCTAGTGGCGAAACGGCAACCAAGGCGATGGATCTGGAAAATTACCGTTCGGGAAACATCAACCTGCATACACTTGAATCAAGTGATCTAATGCTAAACATGGTCGCAGACGACGTTGTTGTTGCCGTCACGGTAGAGATACTAGGAAACTATTTAGGGCAAGAAATTGATGGCAAATTCCGCTATCTCAGGGTTTGGAAGCTACTTGAAAACAACTGGAAAGTGATTGCAGGAAGTGTGGTTACGTTAAACACCGGCAACTGAAGAAGAAGGGAGCTTTTCCATGATCTCTGTTTGGTATCTCGGCTCAATACCTAGATGATATTTTTATTCACTCACTACCGTTGCTGTACCCTTCGGTACTTCCCGGTGTTGGGGGACGAGCAGAAACTTGGGGCAAAAGCTAGCTAGTAGTCAGAGGGCGATTGACCTTGAGGCAAAACGCGTTCTCACTAAACCTACTTCGTGTGGGGTGGGTATCTGGCCCACTCTACAAGTAGCTAAATCATGCGGTTAGTTTTTGGTATCTGCTAGTACATATACTGATTGACAGTTGACAGCCCCGCAGTTATCAAGCTATTGTCTGGATGTGAAACAGTATATTCAACTAGACTTGTTCAGATGACTAGCACATATCAAAAACTAGCACTTGCTGCTGTCGGAGCAACAATTACTGTTTTGGGAATAGGAGGAGTAGCACAAGCAACTGTTTTAACATTTGATGATCTGCCGCCTTATTCATCTTTTTCTGATTATTATGATCAGATCCCTAATGGTTACGGAGGATTTAGTTGGGATAATTTTTCCTACTTAAATGGAGCGTTTAGTGAGATTAATGGCACCACCGTGACTAATCTTACAAATACAGGCTATAGCAATGGAAGAGTCTCAGGGAACTATGTGGCTTTCAACACTGGTGGAGACCCTGCCCTAGTAAGTGATAGTGTTTTTGACTTCAACAGTGCTTACCTAACAGCTGCTTGGAATGATGGTCTTTCGGTGACTGTAGAAGGTTTAAACAAGGGTAAAACTCTGTATGACAAAACTGTAGTTGTAGATACCACAAAGCCAACTTTAATTAATTTTGATTATTTTGGTGTTGATGAATTAAGGTTTACGGCTTCTGGTGGAGTTGAGCCAGATTATCTTAAAGTTCAGGGTGGACCTGGGACACAGTTTACATTAGATAATTTTACTTTTAATGAGACATCTGTCCCTGAACCTAGTACTGTATCAGGTGCATTAACTGCCATAGGTATAGGCGTAGCTTTCAAACGCAAACTCAAGCGGAAATCAATATAGAAAGAGAAAACTTTTTTGAGCTAGCTTTATGTTAGCTGTCATCAAGTCTTGCGCTCACTTCTCCTAGTTAAAAGTTATTTTACTCACTACAACCACCTGTTGCTTAGTTTGTTCAACCAACTTCAAAACTATCTCTCCACAAGTTGCCGAAGCGCTTACTTCTATATCTGGAGACTGTGAAATGCATCAATAATATCAACCATTTCTGTTGAGAGAATTAAATCTCACTAATCCCCGACTTAATTCTTTCGCTCTCCTCACCAATACATCATTCATTCACAATTAAGTTATAGTCTATATAACCAAGCATCGCCCCTCTCTTTATCGCCTCATAACGGTTCTTGACGTGCCACTTACTATACAAATCACTGGCATAATTTTTGACTGTACTAACAGAGAGAAACATTTCTTTGGCAATCTGTTCAAAAACTAAACCCTGAGCCAGTAAACGCAGCACTTGTATTTGTCGCTCAGTGGGAGGTTCAAACAAGTTTTTGTCAGCAAAACTAGGGTCGATATATCTGTTTTGATAAAGGCTTTCTAACAGTTTTTTAGCCAGCTTCGGGTCAAGTAGACATTCATTAAAGTAAGCTCTCTTGATGGCTAGTTCAATCAATTCTATATCAGCACTTTTGAGCATATAAGAATCAGCCCCATGACGGAAAGCTGAGTTAATAAAGTCTGAATGAGTCTGATTAGTAAAAATTACCACTTTACTATTAGTATTCCTTTTGATTGAGCGAGTCAGTTCTAAACCACTCATATCGGGCAATAATAAATCAACTAACACAACATCAGGGTTCATCTGTTCAATTAACTGAAAACCTATCTTTCCAGAAGTGGCTGATGCTGTAACTTCTATATCAGGAGATTGTTCAATAGCACCTTTGATGCCCAAGAGCGTGAATGTTTCCGGTTCAACAATTACTATTTTCAGCATGATTTGATTAATCCTCTAATAATAAATGGCTGTTTATTGGCGGACTTATTATTGATGCTTCTGCCGTGGGTGTCCGTGCTGCCGTAGCAGTGCCGTAGGCTACGACCTATACAGGGCATGGATTGCCGTGATTGATGCCGTATGCCGTGGACACTCAGGAAAGCCAGTAAGACATCCCTTTTTATGACCACGGCATTACGGCAATCCGTTTACCAATTAGGCAGAGAGTAGCTATCATTCCCATCAGAATTTACCTTCTCAGTCTTAACTAATTCAGCTAAACCATCAATTAATTCTGATTCTGAATAACCAGATAACCTGTCTGCTTTCTTCAAATCGCGTAATGTTTTTGGGGTTTTAGTCTTGACATTCTGGAAGTATTCATAAATCTTGTTAGCCACCTCAGATAATGGCTTTGGATGTACATTGTGAGCAGCATTTAAATTAAATTCCAGGTCAAATACTCTATCTAGATATTCCTGCTCCGAAGCAATCGAGTTAACTTTATTAGATAAAAGGGGCATTAATGCCACGACAAAACCACCAACAGAAGCAATCATCACTGGACGGAGGTTTTGATAGGAGACTGTTTTAATATCCAAGTATTTAGATTTAATTTGCTCCCGCTCAAGCTTACCTGGAATAATGTCACCTCTATTTAAAATCAACTCCAATACCCCATAAGATTCTTGTTCCCTTCCATTCTTGATATACCTATTACCTAACAGCAATAAATTCAAACAAAGCCTCGTTTGAGCATCCATCTTTTCAATGCCTAAAGCCGCCAAATTAAAAGACTGTAAAGAGGCAATAAACTTAGTATTAAACTCTCTACCAATCAGTAAAACATCAAGTAATTTACCGCCATAATTCCAGTCGGAGTAATGCTTGCTTAATTGGTCAGCAATCACTAACCAGTCATCCAGAATTAGAATCAATGGTGGTAAGGATTCGCGCTTTGATTCTAGTAGTTGCTTACGCTGTTTGTACGAGGTGTAAAAGTTATCAATTACCTCTTTCGCTAGGTCTGGGTTTTCCCCGTCAAAGACAATTACTCTTTCTTTCTCTCGCAAACCACAGAAACTATCATTCTTAGCACTAATTACCCAAATATCCGCGTTGGGGGAATCTGCAAGGATTTTCTCAATCAAATAATTGAGGGTGACTGATTTACCGCTTCCCGGTGCGGCAACTAAAGCAGTGGAACTATCTGCTCTGGCTAGGGCTTGCAAAGTATTCAGGGCAAGAGCTTCTGATGGGTCAAGGCTTTGGGCAGTATTCTGTTGTAACGCCTGCTGTTGTTCCCCAGTTACTTTATCGTCACCCCTGGCGATATCCTGCATTGATTGCCCTGGTAATGCTGCGGCTGGCTGCCCCGTTGCCTGTTGCAGTTGCACTTGTGCTTCGGCTTCTGCCCTTAACCTCACTTGCTCCTGAAAGATGGCTAACTCTTGCGGTGTCATTTTTGACAACTGCGCTGCTCTGACCCGTCGATTCTCTGACCATTGGTGAAACTCGTAATCTAGTTGGGCAGTGTAACTTTCTTTGTGGAGCCTTAACCCGTACCAAAGTTTAGAAATTAACCAATTGCTACGAATTTCTTCCCTAACAGAGGGCATTAGTTGGATTAATCGCCATTCCCTAGCTTTGGATAACCCATAAGCTCCACCAACGAATAACACTGAAGCTAATCCCCACCAGGGCTTATGAGGGTTACTTGGTTCTATTATTCTTAAGCGGGTAGCTTTGGTGGGCAAGAAGTTATCACGTTGAAACTCTGGGTTAGCTGGTGTGTAAGCTTCAGCATAAAACTCCGATTCAGGCATTATGTAACGCTTGTTGGGAGTGCAGTACCTTTGACGGTTAACCGGATTAGTGAGTGTTTCGGGGATGAAGCAATATTCAACCAAACTAAGGGAAGTGCCTGTAAATGACTTTGCCCCACAAATTAACCCAATGGTTGCCAGCACCCCCACAGTAATATTGTTGGCTATTCCTGATCGTAAATAATCCTCAAATTGCTTACGTTTCATTGGCTTCTCCCCCTCGCCATAGCTGCAAGCAACAACACTCCCAATGCTGCCAACCCGATCATTAGCCAAGGGGTGTCAGTCTGGGGACTGGGCTTAACTTCGTACTGTCTTACTTCTGAATAGAACCTTGTCTTACCTGTCTTGGTCGCTCCTGACACAGCCCGATATTCATCAAACGCCACCCACAATGCAACACCTACACTTGCAGTTTGGGCAGTCGCCACCATGAAGTCTTTACCAATGTGGATTCTGCCGTCATAGTGAATTTTAGTAAGGGTATCAGCGAAAAATAGCCCTAGTACAATGCTGCTTAAAGTGCCAGAAGCGATCGCCCCAATCCCAAGACTTGTTAGTAGGCTGACTCCAGTGTTAGCGGTGAATACGCCCAAAAATGTCTTGAGTGCTTTGTTGAGGAGTTGTTTATTGCTGAATACATCCCTAATAGATTGCTCAAGGCGATCGCCGTCTTCGCTCTCTGGGGTCGGTTTTTCTGAAGTAGTTTCACCCCACATTAACGGTGTGGACTGTTCACTGGTGTTTTGGAACTGTGATAATAGGGAATCAATTTCATTCATGTTTACCTCGCGTGGGTGAAACAGAAAAAGCCAGAGTTTTCCGTCACTGCTGGCTTTTAGCTAACTATGGTTAGATGCCCATAAAATTGCGGAACCACTGCCCCACACGACTAATTCCAGCAGTGCGCGAGTAATTGGGCTTGGGTATGCGGTCGGTTTTCGCTTCACTGCCGTTTGTCCACAGTGCGCTAGTAACTGCGGTTTCATAAGCGCGATCTGCTGCGTCTTGGGCTTCTGGCACTTTGTTGGATGCCTTGATTAAATCAGCCTCATATTTTGCGATCGCCATGAGGTCGGCTGTAGCCCCAGATATCTGAATCAAGGATGAGCGTTGCGCGTGACGGGTTGCCTCGGCAGTAGTGGCGTTGACGTGTTCCGCCTGCATTTCGGTCATTTCGTTCTTAAAACGCTGCTCTCCTGTTTTACTGGTGTTGATAGCTTTCAGGGTTTGCGTTCCGTGCTTCTGGGTCAGTTGCACCAGTTCAGCGTAGGCTTGGTTTACATCGCCAGTTGTTTCAATGATCTTCCGATATGCCTCCAATGCCTTGGGTAAATTGGCTTTTGCAGTGTCAGACAGTCGCGCCATGTCTGCAATTTTGGTGATTACCGTTTGATCTCCCTGTAAGGCTTTATTGAACTCCTCAGCCGACACATCAAACAGTCTCCCCATTGCTCCTAACGTACCGGGGGCATTATTGGGAATATGATTTTTGAGTTTTGCTGCTCCAAAATTACGTGCCATTTTATCTCCTAATAAGGTATGTAGTCATAGTCGATATTGCTGGATGATTGGGGCAACTTATGCCAGTAACCCATCTCTTCAAATCGGCTATAAATTCTCGTTGCTAGTTGCCTTACAGGGTCATCAAAATCATCAGAGATTAAATCAAATCGCTTAGAGCCAAATGCCAAGATATTTGCAATGTCCGCGTCAATCCCATTACCCAAGAATTGACCAAATGCAGCAGAGTATGGATGGTCATCAATGGTTTCATGAGTTGCTAAGAATTCGGTGACGGTGAGGGGTAAGTAAAGGCTGCAAAGAAAAATATTTATTTCGCGCTTCGTAGCTGTTGGGTTAAGAGCCTTAAATTGCTGGAGTTTCAAAGCATTATCAGTCAAAGAACAGCGTCCCCAATCATTGGGATTTCTATAATCGAGTGCCATTTGTTAGAATCCTTTTGTACTTTCGTTTTTGCGGCGAGAGATACACATCAGAGTGGGGCGATTGCAATGATTGGTCGTCGGTGCAATCGCTTCTGATTCTGGTTGAATTTCCCAATCTAGATAAATTAAAGCTGTTTGGGCATCTGCGATATGCAGATCCGGCGACCATCCTAGTTCTAGTAATTGAAGGTGGTCGGGGTGTGCTGCTATCTCAGCCATTAGTGCTTGAGCTTGGTCAATAAGGACAGACAGTGGTTGGTTAGTCATCGGGCGACATCTTCAAGTATTGCGTCTAGCTGTTTGTCTTTCATTACTGCTCACCTTTCAACGACTTCACAAGAACATCACCGTAATTCACTAGCAGAATAGTGAACAGTTGTGAAAACGTTGATATTCCAGTTTCATCAATAATCTGTTCGGCTTTTGGAATATATTTCTCATCCAAAACAACACGTTTCTGTTTCACAGTTTCAAACCTCTTATAAGTTGTTGACCCTTCAGTTTTGGTTCTGTTATTTCTTGCTTCTGTGTCTCTTGGACTGGTGAGGATTTTGAGATCACAGTATCTGGCTTGTGTGGCGACAGACTAACCGTATTACCCGCTAAATACTCACTAATCAATAAATTGGTCACAGATGCAATATTTATCCCTCTCTCTGCACCGTATTGAGATAGCCAGACTAAATGCCGTTTATCTAGTCTCACCCTGGCATCAGTCGTCACTCCTTGAGACAAATAGGTTAAATTCAGTGACCATTGATGCCTGATTGCGTCCATTAGCAAATTTACTGTCTCACTCAGTTTTGAATATCCAAGTGAGAGCCTGATTCCTTCAACTTTGCTGGCCACAGGGGGCGCTAACCTAATTTGCATTTCACATTGCCAACAGCGCTTGAATATTGGATAGCTGAGGGTTAGCCGGAATGTAAAACCCTGGTTGACTGCTCAATTTCTGCCGTACTAAGTTGGCGTTCCCACCAATCAGCATGATGTTGGTGACATCAGATAAGTAGTCATTAGCGGCTGTGGTAATGCTGTCCATTAAGTTGTTGAACCAGTTTTCTAGAAGTCTGGGGAATACTGCACTGAAATCATACTTGCGTCCATAGACCAAACTTCCATCAGCGATCGCGTCCATCACCTTGGGGACTTTGAATGCAACACTTGAGCGCTTGGCATAGCCTTGCATCAAATCACTATTAATAATGTCGTTAGCCAATGAGACACCACCCACTTTGGGGATAGAGCGACGGGTCAAGACATTGCAATCGGGGGACATAACAACGTAGTTAGTTGTACCGCCGCCAATATCAATGCAAAGTGTATCTCCTTCGTTATCAAGTTTTCCAGTCTTATAACTGTGACTAACTGCTAAGTCTGTCTCTGGGTAAAACTCAACAGATTTAATGCGATGGCGGTAAGACTTGCCATTGACCACGACTTGATGAGTATCACAAACGAGGGTTTTTCTGATACTGTCTTCATCCCATTGGGAACGCTCTGGAACTAGGAAGCGTACAGTGCCTTCAAAGTCTTGTCGCAATCCTGCCAGAGTGAAAGGTTTGACAAACTCTGGTAACTGTTTACCTCTTTCTGCTGCTGTCTGTGGGTTTTTCTGCTTGGTGGCACGTTCTCCCAACACCAGAACTTTGTCATCAAGCTTGACTGAGGGTGAATCCTCAGTGTCGATGTCTCTGGCACTGGTGTAAGTCACATCCAGGAATACAGAGCGCATGACACGAGGTTTCTCACCTTTGAGCGCAGTAATGGAGGAGTAGTTACCAATGTCTGCACAGTAAATGTTGATCACTTGCAATCTCCTATTAAGCTAGTAGCAGCCTCAATCGGCTGTTGCTAACCCAAAGGGGCAGATCGGTTGTGCTTTATTCTCTTACTTACCCTCAACTGAATTCGCCAGAGTCTTACTCACGCTTCAGAGTTAGGCTACCTAGAGGATCAGCTTCCACCGTCCAAGCTGTTCAGTCTTTATATGTTCGTTTCTCGATAACTCTTAACCGTTTTATGTCTATAGGTGCTATACTATTTTATAAGTGCTAGCAAAGTCAATACTTAATATCAAATAGAATAAAAATTTTTTAGGGAGTAAGATGGTATATTGTCAAAGCTTTGCTAGCAAATGCCGTCTAAAAAACCTCAAGTCTCGATTCGCTTGGATGATGATGAGTTTGCATTTTTGGAACAGTGGGCTGAACGCGAGTTCATGAACCCTACCCAACTTGTAAAAATCATCGTTCGGCGGACGATAGCTGAAGAAAAAGCTAAGGCACAGAAACCAAAGTGATCAACTAATTGCAGCAAGTCTCGCTAATTTAAGCAAATGCCGAAACGCTAAGACATCATCGTTTACGGTGCTTTCGGGGAAATATAAAAGCGAAATAAAAATAACATGAGAAAACCATGAAAAATTCTCTCGTTTTTCTCTCTAAATGCAAAGGACGGAAAGCTAAGGGCGACCGTAAAAAATACCTGCAAAAGCAGATACAGAAATGGTTTTTAATCCCTGGAATTTGAGCCAATAAAAGCCAAAAAGCCTGCGAGGTACAAACTCACAGACTTTTACTCAAATTGTTCATTTGAATTTGGTACGTACATTGTGGCTTCGGTGCCGGAAACACCTACCACACGCACACCCCGCTAGAAAAGACAGAGTGTAAAACCCCCACTGGAGAAGAATCGAGTGGAGCCTTTCCTTAATTATAAATGTCTATTATTTATTTCCAACAGATTCCTAAGAAAAAAGTAACAGGCATGAAGGCTTTACCCAAACTACTTGACTCTTTCCTCTCTACCGCACAAGTTACGCCAACTGTTCAGTAGATAGAAGTTAACATTCAGTCTTTTCTTGGCGAGGGCACTGTAACCCCTGCCAGGAGAAGAAAATTGAAAAATCTATCAAGTGTTCTACCATCTGCTCAAAATCTACTGCCAGTAGAAAGCTTAAGTGAGTTTGCCAGCCGAATTGAGCGAGAATTTATTACCGGCTCTGCGATCGCAATTTCTCTGTACACTGATAACATCCGCATCGTCTCTGATATAGAAATTAGTGCTGGGGGGGATGTCTCAACCCCAATCCACGATGCACTGAACTGGAAATATACCAGATTTGGGCATCAAGCCAAACCCACACTCCACGCCGCAATATTTTTTAACGAAGACGGTAGCCCCTGGCAAGGCAAACTCAGTAAACCCAGGACTGACACGAAAAAAGACAAGGATCAAAAATACGAAACTCCAATTGGCAACGGCTCACGCGCTTATCTCCCCACTGTCAACCGAGAAAATAGACGCTTAATAGCCAACCGCTACGGCGTAGAAGTCCCCCCTCCTGGCGAAAGTTTCTGGAACTGGCTAGAACTCCACCCAGAAATCCCAATCATCATTACAGAAGGCGGTAAAAAATCCTTATGCCTGTTGTCACAGGGGTATGTAGCCATTGCCCTTTACGGAATTAACGGTGGCTACCGTACCAAAGATTTATTAGGCAACCCTGTCAAGCCCTATCTAATCTCAGATATAGCACGATTTGCTGTTAAGGGGAGAAAATTTACCCTCGCCTTTGACCAAGACACAAATCCACAAACCCAAAGACGGGTTAACGCTGCGACTTTCCGCTTTAGCCGATTACTGACTGCCGCCGGTTCAATAGTTGATATCGCCATCTGGGACGGTCAAAAAGGACTGTGTAAAGGCGTTGATGA
>NZ_JACJSI010000085.1 GCF_014698065.1 Nostoc flagelliforme FACHB-838
AGAGTTCACTGCTCATCCGCGCACCCATCTCAACAGATGTCCTCCAGACTACCGGGAAATGGTGCTAATAATGTTTGAGGATTCGTACAATTGCCGTATTCCTTTCTCCTCAAGGCATTAATTCTTCTTGTCATCCTCAAATGAGCGAACCGACAGCTCAGAGGACATAGTGCGTCTGTTTGGGCAGCTACTTTCAGTCCGGACGGCAGTTTTATAGCTTCGGCGGGTGCAGAAAACCTTGTTAGACTCTGGCAGAGTGAAAATCCATTCCAAAAGAGTATCGTAGCCCATAGAGGAGGGATTTGGTCAATAGCGATCGCCTCCGACAGTTCCACCATTGCCACAGCCGGCCACGAAAATACTGTTAAATTTTGGAGTCGTCAAGGCAAATTGCGGAAAACTTTGACTGAGAAAAGTTTAGCCTCCCAAGTTTCTTTCAGTGAGGATAATGAGTTAATTGCTCTTCCTGGTGAAGATAATACGGTAAAACTCAAGCGGCAAGATGGTAAATTAATCGCTAGTTACAAAAACCCTTATGGCAAAATGACAGGGGTGTTATTAAGTCCCGATGGTCGAGCGCTCGTCATAGCTAATGTTGACAATAATGTTCGGATATGGCAACTAGGTCGCTCTAAACCACAGATTCTTAAAGGACATCAAGGCGAAGTATGGGAAGTTGCATTTAGTTCCGACGGCCGGCTGCTTGCCTCAGCCAGTAACGATGGCACTGTTAAGCTATGGACTTTACAAGGTAAGCTGCTCAAAACTCTTGTTGGACATTCGGCGGCAGTATGGATAGTTGCCTTTAGTCTTGACGGTAAGATGGTGGCTTCTGGAAGCGGTGACAATACCGTTAAGTTATGGACACTGGAGGGCAAGTTGCTGCAAACATTCATTGGTCACACAGCTGCGATTTGGGGGGTAGCGTTTAGTCCTGATGCTAAAATACTTGCTTCTGGCAGTGGAGATGGAACCGTTAAGCTTTGGAAACTCGATGGTACAGAACTAACAACTCTTAAAGGGCATACCTCTGCCATTAGGAAAATTGCTATCAGCCGCGATGGAACAATGCTTGCTTCAGGCGGTGATGACAACACGCTCGTTCTTTGGAATTTGCAGCGAATTCTCCAACTAGATGCACTGACTTATGGTTGCAAATTGGTGCAGGATTATCTGAAAACTAACACAGAAGTTGAGAAAGGCGAACGCTCACTCTGCGATCACTCTAATAACTATTAAGGCATTGCATGAACCTATTCCACTATTCTAAAAATTCCTACTTCCTTTCGGAAATTGTGAAAACCTTAATTTTTTGTTTTCAGTTCTCAATAAGCTTAAGCGGGGATTGCTTCAGGGCGGCCGCATCATGTCAATAAGCATACTTTATTGAGAATAGATTTAAAATCAATGTCATTAAGTTTTGCTTATTGCGAAAGTTTTAGGCGATCGCTTTGGGGCTTAAAAAATAATCAAGCTCGAAATCCTGATTTTTTCGTTGGTTCTTAACCTTCGTTGTGATCAAGAGTAATTTAGATGCGTTTGCCCTGGGGATTGCTTGTGTTGATGGGGTACTGGTGAATTGCGAGGAGTAACATGATTGCCTAACATGGCAAATGAGGAAGGAGTGCGATCGCTTGCAGGACGCTGCCATCAAGGACAATTACCTGATCCATTCCGGCACTGTTCAATAGCTTGAAAAGCTGTAATCCTTATAGAGCATAACTTAGACCAATAAAGCGTGCTATTCCGTTATGACCCATGTAAAGAGATTTTTATAATAAGAAAGATATTACGAAGTTAATATAAAGCAATCGAGCTATTATATGAAGTTTATTTGAATGTTAGCTTAACGGTCTTAACTGTCTTAACTGTCCTTGAATCTTTGCCATAGTTATAAGAAGATATCTGAGTGTAAAAAGTGCAGTAGGGTTTATTTACTGTTAGATGCCACAAGCAAAGTGATTCAAAAGACATCATATTTTAAAAATATGGCGTTGCATATTTGCGGGATGATTTGGCAACTTCTAAAATTCTCCCCCTGCTTCCTCTGCCTCCCCTGCCTCCCCTGCTTGCCTCAATTCATCCCACTGTTCTGCAACGCCAAAAATATTTATGGCGTTAACGAACTTTATTGAAATAAAGTTAAATGCATATGCTTAAAAGATTTTCAAGAGTGGTGAACAATCTGATGACCTTGCCTTTGGGCAACTGAGCTTCTATCTATTTTTGCATCGAGTGTTGAATAGTAACTTTATCCAATTATATTAGGGAGATCCAAGATGCGATTTGTTCTAGAGTTAATTCATCGCTCTAGGTAAAAAATTCAAGTTAAAGCCTTGAAAATTTTATAACTGATTGATGAAAGTTCCATTTTTTAGGGACAACGTGATTCTTTATCTGACCAGATGGAAGTTAATCACGCCTTGCGAAGCTGGTAAAAAGGAGCAATCACAAACATCCTCGGTTGAGGTAACACTGGTTTTAATAAAGAGCCTCTATAGGGAGGGTTAACTGACACAAAAAATTTCCTAAAAAGACATCCTACTTCCTATCAGGGAAAACCGATGTTAGCACGCCAATTTAACATGGCTTCAATCAAGACAATGAGCTTAAACTGATAAATTTAAATGTACAATGACTTCAAGCAAGCAACCTTTTGAGTTACCGAGTTTTTATGTACCTTGGCCGGCACGGCTGAACCCAAACCTAGAAGCGGCACGGGTACATTCTAAAGCTTGGGCTTATAAAATTGGAATTTTGGGTGGAGTAGAGGAATCGGAAGATTATGGCATTTGGGATGAGCGTAAGTTTGATGCCCATGACTATGCGTTATTGTGTTCTTACACCCATCCAGATGCTAATGAAGCAATGCTCAATCTGGTAACTGATTGGTATGTTTGGGTATTTTTCTTTGACGATCACTTTCTTGAGCTTTACAAGCGTAGCCAAGATATGGCCGGGGCTAAGAAGTACCTCAATGGACTGCCAGCGTTTATGCCTGTGCAGCCTCAAGAAACGCCGCCAGAACCTACCAATGCCGTAGAACGGGGTTTAGTAGACCTCTGGGATCGCACCATCCCCAATGCCTCCCAAGACTGGGTAATCCGGTTTTCTGAGAGTACCATCAATCTTCTCAAAGAATCTCAGTGGGAACTCGCCAATATCAGCCAAAATCGAGTTGCTAACCCGATTGAGTACATTGAGATGCGCCGTAAGGTGGGGGGAGCGCCCTGGTCAGCTAACCTAGTGGAACACGCGGTTGGGGCAGAAATTCCCGCAAAGATCGCCCCGACTCGACCAATGCGTGTCCTCAAAGACACTTTTTCTGATGGGGTACATCTGCGAAATGACATCTTCTCTTACCAAAGAGAAGTGGAAGAAGAAGGGGAAAATGCAAACTGTATCTTGGTTTTAGAACAATTCCTCAATGTCAGTACCCAAGAGGCGGCCAATCTCACTAACGATTTACTAACATCTAGGGTGCAACAGTTCGAGAACACCTTTGTCACAGAGCTGCCTTCTTTGTTCGAGGAATATAGTCTGAGTCCCGATGAGCGTCTGAAAGTAGTCCTATATGCCAAAGGACTTCAGGACTGGCAGTCGGGGGGTCATGAGTGGCATACGAGATCGAGCCGCTACATGAACCAGACATCAGACAAATCTTCAACAGCAAGCTGGTTTTTAGGCGGCCCCACTGGACTAGGCACATCGGCGGCCCGTCTGGGAGCTTTATCCGATAGTTTGGGATTGAAACGGTTCAAAAGCTTCACTCATGTCCTCTATCAGCCTGTAGGGCCAGTAACTCTGCCGCAGTTTTATATGCCCTTCTCCACCAGTTTGAATCCCCATCTAGGAGAGGCTCGGCGGCATTCTAAGGAATGGGCGCGTCAAATGGGGATGTTGGACGTACTGCCAGGGATGCCGGGCATTTACATCTGGGATGATCACAAATTCGATGTGGCCGACGTAGCTTTATGCGGTGCCTATATTCATCCTAATGGGTCTAGTCCTGAGTTGAATATCACAGCCTGCTGGCTGGTTTGGGGAACATACGCCGATGACTACTTTCCGGCATTATATGGCTATAACCGAAATATGGCAGGGGCAAAAGTTTTCAACGCTCGGCTATCAGCATTTATGCCCCTTGATGGGAGTTCTATTCCCGAACCAACGAACCCAGTCGAACGGGGTTTAGCGGATATTTGGGCGCGGACGGCTGGGCCGATGACAGCTAATGCTCGTCGCCAGTTTCGTCAAGCGATCGAGGATATGACCGAAAGTTGGTTATGGGAACTGGCTAACCAAATCCAAAATCGCATTCCCGACCCTATAGATTATGTGGAAATGCGCCGTAAGACCTTTGGCTCCGATCTAACCATGAGCCTGTCTCGACTGTCCCAAGGAGACGAGATCCCATCAGAGGTATTCCGCACCCGAACCATGCAGGGAATTGAGAATTCAGCCGCCGATTTCGCCTGTTTGTCGAACGATATTTTTTCTTACCAGAAAGAAATCGAATTTGAGGGCGAGATTAATAATGGTGTACTGGCGGTTCAAAATTTCCTTAACTGCAATATCCCCCAGTCCGTCGCCATTGTTAACGACCTAATGACCTCTCGTGCGCTTCAGTTTGAACATATCGTTGCGACTGAACTCCCTATTTTGTGTGACGATTTAAACCTGGATACCAGTGCCCGTCAGAAACTGTACGGATACGTCAAGAAACTGGAACAGTGGATGTGCGGCGTACTCAAGTGGCATAGAGCAGTAGACCGCTATAAGGAATTTGAATTGCGGAATAACTCCACAGAACAGCGTTTACTCCAAGGCCCTACAGGCTTAGGCACTGCCGCGACCCAGATTAGACCAAGTGTCGTTCAGAAAACAACTCAAACCAATGTTGGACCAATAGTGCAGAACGTACTGAGTAGTCCGACAGGGTTAGGGACTTCAGCGATCAAAATCGGAATGCTGTTAGGAAGGAAAGGTTAGGCACAAGACACGAATAAATCAGCCCAGCCGTATCAATAATATTTTTGGCAAAACCGAGATATCTAGGCGCTTTCGCCTTGAGGGCGAAAGCGACGGCTGGGCTGATTTATTTATTGGATCTCCCTTAGCTCAATCTGAGTCCCTATTCCGCTCAATCAAATAACTTGTCAACAAACATTACCAATGGAGATTCATCATGACTAATACAGCAAACACTCCCTTAGAAAATCAAATCGAGCAACTGCCAATGGCTTTGCAGACTGAAGCGGCACGGAAATTGGCAGGCACCACCAAAACTCAACCCCAGATGCAGGGAATTACCTCACGGTGGCTCTTAAAACTACTGCCTTGGGTAGAAACCGTGGGGGGTAGCTATCAGGTCAACCGCCGCTTAACATATACTGTTGGGGATGGACGGGTCAGCTTTTCTAATACAGGGGCCCAGATACAGGTCATTCCGCAAGAACTCACTGAGCTACCTTTATTGCGGGGATTTGAAAATGTCGAGGTGTTAAACACCTTAGCTAGTCAATTTCTACAACAAGAATTTGCTGCGGGTGATGTGATCATCCAAGAAGGTCAACCAGCCGATAGAGTATTGCTAATTGCTCATGGTAAAGTCAACAAAATTGGTGCAGGCAAGTATGACGATCGCGTTGTTTTGAGTGTATTAGCCGATGGCGATCATTTTGGCGATTACGCTTTAGTAGAAGGCCAGGATACTTGGGATGTGACTCTCACAGCCATTACCCGTTGCACTATCTTGTCTCTGCCTCAAGCAGCTTTTCAAAACCTGGTTAACCAGTCTGAAGCTTTACAAGCGCAAGTGGATCAATTTAGGGCAAAATTGCGCGAACCCCAAAACCAATACGGGGAAGCCTCGATTGATATTATCTCCGGCCACCTTGCAGAGGCAGTATTACCTGGGACTTTTGCAGATTATGAACTCAATGCACGAGAATATGAGTTAAGTGTCGCTCAAACCGTTTTGCAAATCAATACGCGGGTTGCTGACCTCTACAACGAACCCATGAATCAGACTGAGGAACAATTGCGCCTCACCATTGAAGCATTACGGGAACGCCAAGAACACGAAATGGTTAACAATCGTGACTTCGGACTGTTACACAATGCCGATCTCAAACAACGCATCTTTACTCGCAGCGGCCCTCCAACTCCTGACGATCTCGATGAATTGATCTCCATTGTTTGGAAAGAACCGAGCTTTTTCTTAGCTCATCCCCGCACCATTGCGGCGTTTGGTCGGCAATGCAACGCTCTTGGACTTTATCCTAACCCTATCCCTATGGGTAACAGTGCAATTCCGGCTTGGCGTGGTATTCCCATCTATCCTTGCAATAAGATTCCCGTGACGAAAGAGCGTACTAGCTCGATCATGTTAATGCGTGTGGGAGCAACCAACCAGGGTGTTGTTGGTCTGCATAAAACTGGCATTCCTGATGAATATCAGCCTAGTTTGTCTGTCCGCTTCATGGGTATTAACGAAAAGGCTGTTATTTCTTACCTAGTTAGTGCTTACTACTCTACAGCCGTTCTTGTGCCTGATGCACTAGGCATCCTTGAAGATGTAGAAATTGGTCTCTAAGTAGTCGGTCGGATATTCTCTTCAAAGTCGGGGCGAACGACCGTTCGCTTTTACTCTTTGATGCTCTCTCTTAGGAATGTAAATTTAGTTGCATGAAACGTTAACTTTATGACAGATGCTTTGATTAGGCCTGATTTAGACCAAGAAAACAGGCAACTCCAGATGAGCTTAAGCACAAAAGGGGCGCGGAATTTAGCCAAAACCACGAAAACTCCGCCCCAGATGCAAGGCATTACCCCCAGGTGGTTGTTACAGATGTTGCCTTGGGTACAAGTTAGGGGTGGGGCCTATCGGGTTAATCGTCGCTTGACTTATGATGTTGGCAGTGGACGGGTCAGCTTTACTAATACAGGGGCCCAGGTGCGGGTCATTCCCCAAGCCCTTTGTGAACTATCTTTACTGCGTGGTTTTGAGGATATTGAGGTACTCAACGCTTTAGCAGACCGCTTTGTACAACAAGAATTTGCCCCAGGTGAGGTAATTGTACAGGAAGGTCAACCAGCCGACCAGGTGTTATTAATTGCTCATGGTAAAGTTAATAAGCTGAAGGCAGGCAAATATGAGGCGGAAGCTTTACGAGATATCTTAGCTGATGGCGATTGTTTCGGTGGCGAAGCTATAGTTCTATCTCAGGAAACTTGGGAGGTTAGCCTGAAAGCTGTTACGCGCTGCATAGTTTTGTCTTTGCCGATACAGGCGTTTCGGGAGTTGATGAACCAGTCTGCAACGCTTCAGGCTCAGGTCGATCGCTTTAGAGCTATATTGAGCAAACCCCAGGATAGGCATAATCAAGCGGCGATCGCCCTGACTGCGGGTCATGGTCAGGAAACTGAGTTACCCAGGACATTTGTTGATTACGACTTGAAACCACGGGAATATGAGTTAAGCCTCGCTCAAACCATTTTACGGGTGAATACACGAGTTGCTGACCTCTACAACGAACCCATGAACCAGACGGACCAACAATTACGGCTGACTATCGAAGCGTTGCGGGAACGGCAAGAATACGAAATGCTAAATAATCGTGATTTTGGATTGTTGCACAATGCCGATCTCAAGCAACGCATCTTTACCCGCACTGGGCCACCGACTCCAGATGATTTTGATGAATTGCTCTCTCGGCGGCGCAAATCCCATTTTTTCCTAGCTCACCCTCGCGCGATCGCTGCTTTTGGCCGGGAGTGTAACCGTCGTGGCATCTATTCCCCAAGCACGGAGGTCAATGGAAAGATTTTACCTGCATGGCGCAACTATCCGATTTTTCCTTGTAACAAAATTCCGATCACTAAAGAGGGTACTAGCTCTATTTTGATATTCCGAACCGGAGAAGAAAACCAAGGGGTGATAGGTCTACACAAAACGGGTATCCCTGATGAATACCAACCCAGTTTGTCTGTGCGGTTTTCGGGTATCAACGAAAAAGCGATCATTTCTTATCTAGTCAGCGCCTACTACAGCGCAGTTATACTCATTCCCGATGCACTTGGCATTCTGGAAGATGTCGAAATTGGTCGCTGAGGGAAGGGTAAACCTGACTTTTTTAGCAGTGATCAAATTAAATGTCGTCGTGACAAATTGCTGTTTTTGAAATAAGTAGAGTGTTGTTTGATAGTTTCCTCCAACCAGTTTTTGTTTATTAGGTATAGTACTGTAATCTTAAAAATTAATTATTTATGGTGAATACTCAAATCTTTGAATGGTCATCTGTTAAAGAAACTAGCTTTGACCTTAAGGCTTATTTATCAGAACGGCGATCGCTTGTTGAAGCAGTGCTTGAACAATCAATCACTGTAGTCTATCCAGAAATACTCTATGAATCCATGCGTTATTCTCTGCTAGCTGGAGGAAAGCGCCTACGCCTTTGAGTTTCTTGTGCTTCAAACCAAAGGAGTTGCTGGCCAGCAGTTATTGCAGGTTGTTGCTCAGTTGGCTCATGCAGTAGCAGCAACAGGTCTAGTTGGCGGTCAAGTTTTAACTTATGAATTCATTTATTTTTTAAAATCCAAAATCTTTTAAGTAAAATTAACTGAAGCATTTTTGGATGCGAGCGCAACTCAAACATAATTTTGAGCCACTTTCCAATAGCGCGAGAACCGTTTCAGGTCAATATAGCCGTCATAGTCAAAAAATGGTTCTACCTCTAGCACTTCCACTGTTATAGAAGGCTGCATTTGATTACAGATATCATCAAACCGGGGACTTGGACTATTGGCTGTGACAATTAAATTGGCATTATGTTCTTGAGCAAAAGCTAAAATTTCTTGTGCCACATCGCCACGACGAATAACAACGGGTAACTCTAGCAAACATTCGTATATGAAAGCGAGACGTTTAAGACTGAGTTGCCATTCTTCTATCAAAGCCTCGTCCCAAACCCAGATAGCTGGGGCATCAGGGTATTTTTGTAATGCCGGATTATTTGGACTGAGGCAGTCTCCATGTACCCAAACAATTGGTTTAGTCATTTGTCATTTGTCATTTGTCATTTGTCATTTGTCATTTGTCATTTGTCATTTGTCATTATTCTCTTCCTTGTCTCCCTTGTCATCCCCTACTCTCCCTGTTCCCCTGCTTCTTCTTTCCACGCTGCCAACTTTGGCTGTTAGCTTGTTTGCTAAATTCCCCTTTGGGAAAAAGTCGCTGTTCTAATTCTTCATAACTCCCTTCAAAATCACAATGACCGTAAAGCGGACATTTCTGGCAATAAATGCCTTTGGTGTAGCGTTCTAAATTTTCACGGTTGAAAAAATAAGGTTTCTGACTAAACGTACTGGCAACCCACTGCCACGACATATTATTACTAGCAGGATCACCATCTAAAAGGTGTTCGAGAAACCACTTGGCTCCTGCTTGCCAACGAATACGCTGCCAATGGACAATGTAAGCCGCTAGCCACATTCGTGCGTGGTTATGTAGATAGCCAGTTTCTTTCAAATCACGGCTGAAGCTGTCAATGCAAACTCTGCCTGTGGTTCCCTGTCTAATATCTTGCGGCAATTCGGCTGCATATTCAGCCATAGTGTAACCAGTTTTGTACTCTTCCTGATCTTTCCAGATTTCATCCCCTAACTTGATATATAACCGTTGCCAGTAGTCGCGCCAACCTAACTCGTTAATTAGTTTCGTAGCATCGTTTTGTTGCTGTACCCGTTCAAGGACATAATCTCGAATTTCTCGCAAACTTAAAACGCCATAACGGATGTAAGGCGAAAGACGCGTGACCGCACCTGCGAAGAAATTACGTGTTTGCGCGTAGCTTACTGGGTCAATTTTTTGCAGTGCGTTTTCTGCTGCTTTGCGTCCCCCCACAGTTTCGCTGATGTGGTCATCGCGTTCTGCTGCACCAGGGAATTGTTCGCGCAGGTAGGCTACCAACTCATCGCGGTTGGTAAATTTGCGTTG
The DNA here is from genome assembly GCF_014698065.1 of Nostoc flagelliforme FACHB-838. Lineage (GTDB taxonomy): Bacteria > Cyanobacteriota > Cyanobacteriia > Cyanobacteriales > Nostocaceae > Nostoc > Nostoc flagelliforme_B. The sequence goes on from NZ_JACJSI010000085.1 coordinate 10,001, forward strand.
CATATCTTTAGGCATCTGAACTTTGAAGGGTGGGAATAAATAAACAAAAACATTTGTAGGCTAAGTCATTATTATCGCGGATAAATATAAGCGATCGCTCTCAACCTTATGAGAGAAATTTTTTATGGTAAACAAAGATGAATCAGTGCATAGCCCAACTCAGACATCACTGTGATACTGATTTTATCCAGGCTATCAGTAATTAAAGCTAAAATATTAGATAAATCTATCACCTTTCGACCTGATGAGCCTGTGCATCAATCCTAACTGCCAAAATACTGACAACCCTGATAATCTACTGCGCTGTCAAAGCTGTGGCTCTGAATTGCTACTAGAAGGGTGTTATCGAGTAACACGAGCTATAGGCCAAGGTGGCTTTGCTAGAACATTTGAGGTAAGCGACAGTGGGAAGCTAAAAATTTTGAAGGTTCTTATACTAAATCAAGCTAAAGCGGTATCACTTTTTCAGCAAGAAGCTGAAGTTTTAAAACGATCGCAATCTCTCACACCCCTATCATGAGCAACATTCCCCAAGTCGGACAACCAGCGCCAGATTTCTCCACCCCTGACCAAAATGACAATTCAGTTACTCTTGATGACCTCAGCAGTCAGTGGGTTGTCCTCTACTTCTACCCAAAAGATGACACACCGGGTTGTACCACCGAAGCGAAAGATTTCACCGAGTTGTATCAAGATTTCAGCGAACTGGGAGCAAAAATCTTAGGCGTAAGTCCAGATTTGGGTAAATCCCATTGTAAATTTATTAACAAACATAATTTGTCAATCACCCTTTTAAGTGACCCAGAATATATTTTGATCGAAGCCTACGGCGCTTGGCGATTGAAAAAATTTATGGGCAAAGAATATATGGGTGTTGCTCGCTCAACTTTTCTAATTTCACCTGATAAAATTATTGCTTATGCTTGGCCTAATGTGAAAACCAAAGGTCATGCTCAAGCAGTTTTAACTAAATTACGGGAATTAGCAACCACATAAGCGACTAAATGCAGGTATAGTTACACCAATGCTACGTGAATCATATTTATAGTCATAAAGCAGGATGTGAGCAGCTTATTTGAGCAAGCGATCGCCGATGCACTGAACTGAGTCAATCCTCAAAAAGTTAATTTGAGTCAAAGTTTGAGTTAATAATTATGTCTATTCGTCCTATATATCTTGATTGCCACGCAACTACAACCGTAGATGAGCGGGTACTAGCAGCAATGCTTCCCTACTTTACAGAAAAATTTGGCAACCCAGCAAGTATTGGTCATGTTTATGGTTGGGAAGCAGAAGCTGCTGTTAAGCAAACGCGAGAGATTTTAGCAGGAGCAATTAACGCCACACCAGAAGAGATTGTTTTTACCAGTGGTGCAACAGAAGCGAATAATTTAGCTATTAAAGGTGTTGCCGAAGCTTATTTTAAAAAAGGTCAGCATATTATTACTGTTGTCACTGAACATAGTGCAGTAATTGACCCTTGTAATTATTTAAAAACTCTCGGTTTTGAAATTACTATTCTCCCCATCCAACAAGATGGATTGATTGATTTAACTGAGTTAAAAAAAGCTTTCCGTCCTGAGACGATTTTGGTGTCGGTAATGGCTGCAAATAATGAAATCGGTGTGTTGCAGCCATTGACAGAAATTGGGGAAATGTGCCATGAACACAATATCATTTTCCACACCGATGCCGCGCAAGCTATTGGTAAAATTCCCTTAGATGTGCAAGCGATGAAAATTGACTTGATGTCGCTAACAGCACACAAAGTATATGGCCCCAAAGGCATTGGAGCGCTATACGTCCGCAGACGCGATCCCAGAGTAAAACTGGCTCCCCAGCAGCATGGCGGCGGACATGAGCGGGGGATGCGCTCTGGTACATTGTATACACCGCAAATTGTCGGCTTTGGGAAAGCTGTAGAAATCGCTTTGGCTGAACAAGCAACAGAAAACCAACGCCTCACTCAGTTAAGAAAAAGACTATGGGAACAGCTTTCGCAAGTTGAAAGAATTCATCTCAACGGACATCCTGAAGAACGATTGGCGGGAAACTTAAGTATCAGTGTTGAGGGAGTAGATGGAGCTGCGCTTTTGTTAGGATTGCAGCCAGTAATGGCCATATCTTCTGGTTCTGCTTGCTCGTCAGCAAATACTGCACCTTCCCATGTTCTCACAGCATTGGGACACCCCCAACAGCTAGCTTATGCCTCGGTAAGGTTTGGTATTGGTAGGTTTAATACAGAAGAGGAGATTGATATTGTGGCGAAGCATGCGATCGCTACTATTCAAAGTTTACAAAATAAACGGTAAGTATAAAAGCCAGCAAAGCCTCTTTTTTGGGCAATCGTATATTTAGGAAGAGATATTATTTGTGCGATCGCCCATATCAAAAACATTAAATTCAATTCCTTCTAACTTCAGCCTCAAAGCTTCTAATAAGAGGTTTACCCTTTCTTCAATAAAAATGCTTAGGGCGTGTTCAGGAAGTGCATCGCCTCTTGACCATTCAAGAATAGTTGTCGGTATAAGATGAGAGTTTAGCACCACCTCTAAACCAGATTCGTCATATTCTTTGAGATAATCTAATGGATTTTTATCGCTAATTTTCAAATTAGTTATTTGAGAGAGATAGGCAATATTCATCAAACTATCAGATTCTATTTGACTCGTAATGCCACTCTGCTTAATAAAGTTAACTGGAAATATATGGTGCAGGTTAGGTTTATCTGTTAGCAGATAATAAACATCAGACAAAACATCTCTATGAGGTTTTGCTCAATCCTGCGGCTTTTGGTTTGCATAAAGTGATAGTATTGCTCTGGATAAGCGACCTCTATAACTGTAGAAAGATTTCCTTATTGAATTTTTATCAATATCAAATTTATTGAATGAGTAACTATTATTAGCCTTTTGTTGATTAACAAAATCTATATGTTGCCATAGGTGAGTAGTGTTTGTTAGTAATTCTGCATTAGGAAAACTATAATACCAAAAATACTTAGTTAAAAAACTATAATCTAGTTTAGGATTACGATAAAAGTATGCTGTGATAGTCAGGTATAAATATCGGTAAGGAATTAATCTTCCACCTTTAATATGCAAAATATTATCAAAGAAATCAAAAGTTTTAGCAACGGCTGTTTTAAAATTAGACCATACAGCTTCAATTTGTTCTGTTTTCAGCTTATTAAGATACATATCAGTAATATTTTGTATCCCAGCTTCGGGAAATTCAAGTTTTACTACTACAGCTAGCATCTGGAGCAATGTCCAATTATCAATATTGGCATATTGACTACTAGAAATAGTTTTTTTAAATTTATCAAATAATTCCCGAAGATAGAACCCAGTGATATTATTTGTGTTATTTTCAGAACGAAAAGTCTTAGCAACTACAATATCAAAGATATCCAAGGGTTTGCCAGCCTGATTAATCCGCTCAAATATTTGACACACTTCTGCAACTTCAATACCTCTTAACTCAATAAAGGAGATTTTGTAACTAGCCAAAACTTCCCTAATTCTCCTAAATTGTTGCATATAAGGATGATCGAATTCTCCATTAACACTTACATAAATATTTCTTTCTATTTGCCCACGGTCTTTAATTATATCTATTAAGCTGACAATTAGTTTATCCTGATAACGTTGTTTTTTTCCAATATTTGCTTGTAGCTGACCATTTTTGTCATCGATTTCGTCCCAAAACAAAAACCTTTTTGCATAGCTTGTATCATCCGTTGCATCAGTAAGTTTAACAGTTAAGTCTATATATAGTGTTGGATCAAAGTTTTCGTTATTAGCAAGTTTACCCTTACTCCCATGTATCGATGTTAATAGAGAAGTTGTTCTTTGTTGTCCATCTAAAATGTATTGGTATTCATTAGAGTAAAAATTATCAGCAAATTTTATACCACCTATTTCTCTATGACTTTCTAGCTTTGTATTGGTTTTCCAAATTAGAATACTTCCTAAAGGATAAAACTTATAAATACTATCCCAAAGTTTTTTTACATTCTCTTTCTCCCAGACAACATCTCTTTGAAAAGTTGGAATTTGATACTTGTTTGATAAAAGATTTTCCAAATAGAGAGCAATACTCTGATCATCCGACTTAATGCGTTCAGTAGATGTAAACATCGAGTTAACCTTACCTAACTTTGAGTAAATATCAAGATTGATGTGTAAATTTTACTTTTTTCAGTAAAATTCCATACAAAGGTAACTGATATTTAATTAAGTGGCAACTCAGATTTTAGAAAATCTCTGCAACCTTTCTTCCATGCCAACGTTACCCTGTAAGCCTCCTGTGTGTACCAGCAACAAACGATCGCCTTTACAAAAAAATCCTTGCTGTAGTAAATCCATCACTCCGTAAAACATTTTGGCGGTATATACGTAATCAAGGGGTACGCCATGTTGCTGTGTGAACTGCTGGCTGAACAGTAGCAACTCATCGTTTACCTTTGCATAACCGCCAAAGTGGTAATCACACATTAATTCCCAGTTAGATGGTGCGGGTGAACCAGAGGCGAGGTAATTTGTCAAGAAAGTTTCGATTTCTTGTGCAAGAAATGCCCCATTTTTTAATACGGGAAAAGCGATCGCTCTTTGTCCTTCATGCAACGAAAGCGCAATACCAGCCAGTGTGGTAGCTGTACCGCAGGCTACGCATATATGATCAAATGCGTAGGCGTAGCCAGCCGTAAGCATCGCATTACTAACTATCTCTGTGCAACCGCGCACACCATTTAAATTACTCCCACCTTCGGGAATGATAAAAACCTCGCCGAAGCGTTGTTGCAGATATTCTTGTAGCGCTGGTGTGTTGCGCTGTCGATACATCTCGCGGTTCAGATACACAAGCTGCATACCCTGCTGTACAGCAAAACTCAGCGTCGGATTCAATGGTAGCCTCTCCTCACCACGAATTACACCAATGGTACGGAATCCGAAAAGATTACCAGCCGCCGCAGTTGCATAGATGTGATTAGAATAACCGCCGCCAAAAGTAAGCAGCGTCGTGAAATCTTTCTCCTTGGCCTCCAAAAGGTTGTATTTCAGCTTGAACCACTTATTGCCGTTAACCCACGGGTGCATTAGATCGAGGCGCAGCACATACAAATCAACACCAGCGTTGCGGGTAATTTCGCTATTGATTTGCTGTAGAGGAGGAGGAAGAAATATTAACGACATCCCTAAAAATCATAACTTATAGTTGACATTCTCTCACGTTCATTATTGAACATAAAACTAATGATAAACATTGAGTTACTCAATGGTATCTCAATCAAAATAAAGAATAACTCTTTCTAATGATTAGCTTTAGAAATTGGCATTTTACTAATTGAGTATTTCAGGTAAATATAAGAAACATAACACTTGCTCCAGATAATATTTTGTTGGAGAAAAATATGGTTGCACTCACACAGGTTACTCAAGTTATTCCCAATCCAGGACGTTTGACGATTCAAACTGTTGAAATTGCTCCTCAAACCACAGCTATCCGTTGTCTCGACTGGGATAGAGAACGTTTTGATATTGAGTTTGGTTTACGCAATGGGACAACCTATAATTCTTTCTTAATTCAGGGAGAAAAAATTGCATTAGTTGACACATGTCACCGCAAGTTTGAGGATCTATATCTTGAGGTAGTGGCGGGATTAATTGATCCAGCTAAAATAGATTACTTGATTATTAGCCACACAGAACCAGACCACAGTGGCTTAGTAAAAGATATTTTGCAATTAGCTCCTTCCATTACTGTTGTTGGTGCTAAGGTAGCTATTCAATTTCTGGAAAATATGGTTCACCAGCCTTTTAAATCAATGCAGGTGAAAAGTGGAGAGCGATTAGATTTAGGCAACGGACACGAATTAGAATTTATCTCTGCACCTAATTTACACTGGCCTGACACAATCTTGACTTATGACCATAAGACTTCCACTCTCTACACTTGTGATGTGTTTGGAATGCATTACTGTGATGACCATACCTATGATGAAAATATTACTTTAATAGAGGAGGATTTTAAATATTATTATGATTGTCTGATGGGGCCTAATGCCCGGTCTGTTTTGACAGCTTTAAAGCGGATTGAAAAGTTAGAAATAGCAACAGTTGCCACGGGACATGGCCCTTTATTACAAAACTATATTTCCGAATGGCTCGGACGATATCAAAACTGGAGTCTAGAACAAGCAAAAACAGAGACATTAGTGGCTCTATTTTATGTTGAAGATTACGGTTATAGTGAGCATTTAGTCCGTACCATAGCTCATGGATGCGCGAAAACAGGTGTGGCAGTAGAATTAGTAGACCTCAATAGTACCGAGCCTCAAGAAGTTCGAGAATTAGTTGCACAAGCTTCTGGTTTAGTAATTGCAATGCCAGCCCAATTTTCGGTGATGGCTCAAGCTGCTTTAAGTACAATTTTAGCTGCTGTTCACAAGAAGCAGGCGATTGGTTTATTAGAGTCGGGAGGAGGAGAAGATGAACCTGTTTATCCTTTACGTAATAAGTTTCAAGAACTAGGATTAACTGAAGCTTTTCCTCCTATCTTAGTTAAGGAAATTCCTACCCAAGCAACGGAACAACTTTGTGATGAAGCGGGGACAGATATGGCCCAATGGTTAACCCGCGATCGCACCATAAAACAAATCAAATCTATCAATAGCGAACTAGAAAAAGCTTTAGGGCGGATTAGCACAGGATTGTATATTATCACCGCCAAAAAAGGAGAAATTCAGAGCGCAATGTTTGCTTCTTGGGTGACACAAGCGAGTCTTGAGCCTTTAGGAGTAGCGATCGCAGTATCCAAAGATCGGGCAATTGAATCCTTAATGCACGTTGGCGATCGCTTTGTTTTAAACGTTTTAGAAGAAGGCAAATATCAAGGATTAATGAAACATTTCTTGAAACGTTTTGCTCCTGGTGCAGACCGCTTTGCCGGAGTGAAAACATATCCAGCTAATAATGAATCTCCCGTTTTAGCTGAAGCTTTAGCTTACATGGAATGTGAAATTACTAGCCGCATGGATTGTGGAGATCATTGGGTAATTTATAGCACAGTCCAAACTGGAAGAGTTGCCAAGCTAAATGGACTTACCGCCGCTCATCACCGCAAAATTGGCAATCATTACTAATTAGTCATTTGTGATTGGTCATTATTTCTCCCTGCTTCCTACAGACGCGATGAATCGCGTCTCTACAAAATCACAAAAAACTATGTATAAAACTGCTGAGAATACTACTCCAATTACTATGTACGAGATCAATCGAGGGCGCGTGGTACGAACCTTAGAGTTTATCCAAGATGTAATTGTGATTTGTTTGTGTATCGGTTTATTTAGTTTCATGGTGCTTCAGGTGAGAGATATGTTTCTCTCCTTACTTCCGCCTCTAGCTTTTCATGCTGTTACTGCCGATATTCTCTTTTTACTCATCTTAGTTGAGTTATTCCGACTGCTGATTATTTACCTACAGGAACATCGAGTATCTATTGGGGTAGCTGTAGAAGTTTCTATCGTTTCCGCCTTGCGAGAAGTCATTGTTAAAGGTGTTTTAGAAACAAGTTGGAGTCAAGTTTTAGCAACTTGCGCCTTTTTATTAGTGTTAGGAATACTACTTTTCCTCCGAGTTTGGCTACCCCCAACTTTTGAAGGTATCGACCCAGAACAAGAAGTATCTAAACGTTATAAAAGCCGAGTCAAGTCTGAATTAATCCAAAACAATAGTCATTAAGACGCAATTAATCGCGTCTGTACTAGGGAGGAGAATCTTCTTGCCCCATCCCTAATTCCCAATGATTAACAGAGGTTATTATGTCTGCAAATACTTTAACTACCAGCCATCCAAGAGATGTACAAGTTGCTGAAATTGGTAGAAATACTCTGATTTTGCGATCGCGGACTTGGGAACGACTAAAATTTGAGGTAGAGTATTCCCGCCAACGGGGAACTACGGCGAATTCTTATCTGATTCAAGCTGATAAAAAGGCTTTAATTGACCCTCCCGGTGAATCATTTACCGAAATTTACCTTCAGCAACTTGCAGAACATCTAGACTTTACCACCTTAGATTACATTGTTCTCGGTCATGTCAACCCCAACCGCAGAGCCACTTTGGAAGTATTGCTCTCTCAAGTTCCTCAAGTTACTTTAATTTGTTCTCGTCCCGCCGCCAACGCTCTAAAAACCGCCTTCCCCGAATGGGAATCACGTATCCAAGCGGTGCGATCGCAAGATACTCTAGATTTAGGACAAGGACATCTTCTATCATTTATCACCGTACCAACTCCCCGTTGGGCCGATGGGCTTTGTACTTACGATCCTGCCACGAAAATTCTCTACACAGACAAACTTTTTGGCGCTCATATTTGCGAAGATACCTTATTTGATGAAGATTGGAAGGGATTAGACGCGGAACGCCGTTACTATTTTGAATGTCTCCATGCGCCCCAAGCCAAACAAGTCGAAGCAGCATTAGATAAAATATCGGTTTTGTCAGCCAGATGTTACGCCCCAGCACACGGCCCAATTGTTCGTTACAGCCTGAGTCGTTTTACTTATGATTACCGTCAATGGTGTCAAGGGCAAAAATCTCAAGAATTGAATGTCGCTTTGTTTTATGCTTCTGCTTATGGAAATACAGCAATTTTGGCAAATGCGATCGCTCAAGGTTTGATTCAAAATGGAATTAATGTAGAGTCGGTTAACTGTGAACTAACAGACTCGGCAGAAATTACCCGCATTGTCGAAACCTGCGATGGCTTTATCATCGGTTCACCCACTTTAGGCGGCCATGCACCAACTCAAATTCAAACTGCTTTAGGAATAGTTCTCTCAGCGACGGCTAAAACTAAGTTAGCAGGGGTGTTTGGTTCTTACGGTTGGAGTGGCGAAGCAATTGATTTACTAGAAAGCAAGCTGAAAGATGCTAATTATCAACTAGGATTTGAAACAATTCGGGTGCGTTTCAGCCCAACTCCTGAAATTCTCCAGCAGTGTCAAGAAGCAGGTGCTTCTTTCGCCCAAAACTTGAAGAAAAGCAAAAAATTGCGTACTTTCCGCCAGATTGTGACAGAAACCCATGTAGATCGTACCGAACAAGCTGTAGGGCGGATCATTGGTTCTCTGTGTGTTGTGACAACTCGTGATGAAGAAACTCACAAAGGCGTTTTAACTTCTTGGGTATCGCAGGCAACTTTTAACCCACCAGGAATTATGATTGCGATCGCTCAAGAGCAGAATGCAGATTTAATGCATCATCCTGGTGATAAATTTGTGCTGAATATCCTCAAAGAAGGAAGAAATGTGCGACGCTATTTTTCTCGTCATAGCACTTTAGGAGATAACCCCTTTGCAAATCTGGCTACAAAAACTGCTCTTAATGGTTGTTTGATTCTAAATGAGGCATTAGCCTATTTAGAATGTACGGTGCAAAATCAGCTTGAATGTGGCGATAGATGGTTAATTTATGCCGTCATCGATCATGGTGAAGTGTTGGAAAATGATGGTGTCACCGCTTTAGAGCATCGTAAATCTGGCAGCTATTATTAATAGTTACTAGTAAAGGGGATTACAGCGCCAGCTTGATAGTTGATATAAATACATAGAACATGGGTAGGGGCGTACATCTGTACGCCCCTACAATTATATAGTGTTTCTCGTTCTCGCTTACTTTAAACAAAGCAATTAGTTCAGTAACTTTGGGTGCAACTTTACACAGGGATTTAGCACAAACACGATCAATCGCTAACTGAGCGAAATGGGCGTACCACCAGGCTGACAGGGTGCGTTCGCATGAATAATGTGATGAGGTTAGAATTCTCCCCTACTTCTCCCCGATTTATTTGTATTTATTAAATTGTCCACTAAACAACCGAACAAGGATTTATTACCATGATTCAACCAAACAATACAAATGATGTACAATCTCAAATCATTGCTAAAGCTTTAAGAGATTCCAGTTTTAGACAATCCTTATTTAACGAGCCTAAAGCAGCAATCTCCCAAGAATTAGGTATAGATATTCCTGATTCAATTAACATTCAAGTACTACAAGCAAATGATACAAATTTGTACTTAGTACTTCCAAGCGCTAATGATGATGAAGGTGATGCAGAACTATCTTTAGAACAACTAGCATCTGTAGCTGGTGGCAGAGGTAGCACAATTTGTAGCTGGAGTAAGACGTGTTTAAATTCCTAATACTTTTAATGTTTTGACATTAAAGTGTAAGGATTTTTATGAGATGTAGGGTGTTTTAAACGCTATTTAAAGTGCAGCTATTGACATTGTTTATAGCTGTCACCCTGTAATTCAATATGAAAACAGGTAGCTTTATACACCCTACTAATTCTAGTTTTTGAGTTTGTCATTAATTTTCTTTCTTCTATTGTCTGTTAATAATGACGTATTGGGAATTAATCTTTGTTTAAATTCCCTTACGTATCTCGTTGTTTATTCTTTTTCTTAAATAAATCATGGAAAAAAGTTTAGAAAAATCTTTAAATTATATTATCAATAAATCTAGCACTATAGAAGAACGTCTAACTTGCGGCTGGACTATTGATGAAATCCAAATCAACAAACAACTGGCAAATACTCGCCTGGACTATTGGTGTCGCATTGCAGCAGAAGGCAATGAGACAAACTTTACTAGGCGTCTAGCTTGGCAAAATCTTGATTTAGCTCAAGTTATCCCAGTTTTGGGTGCAACTAAATTTCCCAGTAGTGCAAATGTCCCCAGTTGGGCTGAAACTTTAAAAACTATATTAGAAACAACAGCATCCTTTCCCATTCCAAATTTAAGAGATTCTGATTCATTAGATAGATGCTTTGATTTTCAGCATCCAATTCCCTTTGAAGAATTGTTTTTACCATTTATTAAAATTGCTAGACAAAAATTAATTGCTCAAGTGGATAGTAATGCTTATTCACATCTTGCTGAGACAGCACATATTTGTTTTGAGCGCAGCTTACTAAAGAGATTGTCTTATACTTGCAGTCAGGCTCTTCATTTAGAATTTAGTATCTTTCGCAATTTTAGGCAGTCTGCACTTAATACTTTATTCCAACAAATTAAGAATGAGAAAACAGGGAGGGAAAAATATTTAGATTTTATTGAAAATCTACTCCAAGGGCAATTATTAGAATTTTTCCAAGAATATAGTGTATTAGCTCGATTAGCTGCTACAGTATTAGACTTATGGGTGAATACAACGGCTGAATTTATTCAACGTTTAGCTACTGATTGGGATTCAATTCAGCATCAGTTCCATAGCGGGGAAGAATTGGGAGAAGTAGTTGTTATCCAGTGTTCTATTTCCGATCCTCATCAGCAAGGACGCTCAGTTTTTATCCTGACATTTGCATCAGGAATGAAATTAGTTTACAAACCTAAAGACTGTGGTGTAGAAGTAGCTTACACTCAATTTTTAGATTGGTTAAATCAACAGGGTGTGCCTTTATCCTTTAAAGTGCTTCAGGTATTAGATCGTTATCAATATGGGTGGATAGAATTTGTAGAACAATTACCTTGCAACAATCCAACAGAAGCACATAATTACTATCAACGCATGGGTATGTTGTTATGTTTATTGTATGCTTTGGATACGACAGATTGCCATAACGAGAATGTGATTGCTCACGGCGAGTATCCTGTTCTAGCAGATATGGAATCCCTCATGCAGCCTCGTCCACAAGTTGATGATGAGCAGAATGATTCTACCGGAGCAATTTCTAAAGCCAATCAGCAAATAGCAAATTCTGTGTTGCGAATTGGTTTATTACCTTGGTGGGAATTTGGGCCAGATGGTAGGACAGCCTACGATTTCAGCGCCATAGGAGGTACTTTAAACCAACAAACACCCTTTCGCCAACCGAGATGGCAAAATATTAATACTGATCGGATGAATACGATCTATGATTATGCAACCATAGGGGTTGAGAAAAATGTTCCTCTGTTGGATGGTGTACAGCTTTCACTGACAGACTACACCGGAGAAATTGTTGGTGGTTTTGCTCAGATGTATCACTTTCTGCTAGAGCAGAGAGAAGCAATTTTAACTGCCGATAATCCTTTGGCAAAGTTTAAGCATCAAGAACTGCGATTTATTTTTCGAGATACTCGAGTCTATGGAAGTTTGTTATCTAGGACATTAGCACCTAAATATCTTAGAGATGGTATAGACCGCAGTATTGAGTTTGATGTTCTTAGTAGAGCTTTGATCACCTCGGAAAAAATACATCCATTTTGGCAGGTGTTGAAGTATGAACTACAGGCTATGGAGCAGTTGGATATACCTTATTTCACGATGCTTTCGGATAGCCAAGATTTAAGACTTTCACAAAATGAAACTATCAAAAACTGTTGTCCGCTAGATAGTTTGTCTGTAGTAAATCATCGGTTTAGACAACTAGGAAATCAAGATTTACAACAACAAATTCAGTTGATAAAAGGCTCGTTATACTCCCATATTGTCCGTCATGAAAGTACAAACACAGATGAAGGCAAGGATATATCTCTAGATACAATCGCTGCTTTAAGTAATGAAGATATACTACAACAAGTCATGGCGATCGCATCTGATATCAAAGATCGGGCCACTTATGCTGAGGACGGTAGTGTCACCTGGATTGGTTTTCGTTATGTCTTCACTGCCCAGAGATTCAAATTACAGCCGCTAGATTATAGTTTATACAGTGGCATTACTGGAGTAGCCTTGTTTTTTGCTGCCTTAGCTAAGGTGACAAAAGATGCAGAATGGCACGATTTAACACTGAGAATTTTGCAGCCACTACGTCAAAAATTGTCCAGTAGAGAGTTTAACAAAATAGCTCTGGATATGGGCATTGGTGGCGCTGAAGGTTTAGGCTCACTAGTTTATGCTTTTGTCAGAATTAGTCAATTAATAGATGAGCCTGCGCTCATAGAAGAAGCAGCATATATTGCCTCATTTATTAGTCATGAACAGATTACTACAGATGAATATTTAGATGTAATCGCAGGGGTTGCTGGGACAATTTTAGGATTGTTGGCATTATACAACGTCACTGGTGACTCAGGAATTTTGAAACAGGCGATCGCTTGTGGCGAACATTTACTAAAGCAGCGTGTTTTTACTAACGGCAAGTATCAGGCTTGGAAAACCATTGACGAACAAGTAATCATTGGATTTTCTCATGGAGTCACAGGCATTATTCATGCGTTGTTACAGTTATACACAGCGACTAAAATACCATTCTTTTTAGAAGCTGCTGAGGAGGGAATTGCCTATGAACAATCAGTTTTCCATCCCCAAGCTAAAAATTGGTTACAAGGTGAAAATCCCGAAAATATGCGAATTGCTAGCTGGTGTTATGGTTTCACTGGTATTGGTTTAACTCGCATAGCCAATTTGGGCATTTTGGATAACAAAGAAATACGCCAAGAAATAGAAACATCTGCTCAAGTTATCCAGAAGTTTGACATGAATGGAGCAGATTTTCTCTGCTGTGGCAATTTAGGAAAAGTAGATTTCCTTTTAGAAGCAGCACACCGCCTTTCTCGGCCAGAATTACGGCAAACTGCCCAACAGCAAGCAGCTTGGATAATTAAAAGATCCCAATCTGCGGGAGGATTCTATCTATTTTCTAGGAAACTTTGCGATATTTACGATCCAGGTTTCTTTTTAGGAGTATCAGGTATTGGTTATCAGCTATTGCGGCTGATAGATAGCGAAAACCTGCCTTCAGTTTTGATGTGGGCATAAAAATATTTTAGTTTAACTAAGGATTTGTCTTATGGCAATATTACTTAAATATCAAACAAAAGATTGTTTAGTTAAAGGTCTGGACTTTCTCCTGAAAAATCAATTACCTCATGGAGAGTTTAAAACCTTCATATCTTTTGATCCGGAAATGCGGGAAAACTGCCAATATCTCAGCACAACTTATATTACTACTTTTGTCCTCTACTCTCTCGGTTTTATCAATAGTCCCAAAGTTAGTACAATCCGAGATAAAGCTTTGCAATTTCTCTCCCAAGAAATGGAACCACCTGCTATTTGGCGTTTTTTTGGTACTAATCGTAACATTAAAATATCTGGGGGAAGGTTCGTTTACTATACACCAATTGGAATTTTACCAGATTTAGATGATACAGCTTGTGCATCATTTTGTTTAAAAAGTAACGGCTTTGATGTGCCGGATAATTTAGATATCTTTTTGAAGAATAGAAATAATGATGGATTGTTTTATACTTGGTTGCAAGATTATCCTAAACACCCAGAGTATACTAAACGCACACATTACATAGCGCCTCCAGAAAATGATATTTGTAGCGGAGTTTTAGCAAATATTCTTTTATATCTGGGAGATAATGAATATACCCAAAATGTAAGTGATTATTTAAATCAGTTGGTTTTGGAAGATAAAGAAGCCGAATCTTTTATCTATTTTCCGAATAACTTTGCGCTGCCTTATCTTATGTCTAGGGCTTATGCTAACGGTGCAAAATCAATGCAGAAATCAGCAAAGAAAAACATAGAAAAAATTACCAACTCGTTTGCAAATGATGGTTCGATAAATCGAAGTCCATTATCAACAGCTTATGCCATCTGTACTGCTTTCAATTACGGTATTTTAGGTGATTGGGTACATCAAGCAATTATCTATCTCAGCCAAACTCAGAGCGAAAATGGCTCTTGGTTTAAAGAACCTTTGTGCCTTATAGAATCACAGGTAGATGGCGGAACACTTCACTATGGCTCAGATGAATTTACCACAGCCATTTGTTTAGAAGCTTTGAGTCGTTATGAAAATTGGTTACAAAACTAGCTTAAATTGACAAACTATGAACAGTCCATTAACAGATTATCTCACAGCGATCGCTTCTGATATTCCACCTGCCTTGATCGATTCTGAAAGTTTGACGAATATTCAGCAACTAGTTAAAGAACTACCAGCAGAACTCACTTCTTTATTTGGGTTTGAATGTCGTTTAGGTAAAAATCAAGATGCAGTGGACTTCTTATTATGTACAAGGCATTGTCAAGTTGGTTCACAAATCTTAACAGGCACTCATCCCAAAACAAAATTACCAGAAAGATTTTTCACAAATCCAGTTTGGCAGAAAGTTCGTAACTTTTCTAGTCTTTGGACTCAACCGAATTCACTACTGAGTCAAAAAGTCGATAATGTTTGTCTAGAATTTGATATTGATAAAGAAAACCCTGATATTCCTGTTCCTAGTTTTTTTATTGGTGTTAAAAATCTGCGTCAAGAAATTTCCCAACCAGATAACTACTACCAATGGGTTGAGCAGTCATTGTTAGATTTAATGTTGGATGATCAATTACCAACAGACGTAAAATCAAAGGTACGGGAATGTTTCACGAAAGTTCCCAACGAAGGCAGAATATTTCACATCGGTTTAATGCTGGCGAGAACTACTAATTCTGTGAGATTATGCCTTTCTGGTCTTTCTGGCACGGAAATTTTAGAATATTTATATAGTATTGGCTGGGAAGATATCAGCGGTAATTTTTCCCAAGTGCTTCTAAATATTTCTGATTTAGTTGACAGATTAGCTCTTGACATTGATGTGAGTACAACAGTGAATTCTAAGATTGGTGTAGAGTGCTATTTTGATTCGTTGACGCTAACTGACAATAATCCTAAATTGAATAAATTTTTAGAATATCTGATCAAAAATGACTTATGTACACCTGCCAAAAGCGATGCTCTTCTACAATGGCGAGGATATAATACGAGAAATACACAAGAATTTTGGCCTGAACATCTCTTAGCGGCGGCTGAATTACTCCAAGGGAATTTTATTAGTACCATCATTAGGGATATTAACCATATCAAGCTAGTTTATAGTCCTAACTCTCCACTGCAAGCTAAGGGCTATATATTAGTTGAACATTACTGGTCACACAAAAAACAGCAGAAACAAGCCGCAGTTACTGGTTAATGATTATTAGATAGTAATCTGTTGGTAGAATCTATTGTCAGCGACTTTTTAAGATTCAGTCTGAGATTAGACATAGATAAAATACATAATATGATGATTTTGAAACAAAATATTTTGTAATAATGGGTGAACGCGTTCGCGTTAGCGTCCCGTAAAGAAGGAGGTGAGCAAGTTCTCAAACAGGTCAAACACTCTCGTGATCGTAGCTAGCAGCAACCACAACCCGGAAACCCACAAGGTTGCTCCTACTGTCACGTTTGTAAGAACTGCGAACCGCAGAACGGCAGTACCCCGGATCGTTGCGCCACGAACCACCACGCAGCAGCCGCTTATCATTTCTACTCATCCAAGGGCTACCGTCTGCTGGCGCTCCATTATAATTTTCGTGCCAAGCATCTTGACACCATTCCCATATATTGCCATGCATATTAAATAAACCAAAGGAGTTTGGTAGAAATTTTCCGACATCTATTGTTTGCTCACGATATTCCCCCTTTGTCCCAGCACCATAAGTATAGTTACCGTTATAATTTGCTAAATCAGTCGTAATTGTCTCACCAAAATAAAATGGGGTAGTAGTTCTGGCACGACAGGCATATTCCCACTCTGCCTCACTAGGCAAGCGATAGATTTTTTCAGTCTTGTGAGATAATCTGGCACAAAACTCAATTGCATCATTCCAAGACACATCCTCAACAGGTAGATTAAGATTAGCGTTTGTGAATTTGGATGGTTGGAGATTTTCTAAATCAATATTTACCTTTTCCAGCGCCGCTACAACTGCCCATTGGCTTTGTGTAACTGGAAATTTACTCATAAAAAAAGGTTGAACGGTAACAGTGTGCTGGGGGCCTTCAGAATCGCGTCGTTCTGGTTCACTTTCTGGGGAACCCATCAAGAATTTCCCGCCAGGAATTGCAACCATTTCTATAACTACCCCATAACCCAAATTTTCTGAGAAAAACTCCGCTTGTGTGCGATCGCGGTTGATTTCACAAGTTTTTCCTAAGCCAAACAATCCTGATTTTACAGTTATAGTAGCGGTTTCAAACTCAAACGACCGAGTTTGAATACCTAGGGAAGATAGCGGTTGAAAAACATTTTCAGATAATTCACTCTCTAGTTTTTCCTTTAATTCCGCTTGCTGCCTTTGATATTCGGCTCTTTGTTGCTCTTGGCGTATTCTTTCTATTTCCTGCTGCTGGCGCTCATATTCTGCTTGTTTTGGCACAAGCACTCGCTGTTTTATTGAGGCAATATCCTCATCCCTCAGTCCTAGATGTTGTTGATATTCTTCCAACTCCTCCTCGTCAAAAGGATATTCTTCATTGACTGCACGAATTAGCGCTGCTTCATACTGAACTCGTTTACGTTCATACTCCTGATATGGTTGCAGAACTTCTTCTCGAATTGCCTTTGCTTCATTTTCAGCAGGACTTACGCAACTGGCACAATGCGAGCGCCAATTACTAGTACATAAGTATTATTTGAATCTGATTCCGAATGCCTTGTATTTGTAATAAAAGCTGGTGTATTGGAAGCAA
>NZ_JACJSI010000086.1 GCF_014698065.1 Nostoc flagelliforme FACHB-838
TACCAAAGAACGTAAAACTCCAAGTGGAGGAAGTTTTAGAGGATGGCTCATATCTGTCATGGATTGCTCCTGACGGGAAATCAAAGAAAAAAGGTGGCACGAAAATCATGGTGCGCGTAATTGAATATACTATCGATACTGATGGAGAGCCACAAATTTACCGTTTGATTACCAGTTTGACAGATGTTGTCCTGTTTCCCGCTTTATTGTTGGCGATGGAATATCATCGACGTTGGGAAGTAGAAAATACCATTGATGAGCTCAAAATCCATCTGTTAGGGCGTAAAACCCTGATTCGTTCCCTAAATCCCCGTGAAGTGGTTCAAGAAATATATGGCTGGCTTCTGGCTAAGTTTCCGTCCAAGAAGCCAGTACATAAGGGGGCAGGAGTTAAATTGGAAACACTTACTTTTTCTGTAATCAATACTGCTTAGAGCTTAACCGAACCGTATTGCCGGTGGCATTTATTGAGACTGCGTGGCGGCGTTACACCAAGCATTCTAAAAATAAAGTTCAAGAAATCGAAGGAGCGCTTATTCCTCTGGCAGATACCTATAGTCACCTGAACCCATTTTTAGGTGCTATTCTAGCAGGTGTATTTACTCAAGGAGCGCTTAATCAATTAGAATCTAAAGGCTTTAAAATTCTTTACCTTAAATATGAAAATATCGTGAAATCATTTACATCAGTTGGTATAAATGCATCTTTCAATGAAAGTACATTAGAAGCAGAGTTCCAAGATAAAATTCAACAATGGAAAAAATTATCAACCGCAGATATTAATAATATCAAAAATCAAATACTCAATTTAGAAAAATATCAAATAGATAATTTTATAAATACCTTAGAACAATCGTTTGCTAGACTAGTTCAACAGGTAAATGTTATTGTCTTACACGGTCTATCTCAGCAAGCTGCTACGATTAATAATGCTATTGAATATATCCAAAATTATCCAGATAATCAACCTACATTTGCCCCAGCTATGAAGTACGAGATTGACATTCGTTATAATAACGGCGACATAATCCACGCAATCTTTAAAAATAAAACTGAGGCACTAAAATTTCTGAGAACGTTTGTTTAAATGGCTAATTAAATAATTCGTAATTGATAATGAACGTTGAACCCGCCATTATAATACTAGGTCAAAATAGCGTGACAGTAGCACGCAAAATAATTAGCGTCCTACCAGGGGCAACATTATACGGTTTAGAGGGCCGCACATCTGGGGTTGATATCAGCTTCACGAACTTTGGCGAGACGGTGCGCGATTTATTTGCTCAGGGAACGCCGCTAATTGGCATTTGTGCCGCTGGCATTTTAATTAGGACGCTAGCTCCGGTAATCTCGGATAAACGACAGGAACCACCAGTGTTAGCTGTGGCTGAAGATGGTAGTGCTGTTGTCCCCCTCTTGGGCGGACTTGGTGGAGTAAACGATTTGGCACGCCGTATTGCTGAAGCACTTGATGTCAAACCAGCAATTACGACCACAGGCGATTTACGTTTAGGGACAACGCTGTTGTCTCCTCCCTCTGGATACCATTTAGCTAACCCAGATGACGCTAAGAAATTTATCTCAGATTTGCTAGCTGGGGCGCAAGTCAAGCTAGAAGGAATAGCACCTTGGTTGAGCGATAGTAAACTGCCTATAGATTCAAAGGGAGATTTGACCATCCAAGTTACAGAACGTTTGGTAACTCCTACCCCCAACTGTCTTACATATCATCCAAAAACTATAGCGATCGCAATTAGTGGCATGATCGATGATGCAGTAGCTTTAGTCCAGCAGCTACTAGCTGATGCCACACTAGAAAAAGCATCAGTCGCCGGGATATTTGCACCCATTACTGCCGCTACCGATCCAGCAGTCCACGCCTTAGCTAGCGCCTTGAAAGTACCTGCCCGCTTTTTTACCCCAAATCAGCTAGAAAGCCTGCTTTCACAAGGTTATAGCCCCGCCCAAGCCGTAGCGATCGCCGCCACAGGCACATCCCCCTTATCTTCTCCTTCTCCTAATATTGCGATCGCCATTGCCCCTCAACCAATTGACCCCAACACCATTGGTCAGCCACGCGGACGGTTAGCGGTTATTGGTACAGGCCCTGGTGGTCAAGAGTGGATGTCAAAAGAAGTGAAGGAGATACTCAAGTCAGCAACTGACCTCGTGGGTTATAAAACTTATTTAGATTTAATCGGTTCTCTGGCTGATGGTAAGCAACGGCATGAATCCGACAACCGCGAAGAAGAAGCACGGGCAAAGATGGCCCTTGATTTAGCAGCATCTGGGCGATATGTAGCTGTAGTTTCATCTGGCGACCCCGGTATCTATGCAATGGCAACAGCAGTTTTTGAGGTATGCGATCGCTATGCTAAACCTGAATGGAACACTATCGACATTCATGTGGCCCCAGGCATTTCCGCTATGCAAGCAGCAGCAGCAGCTATTGGTGCGCCCCTTGGTCATGACTTCTGTGCTATTTCCCTTTCTGATATCTTGAAGCCTTGGTCTGCGATCGCACAGCGAATTGCTGCTGCTGCTGAAGCTGATTTTGTAATTGCTTTCTACAATCCTGTTTCCAAAGAGCGTACTTGGCAACTGGCAGAAGCGAGAAATATTTTGCTGCGATATCGAACACCAGATACACCAGTAGTTTTGGCACGGAATCTCGGTAGACCAGGACAGACAGTGAAAGCGATCGCACTTGACCAGTTGTCACCAGCAAGCGCCGATATGCGGACAATTATTCTCATTGGTTCCACAAAAACCCGAACCATCAAACGCAGCGATGGTAGTATCTGGGTTTATACGCCACGTCGTTATGAGAACCCTTGAAGATGTGTCTTCATTCAGTCAAGCACATCTGTTTTTTAACCAAGTGATTAAAGCTAACTCTTTGAAACTCTTATTTCTTTGCGTCCTTTGCGCCCTTTGCGCTTCGTTTTTTCATTATTTTGCGTAAGCCCTGTAATTAAAAAACCGCAGAGACGCTGAGGACGCAGAGTGAGAGAAAAGAGCAATAATTCCGATACAAATGGATTTGATCTGATTTATCAGACAGTTTACTTTTCTAAAGTTTTTACACTCAGCACTTGCGGCGGTGTTGAATCTGGCGGATAAATCACATCTACTTGTACTATTCGCTTAGTCGAAGGTGGAAGTACAAGCTGTACCAAAGGTTCTAACACCTGACCAGTTCTGTGCCATAAATGTACGTAGCGCGTCTTTTGTTCACCTTGGTCATCGAAGTAGCGTAGCCGCACCGTACCACGGAAGAAAGGAAAATCTAAGGATGGTTTACGGAAACGCAGACCACCTTGGGATAATTTATCTTCCTTCAAAGGTGTTTCCAAAGTAACAGTCACGGTCTGGTTTTGGTTAGTATTATTGCTTAATGGTAACGTGAGTTTATATTCCACCCCATAATTACCATGTGCTTCATAAGCCGTATCTGGATAACGTACCAGCATCTTGGCTGTTTGGATTTGTTGAGTGCCTAATCGACCAGCGAGCAATGTGTCTAAAGCATAAGAAATAGCTTTGCCACGCTGGGGAATAGTCAAATTTGTGCTTTGGGGATTATCCACCAACTTTGCTCGCCACTCTTGACCACTAGACACACCAGCTACACGCCCATAAATCAGTACGCCACTGGTAGCATTTGGAGGAGTAGGGGTTTTATCTCGTGGCCCAGCCAAGTTGCCAGTATTTAGTAAAGCTTCCCATTCTGTGAGAGTCGGTTGGCGTTCTGTATTATCAGAATTTTTCTTAGCAAACATCGCTAAACTTGCCGCATAAACTCGATCGCTACTCCGCAGCCGCATAAGGCTAGAACGCCCATTCACCGGCTTTTCTAGATTTCGTACAGGGATGGGATGATTTAGTAACATCTGACTTTTTCCTGGAGGAATTATCAGCTTTGCTGGAAAATCTGCTTGTCGAACACCTCGGAGTACATCACCAACAGCGCGATCGCCTGGCCCTGAGTAAGCCTTACCATCGTTATTTTCTATGTAGGGGGGTAAGGTAACAAAAGGCGCATCCTGCATCAAATAACTCGCTGCGTGCAATACATCTACTGTTACAGGTTTTTTACCAGGGTTATACAGAATTACGCCCAGGTATAACGTTTGTAAATCCTTGGGAGTGTGACTGTAGTGGTGCGCAAATAAGTCAAAGCGTCCCTGAAAAGGAAAATTGAGGTGCGCTGCTGGAACTTTTTTACCGTTTGTAGGGAAGGTAGAAAGTAAAATCCCCTCAGTTTTAACCCATTCTGGGCTATTGCTGTTAAAAACGGGTATTGTATTCAACTTTCCTGGTAAAGCTCGAACTTCTCCTGGTTGCACAATTTCTTGGAATGCTGGCTTCGGTGAGGTTTGAGCGATCGCTGAATTATCTTTATTAGTTGTGCATCCAAAGGTTTGAGTTATGGCAAGTCCTAATATCAATATGAATACAGGTGATGATTCAGATAGCATAAATTTGACCGTTAATCAAGCTGTGGTGTTAAAGATAACAAGTTATTACTACAAGTTCCTGAAAGCGCATTTATGAGAATGCGATCACTATTTAATCTGTAAAATAGCCTTCAATTGTGCATTACCTAATTACATGGACACGGTTAAATACGTTCTGACTGAAAACCAGATGCCAAAAGCTTGGTACAACATCCAGGCTGACTTGCCAGAAGCCTTACCACCAGTTTTAAATCCTGGTACTGGTAAGCCAATTACACCAGATGAATTATTACCTCTGTTCCCATTGGCGTTGATTGAGCAAGAAGTTAGTCAACAAAGATGGATTGAAATACCAGATGCAGTCCGTTCTATTTATTGCCAGTGGCGACCAACTCTTCTTTATCGTGCCCGTCGTTTAGAACAAGCTTTAGATACGCCTGCCAAAATTTACTACAAGTATGAAGGTGTTAGCCCTTCTGGAAGCCACAAACCCAATACTGCGGTCGCTCAAGCATACTACAACAAACAAGCTGGAGTCAAAAAGCTAACTACTGAAACGGGAGCCGGACAGTGGGGATCATCTCTAGCTTTTGCTGGTGCGCTATTCGGTTTAGAAGTCTTAGTTTACATGGTAAAGGTCAGCTACCAGCAAAAGCCTTACCGCCGAGCTTTGATGGAATCCTACGGTGCGAGGGTAGTTGCTAGCCCAAGTACTGAAACCCAAGCCGGACGTAAAATTCTTGCACAATATCCCAATAGCACTGGCAGTTTGGGGATTGCGATTAGTGAAGCTGTGGAATTAGCTGCTGTTGATGAACAAACTAAATATGCTTTAGGTAGTGTTCTCAATCACGTATTGCTACATCAAACCGTGATTGGGCTGGAAGCACTGACTCAGTTAGAGATGGCAGGAGATTACCCTGATATTGTCATTGGTTGCACAGGTGGCGGTAGTAACCTTGCCGGAATCGCCTTTCCATTTATCGGTGCTAAACTGCGAGGAGAACGAGATGTACAAGTAATAGCTGTGGAACCTGCTGCTTGTCCATCATTGACTCGTGGTAAATATGCTTACGATTTTGGTGATACTGCTCACTTGACTCCACTCACCAAAATGCATACTTTGGGCAGTGGGTTTGTGCCCGAAGGAATTCATGCTGGAGGTTTACGTTATCACGGTATGGCCCCGCTTGTTAGTCATATTGCCAATTTGGGATTACTTCAATCGCGTGCTGAATACCAACTTGGTTGCTTTGCTGCTGGATTAACTTTTGCCCAAGCAGAAGGAATTCTACCAGCACCAGAAGCCAATCATGCAGTCAAAGCAACAATCGATGAGGCAAAGCTTTGCAAGGAAGAAGGTATAAGCAAAACTATCCTGTTTAATCTTTGCGGTCATGGACATTTTGATATGCAAGCTTATATCGATTATCAAGCTGGACGGCTTGTTGATACTGAATATAGTGCAAATGAAGTGGCAATGGCATTGGCAGGATTACCTGTACTTCAGTAGTGACTGACTCGCTATGCAAATGCGATCTTTGCGATCGCATTTTTGTGCGTCCCACCATAAGAAGGGACTTACAGTGAAAAAACATCCCACGCTCCGCAAACGTAGGGGCGCACAGCTGTGCATTGTGTCAACTTAAAGTGTTCGTCAAAATGTCAAGTGGGGTGTGGAGATAAGTTCAAAGTGGGTTGCTGTCGGAATTTAGGTTGATATTTAAAAATTCCCAAATCTCGATCTTTGGGAGAAATTTGGGTTTATGGCTGCAAATATTTAGCTTTTATAGTCTTGAGCGTTTTCTCTTGCCCCTACAATTTACCATATATTAACCAGTGACTTGAGTCTCTGGCGGTTCAAGTATTTTTGCAATAAGTTTAAGAACTAAAACTGAGTTTCAAGTTTTACCTGCTCATGGAGTCTCAAAATTAGGATTGGATACGTTCTAGCCAAGATTTGACATGAGAATATGATAATATCCGCTCTTTAAGCGGACTGGTGCGAAGTATTTCATCTATTTGTGCAGCTACAGCTAGATCCGCTATAGTTTGATGGTTTCCCACCAACCAATCTTGCTGGCTGAGGATGGTTTCAAGGTTGCCTATATGGGTAAAAAACTTTTTTTCAACGCGGTTCTTGTCGATGCGACCAATTCCTTGAGCATTCAGTTGCCTTTCATAAGTGTAGCGAGCTAGGGGAGCAAAGATTACTTGCTCAAACTTTGATCGTCCTTTACACAATAAGCTGGTCGCTAGCTGGAGAGCATCTGGATAGCGGAAGCGAAAATATACTTCAAACCAGTACAATGATTCATCTGCCCAGTCTTCCCAAAAATAGGCTTGTGCTAAATCTTTGCTGTCTGCGGGGTAAAGTGAATGTTGTGGGTGTCGGGCTTCCAGAAATTCTGCAATATCCGAGCTGTCTTGAACCTTCTCACCATCGTATTCAATCACGGGAAGCTTTCTTGCAGATGACAATCGTGAAGCTGCTACTGCCAGCAGACCATTATAGTTGACGACAGAATAGGCAAGATGTTTGTATTTGAGAATCTTACGAACCTTGTTACAAAAGGGAGAAACTTCCCATTGATGCAGGATAATTTTTGGCATCACGCTCACCGATATTTTTGAATGTCGATAGTCTGGAATTGGGGATTAGGAATTGGGGATTAGGAAGATTTAAAAAACATTAGCGCGATCGCTGTTTGATGTTAACAGAACAATAGAATTCTAGTAAACATACTGAGGGCTAGAGGAAAGACTGTTAGATTTATCTACAAATTTTTACGCTTTTTTCTTGATTTAAGAAATTTTGACAATTTGACTTATGTCCTTACTTCAGCAAAAGTTGCTGCCCAGATACACGACTTGTTAGACCTCTTGCAAAAGTGCTTTTTGCAAGAGGGGGAAAAGGGTAAAGGTTAAAGGAAAAGGGGACAATACAGAACCTTTTCCCGATTTATAGCGGTTCTCGTTTTGGTGAGGTACACCTGTAGGGGCACGGCATGCCGATTGGTGTCAACTTCAGCTGAAAGTGAGGTACAGATAATTGTAGGGGCACAACATATTATGTCCCTACCCGTGTACTTAATTTACCTGAAATACGCTGTGTCAGAAAAACGCCTAACACTCCGTTATACAACAGGTCAACCTTCTTTTTGATTATTCTGCAAAACATCCTCCAGCAGAGAAGCAAGTTCTTTATTTAACCGACCAGACCTGACAAATTCTGCATAAGTATCTGCCTCAATGGCCAACAGTTCTCCTCGGAACTGTTCTGTCGTAAAACTCTGAAGATTAGGATATTCAGCTTGTAACTGGTCAATTTCTATCCGTAAATCTGCAAGTTCGCCTTTGATTAATGTTTCTTGATAACGACGAAACTCTGGATCAATGCCAGGGCGTTTATCTGCCTGGAGATGTTCTAGAACGCGTTCTAAAGCAACGTGACGGGCAACAAATTCTAAATATTGCTCACGTAAGGGTGCATCACCTAGCAAATTGAGTTTTTCTAGCAAAGGTTTGATAGTCAATCCCTGAACAAGTAGAGTAAATAAAACTACCCCAAACACCGTAGCAATAATTTTTTCTCGCTCTGGCAGTATCGTCGATACACTCAATGCCAGGGCAATGGAAACGGAACCTCGTAACCCACCCCACCAGAGGATAGTTTGTTCTGGTAAAGAAATGTCTGATTTGGTGATGCTAACGCTCAATTTGCTGAGAATGTAAATAGCAACTGCCCGCATCAAAATCATTGCTGCCACTGTCACCATAATGATTTGCAAGTTTTCGCCTAAACTCGCAAAGCGTATTTGGTCGCCAATTAGTAGGAAGACGATAGAGTTAACAAAGAACGCCAAAAATTCCCAAAATTCGGAGACAATAACCCGAGTGCGGGGATTCATGCCGATACGAGAGCCAAAGTTTCCTAAAATCAAACCTGTGGTGACAACTCCAATTACCCCAGAACCGCCCAAGTCTTCAATAATCAGGTAAGTGCCATAAGCTGAAACTAAAGTTAAAGATTGTTCCACTAAGGGCAAATCAAAGCGCTGGGTAAGGTAGGAAATACCAAACCCGATAAAAGCTCCCACCGCTACACCGATGCCAACAACTGTAAATAACTGTAATAAAATTGGCTGGAATTCCAATTTTACAGTTCCCAAAGATAAGGCTACCAAAAAACCAAAGGCAACTACAGCCATGCCATCATTGAATAAGCTTTCGCCTTCCATTAAGGTGACAAGACGAGTACCTACGCCGAGTTGGCGAAACAAAGCGGTGACAGAAACCGGGTCAGTGGCAGATAAACTGGCTGCAATGAGTAAAGCTGTAGTGAGAGAAATACCAAAAAGTTGGTTGAGAGCGATCGCTATCCCTGCGATCGCAATTACTACCCCGAACACTGCATATAGGCAAATTGGTACTAAATCCCGCTTCAAGTCTGACCATTTCAAATTCCAGGCGGCTTCAAATAACAGCGGTGGTAAAAAAATGAACAAAATTAATTCAGGGGAAAGCGTTACTAAACGGACATCAACCAACGCCAACCCTAACCCGACAATCACCAGTAGCAAGGTGTAGGGTATATTGCGAAACCAGCTAAATATCTGCGGTAGTGTCGCCACACCTAGAGACACCGAAAGTACCAACAGAAACTGCTTGAGATTGTCGGTAATAACTTCCTCAGCGATCGCGGATTCAAGCACCATAAGAAAATTCCTGGTATAATTTTGCACTTATCATCATCTGACTATTTTCAGATGACACCAGTTCAATGTAAGACTTTAAATTAGCAAAGAATGAAGATTTTACAGTTAACCGAGCATTCAGGAGGAAGGTCTTGGGTAATAACATTCGAGACCGCTTTAAAAATTTCCGCCGTCGGGGTTCGCAGCCGGAGCAACTTCAACAGCTACAAACAGACTTGTTGGCTGAATCAACTCTAGACTCAGCTTACATAATTTTAATTATTAGTTCCTGTGCGATCGCTACTTTAGGTTTATTATCTAACAGTGCGGCTGTGATTATTGGTGCAATGATCATTGCCCCCCTAATGTTGCCAATTCGGAGTTTAGCTTTTGGGGCTTTGCAGGCAGATATTACCTTGTTTCGCAAGGGTGTAATAGCTGTAGCAGTGGGGACGATGTTAGCGGTGGCGATCGCCTTTACTCTGGGTTGGCTGGTAGGATTGCCGAGCTATGGTAGCGAGATACTGGCTCGATCAAGACCAACATTGTTAGATTTAGGAATTGCGGTAGCAGCTGGTGGTATCAGTGGCTACGCGAAAGTTGAGACGAAAATATCTACTAGTTTAGCGGGAACTGCGATCGCTGTCGCTCTTATGCCCCCCATTTGTGTAATTGGTTTAGGCTTGGCACAAGGAAATTGGTCGCTCAGTTTCGGGGCAACCCTACTTTATCTCACCAACCTGCTAGGTATTGCCCTCTCCTGTATGGTGACATTCTTAGTAGCGGGTTACACTTCAATGGCGCGGGCACGTCAACCCCTAATTTGGACTATGGTTTTGACAACTGTTCTGCTAATTCCCTTGGGAGTCAGCTTTGCTCGACTTATACGACAGGCACAACTAGAAACTAGCTTACGACGGGCATTGTTGAATCGAACTGTTACCTTTGGACGATTGCAGTTGCTTAACAGTAATACCAATTGGTTGACAAATCCTCCAGAAGTCCGTTTGAGTGTCCGGGCAAAAGAACCTGTCACACCTCGGCAAGTAGAGTTATTAGAAGCATTTATCAAGCGAGAGATGGGGCAAGCGTTTACTCTAATTTTTGAAGTTGGTCAAGTGGAGGAAATTAGAAGTTCTGAACCCACACTCTAAAGCAATATGCTTGGGTTAAGAAGAATAGTTTGTGAGATGGAGAGACAGGGGAGGCAATGCGGAAGCAAATTTTCTCAGAATAAATTGTGGGACGGATACAAGCCCTTGATGAAGAATTGTTAAAATTAGAAGATGATTAACCATAATTGCAAACCTAAATTTACAGTCAAATCAGCACAATGGTAACAATAGCAGTCAATCCGTATCTTGATCGCAATTTCGCTCCAGTTCATGAAGAAATCACCACCGACAAATTGTCAGTCATTGGTGAATTACCCCTTGAGCTATCGGGGATGTTTGTGCGGAATGGCCCTAACCCTCAATGGACACCCATCGGTCAATATCACTGGTTTGATGGAGATGGGATGTTGCATGGTGTGCAAATTAGCAACGGTGTAGCCACTTATCGTAACCGTTACGTCCAGACAGCGGGATGGAAAAAAGAACGAGAAGCGGGTAAGGCTCTCTGGAGTGGGTTTTTAGAACCACCACAGATGGATAATCCTCATGGCCCTGGCAAAAACACTGCTAACACTGCCTTAGTCTGGCACGCTGGTAAGATGTTGGCGCTGAATGAGGGGGGTAAACCTCACGCCATCAAGCTTCCTGAATTAGATACTATTGGCGAGTATACCTACAATGGCAAGCTGGTTTCTGCCTTCACAGCCCATCCCAAAATAGACCCGGTTACAGGGGAAATGATCTTCTTTGGCTACTCTCCCGTCGTGCCACCATACCTGCAATATAGTGTAGTTTCAGCACAAGGAGAACTGTTGCGGACAGTGCCAATTGACTTGCCAATAGGGGTGATGATGCATGATTTCGCCATCACTGAAAACTACACGATTTTCATGGATTTGCCGCTGACTTTTAACCTTAAAAGAGCGCAACGGGGAGAACCTGTGATGATGTTTGAGCGCGATCGCTCCAGTCGTTTTGGAATTGTACCACGTCACGGTGATAACAGTAATATCCGCTGGTTTGAAAGTTCCCCTTGCTACGTCTTTCATACCCTCAACGCCTACGAAGAGGGAGACGAAGTAGTGCTGATTGCTTGTCGCTTAAGTTCTACTACCGTCTTGATTTCTAGTGATTCGCAACCCGACCCAGACACAGATATTCCCCGCCTGTATCGTTGGCGATTTAACCTCAGCACAGGAACAGTACACGAAGAAATGTTGGATGATGTAGTTTCAGAATTTCCCCGCATCAACGAAAACTTATTGGGGCGACAAACCCGATATGGCTACACCAACAAAATAACGTACACTCCCGCACCTTTATTTGAAAGTATTATCAAATACGATTTCAGCAGTGGAACATCCCAAATCCACCAACACGGACAAGGACGCTATGGCAGTGAAGCTGTGTTTGCGCCGCGTCCTGGTGCAACGGCTGAAGATGATGGTTGGCTTCTGACTTTTGTTTATGATGAAAGTTCAAATACTTCAGAGTTAGTAGTGGTGAATGCTCAAGATATAACGGCTGAACCCGTAGCGCGGGTGATAATTCCTCAACGCGTGCCTTATGGGTTTCATGGTACCTGGGTTGCAGGGAAATAACGTTATACCAATTTTTTATCAAGCTGCATAGAACTTCGATCCCCCCTAGCCCACGCCAGTCGCTCATGGGGGAAACTCCCTTCTCTACGAGACGCTCCGCGAAGGCGCTAGCCTCTCCCTTTGGGAGAAGACCGCGCTGGCTCCCCTTAATAAGGGGGGAACCGGAAAAACATCTATCAAACAAAGTCCCCCTTTTTAAGGGGGATTTAGGGGGATCAATATATGTGCAACTTCACATTAAATTGGTATTAGGTAGATAATACTGTTTGGTTAAGGCAAGAGACGCGATGAATCGCCGTCTCTAGAATAATTAGTCTTTTGTAGAGACGGCGATTTATCGAGTCTTTGAACCTCGAAGTTGCGCCTTTTAGCCTCGACGTTGAGCCTTTGAGCCTCAACTTAGAAATAAATTTAAACTATTCTTGAATTTATAAGGGCGAGGTTTAGTAAGATTTGCTCACCTCCGTAAAGTGAAACATGGCTTTAGAGGTTGTTTGAAAAGTGTTTCGCTGTGACTTTAGGCACTTTAGATCCCCCTTAACCTTCTTAAAAAGGCTACGGTGTACACACAAGTCTCTTAATCTGCACCTTTGTTGCATCGACTCGCACCTTTGTTGCATCGACTCGCACCAAGGCGTTGACCCCCGCGCTGTTGCCATAGCTTTCAAAAACCTTGTCGAAAACCATCCCGAAGCCGAGTTATACCAATTTGAAAAAAGAATGCGACAGATGGGTAGGGGCACAACATTGTTGTGCCCTTACAAATAATTGATGTGTCGCAAACATTATTTGAATTGGTATTAGAAATCGTGGCAATAGAGAAACGCGGCAATGATAAATTCTTATTCAGAGCCAAAACCGCAGCAGGTAGCGATAAATCTCAATTAAGTGCAAAATATTTTGATGACTATAATCAATTTAAAGCGTTATCCCAGAGTCAGCAATTATTGCTGATAGAAAAAGATAAACGCATTATTAGTTTAGAAAATATGGTAGATACTGCTCTCAAGCAGCCAAAATTTTATACACAAGGAGATACCAACGTGTCAGATATCAGTGGCATCAATATTCAAGGTAGCAGTAATGTTAGCGGTATCGCTGGCAATAATTCTATTGCTAATCTAGGAACCATTAGCGGTAACGTGAGTATTGCCCTTACTCAGCTACCTGATGCGCCAGACGCCGAGAAACCAGGAATTAAAGAATTATTGTCGCAGTTGCAAGATGCAATCATCCAATCCACATATTTGTCAGAAGAAGAAAAAGCTGAAGCTCTGGAACAGGTGAAAGCTTTAGCTGAGGCGGGTAAAACTCCTCAAGAATCCACCAAGCAAAAGACTGCAAAAACCGCAATCACAATGTTGAAAGGCATATTTTCTGGCTTACCCGCTGTCGCCTCCTTGGTTGAAGCGGGTAATAAATTATTGCCTGCGATCGCCAAGCTATTCAGTTTAGGATAATTTTGCAACTATCCTTTAGTGTCAAAGCTTCGTAGATTGGCGAATTATTACTAGTTAGTAGCTACTTTGTCCGGGTTTTTTGCAGCTGGCGATCGCGGCGGTTTACGTCCAGAAAGATCGTACAGTAAACCCATAAGTGCGGGTACAACAGTAGGAGTCAAAATAGTAGAAAAAGCTAGACCACCTGTTAAAACAATGCCTAAGCCTTGATATAACTCAGAACCCTGACCTGGTAAAACTGCTAGCGGTAACATTCCCAATACACTAGTTCCAGCAGACATGAAAATCGCCCGTAAGCGATCGCTTGTCGCATTATATAAGGATGCATCATAATCTTCACCTGCTTGCTGGAGCTGCAAGGCGCGATCGACTAGTAGAATAGCGTTGTTAACAACTACACCTGTGAGGATCACAAATCCCAAGGCTGTAATCATATCCAATGCCACATTCATTCCCGGAATCAGGTTGGCAATCACTAGGCTCAATAGTGCGCCACTCATACCCATCGGCACTGTTGCCATAATCACCACGGGGTAAAGAAATGAGCGATACAACGCTATGAGTAATAAGTAAGTAATCAAAATCGAAAATGCAAATGCAGCAGCTAATTGCCCAACAGTTGTTGCTAATTGATCCGCTGAACCCGCCAGTTCTAGCCGATAGCCTGTTGGTAAACTCGCACGCAGAGGAGCGAGAATTTCTTCTTCGGTACGTTCTACCAGGGTAGCAAGGGGAGCATCGGGTGCAAGAGAAACAGTAAGACTAATTGAGCGCTCTAAATCAACGTGGTTAATGGCATCAGCTCCCGTTGTTTCCACGACTTCGGCAATATCGCCCAGTTGCACTTGTCGCCCTTGTGTATATAGAGGTAATTGGCGCAGTTGCTCTGGGGTTTCCACAGCAGTGTTTTGTAGTTCCACCGAGACATCTAGTTCTTCTTTGCCATCAATGTAATCGGAAGCAACTTTACCACCCAATGCTGCTTCTACCATCGAACCAATTTCCGCTTCCGAAAGTCCTACTTCGGCGATGCGTTCGCGGTTAGGAATTACTTGTAATTCTCCTGCACCCAAGACAAAGTTTGAGCGCACATTCTGAACCCCTGGAAGCGATCGCAATTTCCCGGTAATTTGTTTTTCTAAGTCACCAATCTGATTTAAATCAGCCCCAACAATATCCACTTCAAATTCTTTACCCGGATCGCGGAATATAGAAATCCGTGTTGGGATTACAAAACGGTATCCAGCAAAGTTACTGCTTTGGGCGCGTAACCGATCTACCATATCAGCGAGTCCCGTAGTTGTGGCAAATTCTGATTTTAAGATAGTTGCAATACCTCGCAGCGCCCCTGGACGGTCAACATACATGATGCGCTCAACTTCTGGTTGCGATCGCAGAAATTTTTGCACAGCTTCAGATTGCCGAATCGCTTCTGGAATACTGGTTCCCGGCAAAGGTTCCGCCCGCAAAACAACTAAGTTACGATTTCCTTCGGGTAGATAATCGGCAGGTGGTAAGAGAAGAATACTAGCCACTAATAAAACAACCGGAATCGACAGTACAATTAACCTGCGACGAATATGCTTACGTCCTAGTGACCAACTAACAGTAGCGGCGAGAAAGTTTTCCAGTTTGCCTTGGAAATGACGAAACACCGCAGAGGTTTTAGCCACCATGCGCTCAAACCAATTACCGCCCCGATATTCACCACCCTGCATCATTTGCATGGCTTCTGATTGTTTGAGGAACAATCCTGATAGCATTGGGACTAAAGTTAATGCTGCAAATAGCGAGAATAGAGAAGAGGCAGAAAGAGCGATCGCCATATCGGTGTAGAGTTGCCCTGCTTCACCCGTCACCATTAACAGTGGGACAAACACGACTATGTTACTCAAAGTAGAACCGAGCATTGCGCCCCAGACTTCCTGGGTGCCATCGATTGCTGCCCGAAGTGCGTTTTTGCCCTGCTGCATGTGGGTAAAGACATTCTCAATTACAACAATTGAGTTATCCACCACCATACCCACAGAAAACGCTAGTCCTGCCAAACTGATAATGTTCAATGTTCGTCCAAATGCAGACATAACAATGAATACAGCAATTGTGCCAATAGGAATAGTAATGGCAACTACAGCAACAGTTCGGATTGAGCCAAGGAATAGAAGTAAGACGATAGTTGCTAGTAATGCTCCACTGATCAAGTTCTCTCCAACGAAACTTACCGATTGATTGATGTAGTCACTTTCGTCATAGTTGTAGACAAAGCGAATACCTTGGTTTTGCCGATCAAATTCCGTTTGCAGTGCAGCAATTTCCGCCCGGATGCCTTTAGCCACCTCTGGCACATTCGCCCCAATTTGCCGAATTACACCGACTGCTACCCCAGGTTTGCCGTTGAACACCAACGCGCTATCTTGGGGTTTGCGTCCCATTTGGACTTTTGCTACATCTCGCAAGTAAACTGTGCCTGATTGGTCACGTCGTAGCACAAAGCCTTCAATTTGCGATAAATCTTGCGATCGACTAATTGTGCGGACTCGATATTCCCGTCGTCCGAGAATTAATGGCCCACCCCGAATATCGCGGTTGTTTTCTTGAAGAACTCGGACTACATCACCAATTGCGAGGTTGCGATCGCTTAATGCTTTCGGATCAACCTTCACCTCGACTTCTCGTTCTTGTCCACCCACTAACAAAAACTGCCCAGTTCCTTCGACTCGCCGCAAACGGGGAATCACCACTTCGTCTGCTAAGTCCCGATAACGGTCTGCATCTGGTTGAAATCCTTCTTTGGTATCAAAGGGAATCCACATCATCGGTGAACTGTTACCACCCACCAGTTCTACATTCGATTCCTGTGCTTCTGGAGGCAAGCTTTCCACCTGTTGCAAGCGATTGAGAACATCTATCATCCGTTCTCTAGCGTTGGCATCCTGAGCAAATTCTAAGGTAATGCTGCTGCGTCCAGCACGAGAAGTACTACTAATTTCTTGGACACCTAGCACCTCTTGCATCTGTTCTTCGATGGGGCGGGTAATCAGGTCTTCTACTTCTGTTGGGCCTGCGCCGGGATAGGTAGTTGTGATCGTAATTTCCGGGCGATCGCCCCCTGGTTGCAATTCTAGAGGTAACTTTAGTAGGGAGAACACCCCGAACATTCCTACCAAGCAAAACAAAACAAAAGTTCCATGTCGCCAACGAACGGCAGTTTCAATAAAACTCATATTAATTCGTAATTCAGAAAATTATATTTAAACTGGGTTTGCAGTATTTTGAAGAAGGAAAGGCTAAAGGAGAAAGAGACGATTCTTCCTCTTTAACCGACTTCTGCAAGAAGTCTATGGAGTAGTACAACCTATGTTTTAAGTTGGATCAACTATCTTTACAGGCGCACCATCTTGCAATCCATCACCGCCACGTAGCACAATGCGTTGACCAGTGCGTAAAGTGGGATGATAAATTGCGACATTTTTACCCATATCAGAAACCATCTCGACTGGAATTTGTTTAGCTTTGCCGTCAGCAACTGCAAAAACTAGCCACTCGTTTTGCCTTCTGGTTAATGCATCTCGTGATACCACAAAGCTAGAGCGGTTCGAGGGCATATTTAAGTTACCTGCGATCGCCATTCCTGGTATTAATCCTGATGGTGGCTTGTTAATTTGGACACGCACACGCTGGCGACGGGAAGCAGTTTCGGCAGAAGGGACTACAGCAGTAATGCTGGCGCGTTGTTTCCATTGCGGTAGGGCGCGGGTTGTGAGATCGATTGTCATACCTGGGGTAACTTTACTACTGAGTTCTTCGGGTAACTCTAGGAAAATATCGAAGCGATCGCCTGCTACTAAGGTGACAATTTGACCAGAACTTTGTACCAAATCACCGTTACTGATATGGCGAGTCTGCACTATACCCGATTCTGATGCCAAAATTCGAGTTCGCTGCCGGGCTAATTCTGCTTGAGCTAAGGTGGCTTTTGCTGCTTCTACATTTGCTCGTTGGGCGGCGATTTCTTCTTGAATCGGCCCAGCTTTCGCTTCGGCAAGTTCTGCCTCGGCTTCTAACCGTTCTCCTTGGATGTTATTTAATTGTGCTTCGGCTTCCACTAACAATCTTTGAGATAAAGCACCCTCTTTCACAAGATCGCTAGTACGTTTCAGGTTATCTTGTGCTTCCAGTTCTCGCGCCTTAGCAGATGTAACAGCCGCTTGACGTTGAGCAATGATTTCTTTTCGAGTACCGACTTCCAAACGTGCCAAATTGCTCCGTTGTTGTGCCAGTTGCGCTCGTGCTTGGCTAATTGCCAATTGCTGATCGGTATCATCAAGTAAAGCGATCGCCATCCCTATTGTCACGCGATCGCCTGGTTGCACTGAAATTTGCTTGACAATTCCACTAGTTTGAGCGCGGATTGTTGACTGCTGAGTGGCTTCTACTTGTCCTAACAACTGGACACTTCTTGTAGCACTTCCAGTTGCGAGGGAGATTGTTTCAATTGGTCTTGGAGGTGGCCCTTGTTGTTGTGCAACAGAAGAGCGTGGTGCGCCACCAGGAGCTAACATCCGCCATAGAATAATGCCACCGGTTGCCAGAAATAGAATCAGCAATCTCCAGAACCAAGGTTTACGCGAACGAGTAGGTGCTAACTCAGAAGGCACAGAACTGTCTGATTGGGTTTCAACCGTTGAAACTTGATTTTCAGAAGTATCCATAGCAATTAACGGTTGGCTACTGAGGGTTAAGGGCTAAAGATTAACTTTTGAAAGTGAACAATGAATAGTCAAATGTTCACTATCAACAGTCAATTATTTAGATAAAAGTAAAATTACGTTACCTTTCTTGTAGTTTATTAGATAAATATGACAAAGAAATGTCAAGGTTAGTCATTTGTCATTCGACCTCTTGTATAAATCAAAAACGCGATGAATTACCGTCTCTACAATAATGAGTCTTTTGTAAATAGCGGTTCCCATTTAGATGCGGTACAAGATTGATTATATTGCGAGGGTAGGGGCACGGCACTGCCGTGCCCTTACGGGTGTAGTTACGTAAACGAGAACCGCTAAAGACGGTAATTCATCGCGTCTCTTGCCTTAATGCATTCGACTCAATTATTAGTTCTTTAACGCGATCGCGCGGTAAGCCTAACTCCTGACTAAGAGCGCCTTCAAGTTTGCTTATATCTGTGATTGGAAATTCAAATACTATCATTGTCAGAACTGAGTTATTTGTTTTAACGTTCACCCGTGAAATTCCTTTTTGAGGAAGAATTTCCACTTTGATCGCTACTATTCTTTTCATAATCTGTCGTGCCAATTGGGTATCTGCTAGCAGATATTTCTTGGTAAGGTTGGAACGACTTAAAATCTGATCTCCAACAAAGTTGCTCCCCAACCAAAAAACTAACCCAATCAACGGCAAGGACAACCAAAACACAAAGCCTAATGATCGCAACGCTTGAAAAAGTTGGAGTTGCTGCATGAAAGGTATAAGGTTGAGTGTTTCCCATCACTTTTACCTTAATCTAAAATTAGCAAGCAAAAATTACGGCAACCTGAGCAAATAGGATGTTGATCTTACTAGTCGAAGATGACCCATCACAGTTAGAGCCACTACGGGCAGCGTTATTGAAGGTGGGGCATACAGTCGATGCGATCACTGATGGGGAAACAGCACAATGGTTTGCCTTTCGCAAAGACTATGACTTGCTGATTTTAGATTGGATGTTGCCTAAAGTGAGTGGTGTAGAATTGTGTCAAGTATATCGACGGGCAGGTAAGCTGGCTCCTGTATTGATGCTAACGGCGAAAGACACGGTTTTAGATAAGGTAATGGGTTTAGATGCTGGAGCCGATGATTACTTGGTAAAGCCTGTGGATGTCATGGAGTTATTGGCACGAGTCCGGGCACTAGGAAGGCGATCGCCTATGTGGCAAGGAGATATACTTAGCTTGGGCGATTTGCAACTTCATTTATCCACTTTGACGCTTGAACTTGGTTCGTTGACAACTCAACTTTCTAGCCGGGAGTTTCAATTGATGGAGTATTTAATGCGTCATCCCCGGCAAGTATTATCTCATAGCCAGATTGAGCAAGCCCTTTGGAGTTGCGGAGAGGAACCAGAAAGTAACGCTGTTACTACCTTGGTTCGCCGCTTGCGCCAGCGTCTACAAACCATTGGCGTGAAAGATTGGATAGAAACAGTGCATCGGATGGGCTATAGAATAAATCCGCCTTTCTAAGCTGTTAGGAGGCAGGGGGCAGGGGGCAGGGAATGAAAAAGTAATGACAAATGACTAATGACAAATGACTAATGTTTGATCGTAGCCGTCGCAATCTTGCTCACTGGTTTGCCCTGTCAATGGGTGGAATTTTGTTCGCTTTTGCAGGGGTGGGTTATTGTCTGAGTGTAGAAGAACAGTTGCGAGTTTTTGACGACGAACTGTTTTCACAAAGTAAAGCCTTTGCCGTCAAAACCCAATACTCGCTTTATCAAAGTCAATGGCAAAATCAGCGCGGCCAGACTCCTGTAGAAAGCGGTGTATCGTTGAATGGCGGACTAATGTACGCACGGTGGTATAACTCTAATAAACAACTTTTGCAGTTTATCGGTTCATCGGGTGGCAAAAAGTTGACCGCAAAACCTGGATTTCAAACGTTAGAAATACCAATAGGCTCAGAGTCATCCACTACAAGAACCTGGGTTCGCCAAGTTACACTTCCTGTTTTGGAAGGTAAGGTGCTGATTGGCTACTTTCAAACGGCGGCTCCAATGAACTCTTTACGCGTTGGGCTAAATCAAGCCCGCTTGTTTTTAACTTTTGGGGTTCCTGTGACGTTTGGTGTAATTGGCATTACTGGTTGGTTTTTGGGCGGGTTGGCAATGCGACCAAGCCTCCGTGCTTATCAGCAATTGCAGCGATTTACAGCTGATGCTTCTCATGAACTACGTACACCTGTTGCTACGATATTGAGCAATGCCCAAGTTGCCCTAATGCCCCCCGAAGACCCGTTAGAGCAAAGATTGCGGTTGCAAAATATCGCCCAAACAGCTAAGTCCATGAGTACGCTGATCAATGATTTGCTTTTTTTGTCGCGTCATAATGGCTCCCTTGCGGAAACCGTATTAAAATCCGTTGATTTGTGTGAGATATTGCGATCGCTTGTCCAAGATTTCGCAGCCCAAGCTCCTGCCCAAAGTCTCAATTTCAATGCTCACCTTCCAGAGCATCCCATCATGTTAAAAGCCGATGCTAATTTGCTCAAACAAGCTGTGATTAATCTTCTGACTAATGCCTTCAAGTACACACCAGCAGACGGTAAGGTAGAATTACGTCTTTTTATCCAGTCTCACTACGCGGTAATTCAAGTCAAAGACAACGGGATTGGCATTCCGTCCACTGATTTGCCATATATATTTGATCGTTTTTATCGTGTAGATACTGTCCGATCTCGGCAAACAGGCGGCTTTGGACTTGGACTTGCGATCGCTCAACAAATTGTGCAACGATACGGAGGGCAAATTACTGTAAATAGTATGCTAGGTGAAGGCTCTAGCTTTCAAATTAGCCTTCCTCTAAAACTTTGAGATTATTTTTCCCTATAACCTCCAGCATAGTTAATTACACAGATTGTTCTATATAATTTGTGAGTTCCATAAGCAACGCCAGAGACTTTAAAAGCACCATTAAAAATGTTTTTTCGATGACCGCGATCGGGCACACCATCATCAATAATTAACTGCATGACGATATCTTGAGCCGTGTTTGGCCCATAACTGATATTTTCGCCTGCGGTTGTTAGCCATTTACCATAACGGTTAATGCGAGTAAAAGGGTTGCTACCATCGCTACCATCATGACCTAAAGCACCTTTTGGCCCTTGGTCTTTAATGTGGTCTTTTGCACCTAAAGACATACCCTTAGATGCACTCAACGCCCCTACAGGACGTGCTGTTTTCAAAAATGCGATCGCCTCATCGACTGCTTTAACTCCTTCTTGAGTTCGCAAATAGGTATTATTAGAAATTTTGACTCGGTTCCCCTCAAAGCGCTTTCTATAGTTTTCCAGAATCGGGAGATATGACTTGGGATTTGTTCTAACCTTATTTGTTTCAACAATTACCTGTTGTTCCAACGGTGTCAGGTAACTTGCCTTTGCTAACAATGTCGGACTGGTTTGTTTAACTACTGCGGGGCTAGGTTTGGCTATAGACGGGTTAGATTGAAATAGTTGATCTGAGCAGCCGAATATCAAGGCTATTGGCAAAAATACCCAAAATTTTAGGCGATGCATTCATTACCTCACAATTTTTTCTATGGATTAATTTAGTGAATTAGAAGAAATAATAATTTTCAACACACACAGAAGTTTGGAGACGCTTCTTGATTCAGAATTGTCAGACATCAGAACTTGGATCATTCCCCTAACAAGAACGGAAATGAGTTAATCAAGAGTATAGATAACACTGCGAGCGTCTTTGTTCCTTGAATGTTAAAAAATGGTTACTTAATACCCGTTGTAACCTAGCTAACATTGAAACGTAAAGCACAAAAAAATTTTAATTTATTTGTCGCCACTGCCTAACTGCGATTATTTATCCCTATACCCATCAGCGTAATTAATTACACAAATTGTTCTATATAATTTGTGAGTTCCATAAGCAACACCAGACACTTTAAAAGCGCCGTTAAAAATGTTTTTTCGATGACTGCGATCGGGCACACTATCATCAATAATTAATTGCATAACGATATCTTGAGCAGTGTTAAAGCCATAAATGATATTTTCGCCTGCGGTTGTTTGCCATGTACCATAGCGGTTGATGCGAGTAAAGGGGGTACTACCATCGCTACCATCATGACCTGTAGAACCTTTTGGCCCTTGGTCTTTAACATGGTCTTTTGCTCCTAAAGACATACCCTTAGATGGACTCAATGCTCCCACAGGAGGTGCTGATTTCAAAAATGCGATCGCCTCATCAACTGCTTTGACTCCTTCTTGAGTTTGCCAATAAGTATTATTAGAAACGTGTACTAGGTTTCCTTCAAAGCGCTTTCTATAGTTTTCTAAAATCGGGAGATATGATTTAGGATTTGTTCGTACCTTATTTGTTTCAACAATTACCTCTTGTTCCAACGATGAAAGGTAACTCACTTTTGATATCGGACTAGTTTGTGGAACTACTGCTGGGTTAGAGTAGGCTACGGACCGATTAGATTGAAACAGTTGGTCTGAGCAGCCAAATATCAACCCCATTGGCAAAAATACCCAAAATTTAAGGCGACGCATCCATTACCTCACAATTTTTATGTGGATTAATAGTTTGAGTGAATTAGACAAAGTAAATCTGCAAAAGCTTCTGTGGCATCTTGTAACCTCGATAACACTAAAATGTAAATAACAACAAAAATTTTTTCATTCTCTGATGCCTACTTGCAAATTTACACTTTGAGAAACCAGCGTTGACGATACATCAGAACACCAACAGCCCACCACAACAACACGGTGACTAGGGCAAATAAAAGGGAACCATTGAGCGCCCCTGCCCAAGATGCGAAAAAATTCTGGTAAATCCAATTGTAGGTACTGGGAGCGTCTTTGCCTATGCCGATAGTAGTTTTCACTAAGATTTTAATTAATAAAACCGATGCAACGAAAAGAGCGATCGCATTTAAACCCATAACTTCAAAAGGTTTACTCCAGCGACGCATCAGCCGTACTTCGATGAATTCATAACAAACTGCTAGCAACAGTAACGCCCAACCTGTTGTAAAGAGTACATAAGAACTTGTCCATAGCTTTTTGTTGATGGGGAATGTCCACCCCCATGCCCAACCAATAATTAAGCAACCAACTCCAAATAATGCTAAACCTATACTTGTGCGTGACTGTACAGGTTGACTGCGTATCCATTGCCCAGTGAAGTAGCCAGCGAGAACGCTTACTATGGCGGGAATAGTACTGAAGAGTCCCTCTGGATCTCCCATAAAGTTGAAACCATCACCTTTATATAGATGTGCTTTGGGAATAATCAAACGGTCAACATAAGCGCCGAAATTACCTTCTCGCGTCAGCACTCCTGCGCCATATTCTGGCACTGGTAGATACATCATCGTTAGCCAGTAGCCGATGAGTAGCACTGCTGCTAGTATCCATTGACCTTTACGCGGCAGGTTGAGAACA
The DNA here is from genome assembly GCF_014698065.1 of Nostoc flagelliforme FACHB-838. Classification (GTDB taxonomy): domain Bacteria; phylum Cyanobacteriota; class Cyanobacteriia; order Cyanobacteriales; family Nostocaceae; genus Nostoc; species Nostoc flagelliforme_B. The sequence continues at coordinate 23,519 of NZ_JACJSI010000086.1, forward strand.
GTTAGGGAAGCCAGCAGATAGGTAATGCTGATGCGCTGCAACACTCCCATAATGCGGATACTACTCAAATCAAAAGTCCAAATACCCTGATTCCAAAAGCCATTTAGTAGCAATCCCAAGGCAAAGAGAATGGCGGCGCGGCGCAATATTCGCCAGTAAACTGCTGAGGTTGGTTTATTACCTTCGGTATACTTTGACAACGAGAAAGTCATCGCTACACCGATAATGAAGAGAAAGAAGGGAAATACCAAGTCGGTTGGTGTGCAGCCGTGCCAATCGGCATGGGCTAAGGGAGGATATACATCATCTGCGACACCCGCCATATTGACGAGAATCATCGCAGCGATCGTAATTCCGCGAAAAACATCCAATGAGGTCAAGCGCATAAGCGGAATTTTGTGTTAGATGAGTATCTAAGCTACTCCGGTTGATGCAGGTAATCAAGCAAAATTTATAAACTTGGATACAAGGTAAAATTTTGTTAAGTAATTACCACCATTTGCTATGCCAATCAAAGTTGGAGATACAGCTCCTAATTTCACTCTACCTGCTCAAAGCGGCTCAACAATTAACCTTCAAGATTTTCGTGGCAAAAAAGCTGTTGTTCTATATTTTTATCCCAAGGACGACACACCCGGATGTACGGCTGAATCTTGCGCCTTTCGTGATCAGTATGAAGTGTTTAAAACTGCTGGCGCTGAAGTTATCGGCGTGAGTGCTGACTCTGGCGAATCTCACCAGCGATTTGCAGCGAAATACAATCTACCTTTTACTCTGTTAACTGACAAAGGCGACCAAGTACGGAAGCTATATGGCGCAACAGCAGCCTTTGGCTTGTTTCCTAGCCGCGTTACTTACGTTATTGACCAACAGGGAGTTGTGCAATACGTGTTTGATTCAATGTTTAACTTTAAAGGTCATGTTGAAGAAGCGCTGAAAAGTTTGCAACAGATTGCAAAATAGGGAAATGGGCATTGGGCATTGGGCATTGGTAACTCTTTCGCATTCCCTATGCCCCATGCCCTAGCCCCTATTTAGAATGTGACTTTTCCGGCATGGAAATATTAGTGTGGCTTGCCTTGCCATTCTTGCCGTTAGTATGGGCGTTAGCATTGCGAGGTTGGATTACACCATAACCACCGTGGTTGCGTTCGTAAATTACATTAATCTCTCCAGTTTCAGAATTGTGGAACATATAAAAGTCATGTCCCACCAGTTGTAGTTGTTCCAAGGCTTCTTCTACGGTCATCGGCGGCATGGAAAAATATTTGGTGCGGACGACTTCATTGGGTAATTCGGGGGTGCGATCGCCAATTAAATCTGTTACTACCGGCTCTGCAACAACTACTTCTGTTGGTTGAGGCTGAGTTTTCTGGTCTTGACGTCGTTCTTTATATTTCCGCAGTTGACGGGCAATTTTATCTGCAACTAAGTCAATACTGGCGTATAGGTTTTCGCTGCTTTCCTCGGCACGGATAACGCTACCATTAGCATAAATAGTTACTTCAGCCGCTTGTCTTGTATTAATTCGGGGGTTACGGGCGACGCTAAGATGCACATCCACTTCATTTGTAAGGCTTTGAAAGTGACTAACTGCTTTTTCAATCTTTTGATGTACATACTCACGAATCGCATCGGTGATTTCAATATTTTTGCCGTGGATGACAAGCTTCATGTAATACTCTCCCGCTGAATATTTTGGATGTGTGAATTTGCTTTGTATGAAAAGAAGTTGCGGTAAGCTCTATTACTCCCGCCAAAACAAATTGTGGACTATATTGTATTTACTGTTGGTAAGCTGTTTCTGAGCTTGTTGTATTTGAGTTGTGATCAAGTATACTCTTGATTTGCCTCCTCATCTCTGCGTTCATATCCAATTGGATATCCACTTAGGACTCTTAAGTGAGGCAATCTCTGTGGTAGCTACTGTGACTCCCAACTTCAATAAAGCAACGCTTACAGAACTTTTGATACTTGCTCCTTCTGTGTTCGGTTGAGGTTTGCTTGCTGTTGTTCAATAATACAAGTCTTTGTGGAAGTTTGATTTTGTTTGAAATACAAACAATCTTATGAAAATCATCAGCCAGTACATTCGTCTTTTCTTTATTGTCTTGGCATGATGCTTATTGCAGAGAATTCCTCCTAAAAACCTATTGAGGTTATATATTCAAGCTAGCACTTTGTATTTTCTAATGCATATTCCCTTGACTTTCCTTTAGAATCCTTTGCAAAGCTTGACAATTGTTGATTTCAATCCTGAAACTTGCAATATATTTAGTTTTAAATACGGTTGAATTTTGGCATGATCCATAGTAAGAAAGAACCGCACAAAAACAGTTGTCTGCTGTATAACCAAGGATTAATGCCTTACTTAGACGCTCATAAATGGCAGCGATCGCTCCTCACTGAGCGCATCCACGACCCCAGTCTAGATGATGTGTTAATTTTGCTAGAACATCCACCTGTTTATACTCTGGGACAAGGAAGCAACTCAGATTTTATCAAATTTGATATTGACAAAACTCAATATGATGTGCATCGAATTGAACGAGGCGGCGAAGTTACTTATCATTGCCCCGGTCAACTAGTAGGATATCCAATTTTAAATCTGCAACGTTATCGTAAAGACCTGCATTGGTACTTACGACAACTCGAAGAAGTAATAATTCGCGTATTGGCAGTTTATGGGTTGCAGGGAGAAAGAATTCCGGCTTTTACTGGCGTTTGGCTACAAGGGCAAAAAGTTGCAGCTATTGGTATTAAAGTCAGCCGTTGGATTACCATGCACGGCTTTGCATTAAATGTTTGTCCAGATATGACAGGCTTTGAGCGCATTGTACCCTGCGGCATTTCTGATAAACCTGTAGGCAGTTTAGCCAAATGGATTCCAGAAATCACCTGCCAAGAAGTGCGTTTTTATGTAGCACAGTCCTTTGCAGAAGTCTTTGGCGTGGAATTAGTCGCATCTCAGCTTGAAGGATTTTTCCCGTCTGAGTAAATTTAGCTTGTAATTATGTAACAAATACTATAGCAGTCCAATTTAAATTGTGAGACACTGATGATAGTAGTTTATATTTAATAGTAAAAAATAACCATTTAACTGCGGTTATCAAATCTAAACCTCGTCTAGGTTGAGACCCGTAGTTTTTCCTCATCAGGTTTGAGATGAGTTGTCACCCACAAACGATCTGCTACTGTATTGGGAGAGGCATTAATTTGTTGTTGAAATACTGAAACCTGTTCAATTAGGTCAGACTGACGCTCATAGCAAGTATGATATGTAACATC
>NZ_JACJSI010000087.1 GCF_014698065.1 Nostoc flagelliforme FACHB-838
TAGTAACTTCACTACCGATAAAGAAAATCTCTCCAGGAAAACTTTATACAGAAAAATATTGTCCAAGAGGCAATATAGAAAATTGTCTCAAAGAGCAAAAACTAGAACTAAGAAGTGATAGGACAAGTACCCATACATTTGCAGGTAATCAACTACGGTTGTGGTTTTCATCTGTTGCCTACATTTTAATGAATGCTTTACGAGAGAAGTGTTTAGCCAAAACGGAACTTCAAAACGCTACTGTTGGCACTATTCGCACAAAGTTACTGAAGTTAGGAGCAACTATCACGGTTAACTGCCGAAAAATTTTAATTTCAATTAGTAGTTCTTGCCCCTATAAAGGAATTTTCGCTCTGGCCTACAATTATTTATCTCTCTTACCCTGTTCTGGTTAATTTTTACTTAATTGTCATCATAATGATTAGCTTGCTGGGGTTAAGTTTACTGAATTTAACCCTGTTTTCGGCTGCCTAATTATTGCTAATCATAGTTATTACTCCAGTACTTTTCGTTTTATTCGTATTTTATTTATCTTTAAAACTTCGGATAATACGTGATTGTCTTCGGTTCCTGAATTTAATCCACTGATGTATAAAATATCCTTTCCTAAATTTTACTCATCTCAATGATTTTTTCGCACTTGTGAGAAATCCGGGGCTTGCACATATACTTGTTTGAGTTTTTCTTTTGCCTGATTTACTGCTGCAATAGCATCTGTGACTTCCGCCTCTGCTGCTTGCACATCTACAGGACGCACTTCGGCTATTTTTTCTAACGTAGCTTTGGCTTCGCTAATTTGCTTGTTTCCCGTAGCAACAATCCGATTCAGAACTGTTTGTGCCTCGCTAATTTGCTTTTTCTGTGTTGCGTCAATTCGTTTTAAAACAGCTTTGGCTTCGTTTTTTTTCTTTTGAGTGGTTACCATTACCAAACGCTTACTATCCAAGGTGGAATGGGAAATCGCACCGTTATCATACAACTGCTGATAACGCCAATATTCAGCTTCAGCATTTCTCAATTCCGCCTCAGTACTCTCAATTGTTGCTTGCTGAACTGCCATATCGCCTTCCAACTGCGCTTTAAGCCGGGTAACGGCATCTTTTTGCCCTGCCCTATCACCTTCTAACTGCGCTTCTAGTCCGCCAATTGCTGCTTTTTGGGCTAAAATTTCACCGCTTTTCGCTCCTGCTTTCACCTTCGCCAAATTAGCACGAGCAATTTTTACTTGTTCTTGTACCTTCTCGACATCAGCTTCAAGCCTACCTTGACTTTCAAGAATGGCTATTACTTGTCCCGCTTTTACTTGGTCTCCTTCCTTAACCAACAACCGCCCAAGTCTATTTTCCTGAGTAGATGTCGTTGCCGACACTTTTACTAACTTTCCTTTCGGCTCAAGTCTTCCCAAAGAAGTCACAGTCTTAATTTCAGGTATAACAACCTCAGGTTTAGAAATTGTTTTTGCCTGCGGAGTCCGAAACTTGCCGATAGTATAAACACTTATCCCACCCAGAGCAATCATTGCAGTAATTGTCAACATTACACCCTGTCGAAAACTGGGTTTCAAAGGTTTCAAATTATTATTATTAGCTGCTGTGTTTGGCATCATAAAGTACCTTCCCTAAAATCATTTGCTCAATACTCAGTAAAAGAAGAAATACAACAATTTAGTCACAAATAATTTTTCGATTAGGTCAATTTTTTGTTACTAGCGTTTAGGCGTTTGGGATTTAGCAGAAAATGAAACAAGGCAAATGTAGCTAAAGAAATACCAGCAGTTACCCAAAAAACGCCCCCCATACCCCATAACCCAAAAGAAATCCCTGCTATTATCGGGCCTATTGCTTGACCCAGTGATTGTACGGTAGCATTAACAGCCATAAATCCAGACCGCGTATTGTCTACCGCTAATTCCGCTAATAGTGCTTGAGTACAAGGTATTGCTAAAGCTTCACCCACACCAAATAAAATACTAGGAATAATCAGCAGCCAGACATTATGAATTGTAGGAATAATCAATAGAGCGATCGCAATAATTACAAAAGCTACTTTAATGAGAGTTATTTCCGATGTTCGCTGCGCCAACCTTCCTAACTGCGAAGCAACCACCGCTAGAGATACTGACATACTGGCTAAAATCAAGCCTATGACCAATCCCGAAGCACCAAAATTAACTCCTGCAAGGATAGGAATGTAAGTCATAAAGGCTCCAGATTGAATTGCAAATATGGAACCTACTGCAAACAACAGTCCCAGCACCCTAATATTGTTAATACTGTGCCAAGTATTTTGCAGATAAATTTTGAGTTTGCTATTTTGGCTACCACTGGCTTTTTCGGGAAGCTTGAGCACCATTAAAATCAACATTATCAAAGGAAAGGCACTAACTGCCAGCAAAAATGGATATCGCCAACTAAAACCTGCTAATGCCCCACCGATAACCGGGTAAATTGTTGTGCTGATGCCAATCATACAGGCGTTTAAAGACATTGCTGTTGTCAAGGCTTTGCCCCGATATATCGTACTAATCATGGTGAGGGCTATAAAATTTAAGCTAGTAACACCTAAACCTTGTAGAAATCGCCACCCAAGAAGAGTTTGAAAATCCTGGGCAAAAGAACTACATCCTCCCGCAACAGCAAATAGCAATAAAGAAAGAATTAAAACTTTTCTAGTTCCTATGCGATCGGCTAGTATGCCTAAAACTGGTGTAGTAATGCCCATAGGAATAAAAAAGACAGTCATTACTAATTGGATTTCTTTAGATGAAACATTAAAAACTTTAGCTAAATCTGGAAGTATAGGTGCAATAGTTGGCCCACCCATAATTGCAATCAGGGTTACACTAATGATGATATAAAGATTGCGATCGTAAAGCGGATTTTTGTTACTTGCGAAATTAGGTTGCATAGTTAGGTGGTAGATATATGAGCGTGCAAGCTGCCGAGTATTTTCAATCTAAAAAGAAGGCTTACTGAGTTTTGTATTGGGCATTGCTAAACTAGGCGATGATTTTGCCCAATTTGGAACAAATTTATAACGGTTTCAAGCGTACATCCATCTGTATTTATGCAACGCCTTATAGTTTTCTCAGCCAGTATGGAGATTTATATCTGGACTAAGGTTTTGATAGTGTTTAAAAATGTTATCTGGAATCATGTGTGTATTGAAGTTAGGAAAATCCCGTACTGAGGCGTGCTTATTTGGATCTCCAGTAACTATACGTATTAAATGGTTTGTGCCTTGCTTCAAATAATAGGTTGATGGGCTTTTTCCCTGTCGGGTAAATGTCCAGGCATCTGTTTTCAACCCCAATATTGTATAGCTGCCTGCATAAGTAGCATTATTCTGAGGCAATATATCTTGTGTTATCAGCACCTGATGACATACATCGACATCATCCTTTAAAGGCATTGGCTGGTAAGTGTTTTGTTTGTTTATTTCTTCTCTAGAGTAAGCTATTTTAGTCTTTCGTGTTTGACCATCACCTGGGGTAAATATCTCAGACATCCAGAGTTTGTGTCCGGTTTCTTTTTCAGGCCAAGGATTAAATAAACCATCTATGCGGCAAACATTGCGATTATAGTCAAACCAGCAATATCCCGAAGTAATCTGATCTTCTTCTTGCATGGGTTGCCAATATGAAATATAGCTAGTACTCCATTGTTCTGGAAGTAGGGGTGGTATATTGGATGTTTTTTCAAGTTCCATTCTGGCTCGTTCCACATTAGAATATTGACTACCTAAATGTAAAATTTGATGATGATTCATGGCTTTATTTTTCCTGATAAATGTAAGGACAGTATCTAATTTTGAATTTCTCAATCACTTGCTTTGTGCTTGGGAGCGCCTGAGTATATTCAGCTTGTTTTTCTGCCTGAATATTGCTTCCTAGTTGCTCCAAAACATTGTTAAACAGTACTTCTAAGTCTTCTTGAATTTGGGTCATTTTTTCACATATATTATTATTGACACCCTTTTTAGTGGTATTCATTGTTTCTCTCCTACATAGTTTCATCCTTGGACTGTATGATCAAACCAGTTAGTGTTGGAGATAGCTTAAGGATCGCCGTCAAATTCTACTTTGCCCTAATCTAGTTTAATAATGTGATCGGCAAGGTTAAAGTAACAGCATCATAAGTGATAATTATTGCCGTTTTCCCCGACTCTTTGAGATTGACCAATATTTTTTAGCTATCGAAAAAGCAAATCTTGATCTGATACCTATTCATTCAAAAGATAGACTCGGCGATCTTGCAGATAAGGCGTTAATAAAGCAAGAGGTTTTTACTGGTAATACCAATTCTGTATAAACATGCGCCAAATTATATAAGGAACGAACCGCAAAGGACACAAAGGAAGAAAGAAAATTTGGCGCAGCCTCACCAAGAAATGGTATAACCAGAAATATTTGTGATTGATTTTGATAAAGAACAAGGAGAGTAATAATTAATTTTGGCTTCTTACTCCAGTCTGTTCTAATATTTCTCAAACAAAATCCCTTCCACGCCAACTCCAGGGGCAAACGAAAATGAAATTCCAGTCATTTTTTCAGGGAAAGTTTTTCCGGCTTTTAAAGGCTCTTTTTCCAGGCGAAGAATTATGCGCTCAATAACAAATAAAATGGCACAACTAAGTATATTTCCGTGTTGACGCAATATTGCCCAGCTATCTGCTATTTGCTCGTCATTGAGTCCTAAAGAACTCTGTGCTTTCTCAATAATGCGTGTTCCACCAGGATGAACAGCCCACAAATCAATTTCCTCTTTTATAAGCTGATGTTCTGCCAAAAAATTATTGATAATTGGACTTAAGCCAGCTTCAATGTACTTAGGTAAATCACGGGAAAGCTTACAGGTAATACCATTGTCCGTGATTCCCAAACGAATGCCATCTTCAGTATCTTCAACTAAATAACTAAAGTTATCTTTAATGACGATTTTACCCTGACCGGGCAACATATTTTCTTCCTTAGCACCGAGCACCACTGCTGCACATCCATCTCCAAAAATGCTATGGATAATCACGTCATTTATGTTATCTTCAAACACGGCATTAATTGAACTCAACTCCAGGCAAACCATCAAAGCTTTTTGGCTAGGATTGGCTTTTATATAGTCGCAGGCAATTCGCAATCCATTCATTGCTGCTGCACATCCCATAAAATGGACTGGTATACGAGCAATGTTCCTTTTCAATCCTAAACTTTTGATTAGTTTTGCATCTATTCCTGGTGCAACAAATCCTGTACTAGTTACAAAAACAATCAGTCCAATAGTATCCTCAATCTTTTGTGAGCAGAAATAATTACCAGGTTTTGTACTTATTTCAGCAGCTTTTAAGGCTTTTTTGGCTACTTTTTCCGCTAGGGGAAGTGCATATTCTTCAAACATCTCCATTCGCTCTTGAATTGTGCCTGGTTTTCGGCTAAACTCATAGGTTTCTTCGGATAATAGATTGATGGCTAAATATCTTTGCTTGATGCGAGTGTTTTTGTAAATATTAGCGATCCGGTCTCGATTGCTATTTAAATTTCTTAGATTAGCCACAAATTGAGTAGCATCCGCTTGAGGAATAATATTGTCGGGAGTCCCAGTGGCGATACCCTCAATGGTTACTAGTACCTGCTTTGTTAAAGGATTGTGCTGGAAAAACTGTGGCATCAATCCATTTTGCTGTTTTGTTTGTGTTTGCTGTTTTGTATAAATACGAGTGCGAGTCATAGTTTAAACCATCCAAACTAAGTTTGTTCCTGAAATTTCTGTCCTGGATTGAAAGTAGAGAAGAATAGCTAATAACTAAGAGTTCTTAGCTATTCGCTTGTGATTCGATTTAACCGATGCCACTAAACCCAATAAAACCACTGATAATATAGTTGACACTCAATTTTAAGGCTTGAGGGTGGAAATGTTCTTTGAATAATCCAAGCTTATTTTCTTTTGCCATTACGGATGGAGCTGCTAAATATTGATTTATTAAACTCGGCAGCCAATCGAAGAATAAGTTTTTCGGTTGTAACCATTCAACGTTAAATTTCGCTGCTTCTTCTCGAACAATATCTTCGCTAATGATGTTGGCAAAAGCACTTTTTTGTTGAGGTAGTACGTGATGGACGCGGTGAGGACTTAAACCTGCTGACAAGAAAGAGTCAATATATTTATTGCCAATTATGCTTAAGTCACGGGAGTTTTCAATTTGAAGTACCGCCCAATCTTTTTCCTCCCAGTTTGTTTCTTCTTCAGTTGTTGCTTCTGCAAAATCGGGACTAGCAAGAATTAAAAAGGTAGTCACCCAAAGGGTAAGTAAAAATTGTCCAACCCAAGCTATAAAGTCACCCTTAAGAGTAAACAAAATTAATTCACCTAACATCAGAAGATGTATTCCAAATGCACCAACAAAGCTTTCTATAGGGAAGCCTAGCGGCCATATAATGCCTTTACCTTCAGGATTTCTCTCTTTTATTATTCCTTGAATCGAGAGTATTGCTACAATAGTTATTTGTGCAAACATCCCTGAGATTACGTGAGCGATTATATGTAGAGTATGAAGGGGAATTCGATAGTAACGAGGGAGTTCTAAGAAGAATGATACAGTCCCATTTTTCTTGACATCTGCCTTGCTTTCAATGAAGGGATGGTGCATTAAGTTGTGACCATCAATTTGTACAATTGCTAAAGGGACATAGTTAATATCGAATGCATGAGCAAAGATTTTGTTAAGTCCAATTTGAGGACGATGAAGTATGTAATGTCCTACACCTGAAAGGGAAATTTTTACCATTGCCATTAGAGGTATGAAAATATAAATTGGCATATATTGCTTAAAATCTAAGCGCAGCCATTCTATGAGTACATATCCAATGACTAACATAATGCTGACGAGATTAAAAAGAAAGTCCATTTGAGCCACCTTTTCCTTCATTTCTGATTTGTTTAGTCTGGCTCTGATGCGATCGAGTAATTGCTCATCTTTTTTGAAATTGTATTTTGGTGTGTCTCTCCAACTATCAAAGTCTTGGCTAAAGAGAAACTTAGGGGCCCAACAAGTAGGATGAACATCTTGTAATGTTGCTGGTCCCCCCAAAGAATATTTTTCTAAAACTTTCCTTACTTTTTCGGGGTTACTATGAAAAAAATTGACGAAAGTGGTAATGTCTCTATTTTTTGTGCGTCGAATGAAAAATTGGCCTCCTGGATGCTTGGCAATAAATTCGGTGAGATCATAGGCTCCACCATCGTAAATCCAGACATTGGGTAATGATGTAACGTCTAAAGGTGGTGGCGGTTCATTTTCATTTTCTGGTGATAGTAGTAGTAGATCGCCTACCTGATTATGTAGTGTAAGTTGCTCTAAAGTATTAATGGGTTGGCGATCTCCAAGAATTTGATTGTTGCGATCGCTAATATTTTCAGCTATTTGGTTTTCTTCAACGTTAGTATGGTTATTCATTTTGTTTATTACAATTGTTTGCCTTCTTGACATGATGCGTTCGCCCTTCATCAATTGTTAAGGAGAGTAGTGCGATTCTATGAGGTGCTAAAAATTAGTGCTTTCCTAGCATGTCCTATGTCTCAAGCAGTGCGTACTTGAGCTACCAACACAGACTCTGGATATTCGTTTAACCTGAGTTCGGGATAAGCTTAAACCCTGATTATGTCATTAGTTTTGAAAGTGTGAAAGCCTTATTTTTTCGTCCAAGCAATCAAATCTGAGCCTTTAACCCAAACTGACGTTTGTTTACCTCGTCAGGATGAAGAGGAAGTTGCAGGTAGCTATTCTCACCTAAGGAGGAGTAATCCGCTCATACTTGCAGTGGTGATTGAGAAGCTAGCAGTTTCTTGCTCTAAAAGTAACCCTGGCTCCTTCCGGATTTATCCCGTCTCCATCCTTTTACCAGAGCTGATTGAGAAGTTGCGATTTTTATACTTTAAATGCGTTTGCCCTGGCTCCTTCGCGTTTAAGTGCTTCACTCAGATTCTGAGCAAGGGCTGCTGACAAAGAAGGTAAGGCGTTGCGACGTGCATCAAAAGTTTCCGTAAGTTCCGTTGTGCTAAGGTTCATATAGTCCTGGATACTTTCAAACCATAAACGACTTGCATTAGCATGATCGCGGAATAAATGCATAACCGGCATAACTTTTGCATTAAATGATTTTAGAGCAAATGGGACATCAGTATGGTCACTCAAGGCTTTGACTAGCATCTGTGAACTTAGTACTGCCATCGTTGTTCCATGCCCAATAGAGAAATGCCCCGATTGAAGTGCATCACCTAATAATACTAAGTTTTGGTCATAGGATTTTTGATGACTGAGAGTCATAAAATTCCGCCATTTTAAGCCATTTTGTCCCAGCAGAGTGTGGTCTTCTAATTCATCTTTAAACACCTGTGCGATAAAAGTTGCAGCTTCTTCATCTGAAAATTTATCAAGTCCAGCATTGAGATAGGTTTCTTCACTGCACTCAACCACAAAGGTACTCATATTGTTTGAATATTTGTATGCATGTGCAATGAAAACACCTTTAGGGTGAAGTTTAAAAATCAGGCTTAAATAATCAAAGATTTTACTGGTGGCATACCAAGTATATTTATTTTTGCCATACTGTATGTCCGGTTTCAGTGTCTCTCTAAAATACGTAGACTTATGATTGATCCCGTTTGATAACACGACCAAATCATAATTATCTTTATTAAGTTCAGACTCAGACATTGCAGGAGAAGAATATTCAATAGCAATATCAAGCCGCTTACAGTGTTCTTGTAAAGAACGCAGCAGAGCGCGTCGTTCTACAGCACACATTGTTAGACCTGTGCTTATCACATTGCTCTCGCTACGATGAACCAGCTTAAACTCTTCTAAATACTGAGCAAAGAGTTGATCGAAATCATCTAAATATGATAGAGGGTTAGCTGGGTGATGTGGGGCGCGACCAGGCAATACCACTCCCCATCCTACAACTTTCTGAGGTGTGTTTTTTTCAATTATTTTTATATCCCAATCTGGTTTGAGTTTCTTCATCTGATAAGAAAACATTAATCCTGCTGGACCTGCTCCTACAACTAGTATTTTCATTAGTTTATTCTCCCTAATTTGTACCAAATATTGTAATTGTTATGAATAAAGTGCAACTCACTGTAAAACATTATTTTCATTAGTTCATTCTCCCTAATTTGTACCAAACATTTTGATTTTTCTGAAAAGAGTGCAATTCACTGTAAGGCATAGAGGTAAAGTAGAGTTTTTCTGCCATATCAGGCGGATAAACTTTCGGAAATTTCTTGTGCATAAAATTTGTGTATTTTACACGCGAAAAGAAAATCGGGTTTGAAGAACTTAATACGTCATAATTAGCCCGTGCCATATCTTGCATCGCATCGGCTTCTACTTTTCTGAGTTGGGTAAATTCAGGTAGGGTTTTTTGAAAATCGTCATGATTTTTTTCCAAAAGCTTAGAAAGTATTTGGGCATCTTCCAGTGCCATATTCATTCCCTGACCTAAAAATGGTGCTGTTGCATGGGCAGAGTCACCCAGTAATAACGCTTTTTCTTCGTAATGGAATGTACTAGACATTACATTGATTAAGTCATTACTAGGTTTTTTGATAAACTGTTTTACCATTTCATTGTGGATATCCTCTGGCATCTGTGGGAGGTAGCGTGAAAAGAATTGGGAAATCTGTTCTTTATTTTGCATTTGTAAGCTTGTTGCCCCTTCATAAGGTAAGCAAATAGCGAAACTAATACTACCATCTGGAATAGTCGCTGCACGTCCGCCAAACAATCCTTTTGAATCCATTCCAAAGAAATATAATAAGTCTCTACAAAAGTTTAGTCTCGAAGCATCAGCTACAACTAAGGTTTTATAACCATGCCTGAAAAATGACTGCTGAAATTCAAAGCGACGGATAGCGTTCTGCATGGCTTGACGAACTTTTGAACGGGCACCATCTGTACCAATTATTAAGTCACCAGATATATTGTGAAAATTATCATTTTGATCTTGCGTAATTATAAACTTTTGTTTGAGATTAACATCAAGACATTTATGGCCAAAGTGATATTTGACATTATTTATCCTGCCGTATTTATTTAGTAATTTTTGAAATGTAGACCTATCCAATGAAAGAGGCGATAAGTTATCTATTGGAACTAATTTTCTAGTTTTAAATTTACCTGCCACAAAAAAGGACATGCCAACTATCGACTCACCACACAAATCCAGCTCTTCTTTGGGAATACCTGCGCCAAGAACAGCTTTTATTCCTCTTGCTGTCATGCTGACACCGATTCCTTTGGAGGTTACTTGATCGATATATGAAGAGATGTCTTGTTGCGGATCGCTCCGTCTCTCAATTACATGGACTTCATGTCCTCTACGAGCTAAATAAATCGCTGTTAGCCCACCTGCCAGACCACCGCCAGCAATAATAATTTTACTCATGTTAAGCCTCTCTAGAAATTTTTTCCTAATAAAATAATTGTGTTTCAGTAGAACGTAAAGAAGTTTCACTGCATCCATTCAAGTCTGAAGTTTAGGGCTTATGGTTGCTCACTTGGTTTACTTCTGTGTTAGGGAATCTGTTGGGGATTTTTTGCCAATTCTTCAAAGAATCGGGTGTAAAAGTCGAACATTTCATAAACAGTACTGTGAATCACCTCGCATTCCCTAGCCTGATTACCTAGTCGTTCAAACCGACGAGCGATCGCCTGATATGCTACTTCTGGTGTGGGAATATACGCGGGTGGAGTTGCGATCTCGAAGGAGGGACCTGCGGTTTTGCCTCGCTTCCCTGAAGGCATAGTCATCAGCAATTCCCCTAGAGGGCGCATCATACCCGTCATCACGTCAATAGCGGCATTCATCAGCTTCGAGCGGCGCAGGCTGCTATTGGGCATTAACCCGAAATGCTGTACCATCATCTGCATCATTAATAAGTAACACTCATTAAAGATTTCCATCACCTTGCGAGTTTGGGAAACCGTGACAATATTGGTGTTGTAATCTTGATGGTGCAATGTCGGATTCCGCATCGCAGGGTATGCTGGGTTCCACGGCACTTGGCGGCTAGTTCCAGCATCAGTAACCTGCTCTCGAACCAAAGCCTCAGCCATGCGTCGGAATTGCTGAAAATGGGATTTTTCAAACTTAGGTGAGGATGAGTCACATCCTTCCCCTTGTTCAACAATTAAATTGATCGCAAAAAGCGCACTCTTAACGTCGTCTACTTGGAATTGGTAATCTGGGTGAACTTTATTAAAATCCTCACGCAAGAACAAGTGGTGTTCGCCGCCAACACGACCCTTCTTGACTACAATTAAATCCGGAATTGTTTCCAGCGCCGAGCTAATTTGACGGTACAGTTCGCTTAAAGAACCATAACCGTGGAGACGATCGGCGGTAGGATCGTTTAAGATAGGTTCGCCAACGAGGTCTTCTTCCAAGAAGTCGGGCCACTCGAAACGCATGAATCGCTGTAAGGTGGTTGCAGTTAAGGGTTCCAGAGCAAAGTCTACTTCAATAGGGAAACGGCGATTGATGTTGCTGAAGTTAGGGGTCGCCGGGTAGAAAGGCTCACCCATCGCCATGAGGATATTATTCACCATTAAAAAGTGGATCATTTCCTCACGGGATATATCCAGTAACACACCCCGCATACCGTAATCACGCACTTCTTTGCCGTCACCACAAGCTAGCTGCAACTGCTCGATTGTCCACAAACCTCGACGCACATACTCCTGACCTGTAGCGTAGTTGGGGATAGAGTATGCTGCATAGATGTATTGTAGCATGACTGCTATCTCCAGTTCCGCAGTATGTCGCAAAGCAACTACTAATTCATCACGGGTCTGGATGGTGCGCTGGGTGCGCTTTGGCTCTGGTACTGGATTTGGAATGTAACCAACTCGCTGTTGATTAGCCAAAAATTTACGTAAAAGCATAGCTTTGGGCTGAGACATATCCCGCGTTGGGGGCATATAGTAAGTCTTATTTTTGTTGCGAGGATCAGACATCTGCCACATTAATCGGGCATAGCTTTCTACCTTGCAACGATCAGCTAGGCTGAAAACCTCGGCTTTCATAAAGGAAAAGACCAACTCGTAGTAAACTAGAATTTCCTTATAAATGAGGTGGAAATTTACTGTCTCCTCCTCAACTTCCTCTAAGTGCCAATCGTTGGTCAACACTCGGACAGCAAAGGAACCAGCACCAGACCAAAAGCCGAGCAAATCATCGTTATCGTAGGCAATTATCGCCTCGTCGGGGTGGTTGCGATCGCGCTTCGTGTGCCGAAGGCAATCGCCAGGTCGTTCATTGGGTCGAGCCGAGAGTAACACTCGTGTAGTTCCTGGTTGGACACCACGTAGAGTTACCCACCCACATCCTCTCTGGTCTGTGGAGACTACACAAGTAGGGGTGAATTCGCCAATTTCTTGCTGTTTCCCTGGTTTGAAATGGACAATTTCCAGTTCGCAACTTTGGGGAAAGTGGAAAGTCTGACCAAGGTTAGCGGGGTCGCGTTCAAATTCGTAGCGTAGATGAGGCAATGCTTTAGGATTGTAGAACTGGCGCAGGTAGACGGCCTCAACTGGCGCAGGACGCCCTCGCACAAAAGACCGCACCTCTAGTTCTACAGCGTAGTCTTCGCCTCGTTGCCAATCAGGGAATTCTACGAACAAGCAGGCTTGATCTATCTGGAGGTTTATTTCCTCCTCCTGAAGCAAAATCTGCGGTTGTCCATCGGGCTGCATTGCAATGATGCATAAACCCTGCTTTAGAATTTCATCACCCAGGTCTGTAAAGGGTTCCGCTAATGGTACGTCTACAATCCCACTGGTAAGTTGATGTGCTTCTTGCTGATAGGCATCTTTAGGGATTCGTGCTACTAACCGCAGACTTTTGACTGTACGCAATTCCAATTCACCAAGGTCGAGCTTGGCAGCGATCGCATGAGTTGGCCCTGGCCCCGCTTTTGTCGTTCGCCCCAGACACGGCACTGCTGTAACCATATTCAGGCTTGCCCCTTGGCGATTCACCTGGACGGTAAGATTGGATAGTGTCTTTGAGTTCTGTAGCAAGTGACGCGGAGTCAGTAGTCGGCCATCTGGGTAGGTGCTAAGTTCTCCCTCACACCACAAACCAATGGTTCCATGCAGTTCCCAGAATACAGGCGAGTCGGGTTGCTGGGGTGTTGACATGTTGCTCAAGCCGAACTGCACCACTAGCCCCAACACGTCATCCCTAGTCATTGCCTCGCCCAATAAGGAAACTGTTGGTGAAAGCGCTACTTCTTCGCCCCACAATAAATCTGTCGCTGCTTTAGAGATGGTAAACTGATGCACAGCCGCACGCCCAAACTCACTGTTCAGGCAGTGTGGGGACAATTGGTGGATGTGGTTGAAGTTCTGCCAACGGGCTGGCTGTACGCCCTCCACAGGTGCTGAGAGCATATTTGAGACTTCGTGGGAACCACCAAGGCGGCCAAAGGTTAGTTGACCTACCATAATTGTGCTAGTCCAGTTGGAGGCTGGATCGCAGTCAAAGATGCGGGCGCGATTGAAGCTAGTTGCTAGATATTCGTTGTAGTGACCCCACATATCGATGCTGCGTCCCACCACTAGGTCGTGCTGGTCAACCTGTCCCGGCATTCTTTGAGTGCTGATAATTTGTGCTTCAATTGCAAAATGACCATTTCCCCCGAAATCCCATCCCATCCCCATACTGAAGGGCCCATTTTCATCCCAATTACCTTCACTGTTAAACCGGGGACCCAATTGGTAGAGGTGTTCGTGGTACTCGGATATAGGGCGATGGTGATCGAAGCGATCGCCGTTCATATACACTGTGTTGGTAGTGAGATCCACTAGCCCATTTTTATGTCCTGTAGGAGCGTGGGTACGAGCAAAGCCTTGAAAGTGTAGTCGGGGAAAATCAAAAATGCTCATAGCATGATTCCTAAAAAAGAAATGGCAAGTAGTTTGTATAAGTGGTTTGTTGAAATTTGAGCTTCTACATAACACTGAGATTAAGGAAAAAGACCAGGTAATGCATTCACCTTTCATGCAAAGTCGGTTGCATAGTTTATACGTTGCAATTACATGGTTGTGTGTTTTATTGTGCAGAAAACTGTATGTGCTATTTGCTATTTTTGCTATAGGTGCAATATTTCCTTTAAACATAAGCCCGACTCAAAATTAATCGCCCATCAGGTAATTGATATAATCCTTGTGGTTCAATTATTGGGTCGCCTTTTTTCCAAAGACACCATATCTCTAGCAGTAATGTTTATATTCCCCGCATTTCCTTGACCAAACGTGCTGGTATTCAAGTAAGCGCCCCCGGTGGCTCTCAATGGTTTATGGGTGACAATTTCATACACCACTTCGAGTGCTGACTCAATAGATCCCTGAATCCACGCCGGGAACCTAGAACAGTGTTCGCCAGCAAACAAAAGTGTATTCTGCGGTCTAGCAGCTTCTAGGTAATGAATATAGTGGTTGGATTCACTGGATACATCGTCACCCCAAGGTATAGAGCATCCTCCATCACTCCATTCGTAGCTGCCCCAGGCGATGCTAGTCATGTCTATAACCATGTCAGGCGCTTTAATTTCAGGGTGAAGCTGGCTTACGACCTTTTTGACGTAGGCATAGCGCTCTTGCTCGGGCATCACCCCTAAGTGGTCGGCATCGTCACCGATGGTATAGCTAGCCAATAAAGCGCTACCTAAAGAGGGATTAGTATTCACTGAAGGGTAATATGTCTGGCGGATACGCTCACCACTGAAAGATGCCCCGCCTTTAATCCCATGCTTTTCCCAAAAGGGTTGGGCGCAGTGAAAAGCAACTTTGGTAGCTGGACAGTAGGTGGTGTTGTGGATTGAAGTGAGTTTGTCTTCGTCAAACCCCCTCAAATCCATTTTCCGTAGGATTGAGAAAGGGATGGTACACAATACATAATCGCAATGACGTGTATGCAGTTGCTTACCTTTTAACCAGGACACTTTAACGCCATCCTTCTGCACATGCAAAGCTACTACCTTGCGGTTGCACTTGATCGGAGCCTTAATTGCAGCTGCTAAAGAGTTGATGAGCTGATCCATACCTCCTTCAAGCTGCAATAAATCGTGGCTGGTTTCAACCAGGATATCACTGAAGAACATATCAAGTGCCTTGCTACACCTAGCTCGAAAACCTGGGTTGGCTTTGATGAATCCATGAAAATCAATGCTTTCGCCATCTTCGTTGAAATAAGGCTCCAAATCCAACCTCTCTAGCTCATCCATTAAGTGCGAGTTAAGGTCACGATCTAGACTTTCGCGCAAATTCCCAGGAGATATTGTATTAACAATGGTTTTTAGCCAGGCCCCAAATAGCCGAGTTTTTTCACTGTAAGAAGTATCTAGAAAAATTCCTTGATAGTACTGCTGGCATATCCGAGGCCCATCCTTGATGCGAAAGATGTTTCCTTGAATATTCATCAAAGCATTTTGCTCCTCGAATACTGTGACAAACTTACGCAGTTTTTTGTCCAATCCCATTTCGTGTATGTAGTGCAGGACATGCTTATGTTCGCTGGGAATACGCATAGCTCCTAGTTCTGCATAGGGAGCTTTCGAATCGTCCCCAAAGTGGTGAGTTAAGATTCTACCCCCAATGCGCGAACTGCCTTCTATAATCTCGACTGTGTGACCTAAGCGCTCAAGCTCATAAGCTGCTATCAAGCCTGCAATGCCAGCTCCTAGAATGGTTATGTGCTTACTTTCTTGGGAATTTGCCAGTTTGCATAGATGAAGTATTGTCTTGGTGTCCATTTTCTAATTCTTCCAAATTACTATTTTAAAATACCAATGTTGACAGTGTTATTACTGGTGGAACTCAGCAAGCTGTTCCAATTTTTTCCAAGCAATACCACTTTTGATAATGTCTTTAGCCAGAGTGATAGCTTTAGTAAAAGTGTCTAAATAATTACTATCTTCAGGTATAATCTCACTTACATACAGAGCTAAAGCTGTATTCAAAGCCACTACATCTTGCTGGGCTGGAGTACCTTTACCAAGTAGGACTGCTTTGAGGATCTCGGCATTTTCTTGAACATCCCCACCCCTGAGTTCACTGATGGGGGTTGGGTTAAACCCTAAATCTTGGGGATCGATTGTCAACAGGTGGATTTGTTGGTTGGATAGTATTGCTAAGTCAGTTTTATCTGCCAAACCTGCTTCGTCTAATTTTTCTCGTCCGTAGAGTGTAATTACTCGGCGAGTTCCAAGTTGATGTAGAACCTGAGCAAAAGTCTCAACCATTGCAGGGTTATTGACACCAACAACCTGTCCCGTTGGGCGTAAGGGATTGAGCAATGGACCAAGAAGGTTAAAAACTGTTCGCACTTTGAGCGTTTTTCGTAGTGGTGCGATCGCTTTCAAAGCTGGATGCCAATCCGGTGCGAACAAAAAAGTTATCCCAACCGCTTCAACAGCTTCTTGAGTCTTCTTGGTACTAGCTTTGAGATTTAAACCCAAAGCCTCTAATACATCTGCTGAACCTATTTTACCAGAAGCTGAACGATTGCCATGTTTTGCAACTTTAACTCCAGCTGCGGCCGTTACGAAGGCAACAGCTGTGGAAATATTAAATGTTGATGCTCCATCTCCACCAGTACCGCAAGTATCAACTAGTGGTGATGTACCAACAATGCGATCGCGCAAAGTTGCTTTTAATGACTGGGAGTAAAGAACTTTGACCATGCCCAATAATTCTTCAGTTGACACTCCCTTGGATTGAATTGCAGCTAAAATTGCACCTGACAACACAGGAGGAATGGCTTCTGTGAGCCAACCGTACATTAAATCGCTAGCTTGAGAAACTGTAAGCGATTGACCATCTAACAATTGCTGCAATAAGGCAGAGTAATCAGGACATTTGTAGCTTGGGGAAATCTCTTCAATCAAAACTGGTGTTTTAGCCATAAATTTCGATACATGCAGCTTTTTAATCAAAGCCAACTAATATAAAAAACTACCTAAACTTGCAAGAGTCAAATTCATCTTGGTGTTGCAGATATCAAAATGAAATAGATGCCCCTACATTTCATAATTGATGCGTAAGTCCTAAATACTTAAGCTTGATTTAGGTTAAGAAACTTAACAACAGTTTGTACATCTTTGTCTCCGCGTCCAGAAAAGTTGACCACAATCCGGGGACTACCAGTTAGTTGTGGGCAAAGTATTTCCAAGTATGCGATCGCATGAGCCGTTTCCAGGGCGGGAATAATTCCTTCTAGTTGAGATATCAACTCAAATGCGGTTAAAGCTTGCTGGTCTGTGATGCTGTAATATTCAGCCCGCCCAATCTCTTTGAGATAACTGTGTTCAGGACCAACACCAGGATAATCTAACCCAGCACTGATAGAATGTGCCTCTACAATCTGACCATCTTCATCTTGTAGCACATAACTCATGGCACCGTGCAGAACTCCTACTCTGCCTCGTGTTAGAGTTGCTGCGTGCTTATCAGTATCAATACCTTCACCCGCCGCCTCAACTCCAATTAAGCGTACAGATGCCTCATCTACAAAATCATGGAAAAGTCCGATCGCATTAGAACCTCCACCTACACAAGCTAGAAGAATATCTGGTAATCCTCCCCATTTTTCTAGGGCTTGGGCGCGAGTTTCTTGACCTATTATTGCTTGAAAGTATCGTACCATCATTGGGTAGGGATGTGGACCAGCAACTGATCCTAAAATGTAGTGGGTTGTTTCCACATTTGTCACCCAATCCCGAATTGCTTCTGAGGTTGCATCCTTAAGAGTTCCTGTTCCTACTTCTACGGGTCTAACTTCTGCTCCCATCAGGCGCATCCGAAATACATTGAGGGCTTGCCGTTCCATATCGTGAATGCCCATGTAAATCATACATTGTAGACCGAAACGAGCGCATACAGTTGCTGTGGCTACACCATGCTGACCAGCTCCTGTTTCTGCAACAATGCGCTGTTTACCCATGCGCTTGGCTAAAAGTACTTGCCCTAGAGCGTTATTAATTTTATGCGCTCCTGTATGATTTAAATCTTCACGTTTGAGATATATCTGCGGCCCTGTACCATCAGGTCTAGCGTAGCGTGCAGTGAGTCTTTGTGCAAAGTAGAGGGGGGTAGCACGTCCAACGTAATCCTGCAGCATTTCCTGAAGCTCATTTTGGAATAGCGGCTCGTTGTGGTATTTTTGAAATGCCGTTTCTAACTCAGTAAGAGCCGACATTAAAGTTTCTGGTACATACTTACCACCAAATTGACCAAATCTACCAAGTGCATTAGGTTGTTGTTTATTTAGTGGAGTTGAAAGAGCAATGCTTTGTATGTTTAATAACATAAAATCTCCGAAATTGTATCGTGTATTTGCGTAAATATTTATCTCAGGGCAGGGGTAATTGATGTCTTCAAATCGTTACAAAAATATTTGATGGCTCGCAGCCCTCGGTATGGTGTACCTTCTGCTAAACGTTGTACAAAGGCACTTCCGACAATGACAGCATCAGCACCCCAATCTCTTACTTGACGAGCATGTTCTGGTTCAGAGACGCCAAAACCAACACCAATAGGTTTGTTAGTTACACTCCGAATGTCTCTGATGACGTCTTTAACACGAGTATCCATTTGGGAGCGCACACCAGTTACGCCTGTAACGCTCACCAGGTAGATAAATCCACGAGATTGACGGGCGATCGCTTCAATCCGCTCTTTTGAACTTGTAGGAGTTACTAACAATGTAACTTCAATGCCAATAGCATCAGCAAGTTGTAGTACTTCATTAGCTTCTTCCAAAGGTAAATCAGGAATTACTAACCCCTTAATTCCTGATGCAGCAGCAAGTTCTAGAAACTGCTGAACGCCCAAATTCAAAATTGGGTTGTAATAAGTAAACAGAATAATTGGCGATCGCAAACCAGAAATGACTGTATGAGCCATTTGTAAAACGTCACCTAATCGAGTCCCTTGTTTTAAACCACGGGTTGCAGCTGCCTGAATCACAGGGCCATCTGCTAAAGGATCTGAGTATGGAATTCCCAATTCAATAAAGTCAGCACCGCTAGTATCTAAAACGCGTAAAGCTTCTGCTGTGATATCTAAACTAGGATCGCCAGCCGTCACAAAGGGAATTAAGGCACACTGGTTGTTTGCACGTAAATATTCAAAGTGTTGCGAAATAGAAGCCATATTGATGATCCATTGAAAGTTAATAAATACTTGAAATGTTGACTGAGGGTTCAGGCTTATAGGTACATCAGAGCTTGAGGTATTTAACCTCTTGGATGTAACGAAATAGCGTCAAATATTGATAACAAAGCCTACTTGTTTGAATTTAACAAATGGCTTACAGCCTGTTCTATATCAGTTTGCTTGACTAAAGATTCTCCAACCAAAACCGCATCGGCTCCCCACTCGGTAACTCTAGCTAAATCAGCCGATGTGTATAAACCGGACTCACTTACAACTGTTATCCCTAAGTTAGTAATTTTTTCTTGATGCTGTGTTATCAAGGATTGGGTTGTTGTTATGTCAACGTTAAAATCTTCCAGATTCCGGTTATTAATCCCAATCAATTGTATATTTGGTAATGCCAGCACCCGGTCAAGTTCGCTGAGAGTATGGACTTCTATGAGAGCATTCATACCCAAATATTGAGTAGTTTGTAGAAAATCGTGGAGAGATCGATCGGATAATATGGCGGCAATTAATAATACAGCATCTGCCCCATTAACCCGTGCTAGATAAATTTGATATGGGTCAATAATGAATTCTTTGCATAACAATGGCAGTGCCACATTGTTTCTAATTTTTCGCAGATTATCAAAACTGCCTTGGAAAAATTTTTCATCGGTTAACACTGATAAACAGGTAGCACCACCGCGTTCATAAGCTTGGGCAATCCTGACAGGATCAAAGTCTGCACAAATGACTCCTTTACTAGGCGAAGCTTTTTTGACCTCTGCAAGCAAGCTGGGTTTATGAGGATTATCTTGCAAAGCACCAAGAAAATCTTGTGGGCAAGGGGCAGCACTAACTTGATTTTTTAAGACTTCTAAAGGCAGTCGCTTACGTCTTTGAGCGACTTCTTGCTGTTTGTACAATACAATCTCTGCGAGAATATGGCGGGGTTTTCCTGATAGTACTGTCACTTGGTTATTAATGGCAGTAAGGAATTCGGTTGTTTGATACTGACGATTCGACATATAGTCTTTAAAAGTTTGGATGTGAGTGAAAGAAATTTACGTTAGTAGTTATCGGTTTAGCAATTAAATATTGAAATCTGTAGCACTCAATTGCAATCACCGATAAAGTTAGTTATTTGTAATCTGCGAGAATTGAGGCAAGTTTTTTGGTTGTTAATGCATGGACTGCATTCTGAATAATTCTCAGACCAACTCCTCCTGCGAGAGTCATAATTGATTCTGGATGGAACTGAACACCCACAATTGGCAGTGTTTGATGTTCGATAGCCATGATCACACCATCTCCGGAGATAGCTGTAACTTTGAGTTCTTTAGGAAGACTTTCTTTGATAGCAAACAAAGAGTGGTATCTACCAACTTCAAATGATCGTGGAATGTTTTGGAAAATCACAGAATCAGCCGCTACGACAGAAACACGAGATATTTTGCCATGTTGGGGATAATCGAGAACTCCCAGTTCACCACCGAAAGCTTCAACAATTGACTGTAATCCTAAACAAACACCAAAGATAGGGATTTGGCGTTTGATACAGACAGCAATTATCTCTGCGGCACGGAAATCGCTCGGTCTGCCAGGCCCGGGGGATAAAACAACAAGGTCTGGACGTTCTATATCAAAAACTGATTCTGAAAAGCCATGACGTAGTGTTTTGACCGTAGCGCCTGTTTGACGGATATAGTTTGCTAGGGTGTGTACAAATGAGTCCTCATGGTCAATTAATAAGACTCGTTTGCCTTGCCCACTGCTAATTTGTTGAGGGTTAATATTAGAGTCGTGGGAGAAATCGGTAGTTTTATATTTAGTCTGATAGAGTGTCTGAAATAAAGCAGCAGCTTTAGTGAGCGTTTCTTGAGCTTCCGCTTCTGGATCGGAGTCATAAAGAACTGTTGCACCCACTCGCACTTCTGCAATTGAATCTTTAAGTCGAATAGTCCGCAGAGTTAGACCAGTGTTAAAATCGCCTTTGAAGGTTAAATAACCAACGGCTCCACCATACCAACGCCGAGGACTGTGTTCATGTTCTTCGATAAACTGCATTGCCCAGCGTTTTGGTGCGCCTGTAACTGTAACTGCCCAAAGATGGCTTAAAAATGCATCTAAGGCATCAAACTCTGGTCGCAATATCCCTTCAACGTGATCTACTGTGTGGATTAAATGACTGTACATCTCAATTTGGCGGCGGCCAATGACTCTAACAGAACTCGGTTCACAAATTCGAGATTTATCGTTGCGATCGACATCGGTACACATGGTCAACTCAGCTTCATCTTTGCCCGAGTTGAGCAGCTTGAGAATTTGAGCCGCATCATCAATGGCATCTTTTCCTCGGCGGACTGTACCACTGATCGGGCAAGTTTCTACTCGTCTGCCTTCAACACGCACAAACATTTCTGGAGATGCACCAATCAGATACTCGCCACCTAAATTCAGGAGGAATCCATAGGGGCTAGGATTTATTTGCTGTAAGGTTTGGAATAGTTCGCTTGGAGGATTTTCGCAAGATTGAAAGAAATTTTGTCCGGGAACAACCTCAAATAAATCACCACGACGGAAGTATTCAAGTGCTTTCTTCACTTGTTCCTCATACTTACCAGGTTCATGGTCAGAAGCTTGAGTAGGGGTATAACGCTTACCTTTGTAATCAATAACTTCTCCAGTGCGAGGCAGACCCTCAGTGCTACCGTACTTGGTTGCAAATTCATACTGCAAACGAAAAGCTTTTTGCTGATAGTAGTCAATAATTACCAGTTCATCAGGTAAATAAAGCACCAAATCCCTTTGGTCTTCTGCACGAGTTAGATGTTTTGGCATCTGCTCGAACTGAAAAACTAAGTCATAGCCAAATGCACCATAAAGCCCTAAATGCTCATCTTCAGGACTATTAAAAATATTTAGAATTTCACGAACAATACTGAATATAGATGGTTGCTTACTCCTTTCTTCTTCTGAAAAGAGATGTTCTGCTGCTTTGACATATCCAGTTATAGAAGAGTTTTCTAAGTTAACTGCCATTAGTTGTGGATGCTGATATAGGCGCTCTCTGAGATAAGGGAGTAGCACCATGCCTCGCTCGTTATGTGCAATGATTGTAAAGTAGTTGGAGCGAGTAACAAGTTCTAAAGGTGGATTAACAAAACCGATTCCCCATCTCTTATAACGTCCGGGATATTCGTAGCTACTTTTAAACAAGCCTCCACGTTGGGAATCAAGGCATGATAGGCTATTTTGAATAGCAGTATCTATTGAAGTCTCAATCACAAAACGAGATATATGAATTTTACCTGTGGTTGTATAGCTATGGGTATCTAAATACATTAGTCAGTCCTCTCAAATTTCTTAATGTACATTCGGCAAAGTAAAATCTGTGCATTGGCTATAGATTAATATCTCCCCAAGTTTAGACAAAGTAATATTGCTTAAAATCATAGTAAGCTTATTAACACATATTTACAGCTTGGAGAGATTTATCAAAATCAAGGTTTGTTGAATAGTTGAATAGCTGTAATCCTCCATTTTTCGGTAATTTAAAGTTTCTCTAGATACTGATAGTGGTGGCGATTCTAGCGGTTATTTTTGGTGTTATAAATGGATAATTGTTTTGAGACCAACGACCAAAAAATTTACCCAACACAGCCATTTCTTGCATTAATTGGTCAAATGTTTCCAAAGTTAGAGATTGTGGCCCATCTGAAAGCGCTTTTGCTGGATTGGGATGAACTTCTATCATCATTGAATCTGCACCAGATGCGATCGCTGCCATAGTCATAGGTAGCACAAACTCAGATTTCCCTGTAGCATGACTGTGATCGACCATAATCGGTAAGTGAGTTAGCGATCGCAATACTGGGATCGCAGATATATTCAGGGTATTTCGTGTATATTAGCGTCAAATGTGCGAATCCCCCGTTCACACAAAATCACATTGGGATTATCCTCTGCCAAAATGTATTCCGCTGACATCAACCAATCTTCAATTGTGGCTGCAAGTCCGCGCTTCAATAGTACTGGCTTACCTGTCGCTCCTACTTTCTTAAGTAAGGAAAAATTCTGCATATTACGAGCGCCAATTTGGATTACATCTGCCACTTGAGCTACCTTGTCCAGGTCAGCTGTATCCATGACTTCTGTAATAATCCCTAAGCCTGTAGCTTCTCTAGCTCTAGCTAATAACTCTAAAGCACTTTCACCATGACCTTGAAAAGCATAGGGGGACGTGCGGGGTTTATTTATATGCTCCTCCTCGTAAAAACTGCGCCCCTACTGCTTTGACTCGCTGTGCTGTTTCTACAATCATCTCTTCATTTTCTACAGAGCAGGGCCCAGCTACTACCACTAAAGGATGGTTTTGACCGAAGATTACAGGTTTATTTGGTGTTGATACAACTACCTCACTAGCTTCACCATAACGAAATTCTAAAGAAGTGCGTTTAAACGGCTTATTCACCCAAATTACTTGCTCAATAAAAGTGCTGAGATTTTGAATGTGTCTAATGTCAGTTTCTACCATTTCACCGACTAAAGTAATTACTACTTTATGCTGACCTTGAGATATTACTGGCGTGATTTTATGACGATATATTTCTTCAATAACACGCTCAATTTCTACTGATTGTGTCCCTAATTTCATTACAATAATCATTGCTTTGAATCTCCTGAAAATATTGCGATCACTTCTTTCGTTATAATTTCTAAGCTTGAAAATGTTGTTCATTATTGCCATTTTCGGCAGCAAATTTTTCACCCTGATTGCCATCAATATAGTATGTTTTAGCGCTGTCGGGTAATAAATAAACATTTTCTCCGCTGTGAATGTAAGTACGAATTCCTTGTTTTCTAGCAGGCATGTTTTTTTCCTTTTCTAAATGCCGATGAGTTATACATTAAAGTAGAAGTTAATGTTATACATCCACCTTTTCTGCTTGTTTGTGTGCAGTATTTATCCCTGGAGAATGCACGAATGTGATCGCCTCATTGCAGAAAACTGCATTACTTAAAGAAAATTACCTGATTTATTATTCGTATTGTCGTTGATGACTCAATTTGATTATTTCAGGACTTACGCAACTGGCACAATGCGATCACTATTTAATAGTACATCAGTATTAATTAAATCCGATTCCGAAAGCTTTGTCTTCGCAATAAAAGTCGCTGCCTTGGAAGCAAAGCATGAAATATTCATGAGAAAATAGGTAGAAGTTGTATTAGATAAATTTGCTAACGGTAATGAGATTTACTAAGCTTAGTTACTGCCAATACTTATTAAGTAGTCAAATTAATTATACAATTACCAATTTGGCAGAGTATTTAGAGAGTATTAGTCATGATGCCATTAACTATTATTTGAAAAGAGAGAAATTAACACCTCGTTTACTATGGGATAACGTGAAAGAGCTAGTTGAACCTGATGACAATGGTTACATAATATTTGATGATAGCGTTTTAGATAAAAGGTATTCTGAAGAAATAGAAATAGTCAGAAGACAATATAGTGGTAATGAGCATGGTGTCCTCAAAGGTATTGGTGTAGTTAGCTGCGTCTATGTTAACCCTACTCTACAAAGATATTGGGTAATAGATTACTGCATTTTTAATCCTGATGCCGATGGGAAAACCAAGATAGATCATGTGAAAGACATGCTGCAAAACCTTGTATATCATAAGCTTTTACCATTTGATACTGTTTTAATGGACACATGGTACGCTGTACACAGTTTAATGCTTTATATTGATAGCCTAGAGAAAATTTATTATTGCCCTTTAAAGAATAATCGGTTAGTTGATGATACTTTTGGTAAAGAAAAATATAAACGTATTGAATTATTAGAATGGAGCCAAGAAGAATTAGAATGTGGTAAGATAATCAAAATTAAAGGGTTCCCAGCTAATAAAAAAGTGAAACTATTGTGCAATGTTGGTTTAGGTTAGGTTAAAGAATTTAGCCTATACAACTGGTCAAACTATTTATCAAATCAAGCATAACTTGCTTTCTAATTATTTAATTCAGCAATTGAAACGCCCAAGTATTCTTATGTGCTTGGTTTGATTTAAATTGTCGCGGGGCAGGGCGCAGTCCTGCCCGCTATTTGTGCCAGTTGCGTAAGTCCTGTATTTAATTTTGCATAGATACTTATATTAAAACGGCTGATAGCGCACTGAAAAATTAAATTTGGCTGTATTTGCAGGCAATTAAAACGATTAGAGTCAGCATTGCGGCTCAGTTTCTATCGCTGATTCCAATATTTGGTGTGGGTGGTGCTTATTTGTTTCTGAGTGAACGACTCTCCTTACTACAAGGATTGGGAATGCTACTTGTCGTCGGAGCTAAACCTCGTCCATTTTGAAAGCTGGAGTTTTGTCACGCATGGGACTATCCTAAGTTTTAGGAGTGGTGATTGAGGTTTGTACAAGAATGTTGAAAATTGACTTTCTTCGTTG
>NZ_JACJSI010000088.1 GCF_014698065.1 Nostoc flagelliforme FACHB-838
GCGTGTTTACGTTTCTGATCAATTCGCAGTAGATCCGCTCTATCTTGGGCATCTATTTTACTCATCTCCGAATCAAATTCCGAATTGAGTTTGCGAATTTTGGCGATAGCACCCGCAACATGAGAGCCGTATTGTTTACGAAGTTCTGTCCAAGTTACTTGCCCTTTTGTTAACTTCTCCATTGCCTCAAAGACGACCTTGGCATTGTCCAGAAATGGTTCTAATCGGTCAGATAATTCTTGGGCATTATTCGCATAATCGGCAAACTGTTCAAGCTTATTTATATCCGAAAGATAGCCCAAAATATCAGACTCAAACCCTCCCCAAGATTGCGCTTTTTCATCAATATGGCTTGCATGACCAACTACCGGATTACGTATTGCAAAATCCATTGCGCTATTCTCCTAATAAGGTATTAAGTCGTAGTTGATATCACTCGACTCTTGGGGCACTTCATCCCAGTAACCCATCTCTTCAAATCGGCTATAGATTCTCGTTGCCAGTTGCCTTATGGGATCGTCAAAATCATCAGAGATTAAATCAAATCTTTTCTCACCAAATGCCAATATATTTGCAATGTCCGCGTCAATCCCATTACCCAAGAATTGACCAAATGCAGCAGAGTATGGATGGTCATCGATGGTTTCATGAGTTGCTAAGAATTCGGTTCCGGTGAAGGGTGGGTAATCTTCACTGTCTTCTAATGGTGTGGAAAGTGCCTCAATATCTGCCGAAATCATTGCTGCCCATTGTTCAGGATTTTCCGCTTTGAATTGCTGCTTTCTTAGGGCGGAGTCAGTCAGAGGCGATTTGCCCCAATCATTGGGATTTTTGTAATCAAGTGCCATTTGTTAGAATCCTTGTAACGATGTGTACTTGATGCACTTTCGGATGAGGCGATTGCACTTACTTTGGTCGGTGGGAGCGATCGCTTCATTATCAGTTCTCACAAAACTCAACAAGTTCAAAAACCTCTCTCTGCACTTGGTTTTGGCTTAATTCTTTTCTTCTGCCTTTCGAGTCATTGAAAATGAAAGGGGCATTGACTCGACAATTAGAACGGTGGCTGTAGCGCAGTTGTTGACCACGGAATTCGTACAGGTGGTTACGCACTAAGGTTGTCGTTGAAAGCATAAGTTTGTCCCTCGACTTGGGAATAAAACTCGATATTTAGGATTGCTTCGTGAATCTCCATCAAAGCTTGCACAGCATCACCCAGACGCAGGTCATTCGATGTACTGAACTTTTCGGAGGCTTCGATTTGTTGATAATTTGGCGATGCTTGCACAAACCTTAGAGTCTGTTCGCAACCCAAGATGATGGTCATGATTTCGGTTGTTGTTAGGCAAGGTTTTTGTCTTTTGGGTGTCTTGGTCGCTCATGACTTTTTCCCTTTCCTTTGAGTTTTGATTGGTGCGGTTGGTGCTTCTGGCTGACTCGGTTTCTGAAGTACATAGCTGATGGCCCCTGCACCACCCACAACTGCGGCGATGGTAAACATATTGTTTCTGCCAAGCTGCTGGACTCCGAAATAGCCAACGGAGATCGCTGCTGCTGTTGCTCCAATGCCTAAAACCGTGTTTCTGAATGTGGTTCTGCTCATGCTGCCCCTTTGAAATTAGTGACCATTGCGCTAAGTGCCGATTTATTGGGCTGTGTAGATGGCGCTGTTTCGGGTTTGGGTGATGTTTGGACATTGCCGTGTTGAAAAACCAACTTCTCTACACCTGCTGATAATGCTTGTGTCGGTGCGTCTTGGGGTAAATCAAAAATCTTGCACAATTCAATTACTGCTAGGTAGGAGATGGTTATACGCCGAGATTCGTAATTCATTAATTAAGCTCCCAAAGAAATTTGAGTTAATAGTTTCAACCCCAAAGCATTGATGAATTGGGGATTATTCAAAATTACAAAGCCTAAATCGGCTAAGTTTTGATCCACCACGGGCAAGGAAACACCCCCACCCCAGGCGACAAGGTATTTAGCGCGGTCTAGATAATTGCCAGCAGTCACAAAGTTGGCGAATTTCTCAATCCTGTTACTCCACCACTGATCAAGGCATTGGCTGTACTCGGTTTCAAACTTCTTACCTGTGAGGTGGTTGCCTCCATAAGTGAAAGTCCCTTCGATAATCCCCTGGTTCACCAAACTGGGCGAGTGCTTCACATCCTTGGATAGCAAGCTCACTCGGTCGTTTCGCTTGTCGAGGGTTTCTGCAATCATGGTGTGCAGTTCACCCGCTCCACCCTCTATCAGGTGACGGTCAATCACTGCACCACTGCCGTTAAACACGGTAATCAACCAAGTCGATGAACCGATATCGAGTGCGATCGCTAATTCTGACGGGTCAAGTACCAGGGATGCTTCACCGAATAAGCAGTGGGCAATGCTTCCAAACCCTTCGGGATAAATGCCAGTAACTACGATTTCAACTGTCTTGGTGACAATGGAACGAGTAAGTGGGTGCAGATGTTCAAAAGTGTGAGTCCCTTCTACTCGGCGTTTAATCTCTTGGCCCCAGCGTTCGGGGTTGTGGTTGCTCAAACTAATCGAAAGTTTAACCCCATCGGGAATATTCAGAACTGCTAAGTCTGCAAGGATGCTTTCTAGTGCTAGTTCTGCTTTTTTGGCTTTGTCGTCGTGCAGCAGGGTGTGGTCACTTTGAGCTAGAGCCGCACTGCCCCAGAAAAATTGAACATCTTTTAAGTCAAGCCACGTTCCTTCTACATAACGCACCCATGCCCCATCTTTTGAGATGGTTTCGTGGTGCATGATGTTTCGGTTGCGAACAAGTGAGTATGCGGCAGGCATCATGATCGAAAAATCACCGATGATTGCTTTGCCATACCCTGCACCTGAGTCTTTTCCGGCGATGAGGTCAGTTAGCCCGGATTTGGCTAACAAGTCTGCTTGAACTAGCCAATTTTTGGCATTGGTGTATGTGGTTGTCATGGTTCAGATAATTGTTAAAGTCTTGATTTTCCTGGATTTGGAGAATTTAGAGGCGGAATCGCCTTAAATCCAGATATCCAGTTAGGGGCAAGCCATAGCATCACTTTCTGGCTTCTATTGCCTTTGTTGGGTGGCTGTTTTTGGCTTGCCTGTTAGTGCTAATATAGCACTAACAGCACTATTAGTGCAAATAGCATTAAAAGTGTTATTAGTGTTTTAAGTGCAGATGGTATCTTTAATGTGCTTGGATAGTAAGATGGATGCTGTATACAGCAATTAGTTCTGAATTAATGGCACGACCGCGAATTACACTTACCGTGTCTGATGACGTTTATCAGTATCTTAATGAGTGGGCAGACCGAGAAGAACGACCATTAGCTAATCTTGCAGCTTACTTGCTAAGTCAAGCTGTTAGAGAACATCAAGAACAGAATGAATCTGCCAAACCAAAAAAAGGTGAGGGTACAGCATGACTGAATTATCAGGACAGGACGGACAACCACAAACCAGCAGGCTTGACCAGATCAAAGTGATAGTTCTGATTCACAGCCAGATAACAGCAAGCCAACACACAGGTGATTAGTGATTTAGCTATTAATTTTTGATGTCGCCAATGTTGATCCTAAAAGACCCACCAAGCAATTTTCAACTCCCACCGCACAATGAAGCGGCGTTAGAGATGCTTAGGGAGGCGAAAGACTATGAATCGACTGTTGCTTTAGCGGCTAGTGGTGCTGCGCTGGCTACAGGTGGCATAGTTCATCCGTTAGGCTGGTTACTTTTTGGATTGGCTTACAAGCCTTTGGTAGCCACTCAAAAACTGGCACGGTTGGAAAAATTAACAGCCGAACTTTTGGATGAGTTTAAAAGCGAGGGAATACAAGTCTTTCCAGTGCTAAAGGTAGAAGACAAGAACCCTATCGACTTGTTTGTGAGATTTGAGCGAAAAGTTCATCTATTTATTTCAATTCGCTCAATAGGAGATAAGGAGATTGTCTACAACGAAGCTAGAGAGGTTTTGCAGATCAAGAGGAAAGACAAACATGGACTAAAAGTTTGGAATCCTTGCCCACTGCTTGAATTGGCAGATTACGAGAAGTGGTTGAGCAAGAATAGAGACTTGTTTGGGATGTCCTCAAGGGAAGCTACAAAAACGCCCTCAGCAAAAGTTTTGGTCTTATGGCCTCCCACCAAAGCGGCCGACGATCATAATTCACACCTTTATTCTGAAGTTGGAAGTATGAGAATTCTAGCTCTCAGAAGAAAAGGAACTGCATTTGTAATTCAACAGGAGGAAGTTACCGAGTTTATCAAGGCTTGGTTAGCCAAGTACGAATAGGCTAAAAACTGAAAACCCCGCGTCCCGGTAGGACAGCGAGGTTTTCCAATGGAATTGGGGTATCTGGTTTTTTCAGCGCCGGATTAATATCCCTAATAGTAATCTTATCTTACATGATTGGAGTGTTAAGCCCTTGTTACACTGCACACCTAGCGACAAAAAGTAATTCAGGAATTTTAAGTAATTTTGTGCTTATATTTCTGAAAGGTTGTATTAGAAGATTACTGCCAAAGGATAGCTCCAATTCCTCCACCACACATCAAGGAGGAATTGCTCAATGTCACCATTACAACAATTTAATAACTCGCTTCAGCATCAACAATTGAATAATAAACGTGCTGAAGCATTAGATGTTGAACCAGAGCTTGGTGAAGGTAATAAAATCAAGTTCGCGTTTAACGCCACAGGTCGAAACAAAGACTGGGACTTTAAGAAGCTGGCCGGCAACTTTCAAGATACAGAAGGCACTCTAGAAGATGTGCAGCAACACATCAAAGCAGGTCACGCTATCTGTGCTGGCTTACTAGGTGGTAAATGGCGGAGTAAAGCTAACGTCATCGGTTCTCACTGGCTACTAATTGACATCGATAATTCTGATGTCGCTCGTGATGCTTATGATAAGCCGATTAAGGACGCTAACGGCAATTCTATCAAAGTTTACAAGCACCAATTAACCATTGAAGAAGCGCTAGTCCATCCCTTCATCCAAAAATACTGCGCTTTAATGTACACGACTGCCAGCCATAAACCAGAATGGCATAAATTCCGGTTGGTTTTCCTTCTCCCCGAATATGTCCAAGGCGCTGATACTGTAGAAGCTTGTACGCGCTTCCTCATGCAGCAGTTACCGCATGATCCAGCTTGTAAGGATGCAAGTCGTGTATTCTACGGCAGCACAGAGGCAGAATTCCCGCTAGTCAATCCTGAAGCCACTTTACCAGCAGAATGGATAAGTGAAGCGATCGCGATCGCGCAACAGGAACGTATTGAGTATCAACTACGAATTCAGGAAATTGAGTCACGGCGTAAAGAGTGGCGTGAGATTTCTGTCATTGAAGGCTGGGACATTGACCAGCTAATCCAGAACGCGCTTTCATTCATCCCACCGCGCACCCCAGGAAGCGGTAACTACGACGAATGCCGTCAGGTGTTGATGGCACTGGTTAACCATTATGGGGCAACGGATGCGGAAATTATAGCAGAACAGTGGTCGCCCAGCATCAAGGGTTCAACTTGGAACATCCACGCTAAGATTCGCAGTTTTAGACGTGGGGGAATCTCAATCGGTACACTGTTTCACATTGCCAAACAGTATGGTTTTCGGTTCCCGCAACGGCAGTATGAACCATACCAGCCCAAAGGAGTAATTAGCCGTGAACAGTGGGAACTTGGGCGAGTCAGAGAGGACTTGAGCAGCTTCCAAAATTTATTGAAGCAAGCGATCGCTCCATTTAGTTCGATATTTAAAGGATTTAAAGCCCCACCAACACGCAAGCCCTTACCCGAAATTGACACGCCTTCGCCCAATGTAATTATTTACAAGCCCGGCAATATCCCGTACATAACTGAAGTTACAGGCAATATCTCTATCTCCTGCCAGCCGGATGAACACATTGCTGCTTGGGTGGAAGCTGTTTCTAAAGGGTGGACGCAAATTTTAGATAATTCTCACCCTGGACTGGGCAAGTCTTACAACGCGGGGCAATTAACGGCGGGGCTATTCGGCGTTGATAAACTAATTTACCAGGATGCCAACCATAGAAACCCGTCCACACTGCCCATTGAGACGAATTTCGTTGACCTGCCAGTGCGACACAACGGCTTTAAACTAGATCCCACCCGCAAAACTCCTACAGGTCAGGACTTTAAACTCTGGACTAAAGCGGGTGAGACTGCCGACACTGACGGCAATTGCCACAGAACTTACTTATTTAATGCCTTCCGCAGCAAGAATTTTAGCAGCCTTGATTTTGAAGAGAGCGGCATCAGTCCCATCTGTGGCGGTTGTTCCCTTAAAAATCAGTGCCGTTTCGCTAGTGGTGATGGTTTTGGCTTCCGCTTTCAAAAGCGCACAGTTATTCAAAATCACTCCGAACTCAGAGCGCACCCAGACTCTACACCAGTCACCTTAACTAACGCTGCTGACCAAACTTTCACCGTTGGGCGGTTATGGGAAGAAGCTGGTACACTCATCAAGCCCGTGCGTAATGTTGATGTGAACCGAGGCGATTTTGAAACTACTGTCGGCAAGCTGCTACTGTTAGAACCAAATCTTCTATCACAGCTGCAACCTGCACTAAAAGTTTTACACCAACTGCTTACTCAGCAAATTAAACCGAATGACCGCTACGGCTTTGATGATGCCAGCATCCGTGCGCTGCTGCCCCCTTTCCCCACAGGCTTAGATATCGAAGCGATTGGTCAAGCCTCAGAACCTGATTTAACTTTCTTAGAAGACTTGGACTCAATTGATATTACCCAAGATAAACAACTCAAAAAAAGCTCTGCGGCTCGTTATGCTGCCAAAAAGGTAGTTAAAGACAGCGCACGAACAGCCGGGAGGGAGTTTCTTGACTTGCCTAATTACTGGTTGCCTGACTTTCTAGAAGCTTGGAAGGGTGATGGTAGTTTTCAGTCTCAATGGGGTGTACTCAGCATTTACCGCCGAAACCCCAAGCATACTGAATTGGCCCACTCTGCCAAATTTAATATTTACCTTGATGCCACTTTCAAATCCCAGCAATTGAAATTGAAACTGGGCATCGATGAGCCTGTGTTAGTCATTGAGCAACAACGCCCTGACTACGGTAATTTAAAAGTGGTCAACGTCACTGGGCTGGGTAAACTGCCTAAAAATCGCTCTCTTCCACTAAGCGCTCGTGTTAATGCCCTCAAAGAAACCTTGAAAAAACTCTGCCCCACCCTTGGGATTATCGATTGGAAACAAATTGCAACCCAAGCTGAGGGCCGCACAGAATACGGTCACTTTGTCGATGGGCGTGGTGTTAATAGGTTTAGTGAGTGTGATGCGATCGCAAGTTTCGGCATTCCTTACCAAAACATCGGTGTTTTAGCAGCACAATATCAGGTGATGACTGGTGAAAGGGTCAACCTGGAAGATAAAAACAGCGCTTTCCAAAAGTATCTCACAGACCTGATCCGTGCAGAAATCATCCAAGAGATTGGGCGATTACGCGCTCATCGTCGCCCCAATGTGGAGCTAACATTCTACTTCTGCGCTGACTATGACCTTAGTTTCCTCTTAAATGAACTGCCCGGAATCAAGTTAGAGGTTGTCGATGCCTGCTCTGTATGCACCGAAGCGGGTAGCCGAGATCAGCAGACGGGACACGCCATCGTCAAAGCGTTCACCCAGCTTTGGCAGTCACACCAGAAAATTGGACAAAAGGCGATCGCCAAAATCATAGACACTACCCAAGGATGGGTGAGCCGATTTACCCAGAGATGGGGGGGCTGGCAGCACTTTAAAAAATTATTACTCCTGCTATTAGATAGTCTTAATAGCGGTAGTAATAAAAATTTGGCTGACTTAGACGAGGATGAAAAGTGGTTAGCGCGTACATACTTCCCGATGTTGATTGCTGAATCGGAGTCAGCACCAGAAGATGCCTTAGAACACGTCGCTGAAGTTGCCACAATCTTTACTAATACTGCACTGCGGCGGGTTTTTAACTTCTGCACGCCGATAGTTTTGGCTGACTTGCTGATGATTATCTTGCGTTGTTTACCCACTGAAGTGTACTCAGACCAATCTATTCTAAGTGCCTTTGGCTTGTCGCAAGTGACCTGTAACTCGACAGT
Source organism: Nostoc flagelliforme FACHB-838 (assembly GCF_014698065.1). GTDB lineage: Bacteria > Cyanobacteriota > Cyanobacteriia > Cyanobacteriales > Nostocaceae > Nostoc > Nostoc flagelliforme_B. Next base: position 8,114 of record NZ_JACJSI010000088.1, read on the forward strand.
GACGCTCTAAAATTTATCGATTTTTAATTTCTACTGACCTATCAGTAATAAAAGATGCTCTCCTTCATCATTGCGTACTTAATCATTGAGTGAGCGTCCCGTTCACTATGCCTTGAAACGCCCCACCAGAGGTTTGTACAGCATGAGTGCATTAAGATTACTGCTTTCTACGGTAAAGAGTAAGGTGCTTTGAAGGCGAGTTAGGGTGCAAGTAGTATAGTCATCTAGTATCCCTTTATCTCACGTCTAGACTGAGTTGTTTACTATAACGTCTCACTAAAAGACAAGCTCTGCATAACGACCAAGCTCACCCGCTGCTGGAAGCCCGAAGCGTAGGGTTGAAGGCAGTCGGGTGCAGCGCCTTGTTCTGTCGCTGTCAGGGACTTTGGCAGTCTGGATGTCTGGATTCGAGACAGTCGTAGGTGAATTAAATCATTCCGATCTGTTCGGGCAAAGCGACTGCATAGCCATCTGTTTGTATTCATCCAGTCCCGACTTCAGCGCAAATTCCGCAAGTGCAACGGGATAAGAGGCAGTCAATTCAGTCACATGATCTGCCATCTTGGGAAAAACGCGCCCGCCAGCCTTAGCATAAGCCGCGATCAGCTTATCGAGAGCGTCTTCGCCGAACGTATGGTAATGGGCAACAAAATCAACGGCTGGATCATTAATGGCTACCTCAGTCCAGTCAATAAAGCCGGTTACTTCTGTCCGTGCATTGATAAGAATATGTCCAGCGTGCAAATCGCCGTGGGTCAGCACTGTTTCATGCGACCAAAACACATCGTTCTGGAGCCAGCGTTGCCAGCGGTCCCACAATTGCTGGTCAACTCCAAACTCGCTTCTAACCACGTCCATTCTTTGCTTCATGGTCGCACGCACCTCTTTGGCGGTCGCAATTAAAAGACCGGCAGAGTGCGCCTTTTCAAGGCTAATGTGATGGAGAGAAGCTATGCCTTCAGCCAGCGTTTGATGAAACTGCTCAGGTACATTGTTTTCGTCAATTGCCCAAAGATAGCATTTTGCTTCTGGATCGACCGTGGCTGTCGGCACACCGCTTAATGCTTTATACGCAATGAGTTCATTTGTAGACACAATCCACACAGGTACCTCTACAGCCAGAAGAGGAGCGATCAGTTCTAACGTGCGTTTTTCCTGAGCAACCGACGGCAGAACATCCTCGCGTCTGGGAAAACGTAAAATCCAACGTTCTCCCTCCGTGTCCGTAGCCAACACAACTTGGAAATCAAGTCCGGATTCGTTGAATTGCAGCGAATCTGCCTGTATGTCCAAACTATGTTTATGTGCCAACTCAAGAACTTCCTGGCGCGTTTTTTCGCTCATGTCTTTTATTATCGCATATCAGCCAAGCCGCGCTGCGACAGAACGGTTCCAATCACCGGACATAAACACCCCGTGCTACTCATCAACCAATTGACTTTGTTCCGGTGCATTGGGATTGTGATGCCTAATTAAACGATAAGTTTGTTGTCCGTACATCAGTTGTCTCTTTAAATATGAACAAATACTTTATCGACTTTGACCTCAATAATTTCTGGTCAGATAACGAATACGCCAAAAACTATCAATCTGCACCAGTTATCTACGATTTAATTGAAGTAGTTGAAAAAGAGCTTGGCTTCAAACTACCCCAGTCCTATATTGAACTAATGAAAACGAGAAATGGAGGTATACCTAATAAAACTTTCTTTGCGACAACTGAGGAAACTACTTGGGGAAATAGAATCGAAATAGAAGGAATTTTTGGGATTGGTGTTGACAGTTCAGCTTTTGCTCTGTGCGGAGATAATGGCAACCAATTTTGGATTAACGAGTGGGGCTATCCCGATTTTGGGGTTTATATCTGTGACACGCCTTCAGGCGGACACGATTTGATTATGCTGGACTATCGCAAGTGCGGCAAAAATGGCGAGCCGGAAGTAGCTCACGTTGATCAAGAGAGAGACTATAAGGTAACAACCATTGCCAAGAATTTTGAAACCTTTATCACAGGTCTAAGCGGGGATTGAGCCGAAAAATGTCCCATTTTTACAAAACTTTACAAGGGTGTACCTGGTGACACGAACCTTCTGTTTCCGCCAGATTGGCCGATTACGCGCTCATCGTCGCTCCAATGTGGAGCTAACATTCTACTTCTGCGCTGACTATGACATTACTTTTCTCCTCACGGAACTGCCAGGAGTGAAATTAGAGGTTGTTGATGCCTGCGATTTCTGCATTTAAGCTGGTAGCCGCGACCAGCAGACTCTCCACGCTATAGTCAACGCTTTCACGCACCTTTGGCAGTCACACCAGAAAATTTGACAAAAGGCTCTAGCCAAAATTGCTGAAATCACCCAAGCTTGGGTGAGCCGATTTACCCAACGCTGGGGGGGCTTTTGCAATGCGAAAAAATTATTACTCTTGCTATTAGATAGTCTTAATAGCGGTAGTAATAAAAATTTGGCTGACTTAGACGAGGTGCATAAAGGAAATCAGAAACAGTAAACCTTTTAGCAATCGTTAAATCTCGCCTAGTTTATATCCTTTTAGGCAAAGTCAAATAATTTTTAAACGAAAGAATTAGGGTTATAGCTTTGGTTACAAGTTTAGGTTGTGAGGCAGTCGTCAAGGGCGACCGCTTATATGTTGGTGGTAAAACCAACCGCGCTCAAGTCGCTTTTGAACAAGAGGTTTTAGATATTTTAGACCGCTTAAGTTCACAGCCCAAACAAGTCAGTAATCAACAATCATAAACGCAATGGGGAAGGAGTTAATTATAATTACTTCTCCCCATTTTTCATAAATTTAGAATTATCTTTCTTGGCTTTGAGTAGGGCGTTCACGTTTCAATTTAACACTCACCGCTCCAATTCCCACTAAAGCCAAACCCAACAGAGATGTAGGTTCAGGTACTTGTTGACTAATGTTTAATACTTGAACGCGACTATTGTAGAAATCACTGACATAAAGCTTGTCATTGTCATAGTGTGCGCCAACTGCCCAATTAAACTGTCCAGGTTCTGGCTGAGGCTGTCCTGGTTGAAGAGGTTCTGGGTTAGCGTTGGGAACTGCTGTACCAAAAGAAGTTAGGTAATTACCGTTTTTATCAAAAACCTGCACACGGTTATTGAGAGCGTCACCCACATAAATATTCTCTTGATCGTCCACTTCAATGGCAACAGGTGAATTAAACTGCCCTGGTTCGCTGCCTAATTCACCAAAGACCAAGATAGGCTCGCCTTGTGAGTTGAGGACTTGAATACGGTTATTTAAAAAATCGGTAACATAGATGTTACCTGATTTCTCCGATATCGATAAACCTGATGGCCCTAAAAACTGACCTGATGCAGTGCCAGAGCTACCAATTGTTCTGATCACATTACCGTCTCGATCAAATACCTGAATCGTATCTGCTGTATAGTCGTTGACATATAAATTACCCGACGCATCGAAGGCTATACCACCAGGGCCAAAGAAGGGTCTATCAGTTTGTGGGCCGAATTTACCAAAGGATTTAAGATATTTCCCATTAGCATCGAAGACATCCATTTCGCTGTTATAAACATCGCCAACATAAAGGTTTCCAGTTAGCTTATCAAATGCTAGGTCTGCTGTTTGGTAAAACTGTCCATCTCCACTGCCCAAACTGCCAATAGTTTTTACAAAATTACCGTTTTGATCAAAAACTGAGACACGATTATTAGCAGAATCGCTAATAAAAACATTGCCTGTTTGTTGTTGTACATCTATACCTTGAGGTAAAAAAAGATTTCCGTTTTCAAATCCAGGGCTACCAATACTACGCTCATAGGTTAATGTTACAGATTTGGCTTGAGTTGCTGTTGTCAAAACCATGAATGCTGCACTGACTATGGTAATTGACAAGCTTTTTAGCAATTCCATAATGTATAACTCCTGTTTGTGTGATTAGCAATACCAATGTACGAGCGTGCTAACAAACCCATAGCAAAACTCCTCCCGCCTTCTATCGCTGCGGAATTTCACTGAATTTGATTATTTTGAGTAATGATGAATAATGTGCTGACTACCCTCGCCTATAGGACATTTGTCAAAAAGGTAAGGGAGGCATATCAGAATAAAAATTGTCTGTTTAACCGTAGGTTTTAGTTTCTTAACGACAGATACAAGGTGAATCTGTAAGGTAGAAACTATATAAACCCTATATACTTACTATAAGTAACTGATAAAAAATGTAAAGTAGGTACTTTAAAGTAACTGCGACACATTAAAGAAACTAACTCATGGTGCTATTGCAAGTTTCACTAGTAGTCTGCCAACCCAAAAATGCGCTTTTTCAGACTGGGGAAAGGGAAAAGGGGAAAGGTTAAGGGATTTAAACCCTTTCCCCCTTCCCCTTTACCCCGCCAAGTTCACTTGGCGGGGTAAAGGGTATGTTTAGCAACTCCACTACTTGAAGGCACTAGTTCTCCCTCTAACTGTAAATTTTGAATTGTTATGACTCAGTTAAAAGAATCTGTAAGTTGCCCAATGGGTACGTTGTTAAACGTGCTTGGTGGAACTTGGACGTTCTACATTCTTTGGATTTTGCGTAATAATGGCCCTACTCGCTTCAGTGCTTTAAAACGTCAGATAGAGGGTATTTCGTCAAAAGTTCTCACTGAAAAATTGCGAATGCTTGAGGAGGCTGAAATCATTTATCGGACTTATGAGCCAACAATACCGCCTCAAGTTACTTATGGTTTAACGGAAAAATCACAAGACCTCATCGTTGTTCTAGATCAGTTAGCCCAAATCGCCCACAAATGGTATGCAAAAACTGACTGAACCATTTTCCTCACTGTTTCCCTTTACCCATTTTTTGTTTGCTCTTAGGAATTTAAGAGTGCGTGGAAAGTGCGTCACTCAAACAACCAAAATTTAACCCTGCCCTTGTCCGTTTGGTGGTGGCGGGTAAAATTTTGTCCGCTCACCAGTACCCAACTGCTAATTTATTCAGTCAGATTCAAAGTTGAGCAGAACAGCATCGGAAAGGAACATTTCGTCTCTAGCTTTTAAACCAATATCTCGACGGATACTGTCTAGAATTTCTAGACCTGTGCGTTGGCTGTTGGGGTAGGGAGTCCAGATGGCGTTGACTGTAATTTCAGTACCGACTAAGAATGTGTTGACTGCGCCGACAAAATATTCACCATCGGCATAATCTAAGCGGACAAGGTAAACACGAGATTTGCCAGCGTAGTGAGCATTTTTAATGTCAAAGGCGGTTTGATAATCGGGATGTGATTCAGTCAAATAGGTGATTTTAGGTTTGTTGGGATGATTAAATGCTTCGGATTTACCCCAATTGGGGTCTGACTTTTTAAATGCTTCGGATTTACCCCAATTTGGGTCTGACTTTTTACGCCTTTTAGCTTCTCCCATATTGATTCCTATTATGTGGCTAACTTGACCCGATCAAAGACTAAAACTAGGATGCCATTGTTTCTATGTTGTTGCTGTCTCAGCTGCTTTTAGTTGTTTTTTACTCTTACCCTTCTTACTGTTTACAGGTGTTTCTTCAGCTTCGCTGCTGGCTTTTTCTTCTTTCTGATTTTCAGTAGCCTCTTGATCTGACGTACTACTGCCGTTATCAGATGCCTGATCACGGCGACGACCGCTTTTCTTCAACTCACCGATTAAATATTTGATTCTGCTGCCAGCCAAATTAATCCCCAAACCCTTCAGCATCTCCGATACTTCATCGTAAGTGTAGCCATACTTATTAGAGGTCAGCTTTTCAATGTACCGTCTCATTTTCCTGATAGCCTCTCTGTCCGATACATCTTCTCGTTCTTTTGGCTTCTGTTCTTTCAGCAGATTGATAGCCTTATCAATCTTCTCTTTCGTAATTATTTCTGAATTCTGATGTTCACTCATGGTTATCTCGTGAATCCTGATTAACTGATAATTATCGGCTATTTGAAATAATTTGCACCAATTTGTTTTCAAAATCCTACAAAAAACGGCTATTGCGGCTACGCCGAATTACCTTTTCATATTACGGCTACGCCTTATATTTTTTAGTGTGGCAGCTTCGCTGGTCTTCTTATTCAAGCTAATGCTAAAAAATCAGGCTATTACAGCTACGCTGAATCAGATAATTTTACTTAAAACAGCTACGCTGAATTATTTTTTAGTATTGTGGCTACGCCGGACTATTATATTGTGTGGCAGCTACGCTGAATCAGAGAATTTTCATATAGTGGCTACGCCGTTTTCACTCCCCTGTTACAGCTACGCCGAACCAGAATTTATCTCCTGCTTGATTATCTCAAATTCCGGCTATGCCGTTGCTATCTCCCCTGTAAATTGTAGGATATTCAGCAGCACGGCTACGCCGTTGTAGTCTCGCCCCAGCCTCCTGCTGTGTCCTCCGTACAGCCGTAGCATACAACACCTCATCTATCCCCGTATTTGGGCTTGAAGCCAGCGATGCCTCAAAGCTTACGCTTTGTCTCGCTGCGCTCGAACGGCAGACTGGTTCAAGTGGGGAAACCCCCCTTGAAAAACCCCCCTCGCAACGTCCCTTGATATTCTCGAATTATGGCAAATCGTAAACAGTCTAAAGCTCTAGTCCGAAAGCACATTTTCCCAGTGAGATTGAGCAATATCGAACTGGACTTGCTGCGGATAAAATCACTTGATGCGGGGATGTCAGCAAGTGAAATGATGAGGCGCAATGCGTTGATGCGTCCATTACCCAAACGACTGAGTAAAATTAGCCTGCAAACCTATTGGGAATTAGGACAAATCGGGAACAACCTAAACCAGCTTGTTAAGGCAACTAACACAGCCCTAAAAATTGGGCGAACTTTACCTGCTGATCCAGAACTGTTACGAGAACTTTTAGAACTGTTGCATCAGTGCAGACGAGACATTGCCTCAGATGACATTGAAGACGAAGATTCGGAAGAGGAAGAGTCAGACGATGATTGGGAAGCAGACTAAGGGTAGAGGTTTTCGCAAGCTGTTGGATTATTTAGAATCCCGTGAAGATGCTAAACTCATCGGCGGCAATATGAGCGGGAGAAATGCGCGAGAATTGGCGCGGGAGTTTAAGCTGTCAAGACAACTAAATTCTGATGCAGACCGAGTTGTTTATCATGTCTCACTGTCAGCAGCTAAGGGTGATAAATTAGATGATGATAAGTGGAGCGAAATCGGCGATCGCTACATGAAAGAAATGGGCTTTGATGCCAATCAGTTTGTCATCTTTCGCCACCATAACACCGACGACGACCACATCCACGCCGCCAGCAGAATTAGGATGGACACGGGGCTAGTAGTGCATGATTCCTGGGATTATGTACGCTCTGAGAAAGTCCTGCGACAAATCGAGCAAGACTATGATTTAGTGCAAGTGCAGGGCAGTAGAGAGAAGCTTCAACGCACACCCAGCACCGGACAAATCAGGCGCATAAGGCGAGAGCAAGAAGAATATGAACTAGGTAAACTTGAGCAGCCACCAGGACGCACTATTAAAGAGGAACTTCAGCAGACAATTGATAGGGCTAGTGTTGATAATCCCCAAATGCCAACGCTGCTCATGCGGCTGCAACAAGCTAGTGTCAGTGTAAGAACAGGATTCACTAGGAATGGTAAATCTAAAGGCATTTCTTACGAGAAAGATGGGCAGGCTTTCAGTGGCACACAACTAGGTGCAGCTTACACTTTCCCTGGACTGCAAAAACATCGCGGTGTTGACTACCAACCAGAACGTGATGATGAACCTATTCATGAATTGCTGCTCAAACCTGTTAAACCACTCCCAGTTGAGCAGTTAGAAAAACTCTTTCAGGATATTGAACGCTTTCAACAACAGCCTCAGTTCACTCCACCACAAGAGGATATAGCTCTGTGGCCAAAATTGTATAAATACTTGAGTGAGAAACGCGGTATACCACATTCTTTTATTGAAAGATTACACAACCACAATTTGCTTTACATCGATGAGCAAAAGCAGATTTTATTTATCAAACGTAATCTGGATGGCGAAAAAACTGGTGCATTAGTTTGGTCAAACCCCGGACATAATCATCACACTGTTGAGTATGACCAAAACACCTCTGTTTCAAATGGTTGGTTTCATATAAATTTGGGGCAGAATCCACAACAAGAGATTAAAAATGTCTTCTTATGTTCTTCACCAATTGATGCGGTGTCAGTAGGCGTGTATGTCCTAGCCAAAACAGGAGCCAAACCATCGATGAGAACAATGTTTATGGTAGCTGATGACCCGAACAATTTACCCCTAGAATTTCTCAAAAATTGTCATAGGGTAGTTCTGGCATTCAATAACGATGAGCAGGGGGATAAAACTGCTAATGCAGTATTAGAATTGTTGCCCTCTGGTCAAAGATTTAAACCGACTTATCCTGATTGGAATCAGGAATTAAGAGTTCATTTTTATGAGGCGGAACAACAACGCCTTCAGCTTGAGCGTAGTCGTGGTTTTAGTCTGTGAGCCATGCTCCCGCGTACACCTAACTCGTGGGTTAAGCTCAAGAAATAATTTTTGAAACACAATTGCAACATATCATGATTACGCATTGTCAATAAGACCCCAACTTATTGACAACAAAAATAGCGCGAAAAAGTGGCTGTAATTGAGTCTGGATATAAGTTACAGAAGATTTTTTTCAAAAACAGTGGACGGCCAAAAGGACAAAAATGACCAGTTTCTGTCCTTTTGGACGGCCGTTGACAGGTGGGCATTTGTCAGCAGAGCATGACAATTGAGTAGGGTTGGCGCTTATTGGACGGCCAAAAGGACAAAAAACCACTGTTTTTGTCCTTTTGGACGGCCAAGAATATTAGTGTCGGATGAGACTGATTTACTACGGTTAAACTACGCTAAGTTCACGGGGTTATAAGTGTTTAGTGTAGTTGCTGCGTTAGACGAGTTTCTATTTCAGTTAACGCTAAATATATAGGATGGCTCCTGAACTCACAGTGGAAATTTCAGATTCACTTACTGAAGAAGTTGATCGATTGAGCGGGATTTTTGAAGTACAGTTGCAACACAAACGTATTATATATTCTCAATAATTTTAGAGTTATTGAGAATGAGCCAGTTTGATAAAAATGGCTAAAAGTTTTCTGGAGTAAGTATTAGAGGGCAATTTTTCAAAAAAGCGATGTGCAAAATAGCAGACATTTTGTACCTGATTGTCAATATTTGATGACAGCTATAACAGTTAGAAGCGTGTATAAGCTGTGCAAAATAGCAGACATTTTGCACAGGAATCGGGGTTTTAGGTGCAAAATGTCTGCTATTTGTAACTGTGATTAATCAGACAATTTCACTACTTAAAACAAGTTTCATCTCTATTAACAAGCGTGGAGATTGTAAAATGAACAATTTCTATTCAGGCATGAAGAAAAAAAATCAGATGTTAAGTGGGCTGGGTTAAGTTAATGAAAGAATTATTGAAGCACAATTGCAACATAAGTGTATTATGCATTCTCAATAATTTTGAAGTTATTGAGAATGAAACAGGCGATTATTTTTTGCTGTAAGTCATTCTCAGTCAGCATTACGCCCGAATTTTTCAATAAATGTCTTATGCTCAACTGGTAGCAGTAGGGCTACTCTATAGCTACCAGTTGGGGAATCATCAAATTTTCAAAAACTCGCTTTTTTACTACTCAACTGGTAGCTGTGTGTCACCAGTTGAGCTACCCAACAGCTACCACTTGGGCAAGGTATTTAGAACTACTATTTCAATACTTATAATCTACATAAAGCGTATGTAATAAGTGGTGTTTACAGCATAGCTTTGGTGTAATTCAAAAGTGGAGTCCAGGTTTTAGGCTACAAATGTAGTATAAAGTAATATAGAAAAGATATAGTTTTGCTCAAGAGTTGATTCTAAGCAATGATTTGGTTTCAGATTACGCGCAAATACTCATTTTTGATCCAAAAGGTGTGAGCGTCACTTGTCAGCCCTACAGAAATTCTCCGCCCAAATACTCCTTATTGCTACCCGCAATACTCATTTTTGTATCAAGTAGTCTTATTGTGTCTAGGCAGACAATACTGTACTGAAGATAATTGAGTAGGTCAGGTTTGATCACAAGAATTGAATGCGATTTTTGGAGTAGACCCGTCAGTAGCCGTGTTGACCCGACGAACTCGTGACCGCTTCGCTCTCGGAGTCGGTGGCTCTTACGGGCAGAAAGATTACTGGTTGGGACAACTAGATCCACTAGCCCGCAAGATCCACTCCGCTAACGCCGACTCCGAGCCACGAGTTCTTAAATCTAGAACCCAGGCAGTGTATAAACACTGATTTACTGCATATTCTACTTCCTTTTCTTTAGGTTTGTTAATACCTCCACACCCGCAGGTAGAAAAGTTACGAGTATTGCTACAAAAACTGTAGTAATTAGTTCTCCTGACTTTGAAAAGAATGAGACATTTTGTACTAGTAGAAAGTTAATCAAAAATCCAGATAAGGCAGTTATAACAATAGCAGTAAGAGCAATCACAACTTTGTTGTATGCTTCTAAATTTGAACTATCCTTCTCTTGAATTTCTTTCACACCTGCGATACGTCCGTTAACACTTAAATCTTGAAAATTTGTGACCAACACCTTCAAGTCAAAGCAGTCTTTCTGATTCAACAGTATTTTTGGGATCTCTATATTTTGCGATGTATATACTGGGACAACACCCAAATTATTGGGAGATTGCTCCAATATTTCAACCGAGAGTATTTCTGCCGATCTATTGAAAACAATAGTAACTGGTTGATAATAATCATTTGATTGAATCGGGGTATTTCCTGAATTAACAAACTTAATAATTATCAAATACAAATCTTTAACAGGCTTGGAATCAAAAGTTACTTGAATTTTACTCTTAATACTATCTTCAATATCTAAAACATTAACTTTAGAAGAAATTGAATACGAAAAGGATTTTTTTTGAGCTTGCTTCCACCCAATAAATATAGTTAGCAAGGTTAGGAGGATTGCAACAATTACCCCTATTGATTGCCATGCTGGATCACGCCAAAAGTCAGGATTATTTGAACTAGAGCCGTTTGATGTCTGCGCTACAAAGAATGAGTGATTTGCTTGAAGTAAAAGATTTCTTTGACTTTCTCTAAGGAGCGATCGCTTTAGAGGCATAGTTAATGGGACTGGAGATGGAGAAGGTACAGGTGTCTGTGCAAAACTTTGTGATGAGACAACAATAATAATCGACACCACAAAAATTGCTAAAAATTGAACTTGACTCTTTTTCATAGTTGTGTAAACGTCTGTAGCCGTTGAATATTGCCAGATTATACTTCAGTAAAATTCCTTACTTTATAGTCAGAATTAAGTTTTAGTAAAGCTTAAACTCCAATACATCACCTCACCAAGGTTTTTGAAAAACTATCCTTATGGTTTTCTGGCTTTCTGGTTATCTGGTTCCCCAAACTTTTGGGTTAGCGCCTCAACAATAACTGAGGTTACAGTAATTCCCTGCTCTTTGGCTTTAGACATCCAGTAGCGACGTTGGGATATAGGGACTTTGACGCAGAGATTGACCATCTGTTCAAGCTCTGGCTCTTGTGATGCTAAACCAGATATATGGTCTTCTGTATTTCTGGTTTTCTGGTTTTCTGGTTCCGTCTCTCTGGCTTTTTTAATCAAATCTCCGTACTTGCTCATTTCAAAATCTCCATAACTTCTTTACCTAGCGCGAGGTAATCAGCCCAAGCTGTTTTTAAACGTGAGTCATCAACATCACGAATGGGGACACCAGCCATAGCTGCTTTCTCAAAGCCGACAGTACGCCGGATCATTGCCTGAAATACGGGGATGCCTCCATTCAACAAATCCTGACGCAGTGTTTCACCTTCCTTGCTGGGATAGGGAGGAACAATAGTAAGCAAGCAACGATAGTTTGCCTCACCCAAATCTTTCACCATCAATAGCATTGGCTCAAGGCTCACGATGTCCGGTTTTGTGGGCAAGATTAGAAGGTCACAGCCTTTAGCTAATTCCCTTAGATCATCGGAGTCAGGTCTTGCTGGGGTGTCGATGACCACAAATTGAGCATCGGCAATTACTTTTAAGGCTTGGCGTTCGTCCACAGCAGGGAAAGGGAATGATCCGCGTTTTGACCACGCCAGGGCGGTACGGTTTTGGTCGCCATCTACAAGAACTGTTTTACCAAGTTCACTAAAGAAGGTTGCAAGATGCACTGCTGTAGTGCTTTTCCCTACCCCACCCTTGTACCCAGTGATCGTTACAATTTTCTTTTGACTGTCCATCTTTCTGGTAAACCATAAATCTGGTTTTCTGGTTTTCTGACTTTTGGGCTTGGACTAAATCATACTCAACATTTGTCAACGAAGTCACGTATATTTGTAGCCCACTCTTTTTTAGAACAAGCTCTTGTTCTAAACTGATCTTTAAGCGAAATCAGACAGCACATTAGTGAGAAGAAAAGCCCAGCCACTACCCCAAACACCGAGTCTAACGATTACAAAGAGCGCTTTACTGCTGCGACTACCAAACTAAGGAAGTCGCGCATTTGGTCAGATCCGAAGAAGCGCAAGCAAATAGAAAAACTACTTGCACAACTGGAGACGCTGACAAATGTTGAGTAAAGGCAAGAGGTTATTACTCTCTGGGTAATAAGTGCCTCACGGTGTCTGGTAATAAACGTTCTAAAAAAAGCTCAATATTCTTACTATTAGGCTTGGGAAACCGCCCAATCTAAATCTTCCTGATAAATTTTCATAGTCATTCTGATTTTCATTGGAGTCGGAACTTTCATAGCGATTTGTATGTGCTTCTCAACCCTTTTTAGCAACATAGCGTTGATTTTTTTGTGCGCCTAAAAATCTGTTTTGAAAATTAGTGCGGGGTAAATTGCAATGCCTCATAAATAGCTTGAGGATTGGCAGCAATAACCTTGAGGTAAGCCTGTGCGGTTTGGTCGGGTTCAGTGCGTCCCTGCTCCCAATCACGCAAAGTGCCAAGCGGAATATGATAACGCGCCGAAAATTCCTCCTGCGTCAATTTCAAGGCGCGCCGCATGGTTTTAACACGGGGAACACGTCTGGCGTTGCGTAATTCAGCTTCTGTCATAGGGCGGGCATCAGGGTCGCTAATAGCCGCAGCGTGAATTTCTTCTTCTGTCATGGGACGCATGGGCTGCTCTGGAAAGGGTCTTTCACTACCGTCAGGCAACACTTCAACCGCCGTCCCATCCTTGTGCATTCTCGCGGTAATAATCGTTTCTTTCATACTTTTCTGCTTTTCTGGCTGATATTAAACGGATACGCTGTCCCCGTTCGGTGTAGGTTACATGAAGTAGTACCCCGTCACACATACCCATCAGGTTGATGCGCTCTTCCCCATAATTTTCACGATCATCAAAACGTTCAACCGCAAAAGGGTCGTCAAACGCTTTGATTGCTTGATGGAAGCTGACACCATGCTTTTGCCAGTTGGTAATTGCCTTGTCATTATCCCATTCAAAATTATCCCCATCCTTCATAAGGTACGGAATACCAGTAGTTTTGTCAACTCTCTACTGTAAATGAAAGCATGGCACAACGGATTATTTGTGAATGAGAGATTTATAGACATATTTTTAGTACTATTTATCACATATAACTTTGAGACTTAAAGTAGAACTTACCCAGATTTTTAAACTAAACCCTCTAGTTTGCACTTGGTAACAGTCTCTTATGAACAAAAACATAATTACATCTGAGGTAGTACTAGCCTACTCGCAATGTCCTCGAAAAGCTTTCTTACTTCTTTTCACAGAAGATAAAGGGACTTTACCCGAATATATTCGCATTCTTGAACAGCGTAAAATTAGGAATCGTGAGGAATATATAACTAGGATAAAGCAGAATAATTCACTAGTGAAACTATATGACATCAAAACACTAAATAGGAACATTGATTTTCTTATTGAAGCGAGCCTATCCGTTAATGGATTAGAAGCTTATTGTGATGTTTTAATAAAAGGACAAAGCACTTCATCGTTAGAGAAATATAGTTATGAACCAGCAATTACTGTAGGAACATATAGTCTTTCGAGAGAGCATAAAATTGAATTGTTGTTTATTGGGTATATCCTGGAACAAATCCAGAATCAGCCAACAAAATATGGAATCATCATCAGCATGGGAGGTGAAGTCCATAAACTGAAGCTTACAAACAGCTATAAAATGCTCAGGTTGTTAATTGAACCTCTGAGGGAATGGATACAAAGACCTCCTGTTGAACCTCCTCCAGTTATTCTTAATAAGCATTGCCCAACGTGCCAGTTTCAAACTTTATGTAGAGAAAAAGCAGAGCAGGAGAATAATCTAAGCTTATTAGACCGAATCTCTCCAAAAGCTATTTATAAATATAACAGAAGAGGTATTTTTACAATTCATCAACTTTCCTATCTATTCAAACCTAGAAAAAGTAAAAAAAAGGGAAAAATTACCAAATCTTATTTAAAAGATAATTTAGAACTACAAGCCTTAGCTATTAGAGAAAATAAAATATATGTGCAAGTATTACCAGAAGTTTCCAGAAAAAAAATGGAGTTATTCCTAGATATTGAGGGCATACCCGATGAACACTTCCACTATTTGATAGGTCTATTAGTATGTCAGGAATCAGCCTGTGTTTATCACTCCTTTTGGGCAGATACAATCGATGATGAAGAAAAAATTTGGAATTCCTTAGTCTCTTATATTAATGAATATCCTGAAGCCCCGATATATCATTATGGAAGTTACGAACCAAGAGCGATTAATGAATTATCGAGAAAGTACTCGACTGATGTTGAGGCGATTCAAAAACGATTAGTCAATATAAACTCATATATTTATGGCAAGATTTACTTTCCTGTACTCTCTAATAATCTCAAGAAAATTGGTAATTTTATCGGTGCTTCTTGGGAATGTAAGGATGCATCCGGCTTACAAAGTCTTGTTTGGCGGTATGAATGGGAAGAAGTACAAAGTGATAAATATAAAAAGTTATTAATTAAATACAATTATGACGATTGTAATGCTTTAAAGTTACTTTATGAGAAGATTTCACTTTTTAGAGATACTATTGGCTTAGATGTCATATTTCCTGATTATATTAAAAACAATTTGACAGAAAATGGTATTGAGGTTCATGAACAGTTCAAAGAAATTTTAAAGTTTGCCTATATTTCTTATGATAAGAGTAAGATAAAGTTTCAGAGAAATGAGCCTAAATCTAGCAAGCAAAGGAAAATAAGCATTGGTTATCAAAGGTTAATTCCAAAAGCAGGAAGAATAGTTCATTTAACTGCACAACAAAGCTGTTTAAACTGTGGTAAATCACTTGAAAATTTGAACAAAACAGCTGAAAAAACTGTGATTAATCTTGTTTTTACAAAAAATGGTATTAGGAAATCAGTTATAAAGTTTTCGGGAGCAATAAGTTATTGTAGAGCCTGTAATATTCGCTATTATCCCAAAGAAATCAATAAAAGAGGTAATCAACTTTTCGGTCATGCTTTTCAATCCTGGATAGTTTACCAAAGACTTGTTTTAAGATTATCTTACAAAAATATTGTGAACTTAATGGAGGAACAATTTAATGAGAAGGTTTCACTCACTACAGTAACAGAATGTATAAAATCCTTTGCTTTCAACTACTATGATACTGAGAAGATAATTCATCAACATATTTTAGATAGTCCGTTTATTCATGTTGATGAAACAACAATTAGCATTCGAGGGGTTGATCAATATGTATGGGTTTTCACAACGAATAAACACGTAATATTTAAGCTAACTAACACACGAGAAGCAAATATTGTTCATGAATTACTAGCTAATTATAATGGCATTTTAGTTTCAGACTTCTATGCCGGATATGATTCAGTTCAATGTAGACAGCAGAAATGTTGGGTTCACTTAATTCGTAATCTTAATGACGATCTTTTGCAATCGCCATTTGATGCTGAGTTTGAAATTTTTATTTTAGAAGTTAAGAATTTAATATTGCCTATTTTTGAAACAATAGAAAGATATGGCTTTAAAAGCCGATATCTTAAAAAATATAAAAAGAATATTGATTATTTTTATTTAAATTTTATTAATGATAAATTTTATCACTCAGAATTGGTTATGAAATACCAAAAAAGATTCATTCGTTATCAAGAAAAATTGTTTATTTTTATGGAGGAGGATGGAATAGCTTGGCACAATAATATGGCTGAAAGTGCTATTAGACATTTTACAAAGCAGCGAGACATATCGGGGTCTTTCTTTGAGTCTTTCACTCACTCGTATTTGACCATGCTCGGAATAACACAAACTTGTAAGTTTCAAGGCAAGTCGTTATTAAAATTTCTTTTATCTGGCGAAAAGGACATTGATACATTTAAGCAAAAAAGAAATATTAAGAATAGTAAAATTGTTGGTCTACACAAGAATAATAAGGATATTTAATTCCTTGGATCTACGATCAATCAGAATGTGAACACACTAGTAGAATCTGGCATGATGGGAAGTGCTGGGATTATGAACACAGTCCTAATTTTTAAAATTTATTGCTTATTAAAGGAAAACCAGAATCTAAAACCCAATCACAGAAACAGCCTTTCGCTTCTGCTCTGGCGTGACCTCTAGATAGCGCTGCAATGTCCCCAGGTCACTGTGACCAGAGATTTCTTGAATAGTTCTCAAAGGTATCCCGGCGTTGGACATCTGCGTGAGGGCAGTTCGCCTAAACGAGTGGGTGCTGACTCCCTCAACTCCAATCCGCTTGCAGGCATCTCTTAGAATTTTGTCTGCCATGAATCGGGTCAGGCGTTCAGTTACACCGCGCATACCTGGGAACATTACCCCGATTTTCGGTTGGTAATCAGCCAGTATTGCGGATAGTGCTGGTGGAATGTCTACAATCCGTGTTTTGTACTTGCCTTTCGTGGTACATTTTCGGAAAGTGATGGTTCCTGATTTGATATCAGTCTTTTTAAGGGCCAACGCTTCTGATACGCGACAACCAGTAAACAGGCAGATGCCAAACAGAGCGCGATCGCGTGGGCTGAGAAATCCCTCGGTGAATAATCGC
>NZ_JACJSI010000089.1 GCF_014698065.1 Nostoc flagelliforme FACHB-838
AAATCTTGATAATTCTAGATAACGCTAGTTACCATAAAAAGAAAACTATATTGGCAGAGATTGAAAAAAACTTACCAAATATTCAACTATATTTTCTGCCTGAGTATAGCCCAGATTTGAATTTAGCCGAACTTGTATGGCATTCGGCGAAAGAATACATATCTCATCGCCTATTTAAATCAGTAGAGGAACTGAAAAACTTATTAAATAGGTTGTTAAATCAGGGAGAGTTAATAATTAGATGGGGAAGAAAAATTAAAAATAAAGGTAATGCTGCTATTGCAAACTAAATGTGGAACAGCTTATCAATATGTCGAGTTTTGGAAAATATTTTGCGAAGCTGTGTCGGAGTTGTATATGGATTTTCAATCAAAAATAGACGCAGCAAAACATACTCCTGCTGAACGCGCTCAGGATCGCTATCGTTGTTGTAAAGTTCTTGCAATCGTTCCAAAATTTTCTGAAACTGGACATTCTCTATGGCAATTTGTTTGGTTAAAGTGGTGGCAAACTCTGACAACTTGGTTTTTTCAAGTAGTTCCTCGTATAAATATCGGCTTGCTTCTTCACTCAACCCCCATTCATAAAGCAGACCAAAATCAGAGTCAAACTCTTTTGGCAGTAAGCGCCCTGGATACCAAGTTTTTACAGGTTTTTCAAGTAATGCTAAAAGACCAGTTAGAGTCCGTGGGTATGTTACAGCAGTTAGCTCTAGAGCTAATTTATTAAGAGCATGACGGAGCAGTTCAGGATATGGATATCTGCCATCTCGACGGACAAACTCTGCTAAACCAAGGATGAGATTATCAAATTCATTACTTCCCATTGAAGGTAATCCTTCATATAGAGGATTTTTTTAACAACACGATCTTTTTCAAGCGTGATACATTTGTTTCATAAACCGTACAATATTATTTATTTTGTGTCAACTAAGAGACAATTTATTCTTTTGTGAGACAGGAGCAAAGGAATGGGAAGTTATCTAGATATAGAACGGTTAGCAAGCCTAGTTCGCAAAAAACGCGGCAGCAGAGGACTACGGGAAACATCGGCAGAGATTGGTAATGTTAGTCCATCCACTCTGTCACGAGTAGAGAGTGGCAAAATGCCGGATATGGAAACTTTTGTGGCACTTTGTAACTGGCTAGAAGTGCCACCTGCGGAGTTGTTTAGAACCTCAGAGGAGGATCAACTGGATACGCCTGAAGCGATCGCTATTCAACTACGCGCTGACAAAAATCTTGATCCAGCGATCGCTAATGCTTTGGCATCTTTAGTTAAAGCAGCGTATCGTGATCTCTCTCAAAATGATGGCGAATTGAAGCAAGATCCCTAAAGATATGTCATTAATTCAAAGTCTATCGCCGGAATTTAGGCAACGCTGTGAAGCGATCGCAACTGAACAACGAAGCTTACTTCGAGTGCGATCGTTTGAACCTTTACCCGCAGATATTCTAGCAACCAAGTTAGGAGCAAGACTTTTTACACCCGATCAGGTTCCGAATTTAGAGCCAGAGCAAGTAGCAGTATTACTTGCTAGCGATGGGTGGTCAGCAGGGATTATATGCCATAACCCACTATGGATTGTATACAACCCGCGTCATGCACCTGCACGGCATGAATCAAATCTGATGCATGAAATAGCTCATGTGTTGTTCAATCATAAGCCTGTTGGCTTTGATTCGGTAACTGGACTACCAAAACGCAAACAAAACAACGAAGATGAAGCAACTTATCTAGGAGGATGCCTTCAAATTCCCAAACGTGGTTTATTATGGGCGACACAACAAAAGATGCTGTTATCTCAGATTGCAGCACATTTTGGCGCTAGTGAAGCGATGGTGAAGTTTCGCAGCAATGTAACTGATGTGCCTGTCAAATGCTCATAAGCTCTCAAGACAGCTAATCGTAGGAAAATCCCAAAAGGGAGGAAAAAGGTTTCTTCTCTTACTCGCCACTTACTTTTTCAAGCTAGTGATAAAAAAGTATTGCTGTCACTTTGGTTGAAAGCTAGATAACATTAGATTCGGGCGTGTTTACTGTTCGGGAGTGCCAAAATGTCTAAACAGCTGGGTCAAAAAATCGCACCTACACCTATATCGAATGATATCAATGTGGTGGATTTGATTGATCAATACTTTACCGCTTACAACTCAGCGCGGTTGCGGGAAATCTGCCAGCTATTGAGTCGTGATGTGTTAACGGAAGGTGTCACGGTGGGAGTTAGCCTTTCCGGTGCGATGACGCCAGCAGGATTTGGGGTTTCAGCGCTTGCACCCTTAATTCGCAACGGCTTTATTGACTGGATGATTAGCACTGGTGCAAATCTTTACCACGATATGCACTACGGTTTGGGTTTTGAACTCTTTGCTGGTAATCCATTTTTGGATGATGTGAAACTGCGCCAAGAAGGTACTATTCGCATTTATGACATTATCTTTGGTTATGATGTGCTGCTAGAAACTGATGCGTTCATCCGCAAGATTCTCCAAGGAGAAGCGTTTCAGAAGCGGATGGGAACGGCTGAGTTTCACCATTTACTAGGTAAATATGTCCGAGAAGTAGAAAAGCAATTGGGTGTGCAGCATTCCTGCTTGTTAGCTACAGCTTATGAATATGGCGTACCGATTTATACGTCTTCTCCAGGAGATAGTTCAATTGGGATGAACGTGGCAGCTTTAGCACTGGAAGGTTCGCAGTTGGTAATAGATCCATCAATTGACGTAAATGAGACAGCAGCGATCGCCTATAATGCCCGTGAATCAGAAGGTAAAAGTGCGGCTGTAATTCTCGGTGGTGGTAGTCCTAAAAACTTTTTGCTACAAACTCAACCGCAACTTCACGAAGTTTTAGGGTTAGAAGAACGAGGACACGATTACTTTGTGCAGTTTACCGATGCGCGTCCAGATACAGGTGGTTTGTCTGGAGCAACCCCATCGGAAGCCGTCAGTTGGGGTAAAATTGACCCGGATGAGTTACCTAACACAATCGTTTGTTATACCGATAGCACGATCGCTCTACCATTGGTGACAGCGTATGTTCTTAACAAATGCCAGCCTCGTCCCCTGAAGCGCATTTACGACAGGCGAGAAGCCATTTTAGAGAAACTGCAAAAAGACTATCTAGCAGCCAAATCCCAACCATCAGATCAGATTCCAGCAGCAGTGGCTGAAAGTGCTTCACAGCAAACAGCAACTTATCCCTGTGGTCGGCTGATTCCGAATACTCATTAGGGGATAGGGGATAGCTTTCAAGGGCAATAAAAAGGTAATCATCGACAAGAATACTGATGTGACAAGGTTTCAACTTCTCTTCTGCTTAAAAAAACCTCCCTTGAAAGCCTGCTCCCTATCTAGTTGACTTGATTTCTACCTTATAACTGAAGCAAAATGCATAATTAGTAGGAGGTGGCAACCTCCTGTGTTGGAGAAGTGTCTCATCTTAAAGTAGTAGACGCCATAATCCAGAGCGTTAATTAAATACTGTGTGATTAGATGATCAGCATGAAATTCCAACTTTACTTAGGCTCTTTATTTTCCCAGATTAAAGTACGTCATTGGTGGGTAGGTATCTTTTTATGGATAGCTTTGGTTGCCCCAGCCCAAGCGTCTGTAATCCTGCGCGTGGCAATTGAAAGGGGCGTTAATCAGGTAAAAGTGGGCAGTTCCACCACTGGGATCGTCAAGGATAGTACTGGCCGGACTCTCGGACAGCTACCAGCCATGAGCGCATATTATGCCCAAGCAGTTCCTGGCGGAGTTGCTTTAGATAAGTGGCAGTCTGGTTTATTTTGGATTGAGCCAACTGGTAAAGGATTCGTTTATATTGGCGATCGCTGGTATCGGGGCAGAACTTTGGTTGTCCCCACAGAAAAAGGCTTAACGGCTGTAAACTGGGTTGATGACCAAGAATATCTCTACAGTGTTCTTGGTGGCGAAATGAATGCTAGCTGGCCCCAAGAAGCTTTAAAAGCTCAAGCGATCGCAGCCCGCACCTACGCCCTCTACGAACGAGAAAAACAACGGAATAATCCCGTTTACGATTTAGGCAATACCCCTGATCGTTGGCAAATTTACAAAGGTGTCATAAGTGAATCTCCTGCTACTTACAAAGCAGTTGATGAAACAGCAGGACAGGTACTAACTTACAAAAACCGGATTATTCTCTCAGTTTTTCACGCTTGTTCTGGGGGACACACCGAAAACGTGGAAGATGTTTGGGGAAATGCCCTCCCTTATCTGCGGGCTGTTCAAGACTACGATCAAAATATTAGCCAGTGTAATTGGGTAAAAACTTTCTCCCACAGTGAGATTAGTGCTAAATTCCCTGAAGTGGGCAGCGTGACGGCAATGGTTCCAGAGACATACTCACCTTTTCGCAGTGTTAAAGTCTTAAGAATTGTTGGTAACAAGGGCACAAAGGTTTTACAACGTGAACAAGTGCGAACAGCCCTCAAGTTAAAAAGCACTCGATTTAGCGTCACCAAGGGGGCCGATGGAAGTTTTGTGCTGCAAGGACTTGGTTTCGGTCACGGATTAGGCATGAGTCAGTGGGGGGCGTACAATCTGGCTCGCCAAGGAGTGAACCACCTGCAAATTTTAGGACATTATTATCAAGGTGTAGCCTTAACACCAATTCAGGCGAAGTAATTGGGGATTGGGCATGGGGCATAGGGGATTGGGCATTAATTATTCTCCTTGTGCCCTTATCTCCCCTGTTTCTTATTCTCCACTCCCGCGTTCCAAACGTTTTTGCCATTCAGCGT
Organism: Nostoc flagelliforme FACHB-838; assembly: GCF_014698065.1. Classification (GTDB taxonomy): domain Bacteria; phylum Cyanobacteriota; class Cyanobacteriia; order Cyanobacteriales; family Nostocaceae; genus Nostoc; species Nostoc flagelliforme_B. The sequence continues at coordinate 4,766 of NZ_JACJSI010000089.1, forward strand.
CAATTTTTGCGGAACGCTCAACTTCTTGGTCGAGTAAGTCAGTTTCGCTAGAATACACTAAATCTTCGTTGCCAATAACTTTTTCTGCGGCAAATTGTTGGGCATAGTCAATTTTTTGTTGCAAAGGTGCATCAGGGTTTGCCAATATCCTTGCTCTGGAAATGCGATCGCGGTTGCGATCGGCAATTTTGCCATTACGCCACTGAATCCAGAAATAACGCAATAATGGTAGACCTAAAAAACCTGCTCCGTAAGCTAATAGCAGCCAATAAATTCCTTGCACAAAACCTACAAAAGCTCCCAGTTCACCCAATCGGGCGACAACAGTTCCATTTGCTAACAAGCTTCCAAGTACTAAAGCACCAACAAAATTTAGTACACCCAATCCAGCACTCAGCATAATTTGCCCGGAACTTGCGGCACTAAAACGCCAGGGAAATTCTTCTAAGTGATCTGATATTGCATGACGGCGCTTTTTAACTGCACTCACCTGCAACTCTGGGAAGTAATAAACAATTTGCCCTTCTGGACTTACACCCGGTTGCCCATTAAATCGCGTTAGAACGGGCAGCATATAATCTTCGTACTCTCTTGTATAGCCCTCGCCAATGTCATCCAAATATGGGGCAATTTGTTCTGCTACCACTGCACCACGGTTACTGCGAATCACCGTAGCAATTTCTTGCCAGCGACGTTCTTCTAAGTTGGCGTTAGGATTACCATCGCCAAACAAAAACGAAAAGACAGCTTCAAAGAAATTTAGATCGCTTTCTTCTCGCCTTTCACGCCGTCGTTCTTGGTAGTGAGTGTCATAATTTGGGCTAAAATACCAAAATAAATTTGGAAAATAGAAGAACCCCCCACCGCCGTAATTACTGCCCCGATTGTCGCCATTACGATCTGAATTGATAGAGGTAATGATAATGTAGATGGCAATAGTTATCAGGACGATGGAAACAGTTAAGAAAATTCCAAAAGAAATGCGAATCAGGTAAAACAGAACACTCCAAATTTTTTTCCACCATTCCTGCAATCGTAGCCGGAAGTATTTATTACGCAAAATTGCTCGAAAGTTTTGTGGAAAAAGGAAAACTATATCACCTGAATCCGCTACCTGCAAATGTCCGCCAGCATCAGATGCCAGGGCTAATAAGCTTTGATTAGCTTCAGCGACGTTCAATCCTGCTTGAGTTGCCACATCACCAACGGTGACACGGTAGCCCAGTTGTTCCACAGCTTGCATGATGGTGGGACTGGGAGCCATTGCTCTCCCCTCCTGTTAAAACTTATTCCCTTTTCTTAAGTATAAAGTTTTATTTTGAGGGACTTGGTTGAGGTAGGAATAAAGCATGAAGTCATTAAAGAATATATAAATCACATGAATTTCGACCTGAGACGCAACGTGTTATAATTGTTTCCCTCAGCTTGGTTAACCAGCAAACTTTCTGCTCAAATATGGTTCAATACACTCTCGCTCAAAGCCCAGAAATTATCCTTACTGTTTCTGGAAAAGATTCAGCCAAAGCCCGTGATAAAGCAATGGATCAACTGATGGAACTGATGGATGCTGGTAAGCTACCCACGGAACTGGAAGAAGGATTTGGCCCTCAACAATTGATTGAGGTTAAAGAGTCAACTATTGATACTGCTAGTGGTGAGGATACCATTACACAAGCTGTCCAGGTTCTGAGTAATCTGGCCACGCTCAAGCTGAAAGTTCAGGAGTCACGAGCTGAAGCGTTGGAAATTCGCAAAGCTGTTGATATTCTGTTTACCGACGAGTCGGTGACAGAAGAGGAAATTACTCGACTCAAGGAAGGTTTTAAAGTTCTCAAAAATTTTGCCCAAGCTAATGTGCGTTACCAGGAAGCACGAGCTAAAGCAGAACAGGCTCGGCAGACTCTGGATCAAGCTCTTAAATCGCCTGACAAGTAGCATTTTTAAAACACATCTTAAAAATACAACTACATACAATAAAGGGCAGGTTGTTATACCTGCCCTTTATTGTTACTGGGGCGCTAGGATTCGAACCCAGGGATGGCGAGACCAAAACCCGCTGCCTTACCACTTGGCGACGCCCCAATGACTTCACACTATTTAATATAGCACTTACTCCTAGGTTAATGTCAAGTACTTTAATAGTTGATTTCAGATAAGAGATTTTTATAACCAGGTATTGAGTGGTCGCAGTCGTTGTACTTAGACTCTTTTATTACTTTTGGTAAATCCTTGAATCTCTGTTGGCTGTCTTGTCGAACTTACGTTACAGGGTTAAAGCGTAAAATTCTGCGATCGCAATTCCTTTGCACCATCTTAGGGGCGCAAGGCCTTGTGTTCCTACAAATCTACAAATAATTTGGGATAATTTATTTCGTACCAACAGCAAACGCTACCCTAGAAATCAGTACCACTCAAGCCTTGAAGTTTCAACCATGATAGCGTCGCCCCAAGAAAACTACCTTACCTCTGAAGAGTACCTCCAAATCGAGGAACAAAACTCTGTCAAGCATGAATATATAGACGGCTACATCTACGCAATGGCTGGAGCGCTTGATCCACACGTCACCATTGCTGGAAACCTGTTTGCCCTCCTCCGTAATCATGTGCGTGGCTCTGGTTGTCGTGTTTACATTGCTGATATGAAAGCCCGAATTGAATCTCTAAATCGCTTTTATTATCCCGACGTGATGGTTACTGGCGACCAACGAGATCAAGAAACGCCAGCTTATAAAAGATTTCCTTGTTTAATTGTCGAAGTTTTATCCAATTCTACTGAAGCGTTTGACCGGGGCGACAAATTCGCCGATTATCAAACACTGAGAAGTCTGCAAGAGTATGTTTTAATTAATACAAAACGTCAGCGAGTTGAGTGTTTCCGACGCCATGAGCAAGGAATGTGGGTTTTGCAATCCTACACATCAGAACATAAATCATTTCGACTCAACAGCGTAGATTTTGAGGAAACAATGGCAGCACTCTACGAAGATGTAGTTTTTGAATAATCTAATTATAATGGGGCATTCTGCACGATATTTAGTAAACTATATAACTGATAAGCCTTCAACGCTTCTTAACCCGGCACAAGCGTTGATCGAAGCAGGCACAATTGATTAAAAAAAAGTTATGGCGCTCATAGTTCAGAAATACGGTGGTACATCTGTCGGTTCAGTCGAACGTATTCAAGCTGTTGCACAGCGTGTTTATAAAACGGTTAAAGCTGGAAACTCTATTGTTGTAGTGGTTTCGGCAATGGGCAAAACCACCGATGGACTCGTCAAACTAGCTAATGAAATTTCTCCAAATCCTAACCGCCGGGAAATGGATATGCTGCTTTCCACTGGCGAACAAGTAACCATTGCCTTACTCAGCATGGCTTTGCAGGAACTCGGACAACCAGCAATTTCCATGACTGGCGCTCAGGTAGGAATTGTTACCGAAGCGGAATACAGCCGCGCTCGGATTGTGGATATTGAAACTACTCGCCTAAATCGCCACATAAATGAAGGTAAAGTAGTTGTTGTAGCCGGGTTCCAAGGTATCTCCAGCGCCGGAGAGATGGAAATTACGACTTTGGGTCGTGGTGGTTCCGATACGTCAGCAGTGGCGATCGCAGCCGCATTAAGAGCGAATTTTTGCGAAATTTATACAGATGTTCCGGGGATTTTAACTACAGACCCCCGCTTGGTTCCTGAAGCTCAGTTGATGGATGCCATCACCTGCAATGAAATGTTGGAATTAGCTAGCTTGGGCGCAAAAGTGTTGCATCCCCGTGCTGTGGAAATTGCCCGTAACTATGGTGTTCCCCTAGTGGTTAGGTCTAGCTGGACAGATGCCCCAGGTACTTGGGTGACATCAGCCAAACCCCAAGGGCGATCGCTGATCAATCTAGAAATTGCCCGTCCAGTAGATGCTGTAGAATTTGACACTAACCAAGCAAAGGTGGCTTTGTTGCGCGTACCCGATAAACCAGGCGTAGCAGCAAGGTTATTTGGCGAAATTTCGCGGCAAAAAGTAGACGTAGATTTGATTATTCAGTCAATTCATGAAGGTAACAGTAATGACATTGCCTTTACTGTTACAACACCAATATTAAAACGGGCAGAAGCAGTAGCAGCAGCGATCGCCCCATCACTGAGGAGTCAATCTAACCCGAAATCAGACGAAGCCGAGGTAATGCTAGAACATAACATTGCCAAAGTCAGTATTGCAGGTGCGGGAATGATTGGCCGTCCCGGCGTGGCTGCGAAGATGTTCGCCACGCTAGCAGAAGCAGGTGTGAATATCCAAATGATTTCCACCAGCGAAGTTAAAGTTAGTTGCGTAGTCGATGCCGCCGAATGCGATCGCGCTGTTAGCGCACTCCGCACCGCCTTTGAGATCGAGGCAGGGGAGCAGGGAGCAGGGAGCAGGGGAGAACTCCTAACTCCTCACTCCCCACCCCCCGTTCGTGGTGTAGCTCTCGATTTGAACCAAGCACGTCTTGCCATTCGCCAATTACCAGATCGTCCGGGGATGGCGGCGAAGTTATTTGGATTATTAGCACAGCATAATATTAGCGTTGATATGATTATCCAATCTCAGCGCTGTCGGGTGATTGATGGTGTTCCCAGGCGAGATATTGCTTTTACAGTCTCGCGGATGGATGGGGAAAATGCAAAAGAAATGCTCACTCAAGTAGCGGCAGAATTAGGATGGGGTGAAGTTGTTTTAGATAGTGCGATCGCTAAGGTGAGTATTGTCGGCGCAGGGATGGTAGGACACCCAGGTGTTGCGGCTAAAATGTTTGAAGCTTTAGCCCAACAACAAATCAACATTCAAATGATTGCCACTTCAGAAATCAAAATTAGCTGTGTCGTGGCACAAGAACAAGGTGTTAAAGCTTTGCAAGCCATTCATGCAGCCTTTGAACTGGCTGGTAGCGAAAAATTTGTCGTGCCGGCGTAAAAACTGACTGAATAATTTGTAATTAACAGTGTGGTGTATTTACTGTTCTGGTAAGTGGGCATGGGTAATTAAAGGTTTGTAGTAAGCGGCTCTAGCCCTTAGAATAGGGCTGGAGGCGCTTATACTAATTTTATGTGAGGCTGTGCTTAGTTCATGTAAGGAAAATTGATGAATTGCCCCTACAGCTTAATAAATAAATATTTATATTTTTAAATCGCTAGTAATAACACGTAAGCTATAATCAAACAATTTATAAGACTACATTTATATTGATGAATAGTCATTTACTAGATGGACATTATCGAATACTAAAAGTTCTCAATGATGAGGAAAATGGCAAAACCTATCTAGTTGAAGATGCTAATCTTCCTAGCAGCCAATTTATCATAAAGCAGTTACATTCTTCTAGTAGCAATCCCCAAGCTTTAACAATCCTCCGTCGCTTGTTTGCCAGTAAAATTACAACTTTAGAAAAGCTAGGACAGGAACACGAGCGGATTCAAAAGCTAATCGCTTATTTTGAAGAAAATGAAGAATTTTATATAGTTCAAGAGTTCATTCCCGGTAATCCTTTAACTGACGAAATTAACCAGGAACAATCTCTGAGAGAAGACGAAGTAATTAGTCTTTTGTCAGATATATTAGAAATTCTGGTCGTTGTACATAGCTATGGCGTAATTCATCGGAATATTAAACCAGCAAATATTATTCGTCGTGAGTCAGATAAAAAGTTAGTTTTGGTTAATTTTGAAACTGTTAATGAAGCCATGAGTAATACTGTTGGCAATATGGAGTATAATATGCCGATAGAACAAATTAACGGCAACCTCAAATATAATAGCGATATATATGCTTTAGGGATTGTTGCGATCGCAGCACTTCTAGGTTTATCAGCAAAAGAAATATCTCACTTACGAAATCAGAAAAATAAGCTGACAGGTGAAATAATTTGGCAGAACAAAAATCTCAAAGTTAATAGAAAATTAGCCAAAATTATTAATCGAATGGTGCGTTTTGACTATCGGAAGCGCTACCAGTATGCAACTGAAGTTTTAGACGATCTGAAAAACATAAATGTTGAACAATATCAACAAAAACAGCATCAGAAAAAATTATTACTAGTTGTGGCAGGAATAACTGCCTGTATCACACTTGGTATTGGAGTATGGCAATTGAGATTGTCAAAACCTGTAAGTGATGATCAAAGTACATTATACCAAAAGGGAGTAAATAAATATGATGCAGGAAACTATGAAGGAGCAATTGAAGATTTCAATCAGGCTATTGAATTAGATCCGCAAAACGCTTTGGCTTATAATAGGCGAGGTGATGCTTATTATCGATTAGGAGACTACGAGCAAGCGCAAGCAGATTCTAGTCAAGCTATTTTGCTCAATCCTCAAGATGCTAATGCCTATTTTGACCGAGGATTTGCTTTTTCGGAATTAAACAAATACAAAGAAGCGATCGCAGATTATACCCAAGCAATTAAGTTAAATTCTAAAGATGCTTATGCTTACTATGGACGAGGATTAGCTCGTGCTAAATCGAAGGATAATAAAGGCGCAATTGAAGATTTTAGCAAAGCGATCGCTCTCAAACCTCAGTATAACGAAGCCTACTTACAGCGAGGGATTCTTCGCCGTCGCCTTAGACAAAGACTTGAAGCAATCCAAGATTTTGATAAAATAATTAAGAATAATCCTACTGATGCTAAAGCTTATTATCAAAGGGGTTTAACTCAATCTATTAATAAGCAAAAATATGCAGCGCTTAAAGATTACACAGATGCAGTTAACATCAATCCTAAATACATAGAAGCCTATCTTAATCGTGGTGATATTTACAGCGATCTGGGAAATAAAGTAGAAGCTACTGAAGATTACAACACTATTTTACAGATTGATCCTAAATTTATTGCAGCTTATATTCACAGAGGTATTCACCGCTTTTCTTTTGGAGATTATAAAGGTGCTATTGAAGATTACACTGCTGCGCTGAAACTAGATGCTAATAATGTAGCAGCTTACAACAACCGTGGTAACGCCTATCTGGAATTAGGAAATAAAAAAGCTGCAAATCAGGATTATTCACGAGCGATCGCAATTAATGCTAACAATGCCTTAGCCTATTATAACCGGGGTGTGATTCGCACCAAGCAGAAAAATAAACATGGTGCGATCGCAGATTTCAAAAAAGCTGCCAAACTATTCCGACAGCAAGGGGAAAAAGATAGTTATCAAGATGCACAGAGAGAAATTGCAATTCTGCAAAATAAGTCAGCACCAGCGCCAAGTACTCGCCCTAAATCTGGGAAAATAGGAAAAAATTGAGTAAAAACTCAATATAACGCTAACTGTCAAGTGCCAAAACTCTTAAAGAGTAATTGGACTATTTAAATGTGTTTTAACTGACAATTTTACGACTTGCACTTTTTCAAAATTTTAAGGGTTGGTAGTCAGCACTAAACTTCTTACTACTTACCGTCATAAATTGTATGCTTTGACATTTTCTGTGTAGTTGTAGTCAAATAAATTATCACTCAATGTGAGTCACCGTATTTTATTACGACTCAATTAGGATTGCTATATGCTAATTCTCCTCACTTTTTATCCAGATAATCTGGAAATATTCACCAGTAGGGATGTCGATACACTCCTGAAAAAAATTGATGGTTCTCACAATATTTGGTTGCGCTGTATTCACTTCCGCGATCGGACTGGAACAGCCAAAATTATCAAGCACTTTGAACTTAATCCATCTCGCGTTAACATGATTTTCAATCATTCTCCTGTAGGAATTGATGAAGATGTAGAAGATTGTTTATTTGACAGCTATGAAATTCTAACTCCTCAGATAAAAAATCATGAGTTTGAGGTTGCCCGTGGCAATATTGTGATTGGAAATAATTTTATCATCACTTTTGAAATAAAGGAACTAAAAGTTTTAAGTATTTTATCTAACAATCTGCAAAAGCGAACTTTGGATATTAAAAAATGGGGAATTGACTATCTTTATTATCTTATTTTTAAAGATATTTTGAATAATTATCATACTGTTTTTGACTATATTTCTAGAAAACTTGATGATTTAGAAGATGAAGTACTAGATAATTCCGGTGATGAATCAACGTATAAAAAAATTGCTACGATGAGGCAATCTACTCGTTCTGGACGGCGAAATTTTCAAAATATCAAATTACTTATGGCTATTATGGATCATGAAGATTGCCAATGGATCAGCCAGCCAGTGAAAGAACTATTCAATCAAGAATTAACTCATCATGTTGATAAACTATGGCAAGAATATCAAGCTTTGAGAATGTGGATGTCAGAATTAATGGAAATTCAACGCGATAATATTGCTAGCAAAACAGGTGAACGAATTAATCGCCTAACTATCCTTTCAACTGTATTCTTACCAATCACTTTTCTATCTGGTTTCTATGGTATGAACTTCAAATATATGCCGGAATTAGAACAGCCTTGGGCTTATCCTGTCGTGATCTGCGTGATGGTATTAATTGTGATTGGTAGTATTGTTTATGCCAAAAAACAACGTTGGTTGTAGTATCTATCAAGTTACGAATAAAAAGCTCGCCGACTTATTGATGAAGTCGGGGTTTGATACCATTTAAAAAAACATTTGTAATAAATAAATCGGCTGTACGTCCCAACCCATGTATCTGTATCAGGCATTTTGTGAAATGGTATGAGCCTGTCGGTGGAAGGCAAATAAAATCGGATTACTATATATACTTTCAGTAACTAGACTGAATCCAACCCTAAATCGGTAAACAAACGTGAATCTCCCATTGATTATTCGTGCTGAAGAACATAACGAAAAAACAGCAATTGCTGCAACAGACGGAGCATTTACTTATCGGGATTTGTTACACACTTCCAGTCAAATAGCAACAGGTCTTCTTAATAATGCAGAAGATTTACAGGAGCAGCGAGTTGCCTTTTTGATTCCCCCTGGGTTTGAGTATGTAGCCACTCAATGGGGAATTTGGCGTGCTGGTGGTATAGCTGTACCTCTGTGTATTTCTCACCCACGACCAGAATTAGAGTATGTAATTACTAATTCTGGAGCATCGATTATTATTGCTCATCCTAATTTTGAGGGTATATTGCGTAGTTTACCGCCGCAGGCATCGCTCGCCGAAGAACACAATTTGAGATTTATCCTCACCTCAGAAACGCTCCCATCTGATATTGCTCCGCTCCCACAGGTAGATATCACTAGACGCGCCTTAATTCTCTACACTAGCGGTACGACAGGTAAACCAAAGGGTGTAGTTACAACCCATCAAAATATTCAAGCGCAAGTGACTAGCTTAACTACCGCTTGGGAATGGACATCGGATGATCGCATTTTACATATACTGCCCCTACATCATATTCATGGGATTATTAACGTCCTAACTTGTGCTTTATGGGCTGGCGCAGAGTGTCATCTCTTGAGCAAGTTTGATGCTGAAACCGTTTGGAACCGAATTTGTGACGGTAACTTAACCCTATTTATGGCAGTACCAACAATTTATGTAAAGCTAATTGCTGCTTGGGAAAATGCCTCTAAGGAACGCCAAAAAAGTCTGTCAGAAGGCTGTGCTAAGATGCGCCTGATGGTTTCTGGCTCGGCAGCGTTACCAGTTCAAGTATTAGAAAAGTGGCAAACCATCAGCGGCCATTTTCTGCTAGAGCGCTATGGCATGACTGAAATTGGTATGGCGCTATCGAACCCTTTACACGGTGAACGGTTGGCTGGATATGTAGGGAAGCCACTACCTGAAGTTGAAGTGAGATTAGTAGATGAGAACGGGGAGTTAGTTCCAGCAGGAACACCAGGAGAGATCCAAGTTAAAGGGCCTGGAGTGTTTATAAAATATTGGCAAAACCCCGAAGCAACCGCCAAAGCTTTTCAAGATGGCTGGTTCCGTACTGGAGATACCGCCGTAGTTGAGAACGACAGCTACCGCATTCTGGGCCGAATGAGTGTGGATATTATCAAAACCGGAGGCTATAAAGTTTCGGCTTTAGAAATTGAAGAAGTATTGCGATCGCATCCAAATATTCAGGAATGTGCAGTGGTTGGGGTTGCCGATCCAGAGTGGGGTGAACGGGTTTGTGCGGCGTTAGTATTGCAAGGGTCACAACCTTTAACATTAGAAGCTTTCAGGAGTTGGGCAAAAGAGCGATTGGCGGTTTATAAAGTGCCAACCCAAATTTTGATAGTTGAAGAATTACCACGCAACGCTATGGGGAAAGTGACTAAGCCGACGGTGGTTGAGTTATTTCGAGTGTAGCGATCGTAGGAGTTAGCAATTTTGAACCAAGCAATCATCGATCATTAACGAAACCTCCTAAGACAGAACTTACGCAAAAATCACCAAAAACCTTAATTTATGAACCGCTAAGACGCCTTCTCTACGAGACACTACGTGAACGTGTAGCGTCTCGTAGAGAAGAATTCGTAGAGTATGCGTAAGTCCTATGAGAGTACGTTGAATAGTATGAATCCCAATTAAGCAGTTATTAACACTTTATTAACCTAATAAAAATTGCTTTTTTGCTAGCTGTTTACTATCTAAAGATAGATTGCCCTAGACTAATTTGTAATATATTTTACTATTAGTCATTAGTATTAATGCAATAATTAAGTAAATTTACGGAGTAATGTAAATGACAGTTATTAACGGCAATTTTGAGACTGGTACTTTTAGCAATTGGCGAACTATTGGCGATAACAGAATTGAGACAGCAGCTTTAGGAACTGGTACTAGCGAAGGGACTTTCCAAGCCTTACTTACCACTGGTGCTAGTGCTTCTGGGGGTGCAGTTGAGCAAGCAGACATAGAAGAATTTCTCAACCTACCATCTGGTCTGTTAGATAATATCGCTAATGGAGATGTCACAGAAGGTTCTGCAATTAAACAAACTTTCACAGCAAACGCCGGCGATGTTTTGACTTTTGATTGGAACTTCCTCACCAATGAGGGTATACCTTCCTTTTTTAATGATTTCGCTTTCTTCAGCGTCAATCCCTTTGCTCTGGAATTAGCAGATACAAATTCCCCATTTTCTAGTACGTCTGCTGTCGGTTTTAATCAAGAAACTGGCTTTCAAACTATTACCGTCGGCATCGCTCAAAGTGGAACTTACACTTTAAGTTTCGGCGTTGTGGATGTTAGTGATAGTGTTGTTGATTCTGCACTAATAGTTGACAACATCCAAGTTATACCGTCGTTTAGCATTGGCGCTACTTCAAAGTCTGACATTGCACTCACTGCCAAGGGTTTTATTGGTGAATCACCTTTAAGTACTTCCACAAGTATTGACACTTTAAGTGCTTCTACAAGTATTGGTACTCTAGATTTTATTTCTAGAACTTCTGAAATTAGTCTGACTTAAAGAAGATCCAAGAAATAAGATACCCCGCCCAGTGGGAACGTTAAGATGATGTTTGAAAAGTATTATTGCTAACATAAAAGCTCCTAAACCTAACCCTCCTAGTTCCCCTTTCCTACAAGGGAATATTCAAAGACACTCCCCATTTTGGGGAGTGGTTTTTTAGTATAACTTAAAGCTTTTCAAACATCCTCTAATCTCGACTTTATCTATTTTCTATGAACGCGATCGCTAATGCTGAAACCTCTGTGAGACGAGTCAAGCTAAGAGCGATCGCTGCTACCTAATTTCCTACCCCTTCAGTATTTTTGGGGGACACCAAAAGAGATTTTTGCTGGACACACCGAGGGATTCTAAAATTCCTCGCATTACCTCTGTGCAGTACATCCAATGTCCCAAGTCGTCATACATGCGATCGGGATTAAACTCGACATTGTAGTGCAGCACATTGGGAAGGTCTAAAAACTTATCATTGCTTTGGGGAGAAAGCAGCAAGAGATGAAATGGTTTGCCCTGGCATTGTTTTTGTAGCTTGTTGACTAAATCTATCACACCAGGGCGATCGCTAATTCCTGTGCGGACGAAAAGCACTTTGTCGCAGCGCCGCAGTGCGTACCAAAACCTTTCAGAGCGTGCCGTGTATCGAACGCGCATCCGTTCATGGACGGGAGACATATCATTTATCGGGTCGTCTGTCTCCTCGACTTCATGGGCAAAAGACAGACCCGACCATTTACTATGGTAAATTCTGCCTGCGTCGGGGCTGTAGTGCAGCAAGGCAGGGTTCCACATATCATAAAAACCGTTTTCGATCGCATCCGCAACATCTGCAATATTAGTCGTGCGCGTTAGATCAAAGGGAAAGGCGGGGCCATCATATTCCATCTTATATAGCATCATGCGGACGGCACAGCGATCGCCAAGGGGAAGAATGGCCACACGGCTGATATCTGATAATTTACATTTGTATTGGAACAGCATCGCAGACTTAGGTGGTGCTTTCACCCGGCTTTCTAGCCCATCCTTGCCAATCATCATCGTGCGAAAGGAGGCATCGGGATAAAGCGGATCTTCATAGACACCCGATGGCATAGCTTTAAGCGCGTTGCAAACTTCCGTCCACATCGGCTGGATATTGTACTCGTTGTCTGATTCGTTGATTACCCAGAGGTGGCGTTCGTCCGCTTGCAAAATTCCCAGATGCCCGTCATAGAATAAAACGTTGTTTGGCGAAAAGAGATTGAAGGCAGCGCTATATTCTAGATTGGCACTAGGAGGAATGTTTATTGTAGTTGCGATCGCACCATCCTCTACAGCAAAGAAGGGGAGCATCCCTGGTTGAGTATCCTTCGCAATGTAGATACCCGGTATCAATCCAGCCTTAGTTTGCAGTGCAGTTTGTAGTTCCTGCCAATAGGGAGTGATCGTGTAACTGTATTGTGATGTATTAACAATCCGTAAACGCTTCTCTTCCATACAGACAGAGACATGGAAACCCGCATTATCAAAGTAGATAGGGAATTCGTTCGGTTGCTGAAAGCCTTGTTTTTCTTTTGCTAATTTGTCTTTGTCGATATCGAATAGTTGCTGGTCGATCTGCTGATACATGAGGCTATGACCGACCGTGTTCGGGTGAGCCGGATCAAACGATATCCCTGCTTTCCATCGTCCTTGCCCATCATCTACGGCTGCCAACCAATCCAGTACAGGTATGCCCCAACTTAGCATTCGGTTGTGTGTGTTTCGGATCAGCCAGTAATGCTCTTGGGAATAATCGCCATTGGGATAAACACCGCCCAGAATTGGAATTGCCCCGATGTCCCGCGTCATTTTCACAAGCTGCTGCAAGCCACTTTCAAACCGTCGCTGTACTGCTCGTCGTTCGTGAGGGGGACAGTAAGCTAACCCTTCGTTGCCCAGAGACAGGGCAATTATCACAACATCCGGTTGTTCTGGGGTGACAACTGAGCCAAATCGAGCGATCGTTCTGCTGACATTCGCCCCCACTTCCGACACATTTATGAGTTTATGCCCATATTTTTGCTGTAAAGCTTGTGCCAACAGCCAAACCCAACCTTTCAAAAACCAGGCTTTATGACCTACTGCAACAGAACTGCCAATTACTACAATTTTGAGCCTTTCAGCCCCTTCCTCCACAGGCATCCTTACAGCAGGTTTCTCAAGGTATCCAAAGGGGTAAGGTTGCAAATAACTGAATGCGCCATCATCGACAATAATTGTGCTGGAATGATCGTTAGAATCAATCGGAATCCAGCGATTTGTATCTAGTAAGCTTTCCCATCGGGCATTACCCTTTGCATCAAGATGTATGTATTTATATTCAATCTGTCCATCGCCCGATAAAGACTGCTGAATGTCAATTTCATCTGTCCACCATAAAGGATAGCGATCGCCACTTGTACGTAAGTAGATACATTTGGTAATGTCCCACAATCCTAACTCTGGAGTAGAACCGATTAAACCTATGGATTCGCCTGTTTGTGTGTATGCACTGACTTGGAATCGATACATAGAGTTTATCCTGATTTAGTGAGTACCATACCAAACGGTCAGGCTGAATCCTTAAACCCAGCTTGAGAATATCACATAGAATTCTCAAGAATTAGGTATTAATCTTGTTAAGTATACTGAAGCTCTGATTTACATCACCCAAAGCTACGGTAGTCAAGCTTTTCAAAAATTAAATCGGATTTTTATAGAATATTTAATACTGATTGGGTAAAATATATTGCATTAAAAGTCTTATTACAACTAAGAACAGATCAAATAAAGGATAAGATTAAGTTAAATTATTCTTTCAATAACACTGAAATATATAAGTACGTTGAAACAGAAATCACGTTACTTCATAGTCATGCGAGGTTCAATAGGTAAATCTGCAATAGATGCTCCTCAATAAAAAGAAATGCACCCATAATCTAGCTCTCCAATTGTTCCATAGTTCAGGTTGCGATCGCAGCAACGCTTTAACCTGACACCAACTCTCAAACTTACGCAACAGCGGATAGCGCAGCGTCAGCGAGTCTGCATCTTGATTTTGACTCCTGAATTCTTCTTTGATTCCCTTGAAATGCTTATTTCACAACCATTTTTGTTACTACTGAACTGGGATATGGCAGAACATAAGCATCAGAAAAACATAAATAAATATTAATATCTTTATAGTTATATATGAATTAATAGTTAAATAATCTTAGGACAAATCAGAATATTTGGGATTTGCATCGGCAGTTGTACTTGCTGGATAGAGTAATGCAAATCTTCTCTAAACCTAGAATAACAATTTTTTAGCTGGACTTGGCAGGCATCCTGAGTCGGTGACTGCTGTGAAACCTTGCGATTGAACATGAAGGAAGCAACAATGAGTAGCAATCTAGCCATCAAACTGCGCTCTGGAACTCAACAAGCCCACACATCAGCAGAAAATGTGGCATTCATGAAATGTTTTTTGCAAGGAGTTATAGATAGAAACTGCTTCGCCAAGTTTTTAAGCAATTTGTATTATGTCTACAGCGAACTAGAAGCGGCATTAAAGAGCCATGTAGAGCATCCTGTAATTAGTACGATTTACTTTCTGGAACTTAATCGCCAATCCTCGCTCGAAAAAGACATGGTGTTCTATTATGGGGATAATTGGAGAGAGCAAATTACACCTTCACCTGTTACCCAGAGCTACATTGACCGCATTAGAGAAATTTCTGCTAGTGAACCAGCCTTACTGTTAGGTCATGCCTACACTCGCTACATGGGCGATCTTTCTGGGGGTCAAATGCTACAAAAAGTTGCTCAGTCAGCGCTGAAGCTTTCTGGCTATGATGGCACATCCTTTTACAATTTTGAGCAAATACCTGACAAAAAGGCATTTAAGGATAAGTATCGTCAGGCATTAAATGCATTACCCATTGATGATATAACAGCAGAACGGATTGTTGCAGAAGCCAATAATGCCTTTGAGTTTAATTTAAAGATGGCTCAAGAGTTAGAAGGAAGTTTAATTAAAGCACTCGGTCAAGTTTTGTTTAATAGCCTCACTCGTTCTCAGAATTCAGGTAGCACTGAAATAGCTCCGGCTAATTAAGTTAGTCATTTGTCATTTGTCATTTGTGATTGGGCATGGCTCAAGAATCAATCAATAGTTGTTCTTCCCCTGCTCCCCCTGCCTCCCCTACTCCTCACTCTCCTCATTCATTGGAAAGCAACTCAATGGTTTTTCTATTACCTGGTGTTAAATTTGATCTGGATCTGGTTCAAAAGTACGACACTCGCGCACCTAGATACACCAGTTACCCGCCTGCTACAGAGTTAAGCGAAACATTCACCGAAACTGATTTTAAGGCCGCGATCGCAGCATCGAATCAACGCAAAACTCCTATGAGTTTATATTTCCACATTCCCTTTTGCCAAAGTGCTTGCTACTTCTGCGGCTGTAATACGGTAATTTCCAACAACAAGAATATTGCCAAACCTTACGTAGAGTCTTTGGTTCAAGACATCAAAAACACCGCAGCTTTAATCGATCCAGATAGAAAAGTGCTGCAAATCCACTGGGGGGGTGGTACTCCTAATTATTTGGATCGTGACCAAGTAGAATTATTATGGAAAAACATTAATCGCTATTTCAACATCGATTCACAAGCAGAAATTTCAATTGAGATTAATCCCCGCTATATCGATAAAAACTACATTTTCTTTCTGAGACAGATTGGATTTAACCGTATTAGTTTTGGCATTCAGGATTTTAATACCCAAGTTCAAGTAGCTATAAATCGTGTCCAGCCAGAAGAAATGCTATTTGATGTCATGAGTTGGGTTAAAGAAGCTAAGTTTGAAAGTGTGAACGTAGACCTTATTTATGGTTTACCCTATCAAACCCGCGAGACATTTCGGGAGACTTTGAAAAAGACTGTTGAGTTAGACCCTGACCGAATTGTTGTCTTTAACTTTGCTTATGTACCGTGGATTAAACCTACACAAAAAAATATTTCTCAAGAGGCGCTACCCCCAGCAGAGGAAAAGTTAGAGATTTTGAAAATGACCATTGAAGAATTAACGAATAACCAATATCTATTTATTGGGATGGATCATTTTGCTAAAACTAATGACGAATTAGCGATCGCTCAAGGCAATGGCACTCTTAAACGCAATTTTCAAGGCTACACTACCCACGCTGAGACAGAATTATTTGGTTTTGGTGCCACATCCATTAGTATGCTAGAAGATGCTTATGCTCAAAACCACAAGGAATTAAAGGATTATTATCAGGCACTTGCAGCAGACACTTTACCTCTTAGTAAAGGTATTAAACTTACTCAAAATGATATCATCAGACGAGATGTTATCATGGGTATCATGTCTCACTTTCAGCTTCATAAGCAAGATATTGAAAACAAATATCAGATCAGTTATGATGAATATTTCTCTGAGGAACTAGAGGCGTTAAAACTACTAGAAGCCGATGGTTTAGTCAGTTTATCAAAAAATCAGATCCAGATTACAGACATCGGTAGATTGCTAGTTAGAAATATTGCCGTAATATTTGATACTCACACAAGAATGCGAGAGACAAAATTCTCCCGTGCCATTTGATATTGGGCTGCTGCCACAAGTTAAGATGTGGCAGCAGCCCAATAATGGACATTTCCAGCCTCTAGCTGCCTGGAAAAAAGATTTTAAATCAGTTCGAGCCAATTTTACACGTATTGGCAGTGCCATACCCCTAACACCTTGCAATATAATATTGTACCGCACTTGAATGAGAAACGCTATATTTAGTAATTATCATAAACTCATTAATTAACGCTTTTTTATTACTCTGAAAAAATAAAATATTTGTAGGTTGGGTTGAGGAACAAAACCCAACAACTCCCTAAATTTATAAAACTTAATCACAACAAAGATTTTTTATTTTTATCTCGTGAGAGTTATAAAAGAGCGTTAAACAAAGTAGGCGCAAATAATTATTTTAAAATGATTCTAATAAGTGTGCTACAGCTTCAGCGCATCTTCAAAAAGTTAGATAATTTTTTCTATCTGAAGATAGATATAAAATAACATATCTCGATTAGTTTATTACTGTCTATTTCTAGACTAAACTATGTATGAAATAATTGCTCATTGAACTAGCGAAAGTTTCGTTGATAATTTTAATGCTAAAACTGCCAATTTTCATTCAAATATTGATACAACCTCTTTTATCTAACTTTTGGATTTAGCATTTATCCCATCTGATAGAAAGAATTGTTAATCAAAGTTGATAACTTAGATACAAGTGAGATTGTTGAGGCAGTTATGAGTATTCTTGCTTGGGTAATTTTAGGAGTTTCAGCAGGTGTGATGCCTAACGGCAGGCTACGCCTACGCTAAAGCTATCTATCCTGGTAATCAAGGCGGCGGAATTATCTCTACAATGATTTTGGGTATCATTGGTGCTTTCGTCGGTCAAACTTTGTTTACCTTTCTACAAACAAGAACTCTACAAATTACTGCGGCTGGCACTGGTTTTATTCTTCCTGGTATTTTAGTGGCTGTGCTAGGCACAATTGTTGCTATTTATCTATGGGGATTAAGAAGAAGCAGCAATGGCTAATCGTTGATTGGCAATTCTCAACTCGACGATAATTACTGTAATTTATTAGTTTTCTAGTTTTCAAAGCTATCAAACATCCAATTAGCTTTATTTAGAAAATACTAGGTAACTAGTCAATTCTCCTGTAAATTCAAAGTTTTTGGAAGTGTAAATCTATGTTTTTTCACAAAAAAGAGCCTATTCATGCCGTTAACGTTACTGAACCAAACCCTCGTTTTGCTCAGTTGCTTCTAGAGCAGTTTGGCGGAGCTACTGGAGAACTTAGTGCAGCACTTCAATATTGGGTTCAATCATTCCATGTCGAGAATTCTGGCATTAAAGATATGCTCCAAGACATTGCAATTGAGGAATTTAGCCATTTAGAAATGGTTGGTAAACTCATTGAAGCTCATACTAAGAATACCGATCAAACAGAGGCTTATAAGAGTACTCTCTTTGCAGTCAGAGGTATCGGGCCTCATTTTCTAGATAGTCAAGGTAATGCTTGGACTGCAAGTTACTTGAATGAGGGTGGAGATGTAGTGCGTGATTTGAGAGCTAACGTTGCAGCTGAAGCTGGCGCTCGTCAGACTTACGAAGAATTGATTAAGTTGGCAACTGACAAAGGAACCCAAGAGACTTTAGTCCATTTGTTAACACGAGAAATTTCTCATACCCAGATGTTTATGAAAGCTCTAGATTCGTTGGGTAAGTTGACAGATCCATTCTTTGGTAATATTAAACCAGATGAAACTGTTGCTCTCTACTACAACCTATCTACAAACGGAAATGGTCAAGATGAGCGTGGCCCTTGGAATTCTGAACCAACATTCAAATATATTGCTAATCCTCTAGAAAGTCACTCTTAATTCCATAGTTTCTAGTTAGAGGATAGGTAATTGGAGCTAAGGATGTTTTTGGTTGGTATATTCTGAAAAACTCCCAGTAATCCGGTGGGCTGTTTGCCCACCTTCTTTGAAAACTTTTGGGCTATCTAGTCGTAATGTTGCGCTCAAAAAGGTTAATCTTAGCGAACTTTTTAACTAATAAATCTAGATTTTAAACTAAATATTTGGATACTATTTTTAAATAAATATTCAGCACTACTGAGAAAGTCAGAGCGATCGCTCTTCAATAGACCTGTTGCAGAAACCGAAAACCTGATCGAGAATTTATTCTTGGGCTAATGGCTAAATTAGGTTTAAACCGAATAATTGCAGTATTTTAAGTCAGTTTCAAGGTAACTTTACTTACAGCTTGAGTTTCTGACAATTCAAGTATTTTTGCAATAGGTTTAATATCTAGATCAAGATTTGTGACTTCAGAAATTCATTCAAATAAAAAGCAAAACTTAGAATCAGGAGATTACCTTGTGATTGTCAACCCTACGCAAAATGGTTGGGAAGTCATTTATCATCGTGCCCATGCTTTATTAGCAGCTCAACTAGCGGGACAATGGCGACGTAAAGATGCTCCAGTAAGGTTATATGAAACCATAGCTGCAATTTCTCATCACGATGACCTAGAAAAAGAGTGGGAAGAAGATATTCTCAGTGAAGGAGGTGCGCCAAACGACTTCACCCTCAACTCAAATGCCGATCTAGATGCCGGTGCTGATAAATTGGCTGAACTGGCAAAGAATGCCCTTTACCGTGGACGATGGGTAGCTTTGTTAATTTCTATGCATATCAGCCGTTTGAATGAGCCAAGCCGGGGTCAGAGTGCCAAGCTAGACAAACTTTTAGATGAGCAACTTAAAAACCAGCAACGTTGGCGTAAGGAACTGGGCATCGAAAAGGAAGAAGTTGATTCTGCTTATGCATTTATGCAATGGTGCGATCGCCTTTCTCTGATCTTATGTCAGCAAGAACTACCTGCTGATGAGCGATTTTTAGAAATTAGCAAGGGCCCTGAAGGTCAGCGCTATGACATCATGCAGCGCAGTGATAATTTAGTTCTTGTCAAACCCTGGCCATTCCAGGACGATAAATTTACGGTCAACGTCGAAGCCTGCGACTTATCCCAAGTAAAATTTGAAAGCAACAGCGAACTAACTCAAGCACTACAAGAAGCCCCTATCAAGGTACTTGAGTGGACATTCGTTAAGAGTTAGGGACTGGCAAGAGATATCTCAAGACATTGATAAAAAAGAGCCAGAGAACTAACTCTCTGGCTCAAAGTTGGAGACGAAATAATCATCAAATTAAGGTTTGGGTAATAATATCATGTTCGACCTAATACTTATGTCATTGCGAGCGTAGCGCGGCAATCGTAGAGGTTTGGGATTGCTTCATTCCACTTCGTTGCATTCGCAATGACATATTATAAGAAACCATTTATAAAGAAAATCTTTAGGCAGCAAGACGACGTAACATAATACGTGTCATCACAGCATAGATGGCAGCTTCGCTCATCTCAGGAAGCCGTTCATAGTCTTTGC
>NZ_JACJSI010000009.1 GCF_014698065.1 Nostoc flagelliforme FACHB-838
TTTAATTCAGCAACTAAAACGCCCAAGTATTCCTATGTGCTTGGTTTGATTTAAATTGTCGTGTGGTAGGGCTACGCCCCGCTCGCTATTTGTTCCAGTTGCGTAAGTCCTGATATCATGTTCGACTTAATACTTATGTCATTGCGAGCGTAGCGCGGCAATCCCAAACCTTTGCGATTGCTTTATTCCACTTCGTTGCATTCGCAATGACATATTATAAGTGATTTGCCGAACATGATATTATTAGTCTATCTCTGGAATACAGAATTGGAGTTTTAAATCTTATGGAAGATGGGTAAAGGAGATTATCTTATTCAGATTTATTAAGTGTCCACCATACTAATGCTTTCTTTTCCATCTCTTTGATGAACCCATCTTTCCCATCCATATATCCGATGATATCGTTAGGATATTGTTTAGCTAACTTACGTTTTAATTCACTATATTTCTGTGCATCTTCGGGATGTGCAATCATGTAATCCCGAAATGCTAAGTGTCGTTCTACTTCTAGTGATTTGGCTGTGAAGGTGTGGACATGATGCGTTCTTGTACCTGTTTCATTCTCTTTACGAAAGTAGCGGCGACCTGGTATGCCAAACTCGCCCATTACTTGATAACCTAATTCTTCCATACCCAAACTACGATCGTCGACTTTAGCGATGTTTTCAACTTCAATTAACAAATCAATAATGGGTTTGGCGTAGATATGTGGAATTGCTGTGCTGCCAATATGGTGAATAGCAACTACATTTTCACCTAGTGTAAGCGCAACATACTTTGATTCATCATCGAATTTGCCGCGCCATGTTCGATTATGTGGTACTACTTCTACTTTCATCAGGATTTAGAAATAACATTCTTGAATTTGAATTCAAAATTTCAAATCCAAAATCCAAAATCTAAAATTAGCTCACCATCCCCAAGTACCAGGAGCGCCTTTGAATGGCCCAACAATATCACTGGTAATCCAACCGCCGTAGAAGTTACCTGGTTGTGGTTGCACCTCTTCGCCATTTACATAGCATTTATCCATGACATGAGCATAAAAAGCTACATAGTCTTTCATGGATTCGAAAGCTGGTGTGGGGTTTGGGTAGAACCAAGCAACATTATGAACTTCTTTATCACCAACTCGGAGTGTGTAGTAACTAGCACTTCCTTTCCATTCACAAAAGCTAGATTGCGGTGTCAGGTGTAGATATTCCATTTTGATATCCGCAGGAGGAATGTAGTAAGAAGGAGGATGACTAGTTTCTAAAACACGTTTGGCGCTTTGAGTATCTGCAATTACTACTCCATTAAAGATTATTTGGATATGTTTGCTTGTGTCCTCCAGACGAGGTGGACGGGGGTAATCCCAAACTGATTCTTGTCCGGGAGCGGGTTCGATACGTTGAGAATTAACCATCTTAAAATCTTGATGTGAGTGATGAATTTGCGTCACCGAACAGACTGTCATAGATATCGGTTTTACCGAAGAAGAATTCAGGAGCCAGAATCCAGAATGAATTCTGTACGACTGCATAGAAAATCGAGGTTTAAATTCCTCGATTTTAAACGCGCGTGATATTAAATTCTTTTCTCTGTGAGTATTACCCCTGACTTGACTGCTGGGGTATTCTGAATTCTGTCTTCAGCAGGACTTCTCATCGTACCTCTTTAAGAGCATCAACTTGCTTAGTAAACAATTCGGTGAATAAACTAAGCACAGTCCGTTCTTCGCGCACTTTTATATTGGCACTGATGGACATACCTGATTGCAAGTTGACGTTTTTACCCTTAATTACTAGGGATTGCCTATCTAATGAAACTTTTGCCGGAAATCTATAAAACTGATGGGTTTGATCTGGCGGTAATGCGTCTGATCCTATCCCAGTCACTTCTCCTTTGATATCGCCAAACTCGCTGTAAGGAAAGGAGTCAATTCTGACATCTACTTTCATGCCTTTTCGCACAAACCCAATATCTTTGTTAGTGATGAAAACTTCAGCTATATAGTTTTCATTGGGGACAATTTGCAGCAGTTTTGTAGTAGGATTCGCTACAAAACCAGGGTTTTTCGCTTGCAAATCGAAAACTGTGCCAGCTACAGGGGCACGGAGTTCTTGATATCTAACGTTTAACTGTGTTTGAGATATTTTACTATTTACATCCGCCAAACGTTGCTCATTATCTAGGAGAACTTTGGTGAATTGGCTATCGATTGTGGCAATACGCTGTTTGTTTTCACCTATCTTATCCAAAATGTTTTTATCAGAAACAGCGACTGTATTGCTTAACTCTTGTTGCCCTTTTTCTATATCAAACTGGAGGCGTTTTAGCTCCTCACCTAGTTGCGCTACTTCTGCTGTGCGGTTTTGGACTTCTTGTTGCTGATTGAGATACTGAAGTTGAGAAATACCACCTTCTTCTGCCAATATCTTCAGTTTACCTAAAATTCCCTCTTGAATAGCTAAACTTGCTTTACTATCTTCGAGCTTAATTTGATTTTGAGCAAGTTGTTTTTTGGTTTTTTCTACTTCCAGCCGCGCTGCTGAGGAACGTGAGTCTAATTCCTTTTTAGCAACTCTTAAAAGTTGTTGTTCGTCAACTCCTATCCCAGAAGATTCACCAGAATTTTTTAATTGAGTCCGAAATAATTCATTTTCTGCTACTAAGGCTGCCCGACTTTTTAACAGGAAAGCTGTTTCTGGTGGCAAACTGCCGCGCAAATATAACAGTTCAGATCCCGTGGCGGTACTTGCACCCATCAATCGGCGATAAATCTGGTTTTCTTTAATTAATGCAACACGAATTTTGTTTAAAGAATTTAATTCGGCAACGGGGGCGATGGAATCAAAAGTTAGCAGCAAATCTCCTGGCTTGACTTCTTGCCCATCTTTAACGTTAACTGTTTTCACAACTCCACTAACAGGAGCCTGAACTTCTTTGATTGTTCCTTGCGGCTTTAATTGCCCTGTTGCTGGCACTACTTGCTCAATTTTGGCAAAATAAGCCCAAGCAATTGCAAAGCAGGCTAGCCCCATTAGTGTAACCATGATTGTACGCGACCAAATTGGGGATTGGCGCAAGACAATGGATTGCTCAAATTCCTGACTGTTTGAGTGACTTAAAGACTCTTGAGCAGCTTTCTGTTGTTTTGTAAGTACCCGTGAATCTTGCTTCAGTCCGTTTTTCGGATTGCCGTTTTTCTGATTGCCGTTGAGGTGATTCCCATTAATTTGAGTCATAACGATTTAGGGTTTTGGATTTTGGTTTTGGATTTTTTGTAGGGTGGGCAATGTTTACTACTAACGCCAAAAACATTTGCCTTCAGCAATGACTAAATTACAAGTTCACATCTTGTTGTTGATACAGGTAATAATAATGACCTTTCGTAGCCATTAATTCTTGATGGTTGCCTTGTTCTATTACCCTGCTATTATCCATTACAACAATCATATCTGCATTACTTACAGTGTTCAATCGGTGAGTAATAAAGAATACTGTATCACCCTTGAACGCTTTGGCTAAATTGAGACATATTTGCCGTTCTGTGGGATAATCTAATGCGCTAGTTGCTTCATCTAAAACTAATAACTTTGGTCTTTGTAAAACTGAACGAGCGATCGCAATTCTTTGTCGCTGTCCACCTGAAAGTGCAGAACCCCGTTCTCCTACCCGCGTGTTGTAACCGTTGGGTAAGTTCATGATAAACTCGTGGGCGCACGCAACCTGAGCCGCTTCGATAATTTCTTCGGTTGTGGCATCGGGATTGGTTAGGGCAATATTTTCCTGAACGCTGCCGTCAAATAATAATGTTTCTTGGGGAACTACGCCAATTTGCCGACGCAGTGAATAAAGTTCTACTTTGGCAATATCATAACCATCAATTAAAATTCTGCCAGACTCTGTTTCGTAAAGTCTCAGCAGTAATTTCATCATCGTACTTTTACCAGACCCACTTTGTCCGACAATGCCGATAAATTTACCTGGCGCAAATTCTAGGTTGACATTAGAAAGTTGCAGAGGGCCGCTTGTGCCAAACCGGAAGGAAACATTTTCATATTTCACTGCTCCCTTGATTGAGGGTAAAGGTATATTGTAGCGGTCTGTTTCCCCTTCTTGTGGCGTATCGACAATATCGCTCAAACGTTCTAGAGACAAGGCAGTTTCTTGGAAGCTTTGCCAGAGTTGAGCTAAACGCAATATTGGGCTGGTGACGTAACCCGATATAATTCTAAAGGCAATTAATTCGCCTAAAGTTAATTCTCCTTGGAGTACTAAATAAGCCCCTACCCACAAAACTAGTAAGCTGCTGAGTTTGTTGAGAAAGTTACTAGTAGAGTTGGCGAGGGTGGAAGTCACAACTGTTTTAAAACCAGCAGCAACAAACCTAGCGTAACGCTCTTGCCAGGAAAAGCGCGATCGCAATTCGATATTTTGCGCTTTTACTGTTTGAATTCCTGACATCACCTCTACTAAATAAGATTGAGTTTCGGCGTTGCGTTCGGCTTTGCCACGTAACTGTCTGCTAATGGTGGGAGAAGCAACTAAGGTGATTACCACAAACACAGGAATTGTGCTTAAGCCGACTAAGGTGAGTTGCCAACTGTAAATCAGCATGACACCGATATAGACGACTGAAAATAGAGCATCTAACCCCACTGTTAAGGCAGTACCCGTGAGGAATTGACGGATATTTTCTAGTTCGTTAATGCGAGTAGAAAGTTCACCCACCGGTCGGCGTTCAAAATAGCGCAGTGGTAGGCGTAGTAAGTGGTCGATGATTTGCGACCCTAAACCCATATCGATCCGGTTGGTGGTATCGACAAATAAGTAGGTTCGTAAGGTAGTCAACACTGCTTCAAATAGCCCGACTACTAAGAGCAAAATTCCCAAAATATGTAATGTGCCAATACTATTTTGGGTGATAACTTTGTCGATAATTAACTGGACGACTAGCGGATTTGCCAACGCTGCCAACTGCACAAAAAAGGAAGCGATAAAGACTTCTATCAAGACTTTACGGTGGCGCGATAAGTAGGGTATAAACCACCGTAAACTAAAGCGTTCTTGGGGTGTTTCTTTAGTAGCAGTGAGCAATAATACCCTAACTTTGGGCGGAAAGTCGGTTGGATCAACATCTAAATGTTCAACCAATTGAGCGGGTTTACAGCGCACAATTCCTTGAGATGGCACACCTACAACCATCATATTTGCATCCGCTTCATATAAAACGGCAAAACTATCACCATAGCGAATCAATGCTGGTGTGGGAATGCGCGTTACTGAAGCGACTGGTAGCTCTATTAACTGTGCCTTCAGTCCGATTAATTCTGCTAGGTAAGCAGTAACTTGAAACGATATAGTTCCCTGACGCTTGACTTGCTCAGTTAAAATGCGGCGAACCACTTCTCGACGAAACGGCATTTCTAGGTGCTTCGCAATCATTTGGAAGCAGGCGAAGGCTGTATTTAGTTCTCCCTTGCCGCCAAAAAACGGGTATTTTTGTTTTGAGGAATTTTTTGAGTTTTGGGGGGTTGCCTGTGGAACTACTTCGTCGGATGCGTAGGGAATAACATCTAGGTCGTTGGCGCTATCTCTATCTATTCTGGTTTCAGTTACCGCAAGTTCTATCTCATGACTATCTTCCAAGATTAAATCTGACGGATGTATACCAAGCAACCGTGCGGGATTTTGACCTATGACCTGGATTTTGTCTCTGTCGTCTTCCCATTCTAGGCGATCGCTAGGTGAGAAATTTGTGACTGTACCACCGCCACTCACAAACCAAACGCTTTTGCTATCCACTTGGTTAAACGGGGTTTTTCCTGAAGGGAGGTAATGGATTTTCGCCTGTGGTAAGGCTTTTTCTGCCAGTTCTCTGAGATTTAAAGTAGCGATCGCTTGCTTTTGCCAATAGGAACTGAGAATATCGAAAACTTCTACTAAATAACTGCGATTTTTGCGGGCTTCGGCAAAGGCTGGGTATGAAGCTAGAAAGCTAAAATATGCTGCTGCACTCAAGGTTAAACATACTACTTCGGTGGAGGCGATCGCTGTTTCACAGGCGACATCGCGCAACAAACCAATTTCGCCGATAATTTCCCCTGGTTGCAATAATTTTAGGGTGATTGGCATTTGCGTCTGGGGGTCGTATCCCAACAGGCGCACTTGTCCCTCATAAATTATGGTGATGCGTTCTGGGAGACTTTCTTTACCGATGATTTTCTGACCTATGCGGTAGCGCCAGGCTTGTAGCTGTTCTGATAGATTAGCGATCGCTCCATCTGGTAACTGATCAAACCCTTCTAGGGTAGTGAGAAATTCGGGAAAAGTGCTTTTAATATAAGTCATATAAAATCAAGTAGAAGGTAAAAGATGAGGAATAAAGTCGAGAATATTAGGTAATACCTCTTTTACTATCAGTGATAGCGTTTGTTTTTATGCTAGCAGTGGCAACACTTCTGTGGCATTCACAATGCCTAAATATGTAAAACCACAGAGGCTTACTTCGTCTAATTACATACCTGCATTTACATGACAGAGTTCCTACTGTTATACATTGTTCAAAGCAAATATAGTGTAAATAGATCGAGGACAAGTTATCACTTGGTTAACACTACATAATTTATACAAGTTTAAAATCAATAATTTAACATTGCTGCAAGTATGCAATAGGTTTAGTCATCATCAAATCAATACACAGAAACTCGGTTGTTTAATTTAGTGTCGCGTATTTAAATTTATGATAATCAACATGAAAATATCACAAATGCTTTCCTAAGTAAATACCCTACTTTCAAATTATGTAATAAAAAAAACTTTAAATTTCAGAATTATTTTTTACAAATTATTGAATATACGGATTGAAATTATCACTAATAGCGAAAGATAGTAAACTTTCCTCGCTAAACAGTACTTACTGCCCAATTATGAAAGAATTATCCATCACTTTTTTGCCAGCTTAATTTAATAAAAATTAACTGGAAAAGTAAACGCGAAGATTTTTTGTCCCTCTAGACGAATCAACTATTAAATTTATGAAGGAAAGATAATAACTGGCTTCAGTAAATTTACTAATTTAATCAATATTAAATTATTTAAATTCCTACGCATCAAATAACCCCACCCCACAACTGGGATGAGGTTGTTCGATTTTGCTAGGTAATTACCCGATTTTAAGCAAAATTGACACTTAAATTTACCTGCACAATCATATCGTTATAATCTTTGTCACCACCATTTGCTAAATCTTCAAAACCAAAGGTG
The DNA here is from genome assembly GCF_014698065.1 of Nostoc flagelliforme FACHB-838. Classification (GTDB taxonomy): domain Bacteria; phylum Cyanobacteriota; class Cyanobacteriia; order Cyanobacteriales; family Nostocaceae; genus Nostoc; species Nostoc flagelliforme_B. The sequence goes on from NZ_JACJSI010000009.1 coordinate 7,255, forward strand.
TTATTCGCTAACAACCGAATGTGATCGACCTTATCGGAGTTAGCACCCAAAAATGCGAAGTAAACGTTCTTATTAAGAATTGCATCGGGTTTCCCATCCACAATAATAAATGGCGCAAACAAAGAATTAGCCCCGAAAGTGCCAGTATATTTTGCAGTACCTTGGTTGTCTACCGCCAAGTCTATGCCTGCAACCCGCCTACCTATAGCTGCTTCGGTGTAACCAGCCTGTCCAACAAGAATATCTGCTATGCCATCATTATTGGTATCAATACCACCATTTTCATCAGCTACTCGATAGAAACCGACAAAATTGTTGTAAGATGCTTCTCTGTTGACTGCAAACTCGGCTGTTACTGATTGTGTCACACTCCGTAAATCAATCAATTCGCCTTGATATTTGCCTTGTAGACCAGTACCTAAAGATATTTCTTGCTCTGTTGTCTGAATATTTACAACCAAATTCTGGAAGTTGAGAGAAAACCCTTCATCTTCTGTGTTGCTATTTGTAGCTGAGGAAAAAAGGACACTTGAGAAGGAGGATTTTCCAGATAGCACAGCCTGAGTAGTACTGTTGGATACCATATAAAATCTAAGTTTGGTATCAGAGTCAAATTCTAATATGTTTTTCAGGTCGGCGGGATTAAAACCATTAGGCAGATTGCTAAGGGTGGAGAAAATCACCTTTGAACGCAAAAGAGCCACTTGCGTATAACCCTCTGCACCAGGGGCTATGCCGTTAATTGTACCTTGTTCATCGTCAACGAAAAATACACCCAGTTCATTCACCTCTTTGGAAGCACTGGTTTTAATCTTGATTGAGAGTTTGACTTTATCACCTTTAATATTCAGCTTAGTCTTGACACTAAAGATATCGCCTGTAATTTTTGTCAGTAGAGTAATGGACTGGATAGTAGGAGCAGTATTGTCAGTAACCGCAAGTGTAAACACATCACTTGCTTTATCTCCAGCAATATCTTTAGCGGTGACTTTGATGTTCAAACTACCCACATCTTTATTTGTCGGTGTGCCACTGAAGGTATTGGTAGCAGAATTAAAGTTCAACCAAGTGGGTAGTAGGTTATCATTTTCCAGGGTTGCAGTGTAGGTGAGGATGTCTCCAACATCTGCATCGCTGAAGGTGTCAACTGGGACGGTGAAGTTGAAGACACTATCTTCAATGGCTTCTTGGTCAGCGATCGCCTTGGACAAGACTGGCATATTGTTAGGAGGGCTATTAAACACCGCCACTGCCGAGTCATAATATCCAGCTGCATAGACGAATTTGCTGTCGGGGCTGACAGTGACGAAGTAAGCACCATCAACACCATCAACACCATCTGTATCATCCTTTTGAAATTCCACAAAACTCAGCTTGCCTGTTTGGGCATTCCGTGTAAACACTGCCACTGCTAAGTCATTAAATCCAGCTGCATAAAGGAATTTACCGTCGGGGCTAACTGTGACATACTCAACATTAGCAAGCCCATCAACACCGTCTATGCCATCTTTTTGAACTTCTACGAAACTCAGCTTGCCTGTTTGGGCATCTCGTGCAAACACTGCTACTGCCGAGTCATCATATCCAGCTGCATAAAGAAATTTACCATCGGGGCTGATTGTGACGGACTCGGCACCAGAAAGCCCATCAACACCGGCTATGCCATCTTTTTGAAATTCCACGAAACTCAGCTTGCCTGTTTGGGCATCCCGTGCAAACACCGCTACTGCTGAGTCATCAAGTCCAGTTGCATAGAGGAATTTACTGTCGGGACTGACTGTGACGGAGTAGACACCAGCAAGCCCATCAACACCATCTGTATCATCTTGTTTGAATTCTACGAAATTCAGCTTGCCTGTTTCTGCATCCCGTGCAAACACTGCTACTGCCGAGTCATTATATCCAGCTGCATAGAGGAATTTACCGTCGGGACTGACTGTGACGGCTCTAGCACCACCAACCCCATCAACACCGTTCACATCATCTTTTTGAACTTCTACGAAACTCAGCTTGCCTGTTTGGGCATCCCGTGCAAACACCGCTATTGCCGAGTCATCATATCCAACTGCATAGAGAAATTTACCGTCGGGACTGACTGTGACAGACTCGGCACCAACAAGCCCATCAACACCGTCCGTATCATCTTTTTGAACTTCTACAAAACTCAGCTTGCCTGTTTGGGCATCCCGTGCAAACACCGCTATTGCCGAGTCATCATATCCAGCTGCATAGAGGAATTTACCGTCGGGACTGACTATGACGGCTCTAGCACCAGCAAGTCCATCTACACTGTCTATGCCATCTTTTTGAACTTCTACGAAACTCAGGTTGCCTGTCATAAACTTATTGATTAATACTTACTATTTCTTTGCCCAATTTATGAAAAAAAATAACTAACTGACTTCAGTATATTCACTACTTTGGTTAATATTTAGTCAGTTTAATAGCGCAACATTAAACAATCCCACTCATGGCCCGAATCAGGGTGCGAGTATCTCAATCAGGCTTGATGCAAAAAATCAGAAGAATCTAAAGTATTTTTAATAGCAACAGTTAGAGTTATAGGAGCAATATCACCAGCAGCAAAATTTAAGGGGAAATGGTTAATGATGCTACTGGTATAGTGTGTGCGATCGCACCTTTGGATATACAATATTTACAAAAACAAAAAAGCCTGGTTATTTGCATAACCAAGCTCTTAGCTATCTCAATCTATCAAAGGAGGTAGAGTAATTTAATCACAACACATTAGGCAGTAGGTTGTTCCAAATTAACCTTGACAACTTTGTTCTTTTCTTGCTCAGTTTTAGGCAGTGTCAGATTCAAGATGCCATCTTTATAATCTGCCGTAACGTTAGTATTTTGAATACGAGCAGATAGAGGAATTACGCGTTGAAACTTACCGTAGTAAAACTCACTTCGGGTAACACCTTTTTCCTCAGTTTTAGTTCCTGATTTCCGCTCGCCGCTAACGTAAACAGCATTTTTTGTGACTTGCACATCCAGGTCTTTAGCTTCGATTCCTGGCAATTCTAGCTTTAGATGAATAGCATTTTCAGTTTCTTCTATTTCAGCAGCAGGTACTTTAGTCAAGCCTCTGTCTAACAATACAGATGGTACTCTGGTATCTTCAAACAAACTATTGAGTTGATGTTGCAGAGTGTCAATTTCTTTCCAAGGATTCCAACGAACTAGTGTCATAACTCTTCCTCGCATCAAGTAGCTTTTGTTTAATCAGTTTTGCACTTCAATTCGTGCTTACATATTCATATTATTTAGCGTTGAGCCTGGTGTAAGTTCGGTTATTAGCACCAACTAATTGATAATTACCGCCTTAAATTGGATATAAAAAAATACGGTTTGCTCTAATTTGTCTGTTCGGTAAAACCGAATAGACAAATTAGATTCAAGCATAGTTAACCAATAAATCTGCTGTTGAAGGAGATGGCTTGAAGATACTCCTGCGGCGGGTTGCGCCAACTTGTCGCTGGGTTGGGCTACGCCTACAACTGAGCAACAGCACTGCATATATTTATAGATTACCTCTGTTAAATAAATATCTGTTCAAGCTTGTTCTGAACTTTGCTCGCAATTTATTAACCAATACAGCATAAGCGATGCAACTCTTTCCCTTGCTCCATTTTTTTCAGTCCTCGCACTCAATTAGCTCACCCGAATGGGTGAATCAAAAATCAACCGTCTAGGTGAACCGATTGCAGGAAGTTGAGACTAATAAAAAATAAGAATCTATTACTCAATAACACTAATTGCACCTTACTATAACTACGAATAATCTTATGAAACTCTCCACCTTGATAGATTCTGTACTCATTGTTGCTTCTATTGCTTTATTGCCTGGAATTGGTGACGCTCAAACAGCTACTAACAATAGTGGCGAACCTATAACTATCAACTCTAACAATTTATTTACTCATTCTACAAATGTCAGCTACCTCAAACCCTTTGATGCTGCATTTCTAGCTTATCAAGGTAATTTGAAAGCACAGGGCATTTCTAGTGGTAGCGCTTTGATATCTCAATACCAAACGGGAAACGTGACTGCACTATATGTAGTTAAGGCTGCTGTTAATGCTAAAAATTTACCAGCACAAGCTTTGAATGATAAAGGCTATTTAAACGCTGTCCAGTCACAACTAACATCATTCGACAACACCAGTCATTTATCTTACTAAAATACAGCGTTGAGAGGTTCGTAACGGATTTATGAAATGCTGTACTATCATCTCGCTACTTTGATGACAAAATGCGTCACTGGCAAGCAAAAGCTGCTGTCTCCTCCTAATCACCATCCGATTATCAAACATTACTCGAACCCCTTCAATCTTGGAGGGGTTTTTAGTTGCTGCTACAGTTGGTACTTGATCTAGCTTTACTTCTGGAATGGTTGTATAGCAATAGTTTTTACGTTTTTGCTACTAAGGGGCGATCGCTCCCACAATGGCGTAGCATATCACACTTTTAGAAAAAATGGTCGAGTAATAAATTATTTACTGTTCTATCAAATTAACGTTGTTAAGTTACTCAGCAGGTGTAATTCTCACCTCTAGGCTGTGTTAGATATTGTGACGCGAAACAGGAGTATAGATACGTTGCTAAAGCTTTCTCCAGAATCTCCTCTATTTATTGTCTTAATCATTATTAGTTTTCTAGTAGTAACTTTGTCAACTTGGTTATCATCTAAACCATTTGTTTTAAAACCATTTGGGGTTAATGATATTATCCAGCTACTCACGTTACAGTTATTTATTTCTTTGTTAGTAGAGCGTTCTTTAGAAGTTTTTATAACTACTTGGCGGGGTTCATATATCGAGCAATTAGATATTAGTATTCAGCAAGAAAAATATCTAATATCTGAGCAGATAAAACTTATGGAAGTGCAACAAAAACAGTTTCCATCTTTAGAATCAAATCAAATAAGTGGACTTCCACCTGAAGGAATGAGTTTAGAACAGCAAATAATCCAAAATTTTACACAAAGTCAACAAGATTCATTAAAAATATTTCAGCCACAAATGGATGAGATAAATCAAAAAGAGCGCCAAAGAACAGCCTATAAATCTGATACGCGAACAATTGCTCTATGGACATCCTTGTTATTTGGTCTGCTAATGAGTGCAATAGGTATTCGTTCAATTGAGCCACTTGTAGTTATTGATTTAGATAATCCCATACAATTAATTATTTTTCGTTGTTTAGATGCATTGATGACAGGAGGCTTAATTGCAGGAGGTAGCGAGGGAATTCATAAACTCATAAAAGTTTTTATCGATTTTATGGAAGCCACATCGAAACAAATAAAAAATCAGGGATTATCTTGATAAAACAAAGTATTTCCCCTCCCATAGCACGAAATAATATTGCAAATAGTATCAAATTTACAGCAATATCTATTTTAGATATAGAGTCTCATCTTCCCATAGATAATCTTTAATATTGACAAAACTTTTGTTTAAATTGCTCACTAAACTTGCTTCAGATAAAACCTGGGCTCCTTCAGTTTCCAACTTATTTTTTTGTTGGCTAACATAGTTTATCAAATAACCTTTAGAGTCTAATATTCTATATAGCGGATAATTAGTAACAGAGGTTTTTTTAAGGTATGTAGGAATAACTCTTAAATAGCTATTATCTACTCCCATAGCTTTGATTATCTGTTTATATGTAACTACTTTTCCACTGGGAATTTTGATGATAAAATCTAGAAATCGTTCATAAGGATTTTCAGATAGTGCTGGAAATTTATTAGCTTGAAATTGAAAATTACTACCAACCTGAATTTTACCTGATTTAATAACTACACCTAAAATTCCTCTTTTGCTTTGGATGCTCTTTAATGATTCTACCAAGTGGGCTATTCGCTTACACGGTTCGCAGTGAAAAGTTAAACGAATTGCTGCACCACTTTCAAAGGTTAGCAAAGAGCCAGGGATAAAATTATCAAATTCTCTACCTTCAATCACAATATTTTCTCGCAATTCACCTGGTTTAATTGATAAGTCTAAGATATCTTCACTCCTAACAATTAAAACTTGCCTGGGACTTATAGGATAGGCATTAATATCTCCTTCTATACCATGACCTACTTTTAAATTTAATGTTTTAAGCTCTACATTGCAGAACCTGGTTTTACCTTGGTGAAAAGATGTATGATTGAGGGAGGCATATTCATTTGGCGGCGTTAAAAATTTCAAGTTGAGAAGGTGAAGTCAGGTAAATCATGGGATTTAGTAAGAATGAATAAACTTCCATCTCCTCCCCGTCCAATCCTTAAGGTTTCATCTAAATAAGTAATATCCAGTGTGGCAGTTCTGCTAGTAGGATTACTTGCAGAGACAACTTTGAATGGGTTGAGTTGGGGGGTATTAATGCCAACAATCTTCTCAATCGATAGGTAACGTTTGTCAAAATAAATGTTGATACGTTTGTTCGGTAGAGGCTCTAAACCTTCTTTGGCTGGCTCAAAGCTAGCTGTTACTTTGACATATCCCGATACTAGCCCAAAAGAATGTTTAACTTTAGCTAGATTGAAGAACAATTTATTTGCAACATCAATCACTTGATAAACTTTACCCAACTTTAATCCCAATGGGAGAGAAACTAAAGAACGGATTTCTCTGGCTGTGGAGTATTGCAGTTGCCAAGCTCCCTCTAGCAAAGAAGTAGCGTAGAGAAGAGGATTGAGATTGGGATTGACACTCTCTAGTTCGGTCGTCAATTGTTCAATTTCTTCGACCAAGGTTTTGTCTAGCTGCAAATCGGTCGCGGGAGAGCCGTCACTCTTGGTTTTAATTTTCTCAAGAGTGGCTTGTAATTTTTCCTTACTTAAAAGTTGTTTGTTCAATGTTTAAAGATTTTCCTTAAAATATTTTATTGCCTGAGTTCCACTTTTATGCGTTTATCGCATAAAAGTTGGATTATTTAGATGATATCTGTGATTGTTCATGCTCCCAGAAAGTAAATTTTGGTTGGAGATTTTTTTGGCTTATTGGCATAGACAGCCAATGTCTTTCCAGTTTCATTGCGGCATTGCGCCTGCTTTCTAGCTGTTTCTATGACATTTTTCTGAAACTGCAATTGTGCCAGTCGCTGCTGGAATTGCTCAGGTGTATCCTTTACAGTTAGCAGTTGATTCAGCGCCTGAGTTACCTCAGCATAGTCAGCCCCTTTAGTGAAATCCTTGCCTGCCCAATAGGGTTGAGCAATTACCAGGTTCACCATCAGCACGAGAGCGACAACAAGAATTTTGAGTAACTGCATATTTCCCTCCTTTTTAAAATTAGTGTTCAGTGCTACTGAAACTCTACCAGATTCCAAAACCTTGAAAATTTTGAGCCCGATCGCGAAAACCCCATAGTCATCAAAATTAATAGTTCTACAAGGTCTCCCCAATATTCAAGTAACGCTTAAATTTACGCTGTACTGAAATTTAAGGCGTAAATTGTGATTCTTGATTCCAATAAATTACACCTAGATTTTTTTTGTTACTAGTGTTTGGTGAATTGCTGAGTCAAATGTTAAACAACAAGGGTATAATTACTGGAGCTTAATTAGACTGGTAATTTAGATTAATTAAAAATATCAATTTTAAATATACTTTACTTAACAAACGTTTTTACTGAGATTAATTATTTCAATTCGTATTAGGGATTTTACTAAGATGCTCTCTCAAAATTACGGTCTAAAAAAATGATTTCAGCAGGAATCGAAGTAAAAATAAATCGTTTGGAATCCATTGTTGAGCAAATTGGGGAAGCAGTACTCTCTACGACTGAGACAATTGAGCATCTTGCAGAAAGATTGGAAAGTCTCAGCATCCAAGTAGAAGCACAGGGGCAGCAGGTGCAGCAGCAAGGCTATCAAATTGTCGCCTTGTGTGATGCTATGCAGACTCTTGCCGAATCTCACCATGATTCACTGCAAAAACTCAACCAACTGACACAAACCCTAGAGCGATTTATGTCTTTAATTCAAGAATTAGATGACTAAAATAATTCGCAATGACGTTCTCTATGAGATGTTGCACATAGCATCTTATAGAGAGCATCATTACAGCAGATTTCAAGGAAGTAAGTACACAAATATTTGTCTCGAAGTTAGATATAAAGGGTGTTTTACTTCTGAATCCCGACTCCTAAATTCTGGCTCCTGAATTCTTCTTCAACAGTCTAAAAACTTGGAATATTGAACTAATTTAATGATGCTGATGTCAAATCCTTAACTGAGTTATATCAATTTACATTGAGCTTGCAAATAGAGAGCCGAGGGTAAGTCGGACAGGAGGAAAATGGCACGTCAGTTAGAAATAAAAATTACCAAAAGTGGAGAATATCTAGAAAATACGCTGATATTGAGATAGCGGGCTTCGGCGTTGGTTAAAAAAGCAGCTTTAAAATGAACTTTCTGCCATACATTAATTCTTTTTTAAATTTCAGTAGACTGAAAAGTTCTGCGATCGCTTCGGGCGGGGCGTAGCTCATCGAGCCTACGATTAAATAAGCTACACAGAGCGTTCCAGGCATTTTATGGATCTCTTCGGGCGTGGCGTAGCCCATCGCCAAAAAAATAGTAGGTAGTTTAAAATATTTTATAGTTAATTTGTAATTAAAAGAGAAAGAGCAACCACGCCCATTAAAAATTTAGTCATCTACTATGCGGGAACGCTATTCGTAAAATGTCCCGTAGGGAAGGCGAAAATTAGTGCAGAGACACAGCAACCACTGAGCGCAATTATGTAGACATAGAGCTATTTTCCCCAAGATATTACGTACTCGAGAAAGCAGTATTGAAATTTCGTCGCAATGGAGCAGAAGTAGAACTAATCGGACTGAATGAGGCTAGTACTACCTTGCTGAATAAATTAGAAATTAATCAAAAATTTTAGCATTTTTACCTTTTAATCATTTTATTTTCAGGGTATAAAACCACTATGAAAACTATTTTAATTTGTACCGATGGTTCATCTTTTGCAGAAAGTGTTTATAAATATGGAGCTTGGTTTGCTATTCAATTGAATGCCAAACTAAATGTTTTATTTGTTACCGATATTCAAAGTCAAAAAGTATCTTCTACTGGCAACTTAAGCGGGAGCATTGGACTTGGCGCTTCCGAAAATTTGCTGAATGAATTAGTGAATTTAGAACATGAAAAAGCCAAGCTGAACAATCAACGGGCAAGATTGATTTTACAAAACGCCAGCGAAGCTCTGACATCTGAGGGTATAAAAGATTTTCAATTAACTAATAAAACAGGTTTTCTAGTGGATTGTTTTCATGAATTTGAAGAAAATTCCGACTTAATTGTTTTAGGTAAAGGGGGAGAAACAGCAGATTTTGGATTTGGGCATTTAGGGGCAAATGTGGATCGGATTGTTCGTAGTAGTAGTAAGCCATGCTTAGTTACTCCCCGTGAATTTAAAACGATTGAGCGTATTTTAATTGCTTATGACGGTAGTCTAAGTGGGCAAAAGATACTGCAATTTTTAGGAGATTACCCTTGCTTTCAAAATTTAGAGATCCATCTGCTGACGGTGGCTAAAAGTAACTCAGATCAAACAGCATTAGCCAGACTGAATGAAGCTAAACAATGGTTGCAAAGAGCCAGATTTGAGCCAGTTTGTAGCCTCTTAGAAGGTGAACCCGAAAAAGCTATCGTCAACTATATTACCCAGCAAGATATTAGCCTTTTGTTAATGGGGGCTTACGGACATAGCCGCATTCGCCATCTGGTGATTGGTAGCACCACAACTCAAATTCTTCAAAGCAGCAATATTCCCGTACTGGTATTTCGTTGATCACAGATATTTTCTTGAGAATACGATTCAGTAACCAAGCAAAAATGCAAAAATATTTATACCTTTCAAATTGAATCGAAGTTTCAAAATAAATATTGTTTAACTACTTAGCCTGATTGTGTTCAAATCTTTCTAATTCAAATCTTTTTAATTGAGAGTAATAACAAGGTGTCCATCAACCCAATCAACAAAATTCATTTTCGCAATTGGCGCGGCGACCTGTTTGGGAGCTTAGCTGCTGCCGTTGTGGCTCTACCCTTAGCCCTAGCCTTTGGGGTTGCTTCCGGTGCTGGGGCAATCGCTGGACTCTATGGTGCTATCATCGCCACGTCTGGATAGTCGTCACCCCTGGACAAGTGGAACGGCGGATTACCCACCTTGAATTGCAGCGATTCTGTAAGCCTAACCATATACAGAATCACTCCTCTGTGTCAGCCCAAATTAGTCAGGTAGAAAGCCGCTTACAGGCATTGAAATCGGCATCTGCCCTAGTTCAGTCAAGAAGTCTTGTCTGAAAAGTGCAGCAAGGTGAAATTGTTGACCATCTGGGTGGCACTGATTTTTATACTGACAGTCTCACCCCTACCGAACATTTAGAAAAGTTGGGGATTGCAGGTTTAATTCTGGGTCATCATTGGATGAGCGATCGCTTGACTACTGACTACTACCACTGGCAAAATCTATTTTCTTGTGGTTAGAGACTTTTAACAGTGCCGATTGAAAAGTTAAACCTAATGATCTAACTACGCCATCGAAGTGTCTTTTCTTTAATTGGGTTAACGAAAGAACGCCCCTGGATTTGAGATTTAGCAAATTCTGCCTTCAATCTATAGTACCAACGGGCTTGAGCATCGGCATCTCCAACTAAAGTTAAGGGTGAATTATATTTCAAACCGATTTGTTGTTTAAGCAAAATTTCTCGATCTTGGTTGAGAAAACTGCGTGTAAACCATAGCAATAATGGCTTGAGAATAGGAAACCAAGGTAAAGTTGTGTAGAACATAGTTGTTTCCTCGGTTTCAGTTTCGGAAATGGGAGTAATTGCTGTTAGGTTACAGACTAGATGTTTCTCGGTAGACACCTTCTCAATCCGAATTCCTGGCAAACGAAATGAGATTTCGATCTGTGGATTATTTCCAATCAAGCGATAGAAAAATGTTTGTTGTTCTAGTGGATGCTTTCGCATGGTAAAGCCGTATAAAGACGGTTCAAAGGTTTTGGCTACCTCATTTAGTGTTTCCGGAGACCGCCACCACCACGCCTGGTGAACGAAAGCAATATGAGCAGGATCGATTAAACCTACTACGGCGTGATCGACATCACAGGGAAGGCAGATGGATTCAACGGCTTGATAGACTTGATCGGCAAATTCAGGGATTCGGGGGATGTCTTCTAGTATTAATGAAGTCTCATCATTTGACATATAAATCCAGATATTTCCTTGCGCCTCTTGTATTGGATAACTTTTCGTTTCACTTCTTTTAGCAAAGACTTTCCCTGAGCGATCGCGGCTAAAAATTATTAGCTCGTTTAAGAGAGTTTTTGAAAGTATCTGTCCAGGTTTTAGCTGCTTACTTGGTAATGCATAGTACCAGGTATTTCTTAAAAACAAAGGTATTTTAGCCATCTTAGAATTTGGGTTAAACTATATTGTAAGTTGAATTAATGCACTAAACCCTCTTTCTAACCCTTCTCACTTGTAGGCGGTAAAGCAATCGGACTTAACTCCAACTCTGGATGTTCTCCAATAATTTGATCTAAATTCCACTGGTTTTTAAACAACAATACCGGACGCTCCCAACGGTCTTTCACCACAAAGGTATTGAACAAACGCCCCACTTTTTCCAGCACAGCCCAGCCTCCAGTTACCCATCGCGCTACTGAATAAGGTAAAGTCTCTAAATAAGTCTCCACTCCGTACTCATTCACCAGACGAAACTGCACCACCTCAAACTGAAGTTGACCAACGGCAGCTAAAATTGGGTTGCGTTTGCTTTCATCTGTAGAGTGTAAAATCTGCACTGCTCCCTCTTCTTGCAGTTCAGTTACCCCTTTGTTGAAATTCTTGTATTTGGTGGGGTCAGCATTCTTCAGGTAAGCAAATAACTCTGGGGAGAAAGAAGGAATACTCGGATATATCAGCTTTTCGCCTATGTACACAGTATCCCCGATCGCAAATGTCCCCGGATTATTTAACCCCACTACATCGCCTGGGTATGCAACTTCAACGGTATCTCGTTCTTGAGCAAACAATTTCTGGGGATGTGATAGGCGGATCGTTTTACCAGTACGGGCATGATTCACCACCATATCTTTTTCAAATTTACCAGAACAGACTCGCAAAAAAGCAATGCGATCGCGGTGTTTCGAGTCCATGTTGGCTTGCAACTTGAACACGAACCCAGAAAACTCTGGATAGGTTGGGGCAATTTTACCCTTGTTACTTTCATGGGGAGTTGGCTTGAGTCCATATTCCAAAAATGACTCTAGGAACAACTCCACACCAAAATTATTCATGGCGCTACCAAAAAACACTGGGGTCATCTTACCTTGATGTACTGCTTCTAAGTCGAAGGTTGAACCTACCCCATCGAGAATTTCTATGTCTTCTTTGAGTTGGTAGTATAATTCTGGCTCTAAAAGCGACTCAATTCTCGGATCGCCCAAGGAAATAGTAGTATCTGCGGCTTTTTTGCTACCATGAGTAGCCGTCTTCTGAAACAGATGAATTTGCTGATGGCGACGGTCAAAAACGCCTCGGAATTGGTCGCCTGTACCAATAGGCCAATTGATGACATAAGTTGAAAGTCCTAACTCTTGCTCAATCTCATCAATTAGTTCTAAAGGCGACATACTGGGACGATCCAGTTTGTTAATAAAGGTGAAGATAGGCAAAGAACGCAATCGGCAAACTTCAAATAGCTTGCGAGTCTGAGTTTCCAATCCTTTAGCAGCATCGATGAGCATCACTGCATTATCCGCAGCCGCTAGCGTTCGGTAAGTATCTTCACTGAAGTCTTGATGTCCTGGTGTATCTAAAAGATTGATAAGAAACCCTTGGTACTCGAATTGCAATACTGTTGAGGTGATAGAGATACCTCGTTGTTGCTCCATTGCCATCCAATCAGAGGTAGCGTGACGTTGGGCGCGACGAGCTTTTACTGAACCTGCTTGCTGAATTGCTCCTCCGTAGAGTAGCAGCTTTTCGGTAAGTGTAGTTTTACCTGCGTCTGGGTGAGAGATGATGGCAAAGTTACGCCGACGATCTATTTCTTCTTGCGGGGCGATTGCATCCCGTAATTCTGTTTGCATAAGTCTAAAATCTTGATAATTGCTCTATTGGTAAACTGTGACTATGTAGCGAGAGTCTGTCTAGCAAGGATGAAACTGCATTACCATGCCAGATAGCCATACTAATAGAGCAATGCTAAGGTGGGCACTGTTTCCCAATTATCGGGTCAGAGGAGTGAATTTTTCTGAGGCTACAGTTGCTCACGGCTCAAATATCAAAACTTGTTACAAGGTATTTTTTTCATTATATAACTATAGGCAATTATTGAATTACTAGGAAATTGTTCCAAAATTTTTCCGCCGATTACCCAATACCTTTTACAACTACCCATTGCGTCACACCCGCCATTCCTCGCCAGCCCAAAAATTTACCAATAGGTTCCGCCCGTTGAATGGCAACACGAGTTAAATCGCCACCGACTCGTTCATGCCATTGAAATAAAGTTTGCTCACCCTCTACCCTCACCACATTTGCCACCAAACGCCCACCCGGCCGCAGTGCTTCCCAACAAACATCAAAAAGTCCCCTTGCTGTCACCCCACCACCAATAAAAATCGCATCTGGTGTAGGCAAGTCTTTCAGAGCATGGAGCGCTTTCCCTTCAATGATTTGCAGATTTTGTGTACCGAGAGTAGCGGCATTATCAGCAATATATAGTAGTCCAGATGAGTTTTGCTCGATCGCGAACGCTCGACACCGAGCATTACTCCGCATCCATTCAATAGAAATTGAGCCACAACCCGCCCCAACATCCCACAATAATTCTCCCGGTGTCGGTGCTAAAGCTGCTAGGGTAATTGCCCTAACTTCACGCTTCGTTAACTGTCCATCGTGGTGATAGGCGTTATCTGGTAATCCTGGTAATCTTGGTAAAGGGATAACCCCAGCATCAGCAATACAATAAACTGCGATCGCATTATCAGAAAATCCATCCCAATAAATTACCCAAGAACTAAAAGATTTATTCATTAAAATTAATTTACGCCCATATTTAGAACGTCATGGGCTTAGTTTTGATGAATAAAAGTTGAGGAATTTAATAGTAGATAAACAGGGTGCTTAAAACACAGTCCATTACACTTTCGCAAGGGTAATTATAAAGAGCGATCGCATTATCGCCTTTTTTAACAAACTTCAGGATTTTTCTCATGGTTCCTCACTAATGAACAATGTTTTTTTACTACGCTTTAACTGTTTCCAAAGTGCTTTAATCTGTTTGTAAGCATCTTCTGGGTCAAGCTTTCCAGATGTTTCTAAACTGGTAATGTAGCCAACTTTTTGAGCAAATTCTTGAAGGTTGGCATTAAATACTAAATTCTCTGGCTTAACTTGACCATAATAGCGACTACGAGGGTAAAGAAATTTATTCTTATCGTCAAGATTATGATCGTCCATTACTTCACCCCCAATAAATGACTTTTTGTCAACGATAATCACAACAGAGATCGCTTCAATAAAAAATTGGTGCGATTGTTGCAAACCATGAGCGAGTCTAAAAGGGAACACAAAACTAATTATACAGCAACTAGCTGTTTATTAACCGCAATGATAATTAGGTTTTTCAATTATGAACATTAAGTGTGAACTATACCAGCTTTTGGTAATAGTGCTGTAATAATAAGTAATAGAAATTTCAGTTTTAAATTAATTTTCCTTAGCTTATGATTCATCTTGTTATTTGACAACTACCCATTGCGTCACACCCGCCATTCCTCGCCAGCCCAAAAATTTACCAATAGGTTCCGCCCGTTGAATGGCAATACGAGTTAAATCGCCACCGACTCGTTTATGCCATTGAAATAAAGTTTGCTCACCCTCTACCGTCACCACATTTGCCACCAAACGCCCGCCTGGCCGCAGTGCTTCCCAACAAACATCAAAAAGTCCCGTTGCTGTCACTCCACCACCAATAAAAATCGCATCTGGTGCAAGTAAGTCTTTTAGGGTATGAGGCGCTTTACCTTCAATAATTTGCAGATTTGGAGTACCAAGAGTGGCGGCATTATCGGCAATATATAGTAGTCTAGAAGCATTTTGTTCGATCGCGAACGCTCGACACCGAGCATTACTCCGCATCCATTCAATAGAAACTGAGCCACAACCCGCCCCAACATCCCACAATAATTCTCCCGGTGTCGGTGCTAAAGCTGCTAGGGTAATTGCCCTAACTTCACGCTTCGTTAACTGTCCATCGTGGTGATAGGCGTTATCTGGTAATCCTGGTAATCTTGGTAAAGGGATAACCCCAGCATCAGCAATACAATAAACTGCGATCGCATTCAAAGCAGCAACTTCAGTTTCACTCCAGAATGCAGCCGTACCTTCTACAATTCTTTCATGAGCGCCGCCCATACGCTCCAATAAGGTGATTTTACTGCCACCATAGCCGCGATTTGTCAAAATTTGGGCAACAATGGCGGGTGTGTCCTTCCCTTCACTCAAAATCAACAATCGCGCTTTTGGGTAAATATAAGACTGAAGCAGAGATGATGGACGACCATTCAAACTCAAGGTTTCCACCTCAGTTAAAGACCATCCAACCCTAGCACAGGCGAGGCTGAAGGCTGAAGGTGCGGGGACAATCGTCATTTCAGAGACGGGAATTCGCCGCATCAAGGTAACACCAATGCCGTAACACATAGGATCGCCACTTGCAAGTACGCAAATTGACTGACCCCGACGCTGGATGATTTCCTCAACTGAAGTGCTAATGGGGGATGTCCAGACTAGTTTCTCACGTTGGTCATCTTTAGGGAGCATTGCTAAATGGCGATCGCCTCCTACAATAACTTTAGCTTGATCCACTAGAGAACGAGCGATCGCGCTTAATCCCTGTAATCCATCTTCCCCAATACCGACGATAGAAAGCCATTTCTCTGTCATGCTAATTCATGATTATTTATCGGCGATTACAAATAAGTAATCTCCTTGATTATTTTCATACTTATTGACAATCTGGGTGATGCGTCCTGTATCAATATCTGCTGCTAGCCTTTGGCATCCTGTTGCGATTTCATCTGCCGAAGCTAATAAAGCAAACGTAGAAATTCCAGACCGGACATTTTCATCTAAATATATTTCAGGACGATATTTTCCACTGTATAAAAATAGGTCTTGCAAGTTTTTAGAAATAGAATAAGGTTCGATATCTACTAAATTAAAACCTACATTATTTAGAGCATATTTTATTTTTTCTAAACTTGGCATCTGTTCAGCAGATTTATGTATAGCCTCTGGAAAATATTCGACTAACCAATATTTGCTCATTTGCTCCGGGGTGGCAGTAAACAATACAAAACGACCAGCCGCCAAGACACGGTAAATCTCTCTAAAGGCAGGAGTTAGTGCAGCAAAATGATGTATTGCTAGCGTGCATAACACACCTGAAAAAGCCCCATTAGCATAAGGTAAAGCTTCAGCTTCTGCAACTTGCCAAGCTACAATATTATTCTTATTTGTAGCAGCATCAATCATATTTTTTGACTGGTCTATTCCACTCCAAACACCGCCATATTTTGCCAAAGCTAACGTGTAATTTCCCGTGCCACATCCCACATTGAGATACGAGGAATCTGATTTGATTTGGAGGTATTTAGCTAATTGGGCAGCAATGTCAGTGTCAGCACGACGAGTCAAATCATAGCCTTTGCCAATTTGCTCATAAACAGCCATTATTGAATTTCTCACAAACTTTAAAAATAGTGAACAATAGTAGTTTCTTAAGCTACTTTTGAGGGTTCGTAGTAAGGACTAAAGTCCTTATTTTTTTCAGCACTAAAGTTTTACTACGAACTTGCTTACTTGATAACTGTTAAACCAACGCTGTTGTTGCTTTCATCGCAAAAATTTTCTCAATTACATCTTCTACTACCTTATCTGGTGTGGAGGCACCAGAAGTAATTCCCACAACAATTTCTCCATCTGGCAACCAGTTTTCTGTAGTTATTAACTGCCCATTTAATTGCCGATGTTCTATGGAATCTCCTGATTTAATCCGTTCAACAGTATCAATATGATAAGAAGGAATTCCCCGCTCAAAAGCAATTTGTTGCAATTGAGTAGTATTCGATGAATTAAACCCACCAATTACTATCATTAAATCTAAATTTTGTTCCACTAACTCCAACATGGCATCTTGCCGTTCTTGAGTGGCATCACAAATAGTATTGAAGCTTTGGAAATGCTGATTTAACTCGGTGGGGCCATACTTTTGCAACATAGTCCGCTCAAAAAGCTTGCCGATTTGCTCAGTTTCGTCTTTTAGCATCGTAGTTTGATTAGCAATGCCAACTCTTGCTAAATCTTGATCGGGGTCAAATCCTGCTAAACAAGCTTTAGCAAATTTTGTCATAAATTCTTTACGGTTGCCACCATTCATAATATAGTCAGCAACATATTGCGCTTCTTGCAAATTCAACACAATTAAATACTTGCCAGCAAAGGAACTAGTCGCAACTGTTTCTTCGTGTTTATATTTACCGTGAATTATTGATGTATAATCGATTTTTTTGTGCTTTTCTACTGTATTCCAAACTTTAGATACCCAAGGACAAGTTGTATCAACAATTTTGCAGCCTTTATCGTGAAGTATCTGCATTTCTTGAACGCTAGCCCCAAAAGCGGGTAATATCACTACATCACCAGTACCAACAACAGAAAAGTCTTTATTCTTTCCTTCAATGGGGATGAATTCTACCTCCATTTCCTGCATTCGCTGATTTACAGAAGGATTGTGGATAATCTCGTTAGTAATCCAGATGTGTTCTGTGGGGAAGTGCTGGCGGGTTTCGTAGGCCATGGCCACAGCTCGTTCTACACCCCAGCAAAAGCCAAAGGCTTGTGCTAGTCGGATTGTCACATCACCCCGTTGTAGAGTGTAATTGCGATCGCGAATTTCTTGAATCAAATTACTCTGATACTCAGACTGCAATTGGGTGGCAACTTCTGCTTGATGACCAAACCCCTTGCGATTGTAATTTTCCGAATGTTGCAGGCTGCGCTTAAAAGCTTTTGTATCCATTAGATTTGTTTATTTAAACCACTATTTCTTATTTTCTCGCGCCAAGACGCGATTTATACAAAGTTGTCTTCAAAGATATTATCAGAGAGGGGGAAAGGAAAAAGGATTTAATGCCTTTAACCTTTACCCTTCAACCTTTTCCCCTCTTTTTCTTGTTGGGGTTTTAATTCGATTTCACTATATATCTGCAATGCAGAACGCCAAACTATATAGCCTTCAGGACTTAGGTGTAAACCATCAGTAGTAAATTCGCGGCGGAGATTTCCTTGTTTGTTGGTGAACAGGGGATATAAATCGAGATATTTGACACCTTTTTTGGTAGATATGCTTTGCAGTTGCTGATTTAACTTGCGAATGCGACTATTGGCAACAGCCAGAAGTTTTTCTCGTCCTTTCCAGGTTGCTTCTTGCGCCCCATGTGGCAAAATCGATTGAACAACAATTTGCGCTGTGGGATGCGTCTTTCGAAGGTAATTGATAATTTGACGCTGATTATCTAAAATTGCCTCGTCGCTGACCCCGCGAATTAGGTCATTAATACCAATCATCACAAAAATCACCTCTGGCTGGGTGCGGTCAAATATCTGTAATCTTTTCAAAAGACCATTGCTAGTTTCGCCAGAAATTCCTTGATTGAGCCAATTTTTACCTTCGGGTAATAACTCAGGGGGAAACCACAAACTCAGAGAATCTCCCGCCAGAATAGTTAAATGCGGAGGACGTTGGTCTGCGGCGACCTTGGCTTCTTGCTTGAGGATGTCTACCCACTGTTGGTAAGTGAGTTGGTGACGGCGGCCCAAATCAGGTGTAGCAATTTGGGGTGAACTGTTCAGGTTGATTGGCTCTAGGGATGTTATTATCCCAAAAAAAGCGGCCAATCTCTGCTGTTGCCAAATTAGCAAAATGACCGCCAACATTAGGATGCCGTTGGTTAACAGCGAAAAAAATGCCCAGATAGGAAAGGTTTTAAAAGAAGTAGACACAACTAGCGAAATTTACCAATTATTTGAATCAAATTTTAACGCTAGCGATCGCAAATTACACAATCTTAAATTGGGAAGTGGGGAATAGGAGAGAATAATAACTCCTTACTCAGTACAGACAGACGCGATTAATCGCTTCTCTGTCTACTCCCTACTAAGTGGGGCGATCGCCAAACTCCGAATTGTAACCTTCTTCGCCATATTCGTTAATATCCAAACTTTGCACTTCAGCTTCCTCTTTGACTCTTAGCCCGACTGTAGCATCGATAACCTTGAGAATAATCCACGTACCAACACCTGCGATCGCATATAGCGGTTCTCGTTTACGTGAGTACACCCGTAAGGGCACCGCACTGCCGTGCCCCTACACCTTGCAATATAATCTTGTACCGTATCTGAATGGGAACCGCTATACCACCAACCCCATGCACCGAATAAGTATCTAAAGCATCGTCAATTTGTAGCTTGTGCTTATTACCTGTTTAAAAGGGAACAATATAAAAGTTCTTTGTCAAAAAAAATATAAAAATTTTATTTAAGTTCTGGGTACAAACATGATCATTAAAACACTCACTAAAGCTAAACATGCTCCGATTAAGTCATACCGGTCTGGAGTTACCCCGTCTACCTTCCAACCCCAAAGCATTGCTATTGCGATAAACACGCCGCCGTAAGCTGCATACACTCTGCCAAAATTTGCCGGTTGGAGAGTTGCAATAATTCCATAGACAGCTAAGGCAATTCCCCCCAATATGCCCCACCAGAACGGCTTACCTTCACGCAACCACAACCATATCAGGTAGCCACCCCCGATTTCAAATAAACCAGCCCACAAAAAATACAACACGGACTTAATCATTTGACTGATTCTTTAATAACGTCGAACTCAGTGAAATTACGCTAACGCTTTTAAGTAAACTATTGCCATTAATTAAAGTAAGTTTGTTGACGTGGGTACTGCGTGCTGAGGGATGAGAAGAAACAAAGTAAGGACTTCTTTTTTAATAATTCTCCCTAACCCCCAGTCCCCAATCCCCCTTATCCCCAGAGGGGGCCCCACCTTCTCCAATCCCCAGAATGTAGATAAGGCTTAAGGATGAAAGCACCATTACCTGATAACGAAGCCCAGAGAATTGAGGCACTTTTGCAATATAAAATTCTTGATACACCATCTGAAGCCGCTTTTGACGACCTCACCCGTTTAGCCTCCTATATTTGTCAGACTCCTATTGCTTTAATTAGCTTAATTGATACAAATCGCCAGTGGTTTAAGTCAAAAGCCGGTTTCCATGTCCTACAAACACACCGAGATTTTGCATTCTGTGCCCATGCTATTCTCCAGACTGATGTTTTCGTTGTGCCAGATACAACAAATGACGAACGGTTCGCTACTAACCCACTGGTAACATCTGACCCATATATTCGGTTTTATGCTGGTGTACCTTTGACTAACCCTGAGGGATACACGCTAGGAACCTTGTGTGTAATTGATTATGTACCACGAGAACTTACTCCAGAACAAGTGGAGGCATTACAAAATTTAGGTCGTCAAGCCATCAAGCAACTAGAATTGCGCCGGAATTTAGCAAATTTGGTACTTGTTACTAAGAAAAGTAAACAGTCGCAGAAGGTACGCAAGCAATTTTTCAAAAAGATAGTAACAGGTTTTGGTTTGGCTTCGACAATTTTAGTTTTGATTAGCGTGGTTTCTGATCAAAATATAAGAGAATCTAGCAATAATCGCACTACTACAGTAAAAACTACTTATAAAAAAATTAACAGCCTAGAAAAATTACTATCCCAGATAAAAGATGCTGAGATTGCACAAAGTAGTTACATTTTCACTGAAAAAAAACTTTATCTAAAACCGTATAAAGTAGCGGTTACTAATGTCAAGCAAGAAATTGCTAACCTGAAGAGTTTAACAGCAAATCAACCAAACCAACAAAAGCAGATTGCAACCCTTGAATTTCTTATAACAGCTAAACTTGCTGAACTAAAACAGGCTATGGACTTGCGCCAGAACAAGGGATTAGAGATGGCGTTGCAAGTACTACTGAGAAATAATGAACAAAATCTCATGGGTGATATCCGCAAGATGATTAATGAGATGGAAAACAAGGAAAGGGAAAGACTTCAGCAGCAGTCACAAGCAAAAAAAGCTAGCAATCGGAATACAATTCTGGCACTTGCGATCGCCATAAGCCTAAGTTTTATTGTTCTTGCTGTAGTCTACTACTTCATCTATCGTGAGTTTCTTGAGCGTATGAGAACAGAAGAAGCCTTAAATCAAGAACGCAATTTTATCTCAGCAGTACTGGATACAACCAGCGCTTTAGTAATAGTTCTCGATTCTCAAGGGCAAATTGTTCGTTTCAATCAAGCTTGTGAGCAAACAACAGGTTACTCTTTCGATGAGGTGAGAGGTAGATATTTCTGGAACTTGCTCCTACTTCCTGAAGAGGTGGAGTCAGGCAAAGCAGTTTTTGAGCAATTTCTAACTGGTCATATCCACAATGAGTATGAAAACTATTGGGTAATGAAGGATGGCAGTCGCCGACTGGTAGCGTGGACGAATAGCTTCCTAAAAGACTATGAGGGGTGTATTGAATACATCGTTGGCACTGGCATTGACATCACTGATCGCAAACGCGTACAAAAGCATTTAACTGCACAATATGCTGCAACCCGCGTCTTAGCTGAGTCTGCCACGACAAGCGAAGCTACTCGTCAAATATTGCAAGGGGTCTGCGAGAGTTTGGGATGGGATTTGGGTGAAATTTGGATGGTCGATGAGCAAGCGAATGTGCTGCGTTTTCTCGATATCTGGCATAAAGCATCCCTTGAGATGCAAGAGTTTAAATCACTGAAGCGGCAAACCACCTTTGCGCCAGGAATTGGATTGCCTGGCCGAGTTTGGGCTAGTTCTGAACCTGTTTGGATCGCTGATATTGTTAAAGATATTAATTTCCCTAACTTCCAAATTGCTGCTCAAGTAGGATTACACGCAGCTTTTGGTTTTCCAATCCGCAGCAGTAACAAAATCCTTGGTGTCATTACCTGCTTCAACCGTGAAATTCAGCAGCCTGACCAAGATTTAGTAAAAACGATGAGTTATATCGGTGAGCAAATGGGGCAATTTATCCAGCGTAAACAGGCTGAAGAAGAAATACAACGCCAAAACTTGCGATCGCAACTATTTACCGAAATCACCCTCAAAATTCGCCAGTCTTTGCAAATCGAAGAAATTCTTCAAACCACTGTCGAGGAGGTACAAAAGATTCTCAAGACAGACCGGGTTTTAATCTATCAGCTTTTACCAGATGAGTCTGCAACCACTGTGATTGAAGCAGTAGTTTCTGGCTTACCAGCAATCAAAGAGCAAAGCATTACTCATCCTTACTTCCAAGCGGAATATCTACAACAACACTATTTACAGCAGTACCGTCAAGGACAGATTTTAGAGCTGGCTAACTTGGATCTGCTGGAAGTTGAACAAAGCTATCTGGAATTAATGCAACAGTTTGGGGTCAAAGTAAATTTGGTTGTGCCCATTCTTGTCAAGGAAGAAGTTCGTGGTTTGCTCATAGTTCATCAGTGTGACGATTCCCACCATTGGTCTAGTTTTGAAACTCATCTTTTGCGGCAAATAGCCGACCAAGTTGGTATTGCCTTAGCCCAAGCCCATTTATTAGCAGCAGAAACTCGTCAGCGACAAGAACTTGAAATAGCCCGTCGCCAAGCCGAATTAGCTTCTCAGGCTAAAAGTGCCTTTTTGGCAAATATAAGTCATGAAATTCGCACTCCGATGAACGCTGTATTGGGGATGACCAGTTTGGTATTAGATACTCCCTTAGAACCAGAACAGCGAGATTTTATAGAAACAATTCGCGTTAGTGGAGATGCTCTTTTAAGTTTAATCAACGAGATTTTGGATCTTTCCAAACTTGAGGCTGGAGGGATGGCTCTCGAAACTCTAGATTTTGACGTATCGACTTGTATAGAAGAAGTGGTGGAATTATTAGCTTCCTCAGCCCATAACAAGGGATTAGAAATTGCTGCACTGATTGAGCATAACGTCCCCACGCAACTCAAAGGAGATAGTGGTAGGCTGCGGCAAATTCTCATGAACTTAATCAGCAACGCTATCAAGTTCACCAGCGCTGGTGAAGTATTAGTGCAAGCCGAATTGCGTTCGCTTTCTTCCAATACAGCCACCATCCATTTTGCCATCACAGATACAGGTCTTGGCATTAGCCCTGAAGACCAACGCAAACTATTTATGCCATTTACCCAAGTCGATGCTTCTACAACTCGCAAGTATGGTGGTACCGGCTTGGGATTAGCCATCTGTAAACAACTGGTGACTTTAATGGGAGGAGTAATTGGGGTAGAAAGTGAGATGGGGAAAGGATCTAAGTTTTGGTTTGAGGTGCTTTTTACGAAGCAAGTTGAGCCTGTTTTGCCACAATGCGATGATCGCACAATTTTGCGCGATCGCCGCTTGTTAATGGTGGATAACAACGCCACTAATTACAAAATTATCCACCATCAAGCAACTCATTGGGGAATGGAAGTAGACCAAGCTGACAGTATTGCTGCGGCTCTCAAAGTTATTCAGGAAGCTCGTGAGCAAGGCAAATCTTATGATGTCGCTTTGGTTGATATGCAAATACCCCAAACTTCTGGCATGGCAATAAACGAACAAATTCAAGCCAATTCTGGAATTGCCAAGATACCTTTGATTATGCTCGCCTCTACTAATCAACGGGATGAAGTACAGCAAGCGCTCAAAATCGGATTTGCTGGTTATTTAGTAAAACCTATCAAGCCATCACGACTCCTCAATACCATCATGACTATTTTAGAAACTCAGCCGGAATCAGAAGAAGGGGCTAGAGGTTCGAGGTTAGAAGCTACTGAAAAGGTTCAGAGTAGAGAAACTTCAGGCATTCTTACTTCCTCTGCTCCTAACGTATCTACTAAAGCCAAGTTAAGAATTCTGCTAGCTGAAGATAATTTAGTAAATCAGAAAGTAGCCTTGAAGCAACTCCAGAGTTTGGGCTACAAAGCCGATGTTGTTGCTAACGGCAAGGAAGTTTTACAGCTATTAGAAAAAATTCCTTATGATTTGATTCTAATGGATTGCCAAATGCCAATCCTCGACGGTTTAGAAACCACAAAAGAAATTCATCGTTTGCAAGAGGATGCTTTTGCCCTGCGTCGTCGTCCTGTAGTGATTGCGATGACGGCTAATGCGATGAAAGAAGATGAACAAATGTGTCTAAGTGCAGGAATGGACGGTTATTTGAGCAAGCCAGTGTTTAAAGAAAAATTGGCTGAGATTCTGGAGCAGTGGACAGGCGTGATCCTCTCACAACAAGAGGAAGTTGTGTATGAACAGACAGTTTGTACCACAAATAACGGCAAAATTGACCTAGCAATTAATTGGGAACACTTGCATCAAATATCGGGAAACGATCAAGAATTTGAATTCAATCTATTGCATTTATGCGTTGAAGATATTAAACCCCGTTTAGAGACAATTAAAATAGCGATCGCACATAATGACTTTAAACAAATAGTGCGAGAAGCTCATCACCTTAAAGGCGCTAGCAGCAACATTGGAGACACAGCTATGTATTTAGCAGCTAACAAATTAGAACAACTAGCTAACAATCAAGACTTGAGAGGTACTACTAACTTAATTTCAGAATTAGAAGAATTTGTCAACCACATTCAAGACTTTTTAAGCAAAAACAAAGTCTTAACAATTCCAAATTCAAAATAATAGGGATTGGGGATTGGTTATTTCCCCCTACCTCCCCTGCCTCCCCTGCTCCCCCTGCTTCCCTCACTCTCTACTCCCTATTCCCCAATATTAAGCAATTTCGCGATCACTAACCGTTGCAGTTTTCCAGTAGCACCACGAGGTAGTTGCTCTAAAATGTGAACTTGCTTGGGAACTTTGAAGTCTGCCAGCATAGTTGAACAGTGAGCTAAAAGTTCTTTTTCGCTAGCTTCTGCTTTTAGCACCACAGCCGCGTGGATATCTTCTCCTAAAGATTTGTGAGGGACGGCAAAGGCTAAGGCTTCGGCGACGGCGGGATGGCGCAGCAAAACATCATCCACTTCTAAAGGAGAAATCTTTTCCCCACCCCGATTAATCAATTCTTTAATGCGTCCAGTCAAACGGAGATAGCCGTCTTCATCCACAGTACCCTGATCCCCTGTGCGGAACCAACCGTTTACAAAAGCTGTAGCGTTAGCTTCTGGGTTGTTTTCGTACCCATCTATAACATTGGGTGCTTTTACCACCACCTCACCCAAGCTTCCCTGAGATAATAAGTTACCTTCAGAGTCCATAATGCCCACTTCTACGCCAAACCCATAACCTACAGTACCTGGTTTCCGCACTTTTGGCGGTAGGGGGTTGGTGGTCATTAAGTGAGATGCTTCAGTCATGCTATAAGATTCCACCACTGGAGCATTAAGAGTTGCCTCTAGCTGTTCAATGATAATTGGGTGTAAGGAAGCACTACTAGAGCGAATGAAACGAAAGCGGTTAGCTTTGACAATTGCTGTGTTGCGGCTAGCGCGTGCCAAAATTGTCTGGTGCATGGTTGGCGCTGCGGAGTACCAAGTGGGTTTGTAGGTATCTACCAGTTTCCAAAACTCCAAGGCATTAAAGCCATTGGGACAAACTAGTGTACCGCCCGATCCCAGAGTTGCTAGCAAACAGCCCACCAATCCGTGAATGTGGAACAGAGGCATTAGGCAAAGTGTAGTGTCAGCTGCGGTGAGTGAGTAAGCACCGATGAGGTTGCTGGCTGAAGCGATTAAGTTGCGATGACGAATCGGTACACGCTTGGGACGACTGGTAGTGCCGCTAGTATGGAGAATCATCGCTATATCATCGTCCCCAACTAAATTTTCCCAGTCTCCAGCGATGCACTTAGCTTGTCCTTCGTGGAACGTCTCGGAGAGAAGTGTCTTTAGTCCCCTGTCCCCAATCCCTAATTCAAAGCTTAATGTGCCGTCAGTATTTACCTTGGCATTAATCAGCATCATATCAGGTGTGACGGCGGCAATGGCTGCTTCTGGCCCCTCAGACAAAGTAATCAGCGCTTTTGCCTGGGTATCTTTGTAGTAAAAGGCAAATTCTTCTTGTTTGTATTTGGGATTCAAGGGTGCAGCAGTGCCACATAGGGCGGCAGCCAAAAAGGTAATCGCCATTGGTGAACCATTAGTCATGGCAATGGCAATACGTTCTCCTCGTTTCAATCCAAAGCTGTTGAGTTGGGATACCAGCCCAATAACATTCTCGCGCAATTGCTTATAGGTTAGCGATCGCCTTTCAGGTGTAACTAGCGCTGAATGATTGTCTTCCCCTGCTAAAAGTTCAAATAAATTCATTAGTTTTTCTGATCTGTAAACAGATGATCTAGTTAATAGTTTTACCAGTAGTTTCTCGTAGATTATCTGCAATCTGGACATGATACATGATATACTTCCCAAAGTTTAAAAATTAGCATTTTTTTACTTTAAACCCTGTTCCCTTGCATATTTTCAAGCGACTTCTGGGGGTTGGCGACTTTAAAACTAAAGTAAAAAGCTAAAATTAAGTAAATAGTCAATTTAAACCGTGTTTGGTGTTACCAGCGATCAGAAAACCTTTTGGCCCAGGTAAACCCCATCGATAAAATATGGATCGTCGGAATTTTCTAAAGTATGTCACTTTAGCAGGATCTACTTTTGCCTCAACTAGTTGTGTTCAAGGTAAAAATTCCAAATCGCAGAGTGAAGTGTCTCTCTCAGCATCGTCTGTGGTAGTAAATGAACCTCTCAAGGTGGCATTTGTTTATGTGGGCCCTGTGGGTGATTTTGGTTGGACTTATGCCCATGATTTAGGTCGCAGAGACATGGAAGCCAATCTTCAAGATAAGGTCAAAACTACCTTTGTCGAAAATGTCAACGAAAGTGTTGACGCTGAAAAGGTGATTCGCCAACTAGCATTAGATGGTAATAAGTTAATTTTTACAACTTCCTTTGGGTACATGAACCCGACAATGAAAGTTGCCAAGGACTTTGGCGATGTTGTCTTTGAACACTGTACAGGATACAAACGTGCTGCCAATGTCGGCACTTACCTAGGACGCTTTGAAGAACCGCGTTACTTAACCGGCATGATTGCTGGCAAAATGACAAAATCCAATGTAGTTGGCTTTATTGGCGCATACCCAATTCCAGAAGTAATTCGGGGCATAAATGCATTTACTCGAGGAGTATTGCTAACAAATCCCCAAGCAAAAGTTAAGGTACTGTGGGTACAAAGCTGGTACGCTCCAGCTAAAGAAAGAGAAGCGGCTCAAGCTTTGGTCAATTTAGGTGCAGATATACTAACGCAGCATACCGACTCTGGTGCTGTTATCCAACTGGCACAGGAAAAAGGCATTTATGCTTTTGGCTACAACACTGATATGAGTAAGTTTGGTCAAAAAGCTCACCTGACATCAACTATTAATAAATGGGGCAAATTCTATACAGATAAAGCCTTAGCTGTAATGAGTAATACTTGGAAGTCTCAAGAGGTTTGGGATGGTATTGGTGCAGGAATGGTGGATATTTCCCCAATGAATCAGGCGATTCCAGCTAATGTGCAACAACTGGTGAATGCAAAACGCGATGAGTTTATTCAAGGTACTGCACATCCTTTTGATGGGCCGGTGAAAGACCAAAAAGGCGTGGTGCGAGTACCCAAAGGTAAGGTGTTGGATGATAAGCAACAACTGGCGATGGATTGGTATGTTGAAGGAATTGAAGGGTTAATTCCTCAAGGTAAATCCTAGCACTGCTAAACAATACTAGGATTTATCTTTTTTATTTTTTAATTTAGTAATTGGTGTTGTGAAATTAGCAGTAGCAGAATTATGAATTAAAAATTTTCTTCAAATTTTCTGGCTGCGTTGCTGCTAAATATTGAGCCGACATTTCCGGTGTAAGTAATTCTATCATGACTTTGTTTTCTAACCAGAACTCAATAACATCAAAAAAAGAGTCGCGGTTACAACGTAATACTCTCCAACCTTCGCGTTTGCCAATCAACTCAATTTTTTCTTGAGTAGAAGAAACTGAGACTGCTGCATGAGTAGCCGTAAACCCAGAAGCAGTAGCACTTTCTGCAAACATACACTGGTTATCTCCCTTACCAGGTATTAGCTGAGTTTTTAACGGATAAAGTTCAATCCCTGTTCCATGTTCGTCAAGGGGAAAAACCATATAGCTACCTGGATGAGGAAAAAAGGGAAAAGCTTGCCCGTTAATGGCTTCAGCCAGAACTTGAGCAACGTGCTGGGGATTTTGCACAGAAAGAGATATGTGATGAATCATACTTAATTACCTCATGGTTTGTTTATAAATTGTTTATTTTGTGGAGTGCTTATCTTCCACAAGTTAAGTTGATTACTTATCACCCGATTTATATTATTTTATGCTCAGAGTAAAATGATTTACTTTTCACGGATTTTGAAAAACCTTGCTTCCATTTTTCTCCTTTAGTAAGCTACTAGTAGTCTGCCAAGACTAGAATTAGAATTGACGTGACATTCTCCTAATAGCCAAAGTGCCAGACTCTCTGCCATTAAGCGATCGCTATCTTGCCTTAATCGATGAAATTGTTGAAACCACCCTCAAGGGCAAAATTAGCTCTGTAGAACAGGTGTATCAAATGCTGCTGAAAGGAATTACTTCCGGTACAGGGGAAGTATTTGAGCTAGCTTTGAGCGATCGCCTGAATGCCCTCCAAAGCCAAGTAGATAGCCAAAAAGACGAACTCAAAAAAGCCAAGGCGACTCGGAGCTTGAGAGCCATTAAAACTATTCAAAGTCAATGGCAACGCTGGCAAGAGCAAAACAAAGCCACAGAAGCTATTGTCTTGGCAGCTTCAGAAATTACCACAGCCACCGCTGACGAGCGTCTGGCGGCCTTTATCCGGGTTACTGACCCCAATCAGAAGTATCCGCTAAATTTACAACAGCTACAGCAGTTATCAAAAGCACTGCTGCAATTTGCTCAGGTAGATTCTGATTTACAACAATTTTCCGAAGGTATTACCCGTGGTTTAGCTTCTTGGCAGCGATTACAAGACAACTTGCTCAGTTGGATGTACGAGCAAAAAGAATCCCTAGGATTTGGCGGCGTACCAGGAGAACGTGGCCCTTGGGCAAGTTGGGCTAAACAACTTAATAGTGAGTTACCCCAAGCACTGCTTCGCACCTTAGCTAGGGAAGAATCGGCAATTGAGTTTGCCCAACAACAACGAGGCATCACCCTTAGAGATTGGGTGGAAATGGCATTGATTTTACAGTTATTGCAACGGGGATTAATTAACTGGTTTGACCAACAAGCTTACGATATTAAAGCCGGGCCAAAGTTGTCCATTTCCACTTTCTTAACCTTTGCAGTGATTTGGAGTCAGTTAGCAAGTGGTTTTGGCAGCATTAGCACAGTATACAGGGATGCCTGTTCTCAAATCATGCTCCAGATTTTGCGAACCTTTGCCCAGCGTCCATATTTTCCCTTTTACGGCGGGATTTTCGCCTCTTTTACTGGTACTTATTTACGAGATGCCCTAGATTATTTGGATGAACCGCTACGGCGAGGCGAGGGAACCCAAGAAAAAGCGCGGATTTTGACCCTTTTAGGCTATTCTCAGCGTGCTTTAGGGCAATACCAGCGCTCTATTGATTTCCATCAGCAGGCGCTAGAGATAGCCAGGAATGCATGCGATCGCGCCTGTGAAATTGCCAATCTCAACCACCTCAGCCGTACTTACGTGCAACAGCAAAATTATGCTGAGGCAATTAGCTACAGTCAACGAGGATTAATATTGAGTCGGCAAGCTGGCGATAGGACAGGAGAAGCAAACGCGCTAGTAAATTTAGGTTACAGCGAAGTCATGCAAGCTCAGGAACTAGAAAATCTAGAACCAGAAACTTATGAAGCTGCAATTAATTATTTGGAACAAGGTTTAAAATTATCAGAAAAATTAGGCGATATTCAAAGTAAAGCCTTATGCGTCAGCAGCTTAGGAATTGCCTATTTAGTAATTGGACAACACCAAACGGCAATTAAATATCTCGAAGATGGTTTTAAAACAGCGCAACTTTCTGGTGATTTGTATCTCCAAGGGCGGAACTTAGCTTATTTAGCAGAAGCTTATTATCATTTACAAAATTCCGAAAAAACTGTTTACACTGGCTGCTTAGGAATGTATCTTTTAGAGCAAATTGCTTCTCGTGAGTGGCGGCAACCAGCAGGGTTACTAAGAATTTTACAAGGACAAATAGGGGCAGAAGCTTTCCAAAAATTATTACAGCAACATCGCCCGAAAATTATTGCAGTTATCGGTGTAGATGGGTACGATCACATTCCGCAATTGTTAGAAGAATATAAACAAGATATGTAAGAAAGTAATTTGATTCAGGTTTAACCGCTCTCAAGTATCGTCGCTTTCCTGTTCAGCGACTTCAATTTGGTAAGCCTGCAATAGATATTCACCATTGAAATGAATCAGGTGAGTTGAATCATCAGCAACCCAAACATCTGTTTCCCAAGCAATCTCTGCTAGATATCCCACCATTGCCTTACGGCTAAGAAATGTTGTTACCATCACCAGCGGTATTTGGACATCTCTGAATAACACTTCAAGTTCTTTCTTCCGTTTAAGATTAATGGGGCCGTGTGAAGTTACAGCTTCAATCAGCACCAACCAGTTATTTGTTGTGAAGTGAATGATCACATCTGGCATTTTGCCGTGGGAATCGATGTTAACACCCAAATCTGTCAATGCCGTTTCATCGAAGTGGGCAAACTTTTCATCTGTATCCCCAATATAGATGAGCTTTCCACCAGGAGTAAAACGAAGGGCAAAATCATGAATAATTTTTTCAATTAGAATATTCTGACCACCTGGCGATAAAGTTTTAATTTCTCCGTTAATTACTATGGGAATACGAGATATTTCACGTTCTTGAGCATATTGCTTTTTTAGAGTTTCAACTGAAGCAAGATAAGTGCAAATACTATTTTTCCATTCGTCAGTACCGTAGCTTATTAATAGTTCTAGCGCACTATTTTCAATTTGATATACAGTTTTGGGACTGTTGATAGGGCGGCTCAAATCATCTGGATTGGCAACTATTAAAGCTGCATCCAAAAATTGATGTACTGTCTGACGGCGAATTGTTTCTCGTGTGTTGGGTTTATAAGTTTTGCCATAATGTTGAGCCATAAAGTTCATCATCGGCGTAATTCCCATCAAAGGGGAAGTGGCTAATTGCCAAGAGTCTATCGGTTTTAAGTCAAGCAACGCCAAGAGAGTTAAAGCTGACCGTTCGTTAAGCTGTGCCCGTGGAAAGCCCAATTGTGTCAAGATTTGCAGCGCTTCATCAATTCGAGACTTAGTTGCAATTGGATTATTCTCTGACAGATTTGACATACTCATTAGCTTCTTTTCGATAAGTTCATCAATTTCCCGCAAAGAAGGAAACTGCTCTTTAAATCCCGTTCCTAAAGATAATAGCTGTGACAAATTAGGGTATTTTAATTTTCGCAAATCTGTTGCATTGACCTGAGTATGCCCATTGAACAACCGGAAAAAAGCATCAACTAAGGTTGAATTGAGATAAACAGCAAGCCCACGAGCCAAGTTAAGGCTGAGTCCACGCCCATCTTTGTGAAAGTAATTCAAGTGATTTTCAAAGCCGACATAGCCATAATTAAATTGGTTGGCATCATAAACTACTGCAACAACACGCCTTTTTTCTTCTTTCGATGAAAATCTTTTACATAAGACGTAATGCTCATTTGGTATTAGAAGATTCGTTGTTTCTTCTATATTTACTATTGCTTGAGGCTTTTTAGTTATTTTCGGGTACTCTACATATCCATTCGATAAATTCACCGGATAAATTAATGGAACAGTATTGGTTTCTGAATTTGTCCTTAAGTACTCTTTTGCTCGGAAATCTACTACCCGTCCGGTTGAAACTGTTAGCCCCAAATCGTTCAAAGTACAGCTTAAAAGTGCCATTCTTTGAAAGATTTGCTGGCTAATATTATCTGGAATAATATGAATAAACTGATCTAAATCATTAGGGTGAACTAAAGCTGTATATGGTACAGAGTGTGACATGATCAATTCATCATTAGCACCAGAACTGGTATTGATAATGACGCTGCTAGATTTTTGCTTTTGTTTTGTAGCTTGGATGATGATAGTTTCCTGCAAAACATCATCATCGCTAAATGCTTCTTGCCGCGATTCAAAAAGATGTATTTGCTTTAAAGCCATCATCTCTAAAAACATCTTGCGGAAGTCACGAAAATATGGCCCATTGCAAAAACTGCGCGGAGTAATCGCTACAAACTCCCCACTTGGTTTTAGAAGTTGCGCTGTAGCAGCCATAAAACCAGTATAAAGATTGCTAGTTTCCAAACCGATGGAACGCAGCAACTCGCGTACCTTGGAATTAGCATTGATTTTCAAATAAGGTGGATTGAGAATAGCATGAGTAAATTCTGTTGCGTAGTTTACCGCCGTAGGCATCGCACTATTTAATAAACCAAGCTTTTGCAGCCTAACTGCATCTTCAATAAAATCAGTCTCACGAATTTCGTAATTGAAGGAAATACCAAGATTTTCACATTTCCTCTTACATAGCTCTAGAGTCTGATGCAAATATCGAATTAGAAAAGGGTCAATTTCATAAGCTACAACGCGCAAACTTGATGTGGGTTTTCGCTGCTGACATACTTTTTCCACAAAAGCCGCTAGTAATGAACCGATTCCGGCTCCAGCATCAAGCAAGGATATTTCAGGCAAATCCAGCCTATTAAACATCCCACTCATCAATTGGGCTACTGAGGCGGGAGTCAGAAACTGACCCATCGATGCTTTTTTATCTTGCTTTAGCTTTAAACTTACTACAGCCCGACGCAGATCCACTTCTGCAAGCAAGTTTCCGCTTGATAGTTTTGCGAGGCTGGTAAACTCTAAACTACTGTTATGACTTGCTACTAACGCTCTACTGCCTGATGGAACGATCACGGTCTGTCTTCTTAATTGCTATCAAGTTTACTAACTTTACGGCATTTTTATGCTAAAGCAGACCACGTTTGCGATCGCATTGTGCAAAATTTTAGTACAGTTTTGCCTAAAAGGGTAGCGTTTTTTATGTCGGGGAACGTATTGGCAAGGCAAGCTGCTGCATTAACAAAACAAGCTGACGCATTGTTAATGCAGTGTATAACCAATTTAATTCGCTACAAATGTAGGACTTACGCATGAGTTACGGAATAACGAACCGCAGAGGCACAGAGGGCACGGAGAAATCAGAGTTGGAGAGATATTTTGCGTAAGTCCTAAAATGAATAAAATCTGTATCTAGTAATTTTGAGGCTTCTCAAGCAATGCTAACTACTCTAATAACTCACGCAGTGACAATACAGGAATACAGGGATTGATGAACTGGAAAGCTCTTGCGTGACTCAAAGAAGTCCTGCTGATTCATATAATCGTTTGAGCATTGCTGAAATCTTTGTACCATAATCCAAATCTGCTGACCACCGCCCTGATAGCTGATCAATTAATGGCGCAATCCCGCGTGTGACAAAGCGAAATCTTGGATCTACTACGTCTTGTACCAAAGGTTCTAAACTAGCGTAAGCTTTTAAATGTTGAATGTGTGCCCTCACTCCAATTCTGGCACTTGGAAAAGACGCAGCTTCCGAACCGCCACCGATCGCACCTAAGCCTGCAAAGTTATTTTGCTCTGGTCTAATATCACTACCAAATCGTAAAAATCCAGTTTCTACACACATTTGGCAAAAGGAAATATCATAGTTCACTCCTTCTATACCTGCTTCTTCCTGATAAAGTTTGGGAATGTCAGGAAACTTTACCAAAGCACTTTCATTATTATTTTTCAAGAATAATTGTAACTGTAATTCTGAGGTAGTACCGTTCGACATCACCCGCGAAAATTGACCAGGACAAACCACCAAATTCGATCGCAAGCTAACAGTACGCGTTGCAGCATCCCAAGTGACTGCAACATTAAAATCTCTCAGTTCAATCGCTTTCACATAAACTACTTTGCGATAGGTAATTCGATTGACATTAGGCGTTTTGGAAAGGTCAATCCGCAAACGGTCTACTAAATCAATGGGAATGTAAGCATTACCATTAACTAAAACTCCTTGCTCTGAGTAATTTTGTCCATTAATATTAATATTAATTGGCGGATAATTTGCTTCCGCCGGAGTTCCAGGAGTGGGGTCAATGACACGACTCCAAGTCACCAATCCGTCGGCAATTCCCAAAGCAAAATCGCGGCGACGACTTTGTAGCAAAGTCCGATCTTCTGGATTGGTAAGAAACCCTACTTCCATCACTAAAGCTGGAAGCGTTGTCTGGCGACAGAATGCTAAACTTCCTAATCCACTATTTGTATCTGGCTTGGCTCCCCGATTTGGTAATTGGGGTACGCGACGCAACAATCCCACTAGTAGTTGTTCAGCATTACTCTTGCGCTCGCTATTATTAGCAATGTAAAAGACACCAGCCCCACGCACAGAAGGGCTATTAGCCGCATTAGATTCAATTTCTAGGGCAACATCACCCCGACGGCCACGAGAATTGATCCAGGTGATAGTTTGGGCGGCGCTCAAGTCATCAGGAACCGCCAAAATTTCCACATTCCGCGCCCTTAGTTCCGTGACAATCAAATCGCGCAGCAGAATCATTTCTTTAGCTTCAGTTGTACCACCTGCGATCGCACCTGGATCGGTTCCTCTGGCTTCTTTGCCTCCATGAGCCGCTGATATAAAAATACGTCCCATTTTAAGTATTTCCTCTGATAAAATTAAATGTAAGCAATTGTATACATCATTCTTGGTCTAGCAACAAGAATATAATAGCTATCAGTTGGTAAACGCACCGCAGTGTTAACTACCAACCCATGAATTAATAAATAGACTAGAATGCAAATCCCCCGCTTGCACCCAGACACAATTGAGGAAGTTAAACTACGGGCTGATATTGTAGATGTCGTCTCGGAATACGTAGTTTTACGCAAACGCGGAAAGGATTTTGTCGGTTTGTGCCCCTTCCATGATGAGAAATCTCCCAGTTTCACCGTCAGCCAAACCAAGCAAATGTACTATTGCTTCGGCTGTCAAGCTGGGGGAAATGCCATTAAGTTTGTCATGGAGTTAGGAAAGCGCTCTTTTGCTGATGTGGTGCTGGATTTAGCACGGCGTTACCAAGTACCTGTGCAAACCCTAGAACCCGAACAACGCCAAGAATTACAGCGTCAGCTATCTTTACGTGAGCAGTTGTACGAAGTTCTGGCAACGTCCGCCCAGTTTTATCAATATGCCCTCAGACAATCCCAAGGGCAAAAGGCACTTCAATATTTGCAATCTAACCGGCAACTCAAAGAAGAAACTATACAGCAATTTGGTTTAGGTTACGCCCCCGCAGGTTGGGAAACTCTCTATCGTTATCTAGTGGAAGATAAACGTTTGCCCGCGCAGATACTAGAAAAAGCGGGATTGATTAAGCCACGCAAGGAAGGAGGCGGTTATTATGATGTATTCCGCGATCGCTTAATGATTCCCATCCGCGATGTCCAAGGGCGCGTCATCGCCTTTGGTGGTAGAACCCTGACTGATGAGCAGCCTAAATATCTGAATTCACCAGAAACCGAACTTTTTAGTAAAGGTAAAACATTATTTGCCCTCGATCAAGCCAAAGGTGGGATTTCTCAACTCGATCAAGCCGTGGTAGTAGAGGGATATTTTGATGCGATCGCTCTCCACGCGGCTGGTATTAATAACGCTGTCGCCTCTCTAGGTACTGCTTTAAGCTTAGAACAGGTACGGTTAATATTACGCTACACCGAATCGAAACAATTAGTACTCAACTTTGATGCCGATAAAGCCGGAACCAATGCCGCAGAACGGGCGATCGGTGAAATTGCTGAATTAGCATACAAAGGCGAAGTTCAGCTAAAGGTTCTCAATTTACCCGATGGTAAAGATGCTGATGAATACTTGCATAGCCACACCCCAGAAGATTATGCAGCACTGCTAAAAAATGCACCACTTTGGCTAGATTGGCAGATTCAGCAAATGATTCAAGACCGCGACTTAAAACAGGCTACTGATTTTCAACAAGTAACTCAGCAAATAGTCAAATTACTTAAAAATATCGCTAACAGCGATACACGCAACTATTACGTTTCCTACTGTGCAGAAATACTCAGCTTGGGAGATACCAGACTTATACCCCTACGAGTCGAAAATCTGCTAACTCAAATTGCTCCCCCTGCGGCTACATACTCTAAACCTGTGTCAGCGAAGAAAGCATGGGGAAGTAGCAAATCCCCACTCCCCACTCCCCACTCCCCACTTCCCACAGAACGGAGCCTTTTAGAACACGCAGAGGCCTTATTACTGCGAATTTACTTGCATTGCCCTGAACAGCGTCAATTGATTATTGCCGAACTAGAGGAGAGAGATTTGCAATTTAGCCTTTCCCACCACCGATTTTTATGGCAGCAGATTTTAGAAATTTCATCCGGTAATGAAGAAACGAAAAATTTTGTGTCTCTACCAAATTTAATTTCCCGCCTGCAAGATCAGTTCTTAGAGTTGGACAGCGAGATGACCTTAATTGCCCATTTATTTCATGTGGATGAAAAAAACCAGAAAGAAATACTTCGGACTCCACAAGTGGTTCAAGCTGCGATCGCTTGCATGGATTTGGTGATGCTGGAAAAACGCTATCGTCACTTTTTGGAACTGTGGCAACAAACTGATCCAGAAGCTGAACCAGAGCGATATCAATCCTATTATCAGGCTTTCTACGCTGAAAAAATCAAGCTGCAACAAATAGATCGACAACGGTTATTTTCCATCACAGAGTTATTGTAGTTTCGGAACCTACAGCTAGATTTTAAACACTAAATAGACAAAGTAAAAATAAGTTTCTCGGCTTAAAAACTCTATCTGACTGTGAAAACTGCGATAGCGGGTAGTAGGTGTGGGAGACGAATGTGCATCCATTCCTAGGTCTCGCGCCATTAATACGGCTCGCTTCAGATGCAATGGGTCGCTAACAATAAGAAACTTGGTTAATTGGTGAGCATTCGCTACTTCCAAAGCATTTTTGAGGTTCTGGTGAGTTGTGCGAGATTCAGTTTCAGTGAAAATGTCAGCAGCTTTTACCTGTTGTGCGATTGCATAATTTTTTCCAACTATAGCTTCTGCTGGTTCATTACTTTCGCCAACTCCGCCAGTAAAAATAATCGTCTCAACAGATCCATTTTTATATAAATTAATGGCGTGGTTGATTCGCTCTCTGAAAACAGGAGATGGTTCTTGTCCCCAAACTGCCGCTCCTAAAACAATAGCTGCATCTGCCTTGATATTATTAGTACTGCTGCCATACAAGTAAATACTTGAGGCTGTAGATGTGATCGCCAGCAAGAAGGCAGATATCAAAGCCAGTGTAACCAAAATTAACCATTTTTTGGGAATTTTGTAATTGACATGGGGCGTTGTGCTATTTTTCATTCTTAGTTTCAATATCTAAGCTAAGTGCGTAAGTCCTAACAGCAGTGTCGCTATTAGGACTTATATCATGTCCGCTTAATTTAGTTATTATTCCGGGCATCTATGCAAAAATATTAAAACTCTCTTTCCCCTGTTCCCTGCTCCCTGCTCCCTGCTCCCTGCCCCCTGCCCCTGCGGTTTTAATGATAAGTCTTTTACCGGACATGATATGAGTCCTGGTTATAAAGTCAAGTTCAAGAGCAGGTTGAAAGTGAATTTAACCGCTTAGGGGCGTTGCTGAAAGAGTAATCCTTAAGAACGAAGATTAGCGATCGCGTTTCGCAGAACGGCGTGATGCAGACGAACGAGCGCCAGGTTTATCGCCATTAATGGCAGGTGGCGCTACCTTACGTTTAGCCGATCTCTCTGGTGAGAGTTTAGCAGTACGAGCCGGACGCTTATCACTGCCGGGCTTGGGTCTGTGTTGCCGTCCATTTGCGATCGCTTCTGGTTCAATATCAAGGTTGGGCCCAAAACCAGCGACTACTTCCCTGGGCAAGCGTTGCTCGATCAGTTTTTCAATATCTGTCAATAGAGGATATTCATCGACGCACACCAGCGATAAGGCTTCACCTGATGCCCCAGCACGACCAGTGCGACCAATGCGATGCACATAATCCTCTGGTACATTGGGCAGATCGAAGTTGACTACATGGGGCAGTTCGCTGATGTCAAGACCTCTAGCAGCAATATCTGTCGCCACTAGTACCTGTAAAGTGCCATTCTTGAACTTTGCCAAAGCATGGGTACGCGCTGGCTGGCTCTTATTACCGTGGATTGCCAATGCTTGAATACGGTCTTCGCCTAACTGCTTAACCAAACGGTCAGCGCCATACTTAGTGCGAGTGAACACTAGCACTTGATACCAATTATCTCGCCGAATCAGGTGAGCCAGTAATTGGCGTTTCTTGTCACGGTCTACCTGATAAATCTTCTGGGCGATCGTGTCGGCGGTGACGTTGCGGCGTGCTACCTCAATCATTGTTGGGTGATTGAGCAGTCCGGCAGCTAGCGCCTTAATTTTGTCCGAAAAAGTAGCAAAGAATAGCAAATTTTGCCGCTTTTTGGGTAGAAGTGAGAGGATGCGGCGGATATCATTAATAAAGCCCATATCCAGCATCCGGTCTGCTTCATCCAGCACCAGAACTTCAATATGCGAGAGGTTGACTGTGCCCTGCTGTACGTGGTCTAGCAGCCGCCCTGGAGTAGCGACCAGAATATCCACTCGACCCTTCAAACGTTGTTTTTGCAGATTAATGCTGACTCCACCAAACATCACCAGTGAGTTTAGCTGCAAGTATTTGCCGTACTCGCGCACGCTTTCTTCCACCTGTGCGGCTAGTTCACGAGTCGGAGTGAGAATTAGCGCCCTGATTTGTGGATATCCATTAGATGTACCTTTGCTCTTGTCGGACGACAACCGATGCAAGAGCGGCAGGGTAAAACTAGCGGTCTTACCAGTGCCAGTTTGTGCCCCAGCTAGCAAATCGCTACCCGACAAAACGGCAGGAATTGCCTGCATCTGAATTGGCGTAGGTTCGGTGTATCCTCGTTCGGTAACGGCACGGATAATTTCATTGGACAAGCCGAGAGTAGAAAAAGACATAAGACTCCAAAAATAACATCGGCCTGTCGCCAATGGCGGCGTCAGTCTTAGGCGGACGAATAAAAATTTATTGAAAAGCTGGATGGGCAGTAGCGCAAAGACTGAGAGCGAGTGCCACAGTGCTCAATTCTAACAGATTGCCATCCATTGTGTAGTTAAAGTTGCTCTGATTCAGTGTTGTGTTAAATTGGCATTATCGGCGAAGTAAAGTGTTAAAGAATTGGGAGAAATTCATTATCGCAATCCAAAAGCAACTGATTAATTCACAGATCAAGTCCCCTAGCGTCTTCTTAATTGATCATGAGAATAATAATCGTGGTCTGATCGACACCAATGAGGCGCTACAGCTAGCTGAAAGCTTAGAGCTTGACTTAGTTGTAGTCTCTCAAGGCAAAGACGCTCCTATAGCGAAGATTCTCAACTATGGGAAGCTTCAGTACCAAAAGAAAAAACGTCAGAGCCAGAGTGCTAGACCCACGGTAAAGGAAGTTCGCTTCGGTCTAAACGTGGGCATCGCTGATTACAATTTACGCATTGAAAAAGCAGTTCAGTGGTTGAGTAAAGGCG
Source organism: Nostoc flagelliforme FACHB-838 (assembly GCF_014698065.1). Classification (GTDB taxonomy): domain Bacteria; phylum Cyanobacteriota; class Cyanobacteriia; order Cyanobacteriales; family Nostocaceae; genus Nostoc; species Nostoc flagelliforme_B. The sequence continues at coordinate 47,215 of NZ_JACJSI010000009.1, forward strand.
ATTCAGTGAAGTTTGCCATCCGTTTACGGGGCCGAGAACATCAATATCGTGACCAAGCAGGAGAACTGCTAGACCGAATTGCAAATGATCTCAGTCAAGTAGGTAAAATCCAGTCGCTGGATAAACGCGCACTAATTGTTCAAGTCATTCCTGCCTAATTAATCTAGCGATCGCTAGAGGATGTATTTATGGCAGTTTGTAAAGAACGAAAAAAGCCGGAGGCAACATTGTAGCTTCTATGGAAAAAACTTAACGTTCTGCCCACAGAAGACACCAATGGGTTTTTTCAGTGTGCATCTAGTCGCGCCTGCACAGAGGTACACTGGAGATAAAAATGGAACCTTAAATCAGTGGGGGATGCAATAACCCCAAGTGCTGGGACATTCAAACATCCCAGATACTTTCTACGAATATTCATAGAACCAACCCATCTCTGTGGAACTTAAAGCCGCACTAACACTTAAAGGTGCGGCTTTTGTGTTTATGTTGTTTACTGCAAGATAGATTAAGTACAGCTTTGCCTAAATTCATGAGGAATTGAGGGTTGGAATTTAAACGCAGATGCGCTTCACCTTCCCGCAGGGTAGGGGCGCAAAGGTAAGCAGAGGATTGGCTGCGAGTTAATGAAATGTTGTATTAAGGCTTTTTTATTACTCTGAAAAAATAAGATACAGCGTTTTTCAGGTAAATGAAGTATACGGGTAGGGGCACGGCAGTGCCGTGCCCTGACGATAATTTGTACCTCACCAAGTTGCAATCTGCTGTATTTGTTAAGTTGGGTTGAACTTTAGTGTTACCCAATAAAATCAAGGATTCTTGGTGTTGGGTTGCCCTGTGGGAAGCCGCTTCTCTACGAGATGTCCTGCAAACATCGGTGAGTTTCCAGATAAAAAGACTTTTGTCAATCAGTTAAAATACTTAAAAAAACTTAATAAGAATGATAATCGTGTATGGGGAGAAGCTGCGCGTAGCTTGCTGCTTCTTTGTTCGCGGAGCGTTGCGTAGGGAAGGAGTACAAGCCGGAAAATCCGCTGTTAATAAGGTTCCGATCAAATCCCCCTTAATAGAGGCACGGGGGATTAAAAATTTTCTTCATTTTATCGCCAGTGAGAAAATCGTTCCACAATATCCTTTACTGTCTTATAACTTAAATGAAACTGCTGGGCGATCTGGCGACTAGAATAACCTTCTCTGCTCATTGTTAAGACTTGAAAAGCATACTTGTCTAATTGTTTTAAATCATCCATCTAATTTCTAGACCTTTTGTATAGAGGGTTGGGTAAAAATTTGTATTATTCTAGATGTAACAATTATTGTAAAACAAGCTCTTACAGTAATTATTCGTAATTCTTTTGAGTTATAAGAAAGCCTTAAGTCTGCGAATAAATTAGAGAGATGACTGTGGTTAGGGCATATCTAAAAAAAATTACTCTTTTTGCCAAATTTATTCTTGTACCTGGTGAAAAAGCTAAGGTAGATAAAGTATGGTTTAATGTTAAGTTGGCTAGCAATAAGGGATACAAAGGGACTTGCAAAAAATAAATTATCCCAAATTATTCCTAGATTTGTGAGGCGCAAGGCGTTGCGCCCCTTCGTACCCTGCGGAACGCTTACGCGAACGCAGAGCGTTCCGCAGGGATGGGATATTTTTTTAACTGGAAGCCCCAAAGCAAAAGTTAGGGGTGCTTTTAAGAAAATTGAGTCATAAATGTAAATCTTAGACTTGCCAAAAAGCTCTGTTTATAAAGGTTCTAGTGACATCAACCTCTCAACTTCCTTGCTTAGTTGTAGTTTTTCAAAGCCAGGGTTAAGAACTTGTGGCGACTTTTGCAGCGATACCGGAGTCTGAGTGTCAAGAGCAAATTTTCATAATATTGTACGAAATCGTACTGACTGGGAGCGACTGAGTTCTTTAAACTTTAAACAATACTTAAATTTAGGCAATCCCGAACGTCTAAGAAATTTAGGAGCAAATTCATCGATGGCAATATCCCTTAATTTCTCGTTACTGGTTAAAACCCAGTAACTAACAACTGGTGGGATAAAATCCTTTAGGAATTGCTTAACAGTCTCTTTCTTTATATTCAGGGATTGAAACTTAGATGCCACCTGAATTAATAATGAACCTAGATATGTATGTTTACCCAGCAGTTACAGTCAGTGCAAGGGCGTTCAGCTAACTTGTACCAAGATACGAACACCGCAGTACAGCCAGAAGCCGATATGCTGCTAGCAACTTTGAAGGAACTTGATACTGCTTCAAAAACACTAGAGATAGTTACAGAGAAGTTGTTCGAGCAAACTCAAAAATTGGGAAATGTACAAGTACGGCTTAGAGAGGAATACAAGCGCTACCAAGACCTGTTAAACTTCATACCAAATGCTTACTTGGTGACTGACACACAAGGAAAAATTCTGTCAGCTAATCGTGCCACGGCGTCACTATTCAATCTTCAACAGCGATTTTTGGTAAACAAACCGTTAGTCTGTTTCATTGCAATAGAAGAACGTCAGGCGTTTCGTTCCCAACTAAACCAGATGCACACGTCTGAGTGTGATTATGTGCAAGAGTGGATATCACGGATACAGCCCCGTGACTGTGAGCCTTTTGAGGCTGCTATAACTGTAGCTTGTGTGCGCGACGTTAAAGGCAAGTTAACAGGCTTGCGCTGGATGGTGCGCGACATCCATCACATCTCGTAACAGCCTCTATTAGGGCTAAAAAGGTGAGAAGGACTCTATTCGTTATCTCTCTACCTTAAACTTTAGCAGGCGATCGTATTCTTTTTTGATTACCCCATAACACTCACAAGAAGCCTCTTCTAGTCCCTGCGGATCAAGGATATGGATTTTCTTTCGGCTGCATTCGATAAGACCTTTCTTCTCCAAGAGATGGGCCGTTTCGGTGATGCCAGAACGGCGCACGCCCAATATGTGGGAGAGGAACTCATGGGACAGGAACAGTTCATCCGAGTAGAGACGGTCACTGGACTCAAGCAACCAACGGGCCATGCGTTTTTCTATAGTATGAATGCGGTTGCAGGCAACATTCTGTGAGATTTGCGCGATATAAGCCTGTGTGTATTTGAGCATCACATCCCGCAGCGGCTTATTAGTGTCGAACTCATCCAGCAGCAGATATGCCTTCATTTTCACCGCCTTGCCGGGAACCTGAACGATGTACTCGGTCTGCGTCGTCTCGCTCCCGCCCATGAAGGCGTTGATCCCTACCATCTCCCGACTTCCAACCACTCCGGCTTCAACCGTGCTACCGTCCATCATTGTAACGGTGACTGAGATTAGGCAGGTGAGAGGGAAGTAGACTTGTTCGATGGTTTCGCCGGGTCGGTTGAGTACCTTACCGGATGGAAGTTCGACCTCCTCCATTTTGTTTTCTATGTGCTTGTATATGTCGCGGGGCAGAGCGGTAAGCAGAGTATTTTCAGTAGCCATATTTTTGTTAGAGCTTATTTATTAACTATTTTTAATATTGTTAAGCTATGACATCCGAAGACCTATAAGTAGGTCGGCGTAAATAATTATTGTTGGGATAAGGCAGAGGGCAGGGGGAAAAAGAGTTTGAGCGTTGTTTACTTTTCTTTACACAGTTTGCTTTTATTGTGCCGACTTACTTAAAAATAACTACGGCAGGTTCGCCAATTTTGAAGAGATATTAACTAGCAGTTTTTTAATAATTAGCTGATACCTTTTTAAGGTTTTCACGCCAAGTAAGCTTTTGCAACCTGTATTAATTAAATGTATCCTTTCGTTATTATATGCGGCCCCCGGATTTCTCACTTGTGAGAAATCCGGGTCAAATATTCCACCATTGAGCGGTATCATGTCCGCTTGATTACTTATTAAACCCGCAGAACTCCACGCCCTGTCAAAGCTGTGCTTTGTCTCCCCCAAGAGCAGGCAAAGAGGGGTTCTTTTATTATGGGTAATTTGGCGGAGATGATCTTAATCAAGGTGATATTCGGCTTTCCGACCGAACAAGCGCTGGGAAACAGCCAATCTAATCGGCGCATTTATTAATTAGGTGTGTGAAGGCATCAATCAGGCGATCGCTTTCCATTGGTATAATGTCCTGTCCATGCATCACATTTTGAGTAATATGAAAATGCACCAATGCTCCTATGAGAATTCTCGCTGTTGCCTCTGGGTCAGGTATCTTTAATTCAGGAGCCGCCAAGTATTCAGTTAGAGTTTCCGCTACTGGCTTAATCATCGCCCGAACACAAATTTGAGCTAACTCAGGAAAACGCCCAGATTCTCCTATTAGTACTCGCATAAATGCACTATGTTCTTTGTCGTTAATCATCTGCTCTAATGCTTTGGTTGCTACCTGGTGGAGTATAGCGGCTGGTTCTCCCTCAATAGGTTCTGTGCCAAAAATGGAGTTGTTCTTTTTGCTTGCCAGTTGCTCTAACAGTACTTTAAAAAGTCCTTCTTTATCTTGAAAGTGGCTGTAGACTGTCGCTTTAGAAACACCTGCTGCTACCGCTACCCGATCCATACTTGTGCCAGCGTAGCCATGTTGAAGGAATTCTTGCATTGCTCCTTGCAGAATTTGCTCCACTTTATCAACGGAATTGTCTCGATCCACTTCGCCAGCTTTGATGCGTACCATTTATTAATCATCCTTTCTTATAAACAATATTAATAGATGCTGCAAAATGCCCTGGTAAAAAATGGCGAAAATAAATAGAAGGGTGGAGGGGACTGGGGGAGCCACTTCTCTTACCTTGCGGGAAACTGACGCAACAGTTGGGATCTTAAACCTTTGCTACCTCTGCAATAACTGCCTTCCTTGATAAAGCTGAAAAGAGTTTAGTTGTATCTTCTTGACTAAACTAGTCCGTTTAGTTTAGCATAAACTGAACTGAACAGTTTAGTACAGTTTGCTACTGGTGGTAAGGGGGAATGTATGAGGGAAAACAGGAATTCAGAGGGTTTAAGCTCTTCTCAGAATCTTTTGCGATCGCCTCTTCTACTTGCAATAATTGGCTCTCTAGCGATAGGTGGAATCAGCGTTTATACGGTGATGAAGCTTCAGGCTACGGCTAATGAAAAGCAAAAAGTACCCGTAGCAGTTCAGCCTGTGGTAAAAACAGTAACAGCATTAGGGCGGTTGGAACCAAAGGGAGAGGTAATAAAACTGTCAGCACCTTCTTCTAATGAAGGAAATAGGGTACAGCAACTATTGGTGAAAGAAAGCGATCGCGTCAAACCTGGGCAGATAGTTGCGATTATGGACAACCGCGATCGCCTACAGGCTAGTTTGATTGAAGCACAAAAACAAGTTCAAGTTGCCAGAACCCGCCTTAATCAGGTAAAAGCTGGAGCCAAACAGGGAGAAATTGGAGCGCGTCAAGCTACTGTGAATCGTTTACAAGTAGAACTAGAAGGAAACATTAAAACTCAGCAAGCCACAATTAATCGTATAGAAGCAGAGCTACAAGGGCAACAACGGAGCTTGCAAGCAACAGTGGCTCGCGTAGCAGCCGAGAGACGCAATGCCCAAGCTGATGTGCAGCGCTATGAGACTTTGTACAATGCAGGAGCAATTTCTAGCCAGGAAGTTAATAACAGACGCTTAAGCGCCGAAACTTCCACTCAAGCGTTAATTGAAAGCCAAGCGACTCAGACAAGAACTGTTGCTACCCTACAACAGCAGCTTAACGAAGCAAAAGCCAACCAAGAGCAAACCCTTGCCAGCTTGCAACAGCAGATTAACGAAGCAAAAGCTAACCTAAATCAAACTGCTGAAGTCCGTCCAACAGATATAGCAAATGCACAAGCAGAGGTAGACAGCGCTCAAGCCACCGTGGATAAAATTAGAGCAGAACTGGCGCAGGCTTATGTTGTGGCTCCTAAAGCCGGTCGAATTTTAGAGATTAATACACGAGCCGGAGAAACTGTTGGCAATGAAGGAATTGTGGCTCTAGGTCAAACCGACCAGATGTATGCAGTAGTAGAAGTTTACCAAAGTGATATCAAGAAAGTGCGTCCGGGACAGGATGTGCGGGTAAGCAGTGATTCCCTACGCAATGAATTAGAGGGAAGAGTAGATCGGATTGGTATGCAGGTAAAGCGGCAAAATCTGATCAACGCTGACCCCTCTAGCAATATTGATGCCAGAGTTGTGGAAGTGCATGTGCAACTGAATAAACTATCTAGCCAAAATGCTTCTAGCTTCACTAATTTGCAAGTTAAAGCGGTAATTGAAATTTAATTGGGAATTGGGCATGAGGTTATTCCATTCTTGCCTCCCCTGCTCCCTCTGTCTCCCCTGCTCCCTCATCTCCCCACTCCCCTATTCCCTATTATGAAATTAATCGAACAAGTGCGGCGGCGAACGCCTTTAGGATGGCTGCAACTGAGTCATGAAAAAGGCCGTCTTTTGGTGGCATTGTCAGGCATTGCTTTTGCCGATGTTCTGATGTTTATGCAGCTAGGATTTCAGAATGCGCTGTTTGAAAGTAACACAATCATACATCGCAGTATGCAGGCTGATATGTTTGTCATCAGTCCCCAAGCACGTAACTTAGCAAATATGTCTAGCTTTACGCGGCGACGGCTGTATCAAGCAATGGATGTACCAGGTGTAAAGTCGGCAGAAGGAATGTATATCAACATTGTTGATTGGAAAAATCCCCAAACACATCAGAAGACGACAATATTAGTTATGGGGTTCAATCCGGATCAGCAAGTGTTTAACTTAGCGGATGTGAATCGCCAGATTGATGATATTAAGCTACCAGATACCGTTTTGTTCGATCGCGCCTCTAGAGGAGATTATAATGATGCGATCGCTAAAATAGAACAGGGTAAAACTGTCACAACCGAAATAGAACGCCGGACAATTACCATTAGCGGCTTATTTTCAGTCGGGGCCTCCTTCATAGCTGATGGTACTTTAATCACCAACGACCAGAACTTTCTGCGACTATTTCCCAGACGAGAAGCCAGCGGTGTCAGTGTCGGTTTGGTACAGCTGCAACCAGGCTACGACCCAAAACAGATGAAAACAACTTTAGAAACTTATTTGGATGATGATGTTAAAGTTTTAACCAAAGCAGAATTTATCGAATTTGAAATAAATTACTGGAAAACGAATACTGCTATCGGGTTTATCTTTAGCCTGGGTGTAGCGATGGGGTTTATGGTGGGCGTGATTATCGTCTATCAAGTTCTTTCTACAGATGTGAATTCTCACATCAAAGAATACGCCACTTTCAAAGCAATGGGGTATAACAATCTTTATTTATTAGGTGTGGTGTTTGAAGAGGCAATAATTTTGGCAATTTTGGGCTTTATTCCCGGAGCGATCGCACCTCTAGGACTTTATCATTTAACTCGTAATGCCACCAATTTACCACTTTATATGACTGTAGGGCGGGCCTTAACGGTATTAACTCTAACTATGATTATGTGTATAATTTCTGGTGCGATCGCTACTCGTAAATTACAGTCTGCCGACCCCGCAGATATGTTTTGAAATTAGTCCTTTGTCATTGGTCATTTGTGATTTGTTACTTAAAAGGACTAAGGACAAATGACAATCATCACGAGTAATCGAGCTATTTATGACTAGCAAACCCGTCATCTCTGTTAAAAATCTCGACCACTATTTTGGTAATGGTCAACTCCGCAAGCAAGTTCTTTTTGATATCAATCTAGATATTAACGCTGGTGAAATTATTATTATGACTGGGCCTTCTGGCTCTGGTAAAACTACACTTCTTACCTTAGTCGGCGGTTTGCGTTCTGCCCAATCTGGTAGTTTGCAAATATTGGAACAAGAACTGTGTGGCGCTAGCAAAGGACAACTTACCCAAGCGCGACGCAATAACGGTTATATTTTCCAAGCACATAACTTGCACGGTAGCCTGACAGTACTCCAGAACGTCAGAATGGGCTTGGAAGTACATAATAATATTTCGCCGACAGAAATGAAAACTCGGTCAGCCCAAATGTTAGAGGAGGTAGGATTAGGGCATCGCCTGAATTATTATCCTGATGATTTATCTGGGGGACAAAAACAACGAGTTGCGATCGCTCGTGCATTGGTTGGTCGTCCTAAAATTGTTTTAGCGGATGAACCCACCGCCGCCCTTGACAGTAAATCGGGACGAGATGTGGTCAACCTCATGCAACAACTAGCAAAGGAACAACATTGTACCATTCTTTTAGTCACTCATGATAACCGTATTCTCGATATTGCCGATCGCATTGTCCACATGGAAGATGGCAAATTAGTAAATGACGATGCTGTTATTGCAGCAGTTAAAATGAACGGGTAATGATACAGTATGAGCGGTATCAAAAATTAATTACTCATGAGTAACAAAATTACTGAAAAATTAAAACAGTCTTCTGCTGATTTGTTAATGATGAGCGAGTCAGAATACCCTTTTGAGGTTTTTTTATGGACTGGTGAAGCTAACGGTCTGACAACTCAAAAACTACTCCAGTTAACAAATCATCCCCAAGACTCACCGATTGAGGAAGTGGCTTTAGATTATTTATTTCGAAATTGTGCCTATGAACAAGAGTGGCATGACGAAGAACAGAAACAAAATGTTAAAAAATTTCAAACACTTGTCCAGATTCTTAAAGATAACCTCAATGAAATTAAAGTTTATCGTATCGGTACGATAGATATTGATGTTTATATTATTGGCAAAACTCCATCTGGAGATTTAGCAGGTATTTCTACTAAAGTTGTGGAAACTTAGTAGCTAATTTATAATTCGTAATTAATTTATAGATTAACTCAATTTATGGATTGAAATTAACAAATTTATTAATTACGAATTATATTAAATTCTGTGTAGTTTTGATTGAGCTACAAATTATCAACTCTAGATTCAATCACAGATTGAACAGATGTTGACACATTCGATAATAAATTTAAGCCTGTTTGAACTTCAATTGAGTCAACAGAAACTCGATATGTTCTCCAATCGTTGTTTCTTATGCCTTGAATGTTAGGCATATTAACACTAATAACCCGCGTGTTAGCCGTAACCCCAGACCCTCCAGCACCAGGGTTTACTACAATAGTTTTCCAAACCCTAGTCGGAACTTGAACATTGCCATTAGCAATTGTATATCTTGTGCCATTCGATCCAGTTCCACCAATGCCGTAAGTGCCAGAAATAATACATAGTTCATTCCCTTGGCTCACTAAGCTTCTAGAGTAGTTTTCTAGTGAAGCCCAAGGCCCCTGATTATTATCCGGTGATTGTGGCACCATATTCGTCATGAGAAAAGTTGCTGAGTTATCGGTTACTGTCTTTGTTCTGTCAGCAGAAGGTGTCATGTGTCCTCTATCAAACCCGCTACCAGAATAGTCAGAGCTACCTACCCGATACCACCCAGTAGGGAGAGTAGTATCAGCACGGAAGTTATCTTGTCTGGGTGTGGAACCTAGCCACGAGGAATTTAGCTGCCAAGACACCCAATTTGGAATCCCTTTATCGCGGCTGTAACTTAGCGCATATTGAGGTTTTACTAATAAATAGTTGTTTGGAGATGAGACGTTTGTTGTTGCATTACTTGGATTGCCCACGCACAGATGCACACTTGATGATTGTGCTTTAGTTGGGCGTAAATATCCAATCAAAGCTATAGGTAGGGCTACAGCTACACAAGGCAACAGAAATTTAAAAAGCCTAGTTTTTTTCATGTGTTTAGTATTTAAATACACAATTAGTTTCTATGGCTTATGTCTCGGAGATCAAGTATTCAGGGATACAAAAAGTATAAAATTTGTAATCTGATTGTTGGCGCTGTTACAACCTGCAATTTGAAAACAGTCTACTATACCTGGGTACTTTCATAAAACAAAGGTAGTTTACCAAGAACATAAACCTCTCATTCAATAAAGATATTTGTTGTTCTCTTCGCCAGCTAAATAACTTTATCTAAGTAAAATCTCAACAATTTCTAAATTATTCTATGGGCTTTTAAGTGATAAATCAACAATAACGGACTAAAGAAGTAAGAAGTAGCAAATAAATACTGAGAAAAGCTTAATCTATTCTTTTTTCTGCGCCACTAGTTAAGAGGTAATCTATGGTGCGAAATTCAAAGCTAGGGTACAGAATGTTCCCTAAGTCTATTCTGCGTCCATCTGTTGCTATAGGTATAATTGCATCTTTATTGATTGGCGGAATAAGTTTTTATATAGTAAAACGCTGGCAAAATTATGCAAATCCAGAGGCACAAATTCCAGCAAGACAATTGCCACCGTTAAAAACGGTAACAGCTTTAGGACGGCTCGAACCACAGGGAAAAGTAATAAAACTTTCTGCTGCGGTGTCTGCGGAAGGAAGCCGGGTAGAAAAGTTGTTGGTGAAGGAGGGGGATAGGGTAAAAGCAGGACAGGTAATTGCAATTTTGAACAGCCGCGATCGCCTGGAAGCAGCATTAAAAGAGGCACAGGAACAAGTGAAAGTAGCCCAGGCTAACCTAAACCGCACCCAAGCAGGTGCTAAACGCGGTGAAATTGCTGCCCAAAAAGCCGCGATCGCTCGCTTAGAAGCAGAACGTCAAGGTGATATTAATACCCAAGTAGCGACAATTGAGCGATTCCAAGCCGAAGTGCGTAACGCCCAAGCGGAAGACGAACGCTATCAGCAGCTATATCAACAGGGGGCAATTTCCGCCTCCCAACGGGATAGCAAGCGTTTAAACTTGGAAACTACCCAAAAAAGCCTGCAAGAAGCCCAGGCGCAGTTAAATCGTATCCAATCAACTAGCCATCAGCAGGTAAAACAGGCTACAGCAACACTAGATGAAATCGCTGAGGTGCGAGGAGTGGATGTAGCAGCTGTCCAAGCAGAAATTAATCGTGCCGTAGCAGCCATGAATCTAGCAAAAGCTAATTTAAAACAGGCTGAGGTGCGATCGCCTCAAAATGGACAGGTATTTGAGATCCGCACCCATCCTGGAGAATTAGTATCAAATGATGGCATTGCAGATATTGGACAAACCAATCAGATGTATGTGATAGCCGAAGTATACGAAAGTGACATCGGCAAAGTGCATTCAGGGCAGCAAGTGCGAGTTTTTGGTGATTACCTCCCCATTGAATTGCAGGGAATCGTAGATCGCAAAGGCTTGCAAGTGCGACGGCAGAATGTCATTAACACAGATCCCGTAAGCAATATCGACAACAGAGTAGTAGAAGTCCATATCCGACTAGATGAAGCCTCTAGCCGAAAAGCCGCTACCTTAACCAATATGCAAGTTAAGGCGGTAATTGAATTGTAAAACGGGCATTTCCCCAATCCCCAATCTCCAACCCCAGTACCTAATTATGGGATTGATCAAACAACTGCGACGACGAACCCCTTTAGGATGGCTGCAACTGAATCATGAAAAAAGCCGTCTTTTGGTGGCATTATCAGGCATCGCCTTTGCGGATCTTTTGATGTTCATGCAGCTAGGTTTTCAAACTGCGCTGTATGACAGTAACACCAGACTACATCGCAGTTTGCAAGCAGACATTGTTTTAATGAGTCCCCAGGCTCGTAACTTGCCAAGCTTGTCTACATTTTCTCGTCGGCGACTTTACCAAGCAATGGATATACCAGGGGTAAAATCGGCGGAACCAATGTATTTCAACAACACAATTTGGAAAAATCCCCAAACACACCGTGAGACGGGGGTGTTAGTTATCGGGTTTAACCCAGACAAGCCAGCGTTTGACTTACCGGATGTTAATCAGCAATTGCAAGCGATCAAAATGCCGGATACCGTCTTGTTTGATCGTGGTGCAAGAGGAGATTATCAAAAAGTGATCGCTCAAATTGACCAAGGTAAAACTCTAACCACCGAAATAGAACGGCGCACAATTACCATTAGTGGATTATTCAAAGTTGGTGCTTCTTTTGGTTCTGATGGCAACCTAATTACCAGCGATCAGAACTTTTTGCGGCTATTTTCTGGGCGACAGCCCAGCAGTGTCAGTCTAGGTTTGATTGTTCTTAAACCAGGTTATGACCCGAAAAAAGTAGCAGCAATGCTCAAAGCCTACCTAAAAGATGATGTCAGAGTATTAACCCATACTGAATTTATTGAATTTGAAAATAACTTCTGGAGAACAAATTCCCCAATTGGATTTATTTTCAGTTTGGGTGTATCGATGGGGTTTGTGGTGGGGGTAATTATCGTCTATCAAGTCCTCTCCACTGATGTTAATGCCCACGTTCGAGAATACGCGACCTTCAAAGCAATGGGATATCGCAATTACTACTTGCTAGGTGTGGTGCTTGAAGAATCGTTGATATTGGCAGCGCTGGGCTTCTTCCCCGGATTGGGAGTGTCTTTAGCACTTTACCAACTGACTCGCACTGCCACAAATTTGCCTATGTACATGACTGCAATTCGCGCCTTGCAGGTATTGGTGCTAACTATCATTATGTGTACAATTTCCGGTGCGATCGCTACCCGCAAACTTCAAGCCACTGATCCCGCTGATATGTTTTAAGTTTGTCATTTGTCATTTGCAAAGGACAAATTACGAGCGTTACGAGTAATCGATCTATTTATGACTAGTCAATCCGTCATCTCCATCCAAAATCTCGACCATCATTTTGGTCACGGCTCACTCCGTAAGCAAGTTTTATGTAACATTAACTTAGAGATTAACGCTGGTGAAATTATTCTCATGACCGGGCCTTCTGGTTCTGGAAAGACTACCTTGCTGACCTTAGTAGGTGGGTTGCGTTCTACCCAATCTGGTAGTTTGCGGGTGTTGGGACGAGAACTTTGTGGTGCTAGTGCTGAACAACTAGTGCAGGCGCGACGCCGTAATGGTTATATTTTCCAAGCACATAACTTGCATGGTAGTTTAACAGCACTCCAAAACGTCCAAATGGCTTTGGAATTGCACAAACATCTTGGGTTAAAAAAGATGCAAGCTAGGTCAGCCCAAATGTTAGAGCAAGTAGGATTAAGAAATCATTTGCATTACTATCCTGATAAACTGTCTGGGGGACAAAAACAAAGAGTAGCGATCGCTCGTGCTTTAGCCAGTCATCCTCAAATAATCCTCGCGGATGAACCCACCGCCGCGCTTGACAGCCAATCGGGACGAGATGTAGTCAATCTCATGCAAAAACTGGCAAAAGAACAACGCTGTACCATCTTGATGGTTACTCATGACAACCGTATCCTAGACATTGCCGATCGCATCGTTGACATGGAAGATGGCAAACTCAAGTCCAAAGTAATACTACTGTTTTGTATAACGATACTGTGGCAACTAGGGACAGCGATCATTTAGCAATTACTAATATTGAGAGATTTATCACAATGCGCTTGGGTTAAGAATAATTGTAGTAGTGCGGCAAGCGTAATTTGTTAGGTTGGGTAATCATAGAATAGTTTTGTTTAATACTTTTTAGGCTTTTTGAACCCAATATTTTAACCTTGCCGCGCTAGTAGGTTGGGTTGAAGGGATTGAAACCAAACAAAGGCTTGAAAACGTTGGGTTTCGCTCCTCAACCCAACCTACATAATGTAGTTATTTTGGTCATAATTAATCTTAAAACTAATGTCCGCAGCCATGTAATTCTATTCTTTAGTGGCTTGGAATTATCATTTGAGAAAATAATCGACTACTATAATCTCTGTTTCCAAATCGAGTTTAACTTTCGTGATGCTAAACAGTTTTGGGGTCTGGAAGATTTTATGATCTAAGCCAAACTGCGGTAACTAATGCTGCTAAAACACGCATTTTTTATGGTCAATTTATCCCATCGTCTCCTCTCGTATTTTCGTCAACATAATCCCGGTTCTGGTATTATTGACCTGAAAGCTTATTATCGTGGCTTTCGATATGTCCGTGAAATGTTAAAAATGCTTAGGGAAAAACCTGAGCCTATTTTATTAACCCAAATTTTTGTCAAGCTTACTGTTTTAGGACATATTCATCCCGTTTCTACAGGTGTTGAACCCTCGTAAATTGGCTACGGTATTGATTAAAAGAGATAAAAAGCGATGAATTTAGCACCCAGTGAGTTAGAACGCTATCACTACCAAAGGAAGTAATTACCTAATTTACTCAATTCATATTATTTTTTATAGTTCTCTACAGTTTTTACCAAAATAGTTAGATAATTGTAGCAATCGCTCTATAAGCAGATCGCCACAATTCATTTAGAGCTATTTTGTAGCAATTATGACATCCAACGCTTTAATCACAGCGATCGCTTATTTTCCCTTTTAAAGTTGGAGATGCTCTACTGTATTAGGCATTTAGTTGTATTATATGTAGCGTATAATGTAAATGTATGCTACAATTTTTGGAACGGCGTAAATTAAATCTGTGAAGTATCCCAACCTGCAATTCTTACGCTTGGGCCTTCCTTTGAATATCTTAGAAAGTCCAATCTTTTCGAATCAGCAACGGTCTGAAATTTCAATTTGGTTATATCGAAATTATAGATAACCAATGGGTATTTACTAATTTCCCAGGGATGGCATCGCCTTTAGCTTTATTAAGTTGATGTAAAAGAAAAATTTCTACCTATTAAACTAATTAATGTTTATAATCTTGATGATCATTTGTACCCTGTTCAGTTTCTAGTAGCCGTGAAATTAGCACGTCTGGTTTTCTACTAATAACAGCCTTAATTTTATCAATAGCAATTACCTCACTGATTTTTACAACCATTTCCCATAAAGTATCCTCTTCTGTCTCTTTATTGTAAGTTGTATGTTTAAACCACAATGAATCATCCCAAACTCCGATAATTGTGGCAAAATACCACTTGTCTCGTATTAGTATCCAGATTTCTTTTTCTAAGTAAGTCTGTAGTAGAGTTTTCATAATGCCTAAGATAATGAGTAATACTGTGCTACATATTAAATAAGCATTAAAAGCTAAGACAACAGTTAAAATACTGAAAGTGTTTTAAGAAAATCAAAGGCTGGTTATTAGAGAAAGTTTTTGAAGAAGAATACATCCTTATCTCCAAAGGGGAAAAGGGTCAAGGCTAAAGAATGATGGTAATTACTTAACCCCACAAGGTACAGATAAAGTGTTTTTAAATATACAGAATAGTAAACTACTTAGACTTAGCCGTAGGCTAAGTCTAAGTAGTTTACTATAGACCCGTTGCGCTGCACCTGAATCTGACATCTGGTATCCAACACCCAGTTTTCTTCTGCCCCGCGCTTACCCTACTTGATTCCATTGGCAATAACTCTAGCCCAAAAATCTGATTTTACTGTTAAGGTAGGTTCCCAATCTGGTTTGATCCTTCCAAGGCTCACCCTTCTATAATCCTTACTTGATAAGCCTTTGAAATAAAATTGCCATTCCCTAAGACCTTAACTTCTCACCTATGATATCCATAAAGTTAAAAAATAAAAAAATATGTGTTTTAGTGTAAAGAAGGCAAAAAGCAGGTATGCTGAACATAGAGGAATGCAATAAACGTGTAGACCTCTGTGCCACACTGACTAATAGCTCCAAATCAAAGATTTTGGTAGGGAAATTAAAACCTTGGCTATTCTCACTCGCCATTCTTGGGTTCTGGCATTTCAGTAAAGGAGTAAATCTCTTATGCCCTATGTCTTTAGGTATACAACGGAAAGTTAAGTTTTTAAACTTAATGATCTAACCTAAGAAGTGTTGCATTAACCATCAAATAACTGTATTGTTTAGATTGGTTTTTCTAAAAGATCACTAAAAATAAACAGATGAGGAGGAATAAAAATTGTTTTGATTGATTCACAAAAACTATTAATCAGCCCTTTCCAGGCTTCACCTTTCGGAAGTAACTACTTAATAGGCGCTACTTTCAAATTTTGCAGCAATTACATTTATTAAAAGGTTCTATGGGTTGGTAATTACCTTCTAACCCTAAGATTTTCAACCTTTATAATACTTGTGTTCTCTGATTTCAATGTAATTTTAGCTACGAGTATTGATCTTAAATTGGAAATCTATTATGTTTATTTATAAGTAGCAAATATTCAACAATTAACAAAAAGCCATAGCGAACTTAGATATTCCTTTAGCAATCCCCAATGATAGCAGGTAAAATCTAAGTCCTTATTTAAACCGGGAGTTAACCCCCCTAGTCTCCGAAAATGCCAGAGGGATTATCCCAGTTTTAGTTGTTTATCAGGCTATTAATAAGTTAACCTTTGTGGCTAACTTACTTATGTACTTTTCTGCAAATCTCGGGCAAGAGAAATTCAGAATTAGCTGGCGCACTTTCGTGCAGCCGCTTTTTACCATGAATAACAACTAATAGCAATTATGACACAAACTCTTCGTCAAAATCAAGCTATAGTAAATCAACCTTTTGTAAGTTGTAACACTTGCAAGGGCAATTTATTCTACTTAGGGCAAACTCATCTAAAGTATAAGAATCCTTTAACGGTACAGCAAGGATTGGGGCTTTTGATGATGATTCAGGCTATTGTTTTCATCAATAACCTGTCCAACAAGGATTTCAGAAATTACGTGCGTTTGCCCTGTCATTCTACCAATCAACCGCAACGAAAATTTTGGCTCAAAGATCAGAATTTTCGCTCAATAAATAAATTTAGATTTTTCTCTAGCAGCATAATTTTTATGAGGGTGCGAAATACGGCGGCTAACAACTTTGGTTAGTTAATCTGAGAATTTTAGTAGTTGTTTCTCACCTATGCATCTCTAATCAAGAGAAATACACGGATGTTGTAATTGCTTGTTCAGCATTGATTGTATTTTTAGGCTCAAAGCAGGACAGGTGCATAGAAAACTGGGATCAAAAATTCTAAGTTTGTAGCGCGTTCTTTGAGGTGAGATAGAGCTATCCATATTTTCCAAGTATCAATATATTTGCGATACCTATTTCGCGATGAACTTTGGGATTTATCGCTAGTTTATTGTCGTAGATATTCTGCAATCATTCTCATTTGAAGGCTGCAACATTGAATATAATTCACATTTTTCACAAACGTTGATACAGCACCTATTGCTATGGTTAACTTGCAAATCCACCTTAGTTGGTTGATTATAACCACACAATGAATTAGTATTTGCAACTAATTAGTAATTACATTACAACTAGGCAAAGGCTGATTTTCCTATGTAGTAGCTCGATAAGGAAAATTTTCCTAAAAAGTATTTGAGTTAAAGAAAATATATGTTATCAACACTAAAATACTTTTCAAGTCATCATTCCAAAACAAATCTAATCAGGGTTATCAAGTCTTTTTAGAATACAATTGCAGCAAAAATCTGGAATAAATGCAGATGCAGATGCAACATATTAGACCAAAAAAAGGCTTAAATCATGTTTTTCCAGGTTTATCTGCCTATATTTTCTAAGTTGAATTCACTGTACTTTGAGAAACATAGATTTTAAAGAACATGATAAACTCACTTGATTATTTTGTTCAACTTTGTTATGTCATTGAGTTTTTTGCTAGTAGCTAAAAACTAAGATATAGATAAAGTTTTTGCATATACTTCATTAGATAGATTCATAAAAAAGTTTTAAATAGTGTGTTGACTTATGAAGAAATTAACTATATTCTAATTCCATGAAACACAAACAAAATCTGTAACACTTGTCACATCATTTTAGCTTGTGTAATCGAATAAACCCATCTAAATAAATATAGTTCGCATCAACCTTAATCAGCAATGAATAAATCATTATCTCTAATTTGATTTATTTCCTTAAGCTTCAAACCCATCATTTAAATCTTTGTTAATGAATAGGGTTTAGTGAGATAAACTTAGAATCTATAAATAATAAGATAGTCTGATTGACATCATGCGATCACTCTAATTTCTTAACGCAGATTTAAGTATCACATCTGCCTGACACAAATAACTGTAATTGAATAGAGGCACATTGAATGAGTGTTTATTCCAACAGCTTGATAACTCCGGATCATTTTTCAACGTTAGTTGAATTGCTGATTTATAGAGCAAAAAATCAGTCTGACCAGAAAGCTTATACTTTTTTACAAAGTACAGAGACAGAAGCAGCATCATTGACTTATGGAGAGTTACATCTGCAAGCACAAGCGATCGCAGCTAGTCTCCAGGCTCTAAATCTTGGCGGTGAACGTGCTTTGCTGCTATATCAACCGGGTCTAGATTTTATCGCTGCTTTCTTTGGATGTTTATATGCCGGCGTTATTGCTGTTCCTGCATATCCACCCAGACGAAATCAAAAATTGTCCAGGTTGCAGGCAATAGCTAAAGATGCCGAAGCCAAGATCGTACTTACTTCTAAATCTATTTTAGATAACCTCCAAACTAGCTCCAATCAAGAAGATTTAGAAATTTCTGGATTGCATTGGCTAGCTACCGATGAGTTGAGCAACGATCTAGCACAAGCATGGCAACCGCAGGAATTGACCGGTAATACCTTAGCTTTCCTCCAGTACACATCTGGCTCTACAGGGACACCAAAGGGCGTGATGATCACTCATGGGAATCTGCTGCACAACGAGCGGATGATCGAGAAAGCCTTCGGACATACAAACAAAACTATCGTTGTTGGTTGGCTGCCTGTTTTCCATGACATGGGACTCATTGGAAATGTCTTGCAACCTTTATATTTAGGGGTTCCTTGTATTCTGATGTCTCCAGTAGATTTTCTCCAAAAACCAATTCGCTGGTTACAAGCAATATCTCACTACAAAGCTACAACTAGTGGTGGGCCAAACTTTGCTTATGATCTTTGCATTCGCAAAGTGACACCCGAACAGTTAGCGACTCTCGATCTCAGTAGTTGGGAGGTTGCCTTTACCGGTGCTGAACCTGTTCGTGCTGAGACTTTAGAGCAGTTTGCTTCTACTTTTGCGCCTTGTGGCTTTCGCAAGGAAGCATTTTACCCCTGCTACGGTATGGCAGAAACCACTTTGATAGTAAGTGGGGGTGAGAAAACAGCTTTACCAATCACTTGCAAGGTAGAAAAAGCAGCATTAGAGCAAAACCGAATTGTCAAGGAGCACAAGGCTCAGGGAGATACCCAGACAATAGTAGGTTGTGGCCAGAGTCCTGCTGATCAGAAGGTGATCATTGTTGATCCCCAATCCTTAACGATGTGTGCGTCTGAACAAGTTGGGGAAATTTGGGTAGCAGGCCCGAGTGTTGCTCAAGGTTATTGGAATCAACCTGAGCAGACAGAGAAGAGTTTCCATGCCTATTTAGCAGATACAGATATTAGCGATAGTGCAACCTCAATCCCATTTTTTCGCACTGGAGACTTAGGATTTTTGCAAGATGGGGAGTTGTTTATCACAGGGAGATTGAAAGATGTAATTATCATCAGAGGGCAAAATCATTATCCACACGATATTGAACTGACTGTCGAAAAGAGCCATCCAGCCCTGAAACCTGATTCAGGAGCAGCATTTTCCATCGATTTTAAGGGTTCCGAACGACTAGTTATTGTTCAGGAGGTAGAGCGGAGTTACTTGCGGAAGTTAAACGTTCAAGAAATTCTTGGAAATGTGAGACAAGCAGTGATTGCACATCATGGACTGGATATATTTGCTACGGTACTCATCAGGACTGGAAGTATCCCTAAAACCTCTAGTGGTAAAATTCGCCGTCAAGCTTGTCGAACTGCATTTCTTGCCGGCACCTTGGATGTCATGGAGGATTGGAGTGAGAATCCTCAGAACAAAGCCAAGTTTAAGGATCTAGAAGCAGAGGTTGATTCTGTTCTCAAGCAGTTAATACCTACCAAGCAACTATAAGCTAGGCAGAGGTAGTGCAGGAATCCTCAGTAATTTACCGATCATGATATCAGAGGCAAAAGAAAGCGATCCCAAGTAGATACCTGCAAACTCTCTATAGGTCTATCTATAGGCAGTTAGATTGACAAAAGCTCAGTTGCAGTGGTCGCAGATAGCTCCAGATACGGGGATCATTTATCTTCTAGAGTTTTTTAGCTTGGTTAGGAATATTCATATTCCTAAGACAGGTATGGTTGCAGTGAAAAATTGAACACATTTGATTGTTGAAACATCTACATAGACGAGGACTTAAATTATGACAATGCAGAATCTTGAATTGAATACCACATCTACAGTTGTAACTAAGCAGATCCCAACAGCAACAGAGATTCAAGCATGGATAGTCTTATATCTAGCTGACTTACTGGAAGTCGATTTAGAAGAAATCGAAGTCACAATACCCTTTGACCGCTATGGTTTAGACTCTTCAGCAGCAGTCGGTTTGACAGGTGATTTGGAAGACTGGTTGGGATGTGAACTCGATCCAACCCTACTATACGATTACCCAACTGTTGAGGCTCTAGTTAAGCATTTAGTCTCAGAATTAAAAGTTGAAAAATAATCTCAATTCTCTTCATATTTAGTGCATTCAGGAGAAAATCATGGTAACTGTAAACAAGACTTTCGAACCATTAGAAGCGCAGGAGCGAACGCACTTCCATCGGATTGAAAAAACTTACCAAAATAATAAAGACTCAGATTATACTGAGAAACTTAAAGAACTGGGTCAAGAATTTAATTACGCCAAAAACAGCAATTATTATTGGAGTAAACCTGACCTTTCGCTTCTGTATGGGACTCCTCTTTATGATGCTGCTTCTGACAGCCAAAAGCTAGCGCTTAACCATCTTTATTGGGTTGGTAATTATAACCATACTGCTGTTAGCGAAGCCAGTACAAGTATTTACAACATGGTAACGTCTGGTGTATTTCGTGCCGTTGGTGGCTATGAAACACTTTGTGATGAACTGGACTTTGAAACCGAGCAGGAAAGCTACCACATTCGTACCTTTCAAAAGATAGGCTACAAATCGAAAATGGCTATTGTTGGCAAAACCATATTGGGTAATTCCCTTTATGGCAAAACAGCAAAAGACAATAATAGTTGGCTTAATCTTTTAATTCCTCAACCTGTGCGAGAGTATTTCACCTCTAGTCAAGGAAGTTCTCCCTTTTCAATACAGCGAGACAATACCTTAAGCGCGATCGCTAAGACAATGTTGAGCAATAAAAAACAGTATTACTCTCAGTATTTGAGAAATTTAGAAGAAAAAGGTGAGCCGATTCCTGCACCAGCAGATGGACTAGCAGGACGAATCGCACCCCGCCACTGGTTACGGTTTTTTACTGTTCACTGGGGTATGTCGCCGTTTATGGCGTGTCAGTACTATTCCTTGCGCTACACCGCTAATGCGATTCTCAAGAATCAAGAATATCCTTATGTCAGGTATTACCGAGAGTTAGAGCAAAAAGGCGAATATATTCCGGCCCCAACAGCTGTTTCTTATTACCACTTATTGGATGAGGCTTTCCATACCACAATCTCTCAAACCATTGCCAGAGATATGTATAAAGATTTCCCGAAGCCAACTGCTTACGAGAAATTTATCTCTGGTTCCATAGTCTATCAAATCCAACGCAACCTTTTGAGCGGACTTTCTGGAGTCTTACCTGGTCGTTGTGTTTATGATGACCAGATGTTAATGCTCTTTTACTACAAGCTCTTGAAGTCTCCTTTATTTGAGATGGAAACAAAAGAAGCACTTGATTGGATGGAAAAATGCTTCTGCCAAGAACACGAAGGTTATCAAACCGGACTGAAATATCATCAAAGTCTTTTGGAATTGATGCGGAGATTATTTAATCGCCTAGATTATCAGTGGGCTGTCAACCGTAACATGGGGATTATGGCTGCTGGAGCCTCAATTGACAAAGCAATTCAAAACAATATTCCGGTCTTTAAAGAGTTCAAAAAATCGGTTCTAGCTCAAGACAGTTAAAGCAATCCGTAAGGGACTTCCCAATAAAAAATATCCCAAAAACTCTCTCTTCTTTATTCCTGTGTGTTCTCTGTGTTCTCGGCGTCTAGGTTTATTTGGGTAATTTATTTCTTGGAAATCCCTAATTCGCAATTCGTAATTTAATTCTTAACTACGAATTAGTAATTAGTTAAAAAGAGGCATAATATTTTGATGGAAGCCATAGCAATTGTTGGCATTGGTTGCCGTTTTCCCAAAGCTAAAAATCCTGAATCATTTTGGCATCTCTTGCGTGATGGAGTAGATGCGATCGCACAAGTACCATCAGAACGATGGGATATAAACGCCTTTTATGAATCTAAGCCAGCGACACCAGGAAAAATGAACTCCCGTTCGGGCGGTTTTTTAGATCAGGTAGATTTATTTGATCCCAACTTTTTTGGAATTTCTGCCCGCGAGGCAGAACATCTAGACCCCCAGCAAAGATTAGTCTTAGAAGTAGCTTGGGAAGCTTTAGAAAATACTGGACTTGTGCCAAAAACTTTAGCTGGTAGCCAAACAGGGGTGTTCATCGGTCTTACCAACGCTGACTACCACAAACTGATCTACAAAAACTCTTCCCAAATAGGTGCATATAGTGCTACAGGGACTACCCCTTGCATTGCCGCCAATCGTCTATCCTACTTGCTGAATCTGCGTGGCCCCAGTATAGCTATAGATACGGCTTGTTCTTCATCATTAGTAGCAATTCATTTAGCTTGCCAAAGTTTGCGAAACGGAGAGTCTAATCTCTGCCTAGCTGGAGGAGTTAACTTGATGTTAGCTCCAGAGCCTGCAATTTCTTGCTCCCAAGCTCAGATGATGGCTCCTGACGGGCGTTGTAAGACTTTTGACGCTAGTGCTGATGGTTATAGCAGAGGAGAAGGTTGTGGCGTAGTCGTACTTAAGCGTCTAGAAGATGCTCTCCGTGATGGAGACAACATTTTGGCGTTAATCAGAGGCTCGGCAGTTAACCAAGATGGTACGAGTAATGGACTGACAGCCCCTAATGGGCCTTCCCAGCAAGCAGTTATTCGCCAAGCTCTAGAACAGGCTGGAGTCGCCCCAGCGCAGATTAGCTATGTAGAAGCTCACGGGACTGGCACTTCTTTAGGAGATCCCATTGAAGTCAAATCCCTCAAAGCTGTACTGATGGAAGGTCGTTCTCCAGAGCAACCCTGTTGGATTGGCTCAGTCAAAACCAACATTGGTCATTTGGAAGGTGCTGCTGGCATGGCTGGCCTGATCAAGGTGGTCTTACAAATGCAGCAACGGGAAATCGCCCCCCATCTGCACCTCAAGCAGCTTAATCCTTATATTTCTCTAGAAGGCACACCCTTTGCCATTCCAGTTGAGCGTCAGCCTTGGTCTTCCTCTGGAAGTCGCTTGGCAGGGGTCAGTGCTTTTAGTTTCGGTGGCACCAATTGCCACATAATTTTAGAAGAAGCACCGCTCCCAACCCCAGTCACGAGTGAAGTTGAACGTCCCCAGCACATTCTGACCCTATGGGCGAAAACTGCTCCGGCTCTAGCGGAACTAGCACAAGAGTATCAAGATTTCTTTGCGTCTCATCCAGAAGTATCGTTGGCGGATATCTGCTTCAGTGGAAATACGGGGCGATCGCATTTTGAGCATCGCCTGGCTGTTGTTGGTGAATCTGCTGTAGAAATTTGTCAGCAATTGAGTGCTTTTGAGGCTGGAGAAGATACTTCCGGTCTTAGGAGTGGGCAATTAAAGAAAAAGAAATTGCCGAAGTTAGCATTTTTATTCACCGGTCAGGGATCGCAGTATCTAGGTATGGGTCGTCAACTCTACGATACCCAACCGATTTTTCGGGAAGCTATTGACAAATGCGCCCAAATTCTCCATCCATATCTTAAGCAACCTTTAGTTGAGATTCTTTATCCCGAAGCAGGCAAATCTTCGCTTTTAGATGAAACAGCTTACACTCAACCAGCCTTGTTTGCTCTGGAATATGCTCTATTTCAGTTATGGGAATCCTGGGGGATCAAACCAGATGCAGTGATGGGGCATAGCGTAGGTGAATATGCAGCTGCTTGTATTGCCGGGATATTTAGTTTAGAAGATGGTCTAAAGTTAATTGCCGAACGCGCTCGTCTCATGCAAGCATTGCCCCAAGATGGTGAGATGGTGGCGGTAATTGCGTCGGAAGCTTTAGTAACCTCAATTATTGAACCTTATGCCCAAGTTGCCATTGCTGCTATTAATGGCCCTAAGAATATAGTAATTTCTGGCGATCGCCACGTTATAGAAACAGTTACCAACATTCTGCGGACACAAGGAATCACGACGAAAAAGTTACAAGTTTCTCATGCTTTCCACTCTCCCTTAATGGAACCAATGCTAGGTGAGTTTGAGCAAGTAGCCAAAAATGTTACCTACTCTTCACCTAAAATTAGCCTAATTTCCAATCTCACTGGTCAACCAATTACAGATGAAATGGCTACCCCTGAGTATTGGTGCAATCATGTGCGGCAGGCAGTAAGATTTGCAGACAGCATGGAGGCTCTGTATCAGAGGGGCTACAAAATATTTGTCGAGATTGGCCCCAAGCCTATACTAATGGGAATGGGTCGTTATTGCTTACCGGACGGAGAGGGAACTTGGCTACCTAGCCTGCGGACTGGGCGTGATGATTGGCAACAAATCCTTGACAGTTTAGCGGCATTGTACATTAGTGGCGCGATCGTAGACTGGAATGGTTTTGATCGAGACTATGCCCGTCGTCGAGTTGTTTTACCAAATTATCCATTTCAACGCCAGCGCTATTGGTTTGAAGCAGTTAAGAATGGGCATTCAAAAACAGAGTCTTTATCCCAAGATTGTATTCAGACTCAAATCTTCAATCTCTTACATCAAGGGGAGACTCAAGAACTAGCCAAATACTTACAAACTGCAACAGAATTCTCCCAAGAAGAAATTAAAGTACTGCCTAAGCTGCTAGAAATATTAGCCAAGCAACATCAGCAACAACTAACAGCAGCATCTTACAAAGATTGGCTCTACGAAGTTAGTTGGCAGCCCAAGCCCCGTCAGTTGACACAAATCAGCGATCAAGAACCTGGTAGCTGGCTGATTTTAGCTGACAAACGGGGTGTTGGACAAGCTTTAGCGCATCTTTTACAAGAGCAAGGTGAAAGTTGTTTTCTGGTCTATCCTGGGGACAGCTATGAAGTTAAACAGCCTGGAACTTGGAGTGTTAACCCATCGAATCCAGCCGATTTTGAGCGGCTTTTCCAGGAGGTAGTGGGAACTAACAACTTACCGTTAAAAGGAGTTGTTCACCTGTGGAGTTTAGAAGCAGGATTGACTTCAGAATTAACCGTCCCTTTAATAGAAAAGATTCAGGTTCTTGGTTGTGCCAGTACCTTGCATCTAGTGCAAGCTCTTGCCTCACGCCTCGCCTTGCCCCGTTTGTGGTTAGTAACTAGAGGAGCAGTACCAGCAGTATCTTCATTGCAAGCACCAGCCCAGGCTTCTTTGTGGGGATTGGGTAAAGTTATTGCTTTAGAGCATCCCAAGTTGTGGGGAGGACTACTAGATTTAGCTCCCGATGCTCCCACAGATGAAGCAGTAAATCTGTTAGCAGAGATTTGGGATTCTCAAGGGGAAGACCAAATCGCCTTCCGAGAAGGACGGCGTTATGTGGCTCGTCTCATCCGCAGCGAAGTACCAGAGGCTCGCTCAATATCTCTGCAATTGGATAGCACATATCTAATTACTGCAGGATTGGGAGCATTAGGTCTAAAAGTAGCACAGTGGATGGTAGAGCAAGGGGCGCGGCACTTAATGCTGACTGGGCGCAAACAGGCATCAGCTGAAGTACTCCAAGCGATCGCTCAGATGGAAAATCTGGGAGCTAAGGTAGCGATCACTCAAGCTGATGTTGCCCACTGGAGCGATATGGTTAGAGTATTCGAGGAAATTAAAACCTCAATGCCGCCTCTGGGAGGAATTATCCACGCTGCTGGGATGCTTCAAGATGGCATCCTCCGACAGCAGGAGTGGAAGTCCTTCGAGCAAGTTATGGCAGCCAAGGTTAAAGGAACTTGGATTCTGCACACATTGAGCCAGCAGTTACAACTGGATTTCTTTGTCACATTTTCCTCGGCTGCGGCGTTATTAGGTTCGCCAGGTCAAGGAAATTATGCAGCCGCTAATGCTTTCATGGATGCGTTAACCGATTATCGCCGAGCATCGGGACTGCCAGGATTGAGCATCAACTGGGGACTCTGGAAAGATGCTGGCATGGCTACAAGTCTGGGAAACCGCGACCAAGCGAGATTAGCAGCTCAAGGGATGGAGTCAATACCACTAGAACAGGGATTGCAGATATTAGGAAATTTACTAAAACAGGATAGAAGTCAGGTAGGAGTATTGCCAGTTAACTGGCCTAAGTTCTGCGAACAATTTCCTGAAGGTGTGGTTTCACCATTTCTGGAATCTTTCATTGCCATAGATAAAAAACCATCGTTGCAGCGAACACAATTTTTACAACAGTTAGAGGCAAGCCCTGTAAACGAGCGGCAAACTCTTTTAATTGCTCATATCCAAACTGAACTTGTTAAGCTTTTAGGGATTGATGCATCGGAATTAGAGCCGCAACAAGGTTTTCTTGATCTCGGCATGGATTCTCTGATGGCGGTGGAGTTGAAAAACCGTTTGGAAAACACTCTGAGTTGTTCTCTACCTTCAACTTTAGTTTTTGACTATCCCACGATCGAAGCACTTGTCGATTATCTACTTAAAGATGCGATACCTTCTCTACGAGAGGCTTCTCTTTCAGAGACGCTAACGCGAACGCCAACGGTAAGCTTCTCTACGAGACGCTCCGGGAACGCTAACGCATCTTTAATTTCTGATGAATCTGCTGTCGAGTCACAAGAAACCAACCATGAGGAGCAAGTTGTAACTGATTCATATTTAGACGATTTATCAGACAGCGAAGCGGAAGAACTGCTGCTTGGTAAATTAAATAGCATGAGGTACTGAAGAGATGTCAGAACAAGAAAATAGTGTATCACCCATCAAGCGGGCACTTCGGGCGATTGAAGACCTGGAAGCCAAAGTTAACCAGTTGGAGTATGCCAAACGAGAACCAATTGCAATTATTGGTATGGGTTGCAGATTTCCCGGTGCTGAGAATCCAGAGGCATTCTGGCAACTGTTACGCAACGGAGTTGATGCTATTACTGAAGTTCCTGCCGATCGCTGGGATATTGAAAAATTCTATGATCCAGATCCTGATGCTCCTGGCAAGGTGTGTACCCGCAAAGGTGGTTTTTTAACTCAGGTAGATGGCTTTAACCCAGAATTTTTTGGAATTTCAGCTAGGGAAGCAGCAAGTATAGATCCTCAACAACGGCTGTTACTAGAAGTTGGTTGGGAGGCTTTAGAAAATGCAACTCAAGCACCAGAGCATTTGTATAACAGTTCTACAGGAGTGTTTATCGGCATTTACCTCAATGATTACAGCAAGGTAATGTCCTTAGTAGGAGATTCAACCCAAATCGACGCTTTTAGCGCGATCGGTAACTCCTTGAGTGTAGCGGCTGGGCGCTTGTCGTATATTTTAGGGCTAAAAGGCCCGAGTATGGCGATCGATACTTCTTGTTCTTCTTCATTAGTTTCAGTGCATTTGGCTTGTCAAAGTTTGCGGCTGGGAGAGTGCAATTTAGCCTTAGCTGGCGGAGTTGGTTTGAATCTCGTCCCAGACACCAGCATTGCTCTCTCCAAGTCACGGATGTTAAATCCTAACGGTCGCTGTCAAACCTTTGATGCTGCTGCCAATGGTTTTGTGAAAGGAGAAGGGTGTGGTGTCGTCGTCCTTAAGCGCCTCAAAGATGCTTTAGCTGACGGGGATAATATCTTAGCCTTGATTCGGGGTTCTGCGGTGAACCACAATGGGCGTAGTAGTAGCTTGATTGCTCCTAATGGGATGTCTCAGCAAGCTACGATTCGCCAAGCTTTAGAAAATAGTGGCGTAGACTCAGCCCAGATTGACTATGTAGAGGTTCAGGGTACTGGGACATCAGTTGGAGAACCAATTGAAGTGGCAGCTTTGGGGGCAATATTTGGTAAGAATCGTCCTCAAGATCAGCCTTTAGTTATTGGTTCAGTAAAAACCAACATTGGTCACTTAGAACCCGCTTCTGGGATCGCCAGTTTAATTAAAGTGGTGCTGGCTTTGCAACATGGAGAAATCCCACCACATCTGCATTTTCAGCAGCCTAATCCTAACATTAAATGGAATGAATTCAGGCTAAAAGTTCCAACTGAGCGGATGCCCTGGACTGTAGGAGCAAAGAGCCGACTGGCGGGAGTTAATACCTTTGGCTTTAGCGGCACTAACGCTCATGTGATTTTGGAAGAGGCTCCAATTTCAGAAGTAGCGCCAAGATCAATAGAACGCCCCTTACATTTACTAGCACTATCAGCTAAGACAGACGAAGCTCTAATTCAACTAGCCGAACGGTATGAGAAGCACTTGGCTGCTAACCCAGACTTAGCTTTAGGAGATATCTGCTTTAGTGCCAATAGCGGGCGATCGCACTTTCAGCATCGGTTAAGTGTGGTAGCATCTTCATCTAACGAACTTTATGAAAAGCTAGCCGCCTTCCGCACTGGGCAAGAAGTAACAGGGTTATTTAAAGGAAAGGTCGCAGGTTCTCCGAAAATAGCCTTCATTTTCACAGGTTTGAGCTACAAGCATCTAGGAATGGGGCGTAAACTCTACGAAACTCAACCTACCTTCCGTGCTGCCCTCGACCATTGCGATCAAATCCTGCGTCCTTACTTAGAGCAACCATTACCAGAGTTACTTTTCTCTCAATCTTCCCTCACCCCCCCTGCCCTCTTCTCCTTAGAGTATGCCCTTTTCCAGTTATGGAAATCTTGGGGTATACAACCCACCACAGTTATGGGTAACGATATCGGGGAATACGTTGCTGCTTGTGTAGCTGGAGTTTTCAGCTTGGAAGATGCCTTAAAGTTGGTTGTCAAGTCCCAAGTAGACGAGTTTGAAAAAATCGCTAAGGAAGTAACCTACTCTCAACCACGAATTCCCGTAGTTTCTGATCTAACTGGTGAAATAGCTACCCCTGAGTATTGGTCTGAGCAAGTACGAAAACCCGTAAATGCAGCCAGCGTATATATTTTAGCTCAACAGGGGTACGAAATATTTGTAGAAATAGGTAGCGATCGCTTATCTAAGAATCAAAAAGTTTCGCTTCCTAGTTTGCATCCAGAAAAAGAAGATTGGCAACAGCTACTAGAAAGTTTGGGGACTTTATATGTACATGGGGCAAAAGTAGACTGGTTAGCTTTTGACCTAAATCACTCCCGTCAACGTCTGCAATTACCAACCTATCCCTGGCAGCGAAAGCGTCATTGGTTTGGAGCTAATCGTAATGGGCACGAGAAAGTTGAGAGCGTCTCCCCGAATAAATCTCTCAACAATGCAGACTTCAAGCAATTAGTCAAGCAGTTAGAAATGACCGCAGAACTTTCACAAGCAGAGTTGAATTTGCTGCCGAGACTGCTTGAGCTATTAGAGAAGCAACACCAGCAGACCGAAACTCAGGAGGAAACTAACATAACATTGCAGCAACTGAGTCTTAAATCTCTGACAGCAGAAGATATTCAAGCTTGGTTAGTTAATCAAATTGCCCAAGAACTGGGAGTCAAACCCGATGAAATCAATGTCCGGCTACCTTTTGACAGTTACGGCTTAGATTCTGTGCTAGCGATCGCGATCGCTAGTACTGGAAAACAATTTCTCGGACTTGATATGTCTCCACTTCTCTTGGTGCATTATCCCACTATAGAGTCACTTTCACAGCACTTAGCCAAAGAAGTAGAAGCTTCTGAATCAGAAACCTTTGAAATTTAAGTTAAGCATTTATTTCTTCCTTTGTGTTCTTTGCGCCCTTCTCTAACGAGACGCTGCGCGCAGGTTGCTTCTCCGTAGGAGTATGCGGTTCGTTCAAAAAACTGCCTTTTAGCCAAGCCTATTGATACATAATTCATTCTGACTCGTGACCCCTGAATTCTATTTACATAACAACAAAAATGGTGAATCTATGAACGTATCAGAACTTTTGGAAAATCTTAATCATCAAGGCGTTCAGTTGTGGGCTGATAATGATAAACTCAAGATTAATTCCCCCAAAGGATTACTAACAGCAGAGATCCGCACAGAACTAGCTCAACGCAAAACAGAAATCCTCGCATTTCTGCAAAAAAGTAACGATGTCGTTAGTGATAGTTCTACAACTAAAGCTCAAGACCTGAGTTTGCAAACAATTGGGCGTTTGATTGGTGGTTATTGTCGTAAAATTACAGGCTTTATCCCTCCTGTCATCGATCCAAAACTGATGGCAAATAAGCTAAAAGTTACCTTTAGACCTTTGCCTAATGGTTACAAAGAAGAAACAGTTTTACAGTTTAGAAAAGAGCTAGAACATAAACTGCAAGAAAACGGAGTTCAGATATTATCTTGGGAAGAAGCAACTAAAGAGTTTAACTACGAAATTACTATTCCTTTGATTAATTGGAAAAAGAATATTACCACAAGAGTAGTTAAATCAGGTGTGAATGCTGTAGTAGATGTTGAAAAGCATCCTTCTTTATTTGGTAAAGTAAAGATACTTTTAGCAGAATTGCTCTATCGATTATATTCTCGTTTTGTTTTCAACAATAGCCCGATATCTGCTTCTAAAATCATGCAATTTATCAGTTGGGCTGAAGAGAGTGTTCAACCACTTGAAGACCCAACAAATACTCAAGCGATCGTTTTAACAAAACTGAATCCAAAGCTAGTCGATCCAAAGATACCTTATCAGCAAAAAATTCCAATTGGTGTAAATACTCTCATCAAGAACTTTTCGGAAATTGTGATTGGGGTTGATAACACCAATATCTCTATCTTAAACATGAACCTCTCAGACTCAGTATTTTCTACAGAGTTGCTTGATGAGTTCGTTTCTAAGTCTTTAATTCCTAAAATATTTGTACCAATTCAACCATTACCTTTAAGTCGATTTGAAATTGGTGAATATGACGCGAAAGCATCTCTATATGCAGGCCAATTAGTCAAATTGGGTAAAGAATTAGCATCAACAGACTTACTACCTTCTGGTTTTAAAATTAACGATGTGATGAAAAGAAAGTCTCATCGTGATATTGTAGACTGGATGATAAATGGCAGAACCGGAGTTTCTTACGGTTTTGTTGCTTACGCTGAACCGCCACAATATATCGGTGCTGTAGAAATATCCGAGAGGGAGTGGGACAGCTTATCAACGATCGCAGGATTCAGCCGTGATGAACTGCGTCAGAATGAAATTGGTAGAAGGTATATCAAAACCAAGATTGCCGAAAAATACGTATTTAAACAAATCCCAGATATCTGGCTTGCTAGTTCTCGTTCAGGCTCAAATAAAACAAACCTGAATTTAGAAACAGACGTGTTTAGGGTTGGATTACAAGATAGGTTATTACTCCAGTTACCAAAAGGACTTGATTCTGTAGTAGGCGATATCAAACCCTCTTATGATATCTATGTCATGGTGGCGATCGCACTGGCTGCTGCTTTATACGCACCAGAGTTAATTGAAAATGGGATGCCAATGATTCATTTCCACGGATATCCTTCAAAAGAATGGTTGCAACCCCATGAATACTGCACTGGAGTTCAAAATCCCTCGGTTCCTTGTGGAACTTATGAATCAGGAGTTTTTAATTTCTTAGGTATATACAATCTAGTGAATAAATATGGCAGCAATATTGCCTTAGCTAGTTTGATAGAACCAGATCATGGCACAAATATCATCGCCTCTGACTGGAAATATTTACTCGCCAGAATCAAAACTGGAGTTGAAGAGGAACAAATTGAACTGGGTGGTAAGCATTTCCCTTCTCTCAAAGAGAGCGTTGCTACTTCCTAGTGAGTGTGGTTAGCGAACCACAGAGGCACAGAGAACACGGAGAAAAAGAGAGAAAGATTCTAAAACTTGGTTTACTTAAGCATTGTTGACTTGGCGGACTGATAGGTTGGTACTGATGAAAGAGGATGTTAAGCAATCATGTCAATTATTGCAGGTCAGACAGTACTTTTGACAGGAGCCTCACGCGGGATAGGAGTCTTTATTGCTCGTGCTTTGGCAAAAGAAAAAGCAACTATAGTTGGGGTTTCGCGATCGCAAGAGGCACTAAATCAAGTAGCTACCGAAGTCAAAGCTTTAGGAGGTCGCTGGTTAGGTATTAAATATGACCTCAGCAAGCTTGAGGATCTGCCAAACCTCATTCAGCAAATTAATCAACTTGCAGGGCCAATTGACATTTTGATTAACAACGCAGGTATAGAGATATACAAAAAATTTCAAGATTATTCAACTGCGGAGTTACAGTCAATATTAACAATTAACTTGCTATCGGGGATGGAATTAAGTCGTTTGGTACTACCAACCATGTTAGCCCAAAACAGGGGTCACATTGTTAATCTTGCTTCTCTGGCTGGTAAAAAAGGAAACCCTTATAACAGTGTTTACTCTGCTAGCAAAGCTGGTTTTCTTATATGGACTGATGCACTTAGACAAGAACTAGCTAGTACTGGCGTGGAGATTTCTGCAATCTGTCCGGGATATGTTTCTAACGAGGGAATGATTGCCGATACTGGCGTACCTATACCAAAGTTAGCAGGTGCATCTACACCGGATGATGTCGCAAAAGCCGTCATCCGCGCTATTAAGCAGAATGAAGCAGAAGTGATTGTCAATCAAGATCCGACAACAGAAACTATATCAAAACTGCTGATGGGGCTATGGCAAATTTTTCCCCTATTTGGCGATGCAGTTTATCAGTGGATGGGAGTAGGTAAGCTCAATCAACTCCGTATCGAGAATCAAAAGCCCGTTGCGTTGAAATTTAATGGAAGTAAATCAATGGTAGCAGCAACAGACAAAACTACTGAAAGATAATCTTGTTGAATTTAGATATGAAATTTAAAAAGATTGTCTCGAACCCAAATACAAACCCAATGGAAAAGCCATGAAAAAAGTATATTTGATGATTTATGATTTAGGTGCAGGTCATCGCAGCACAGCCAATGCTTTGCAAAAAGTGATCGAGAAGCGGCAATTGCCTTGGGAAATTCATATAGTCGATGCTTTCAAAGAAATTATTGGCACAACTGCTCCCCACTACGTTTATAATCAGCTAATCCTCAAAAAGAATTGGGCAAAAATTATTAATGACCCTTTCTTAGTTCCTTCATTCAAATTACAAATACGCCTTTCTCGTTTTGCTTGGTTAGGACGTTTTAAAAGATACTGGCAGCAGCATCAACCTGATATGGTGGTTTCATTACTGCCTTATATCAACGGTCTGATTAATCAAAGCTTGCAAGTAGTATCGCCTAATGTGCCTTTTACAACGGTAATGACCGATCATGCCGATTGTCCACCCAACTTCTGGATTGATCCACAAGGACAATTTTTAATTTGTCCTACTCAACGAGCAGTTGAACAAGCAAAAAATTTGGGTTATACGCAAGAGCGAATTTTCAGCACTTCAGGAGTAGTAATTCATCCTCGATTTTCTGAACCCGTAAATAGCGATCGCAAAATTGAAAGAAAACGCTTAGGTCTAAATCCAGATTTACCTACAGGTTTAATAACTTTTGGTAGTCAGGGATCAAAAGCAATGCTAGAAATTGCCGATTCTCTAGAGAAATCGTCACTGAATCTACAACTTATTTTTATCTGCGGACGCAATGAAGAGATAGCAAATACTTTGCGCGGTCAAAAGAGTCGTTTACCAAGGTTCATTGAAACTTTTACTAGTGAAATTCCCTACTATATGCATCTATCGGATTTCTTTATTGGTAAATCAGGCTCTGTAGGTGTTAGCGAAGCTGTGGCAATGAGCTTGCCAGTAATTACAGATTGCAACGCTCTAAGTATGTTTCAAGAACGACCTTCGGCTGAGTGGATTGCAGAAAATGAGATTGGAATTGTAGTCCCCAATTTCCGCGATATTAACCAAGCTGTAGCAAAGCTAATCCAACCGGAAACCCTAGCTCAGTACCGTGCCAACGCCGCCGCGATCAACAATCAAGGAGTATTTGAAGTTGTTGATATTTTGGAACAAATACTTGAAAACTCCTGTTCAGTTGCGCCTTCTCCAACGGTTGAGACAAATAAGCAGTTATCCTCAACAGTTTGATGGATATATAAAAGTTTTGGAGGGTGAATGTGAAAACAATAGCAGGTAAAACAGCAGTTTTGACTGGTGCTTCCGGTGGCATCGGAGTATTTATTGCTCGTGCTTTAGCAAAAGAGCAAGCAACCGTAGTTGCCATTTCTCGTTCTCAGGAAGGTCTAGAACAAATATGTGCTGAGATTGAAGATGAGGGCGGTAAAGCTATAAGTATTCCCTTTGACATTAGACAATTAGAAGAATTACCCTCCTTAGTGCAGAAAATTAAGCAACTTGCCGGTCCCATTGATATTTTGATTAATAATGCAGCAATAGAAAAATTCCGACCTTTCCAGAATTACACCTTAGAGGATATCCAATCTATATCGACAACTAATCTTCTAGCACCAATAGAGTTAGCTCGTTTGGTATTACCAACCATGCTAGAGCGTAATAGTGGTCATATTGTAAATATTTCCTCTACAGCTGGTAAAAAAGGAGCGACTTATAACAGCATTTATTCAGCCAGTAAAGCTGGTTTGATTATGTGGTCAGATGCAATCCAGCAAGAATTAGCTAATACCAACGTCGGGGTTTCAATAATTTGTCCTGGAGTTACCGATGCTGGAATGTTTCATGCTCTTGGCATAACAGCACCCAGTGTAGCTCGCCTCGCCCATCCGACAGAAGTAGCAAACGCAGTGCTTCAGTCCATTCAGCAAAACCAGAAGGAAGTAATACTTGATGGACTGACCTCTAAAATCTTCTTTGCCATTTCACAACTTTCTCCACAACTTGGGGATGCAATTATTCGACGAGCTGGCTTGGTAGAACTGAATCGAAGCTGTGCAGAAAACCAAATGCAAGTGAGGAATCTTGTGAAAAAATAAGTTACACGAATTCTTCGAAACAAGGTAGATTAAATCTGATTTTATTAGTTACAAATTACGAATTAGGCAAATGGTTCATGAACATTATGATGTCATTATTATTGGTACGGGTGCAGGTGGTGGAACTCTGGCACAAGGCTTGGCATCAAGTGGAAAGAAAATTTTAGTTTTAGAGCGAGGCCCTTTTCTTTCCAAAGAAAAAGCCAATTGGGATTCTCAAGAAATCTATGAAAAAGGTCGCTACCGCACTTCTGAGGTATGGTACAACAAAAACGGCAAACCAATGGATACGCCAACATACTATTACGTTGGTGGCAATACGAAATTATACGGTGGCACTTTGTATAGATTTCGTGAGCGGGATTTTGAAAAAGTCATTCATAAAGATGGTATCTCTCCAGAATGGCCGTTGAAGTATCAGGATTTTGCCCCCTACTATGCTCAAGCTGAAAGGCTTTATGAAGTACATGGTATGCGAGGTCTTGACCCGACTGAACCTCCAAGCAGCGAAGACTATCCCTATCCAGCCATCAGTCATGAACCATACATTGAACAAATTTGCTATGCTCTCAAAGATAGAGGATTTCATCCTTCTTACCAGCCATTGGCGATCAAACTCAATGAAGTCGATCGTTTTTTAAGTGCATGTATTCGTTGCAACACATGCGATGGCTTTCCATGTTTGGTCAATGCCAAAGCCGATGCTGACATTAACGGTGTACGTCCAGCAATGGTCTATCCCAATCTGACTTTGATCACCGAAGCCAAAGTTTTATGTTTGCATACCAGTCCATCTGGTCGTGAAGTAACTGGCGTGGAAGCAGAAATCGCAGGTAATAGCCAGATTTTCTCTGGAAATATAGTTGTTGTTGCTTGTGGTGCAATCAACTCAGCAGCATTATTGCTCAAATCTGCCAATGACCAACACCCAAACGGACTAGCAAATAGTTCCGATCTAGTGGGACGCAATTATATTAAGCATAATATTGCGGCAATTGTGGCTTTGAGCGTAAAACCCAATCCGACAGTTTTTCCCAAGACACTTGCTGTTAATGATTTTTATTGGGGAGAGAAAGATTTTTCTTACCCAATGGGGCATGTACAGACACTCGGCGACATAAATCAAGATAGAGCTGCCGCGAATACACCACCTTTTATTCCAAAAGCAATTCTTCCCAAGAGAGTGTACAAAGCAGTAGCAGATCGTACCACTGGTTGGTTTCTCATGGGTGAAGATTTACCAGATCCCAACAATCGAGTACGTGTTAAGAATGATAAAATTTTTCTCGAATATACAAATAACAACGAAGAAGCATTTAATCGGTTTATTAAGCGTTGGATTCAAGTATTAAAGTCCATTGAGTCACATAGTAATAGCTCATTTTCAATTTATGTAACTACAAAAATGCCCTTTGGGTATCAATGTGGTACTTGTCGTTTTGGTGAAGACCCCAAAAATTCTGTACTCGATCTCAATTGTCGTACTCACGATATTGATAATTTGTACGTTGTTGATGGTAGCTTTTTCCCGTCTAGTGGCGCTGTGAACCCAACGCTAACAATGATGGCCAACGCTTTGCGGGTTGGAGAACATCTACTTGAAAGACTAAGATAACTCATTTCAATCCAAAACTTTAAACAGTAATATCGCCGAATTTAACACTATCAAACGCGCTGTCCAAAAAATAACCGGAGTGAAATGAAATGCTATTTGATTGGCTAATCGTAGGGGCTGGATATTCAGCCTGTGTAATGGCTGAACGCCTAGCAACTCAGCTTGGACAGAGAGTACTGATTGTAGAGCAGCGAGATCACATCGGGGGTAATGCCTACGATTACTACAATGAGCATGGCATTCTCGTTCATAAATATGGGCCTCACATCTTTCATACTAAGTCTAAGAAAGTTTGGGATTATCTCTCTCAATTCACAGAATGGAGACATTACTATCATCATGTACTGGGAGTTTTAGAGGGTAAGAAAGTCCCTATCCCTTTTAATCTCAATTCTCTCTATGCACTTTTTCCTGAGAAATATGCAGAGAAGTTGGAGAATTTGCTTCTAGAAAACTTCGGTTTTGGAGTGAAAGTACCCATTTTGAAACTGCGAGAAAGTGCTAGTGGCGATCTCAGTTTTTTAGCTGATTACATTTATGAAAATGTTTTTCTCCATTACACAATCAAACAGTGGGGGATGAAACCAGAGGATCTGGATCGGGGAGTAACGGGACGTGTTCCAGTTTATATCAGTCGGGATAATCGTTACTTTCAAGACCCCTATCAGGCTATGCCTAAGTTAGGCTATACAGAAATGTTCCGGCGAATGCTTGCTCATCCCAACATTAAGGTACTGCTAAACGCAGATTACCGCGAGATTATCAAAGATGTGAAGTTTCATCGTTTACTTTGCACTGGGCCGATTGACACCTTTTTTGATTATATGTATGGTGAATTGCCCTATCGTAGTCTGCGCTTTCAATTCGACACTTTGGATCAAGAACAGTATCAAGAGGTCGGTACAGTTAACTACCCCAATGACTACGACATCACTCGTATCACTGAACAGAAGTATTTGTCAGGACAAACTTCTCCTAAAACTACCTTGGTGATGGAATATCCCCAGGCTTATGTACCAGGGAAAAATGACCCTTATTATCCTATTCTCAATGAAGAGAGCCGCGATCGCTTGAGCTTATACCTTAAAGAGGTAGAGAAACTCAACGGTACAGTACTGTTCGCAGGGCGACTTGGAGATTACAAGTACTATGACATGGATCATGCAGTACTTCGGGCACTTGGTTTGTTTGAGAAAGAAATAGCCAATTCTATGTAAAAAGTGTCAAAAAGATGCGATCGCGCTTGGATGAATAAAAAAACATAGAATTTCCCTAAAATTCTGACTAAAAAATTGTTAATGTTTTTTAACATAAGGATTATAGTGGAACAAAAACTCGTTAGTAAAACCAAGCAACGCCTTGAATGTTTGATTTGCAATTCTCGCGTCGACCCAAATAATGAATCTGCATTTTCTACGTTCCCATGCAACGTCAGAGCCTTTATGAATGAAACTGGGATGAGCATCATTTTCCGCAAAAGCATTTAATCCAACAATCGCCTCCTTATGGAGTTGCTGGAGAAGTGAGTTGAATAGAAGTTCCCCCAGCAGGATAACAAAAAAAGTTTAGTTTTTAAGAGATATTTTGTATTTATGGAAACAATGCAATCACCGTCATATCCGAAAAAAAAGTTTTTGATCAATGTTGTCACCGGAAATAGTGGTGGAGGGCATATTGCTACTTCTAATGCGATATCTTCAATCATTGAGCAACAACTCCCCTGTCAAACTAGTATTACCGATGTAGACGTATTAGCACAGCGTTTAGCAGAAGGACAAAAAACACTGGATATCTACAAGTTATTCGGAACTAGTGGAGATCAAGTTCTCAATCAGATTATGCAAAGCGGTTGGACATGGATTCACCATCTGACCATGCCCTTCAATAAGCTACTGATCAAACTAAATCACGATGCTGGTGTGAGGATATTTGAGGAAGAATGGCGCGAGCAACAGCCAGACATGGTAGTTTCTGTAGTGCCGTTGTTTAATAAAATGATCTGGGAAAGTTTACAGAAAGTAAAACCAGGCACACCTTTAGTGACAGTTCTGATAGATTTTGCTGATTTTCCGTCGGCCTATTGGATAGAACCAGAAACGGGAAGTTATGTTGTTTGTGGCACGCAAAAAGCAGTTGAACAAGCTCATTCTCTAGGAGTAAAGGAGGATCTGATCGTCAAAACTTCGGGAATGGTAATTAACCCTCGCTTTTATGAACCGATTGTCAGCGATCGCTCCCAAGAAAGGCAACGCTTGGGTTTAGATCCAGACTGTCTCACCGGACTTGTATTATTCGGGGGTAATGGTTCCAAAGCAATGCTAGAAATTGCCAAGCGTCTGGAGCGTTTTCAACAAAAGCTACAACTCGTCTTTATCTGCGGACGCAATGAAGAACTAGCTTTAGCTTTACGTGAAAGCCAAGATATCCAGAAGAGGTTTGTCACCACCTTTACAAAAGACATTCCTTACTATATGCATCTTTGTGATTTCATGATTGGTAAACCAGGCCCTGGTAGCATCAGCGAGGCGTTAGTCATGAAGCTACCAGTGATTGTGGAACGCAGTGCTGCGACAATGCCACAGGAACGATACAACACTGACTGGGTTCAACAGCAGCAGGTGGGTTTGGTTATCCCCAGTTTTCGAGATATTGATCGAGCAGTTGAGCAGTTTCTTCAGCCGGAGAATTTTGCCCGCTACCGTGCAAATGTCGCTGCGGTAAACAATAGAGCCGTATTTGAAATTCCCGATATTTTGGAGAAGATTCTAGCTAGTAATTATAAAACAACAGTGGCAGAACCACTCCAGCAGAGGTAGTGAAAGCGATGAATCAAGATCGTGTTAAAGCAGTTACGCTGGCGGCAATGTGTTTCGCCCTCTTCATGGCCAATCTTGACGACACTGTGATGAATATGGCGCTTCCCAAGATTCAGACAAGTCTGGGTTCTGGTCTGTCAGGATTGCAGTGGATTCTTAATGCTTACACCCTACCTGCGGCTAGTCTAGTGTTGCCAAGTGGAACATTAGGAGACATTTATGGACGAAAGCGAGTCTTCCTCTCAGGACTAGTCATCTTTACGATCGCTTCTTTAATTTGCGGTCTAGCTCCAAATTTGAGTATCTTGATTACTGGGCGAACCCTTCAAGGAATTGGATCTGCTGCCCTAATAACTGG
The DNA here is from genome assembly GCF_014698065.1 of Nostoc flagelliforme FACHB-838. GTDB lineage: Bacteria > Cyanobacteriota > Cyanobacteriia > Cyanobacteriales > Nostocaceae > Nostoc > Nostoc flagelliforme_B. Next base: position 86,913 of record NZ_JACJSI010000009.1, read on the forward strand.
TTCTCTCTCGATCATTGCTGATACATTTCCTGAACCAAAGGAAAAAGCTAAAGCCCTTGGTATTTGGGCTGCGGTGTCAGGACTCGCCCTGGTTGCTGGCCCTGCCCTAGGTGGACTGCTAGTAGATACTCTGGGATGGCAAAGCGTGTTTTTTCTCAACTTACCACTGGGAGCGATCGCTTTTCGGGTGACTTCGCGTGTTGTTAAGGAAAGTAAAGATCCCAACAAGCAACGTCTTGATGTGCCTGGTTTACTGCTCAGTGTAATCTTTTTGGCTTCACTTACCTATGCACTGACCGAGGGTAATGCTGGGCTGTGGCGATCGCCGCTCATTGTCTTGCTGCTGATGGTTGCTGGACTTAGCTTTGTAGCATTTTTATTTATTGAGTCCCGCAGTAGCCACCCAATGCTGCCATTATCCTTATTTCAAAATTCAACGTTTACTGTAGTCAATATCGTTGAAATTTTGGTATTCTTCACCCTTGTCAGCTTGCTTTTTATCTTCAGCTTATTCTTGCAGCAAGTGCAGGGGTACTCGGCAACGGCGGCGGGCTTGCGCTTCCTCCCGATGAATGGAGCTTTTGTCATTGCATCTATATGTTCTGGGTGGTTTGCTGCTCGCTTAGGGTGGCGCTTTACGATCGCGACAGGACTGATGTTAGCAAGCATAGCTACGTTTTCCTTGATCCGAATCAATGCCAATACAGAGTATGGAGCAATTTTGTGGAGCCTGGTTCTTTCGGGGTTCGGTAGCGGCTTGACACTCGCACCTTTAGCAGCAGTAGGTCTGAGTTCTGCACCCTCCACAAAAGTGGGAATTGCCTCAGCAGTAATCAACGCTAGTAATCGTCTCGGCACTATTTTAGGAGTTGCTATACAAGGAACAATTCTCACGCAACAGGTAGCCTCAAATTTGGCGCGATCGCTCTCTACTTGGGGCCTCCCCTCAAACCTCCAAGATCGCCTCATCGCTGATGTTTTGCATGGTGGATTTAAAGTCCCCAGCGACCTGCCAATCAACATTTCGGGCCAAGCTATGCATCAGGCGATTAGTAATGCATTTGTGTCGGGTCTACACGCAACTGTGCTTGTAGCTAGTATTGCCCTCTTCGGTGGGGCATTTTTGATTCTGGTGTTTGTTCAGCCAACTTTTAACCAAGTCACTAAAAATTCTTTTCTTTCTATTAAATATAAGAAACAGGATAAGCGCATCTAAATTAAACTTTACAAAAAAGATGACTTATGGATAAACGGAAAAATCAGGATTTATCGTTTATTTGAGACTGTTAAGGAAGCTGCGAAAAATAAATCATTTACTATTTAGTCTAATTATTGGATACTATTCTTTGGAGATACCTAAATATAACCACCAAAGCATCCATCGATAGCAGCTAACGAAAATTAGTAAAAGGATGTTTTAAGGTAATTTTTCTTTTTCCCACTTTCGCAAATTTATCGCTCATACTCTTGATAAAATCATAATCTTATCGAATGAAACAGCCCTGCCCTAGTCCCCAGGGACGTTTCATTCGAGTAAGTAAAAATTCTATCAAGATAGTATATTTTGCGACTTTTAAAGCATCCTCACATAAGTCCGAAACTGAGTCTCGAAAAAATCTAGATTGTTTTTCAAATAAAGGATTTCAACAAAATGGCTGATGAAAAATTAGCAATCTCATTATTGACACCTGCCAGCGATATAGTCCTTGGAGGGGGTACAAATGATTCTGAAGCCCTTTTTGGCCGTGCCGGAAACGACACCATTTATCCTGACAATCCGATTGCAAGCGCGACTCAAGCAACAAATGTAGATTATTTGTTCGGTGATATATTTGACAACTCTGCTGAAGAGTATGAGATTATTCTGAATATTCAGAATGCTCAACAAGGTGGTAATCCATTTCTGATCTTAGATAGAAATATCCCATCTGTAGGGGCAGACAGATTTGTTCTTGGTGATACAAGTCAGCCCTACTACACTACCTCTAACCCAGATACTCTACTAACCACAAACTTCCTTGGTTTGAACGAGTTTGCTGTCATTTATGATTTCGGTATCAATAATGATATCATCCAGCTAAATGGTAAATCGACAGACTATCGAATCGTAAAAATTAATGGATTACAGATTGCAGGAGTAGCACAACCTCTTTCTGGAGAAGCGATATTTTCACTGCAACAGGGAGCACCTGACCTTGTAACTTTTGTAGTTGCCAAGCCGGAAGTCAATTTAGATTTGACATCGAATAATTTCCGATTTGTTGGTGAAAAACCACCTAAAAAACCAACAGAAAACAATAAAATTCAGCAGTTAGGGACTACCGGAAACGATCTCAGTCTTGCTACGGGTGCAGATGCTGCTGGCAATGTTTATATATCAGGAACTACCAACGGGCCATTGTTTGGAACAAATCTTGGTTTTGGAGATGCTTGGCTAGCAAAATATGACAGCAATGGCAACCAGGTTTGGGGTAGACAGTTTGGCTCTTCTGGGGATGAGTCTAACTTTGCGATGGTTACAGACAAGGATGGTAACTCCTACATGACAGGTGGCATGTCGGGTAACTTGTTTGGAACCAAGCAAACAGAAACTGATGTTTGGGTGGCTAAATATGACACCAATGGTAACCAGGTTTGGGGTAGGCAGTTTAGTGCTGGTGGCTTTAGTAGTGGAGCCTTTGCCATTGATCTAGATCCAACAGGGAATGTCTACTTATCAGGAATAGAAATTAACAACAATGATAGAACAGACATTTTCAATTTTGCCGTTCAGGATAATTCCTGGGTGTCTAAGTTTGACACCAATGGCAACCAGGAGTGGCTTACCCTGATTAAAGATCCTTCAGCGACCTTTCCTTTTGATATAACTCCCTTTTTTGATGAATGTTACGACCTTGCCGTTGATAAGGATAGCAACAGCATAGCTGTAGGCTGGACTCAGGGCTTACTCAGAGAGTCAGACCCATCACGACAACTTTTGAAGTACGATGCTTGGGTGTCAAAAGTCAATACCGCAGGGGAGATACAGTGGGTTCAACAGCTTGGAAGTACAAATCAGGGACTTGATTTTGCTTGGGGTGTTGATACTGACAGCAAGGGCAATATTTATGTTACAGGATGGACTACAGGGGATATTGGCACAACGGTAGGAAAAAAGGGAATTGGGGGTCGTGATATTTGGATTAGCAAACTTAACCCAGATGGCTCTCAAGTGTGGGCTAAACAGTTTGGTTCTCCAAATGATGATGGCATGTACTTGTCAGATATGCAGATCGATGAAAATGACAACATCTTTATTATCGGAGAATCTAATGGGAAGTTAGGAAAAGGCCAAAAAGAAGAATCTTATAATGCCTGGGTGGCGAAGTTCGACACTGATGGCAATAACAACTGGATTCAACAATTTGGAAGCAAAAATAATCTTGACTACGCTACAGGTGTTACTATTGACGGAAAAGGTAGTCTTTTCGTGACTGGAGCTACTGATAGCTTATTAGGGAACAGTGGTGGCGTTAATACCTCAGCTCTGGACGGTTGGTTGGCTAAACTTGACGTCAAGGACGGAAAACTGCAAAAATTTATCGGCGGTTCAGATGTCATCAGTATTGCCGCTCCTGAATCAATTCCCACCATTGATATCACTAACGAACTTGTAACTAGCGAAAGGCTGCCTGAAGGCGATAACCGGATTAACCCTGCTGCGGGAATCAGTACTAGCCGCAGTGCATTCAACTATGGACAGATCACTTCTAGTCTTGGTGACATATTTAACTCTCAGTCTGAAGGTTCTTTTCCTTTAGCTTTGGCTGAGGCAGTTAATAAGGGCGATATAGTTATTTGAAATGATTTAACAATACCTTTGCCAATTTACAAAGTTTTAACACTGATGGCAATAGAGTGAATACGACACAAATCTGTAAGTAAGCTTCCAGAAAATCTTAGCCTATTTTATTGGCTTAGATTTTCTAGAAGCATTTTTATGATTTCATAGACATATTGAAAGCCGTGACAGTAAGTAGGCTTTAAGTTATGGAATTTTGTTTAATTTCTTCACTTATCCCCTTGCCATTATCAGCAATTAATATTTGTAGATGTATAGGCAATACTGGCTATAGTTTCTAAGCGATTGAAGTTGAATTCTTACTATTGCAAAATGCGTTTGAGTAGTTGGGGATAGCGTTTTTCTAAGTCATCAGTTTTGGCTTTTGCTCCCCAAGGGGCATAGCAGTAATATGCTTATTGCAGATATCCTTCTGCGGTTTTGGGGAATAACAGCATATCGTAAAGCTCTTTCAGCCTCATTATAGTAGGTGGTAATTGCGGATGATAAAAACACGCAACCACAGCGTCCCAATCGGCTAAAATCTCATTTGCTAGAGCCTTTAACTTGGAGTAGTTAGTCCGCTACTTCTAAGCCACAAAAGTGCATTTCGTCACGAGAAGTTTGTCACTAGTGAATTTACAGCACTGGTAATACGTGAACCTATCCCACTATTCCAAAAAACCCTACTTCGTTTCGTAAAATGTGCTTGAAAACCTTAATTTTTCGTTTTTAGTTCTCAATAAGCTTAAGCTTTGTAGCACAAATATTATTAGTGGGATAGGTTCGTCGAGTCATTAAAGCTCCTTAAATAAATATGAGTCTTCTATTTTTGCTCATACTTAGTTCTATATCTGTTGTTTGCAAATAAAAAAGCACTAATTTAGAAATATAGTCAATGATATTACGTAATTCAATACCTTAAATCGAGGTTAGATGGTTTAGCTTCCGATATGGGGACAGGCAAAACTGAAATCTTGGTGATTGTAAGAAAAGATAATTCCCAACTCAACTTTTTGAACAACGGGCATTGGGTAAATCTGCTCAAGAATCTCAGCGTAGGCGTAGCCCGCCGTAGGCATCGCCTGCAAACAGCAATTTACTCCACACATTAATTTATCCTTGCCGACTTTTTACCTAGTTTAAGTAATTTCCCCATACCAATTTCAACTTAACAGTGTAATATTAGTGTCCAGTTGAAAAAGTGTCCAGTTGATTCCCAGATTTTCTTCAAGTATTATTATGTAATGATTGTAACCACAATGAGTTTCCTTTATTGCTTAACAAGTGACACCTATAGCAAGCCATAAGAGCGTTTTTGGCATCAATCTAGTTAAATTTTATGCTCATTGTCAATTTCACTACGCCTTAGTTATTAGAGCTAAGGCCAATTCACTAAAAATTACAAATAAAATGATTCGCCCTTGTAATCCATAAATACCTGGAGAATTTCCTAAAATTTATAGTTGTCAACAACATTGGCTTCAAACAGGAAACACTGGCGATAATAAGCTAGTCTATTTTCCAACACAAGCAAGGGATCTTTTGTAGTTCTATGATTATTGAGAATAGCGCTAGTAGTTTAAACAAAAAGTTGCTCGGTTTTGATGTCAAAAATTTGACAGTCAATCGCTGTGCAATAAATGTATTAAAGGGTATATTTGCTGTTTTCCCGATCACCTTGGCACTACCCGTAGATGCCCTACAAGTAAAGGTGACTCCAATTAATCCGAAATTAGGGGATACACTCTCGGTGGAGATTAATGTAGATAATCCAGATAATAGTACAAATCCGACAGTAGCTAGTGGTAAAAATACGTATCCAGCCTTTGAAATTGCACCCAATCAATATCGGGCTTTTATTCCCACAACTCCACTAGAAAAAGCTGGAACTAGAACAGTTCGGGTTGCAGGGGATGGTCAAGTACAAAACTTGGCAGTGAATGTGCTTAATCGCAAATTCCCCGTACAACGCATTACTTTACCACCTGGCAAAGCCGGAGTGGGTGCCACAGAATATGAACTGAAGCGCGTGGCAGCTTTTAAGGCACTGCAAACACCAGAAAAGTATTGGAATGGAGTATTATTGAAGCCAAATGCAGGGCGGATGAGTACAACCTATGGTGTTCGTCGCTACTATAATGGTACATTTGCAAAGGACTACTATCATCGTGGTCTTGACTACGCTGGTGCTGCCGGTTCACCAGTGATTGCCCCAGCTGCTGGGCGAGTTGCTTTGGTAGGTAGGGTATCCCAAGGGTTTCGGGTACACGGTAACGTAGTTGGCATTGACCACGGTCAAGGAGTAACCAGTATTTTCATGCACCTGAGTCGTATTAACGTTAAAGAAGGTGATTTTGTGAAAGCTGGCCAACAAATTGGTGCAGTAGGTTCAACGGGCGCTTCTACGGGGCCGCACTTACACTGGGGTTTATATGTCAACGGACAATCTGTTGATCCAACACCTTGGCGAACTAAGGCTGTTAACTAGTAGAGGCGGAATTGATCGCGTCTTTGCATAATTTGTGTTTTTTCTGCTGATAATTGAGCAAAATAAATTGGATTGATACCGTCCCTACCTTGCTTGGCTAACATAAAGATGATAAGCGTTATGAGCATCGAAAAAATTGTAGAACAAGCTCTCCAGGATGGTTATTTAACACCAGCAATGGAAGCAGAAGTCGGTAGAATCTGTGATAACGCCTCAGAACTCTCAATTGAAGAGTATATGGCGCTGGATCGGTTGATGGGTGCGCTATTGACTGGTGAGGTAGTGGCGGTACCTCGCAAACAATTCATTAACGTTATGGAAGAATTGGTACTGACGGAAGCGATCGCCCGAGTTGCAGAAATTGAAGCCACCAGCGAAAGTTCTTTAGATGTTGGGGATATTGCTGCTTACGCTCTCAATCGGCTACCACCTTTGTATGCTACTACAGAAGAAGGTGCTAGCTTCCAACGCCAAAACGCTCAGGCGCAATTGCAAGACTTAATTTCTCAGCAAGTAAGTGAAGCGATTAACCGTTACCTAGATCGACCCAATTTCTTTCCAGAACGGCAGGCCTTGGGTAAAAACAGTGGTAATGAAGTTGTACGCCAAGTTAGTGCTTTACTCCAAGCATACGCACCTAACTTTGAGCAAAAATTATAATTTTAAGAGTCATCAGTCATTGGTCATTGGTCATTTGCAAAGAATAACTGACAAATGACAAATGACAAATGACTCTTAATTAATCACGTACTAACACTGTTGTTCCTAAACTTACTTGCTCATACAACAATCGCACATCAGAATTACGCATTCTTAAGCAACCGTGGGATACAGCAGTTCCCACTAGGTGAATCTCTGGCGTTCCATGAAAGCCAATTTCATTCCGTCCATCTGACCAAAAACCAATCCATCTATCTCCCAAGGGACTATCAGTACCAGCTTCAAAAACTTTGCCCGTAATTGGGTGACGCCAGATTGGATAGTGTCGCATGTGGATCACCTGGAAAGAACCTGTAGGTGTTTCCCAACCTTTCTTACCGATAGCAATTGGGTAGCTGGCTATCACCTCCTCTCCTGCATATACATAGGTGCGGCGATCGCTTAAATCAACTACAACTTGCGTCTTGGCATCTGCCAGCCGATTAGATGCTACTTGTTGGGCTGAAGCCTTAGACCATAAAGCTTTTGGCCAACTATCCGCAATTGGATTTTGTCTTTCTACTTGCGCCACCAGCCGTGTCTGAGTTGGTAGGTCGGTTACTTTAGCTACATTTTTCTTAATATTTTTGGGCTGACTTTGCGGCTTAATAGTTGAAGGCTTAAGTGTAGAAACCCTATTAATGGTTGCTTTAGCTACATTCTTCTTAATTGTTTTTGACTTTGTTTGAGACTTAATAGTAGAAAGCTTGAGTGTAGAAGCTTTACCAGTATTTGCTTTGGCTACATTCTTCTTAATTATTTTTGACTTAATAGCAGAGGACTTTGGTGTAAACGTCCTCTGGGCAGTTGAGCCTTGGTTAACTTCATCAGGTGGCACAGATGCACCCAGTGCAATTTCTCCTAAACTCACTTGGGAAAGATTTTTGTAGACTGCCTCTGGGCGGCTTCCCTTTGGATTGGTTAGGGTAGAATCTCGCCGCATTGAAGTAGATACAGGCTTCTCAGACTGCCGTTCCGCCGTAGTAATGCGCCAATGGACAGCTAAAGATAAAAATGCTGTGCCGAAACAAAGCAACATTACCATACGCCCTACAGATTCGTTTCTTACCATTGCCATCGCCTATTGTTTATCCCTGACATATCCAGCCGAGTAATTGGATGAGTTCATCATCTGATTATCAAAAATTTATCAATACTTATCATTTCCGATATAAATCTGCCAACACCTCTGGGCAAACTAAGACTATACAAATTGTCCCAGTGGCAAAACTCTATATGAGCAACCTCATTCTTCAAAGGTTCTGGGCATCGTAAGTCAATATTTAGACTTTCTGATAAAACTTTTGAAATGTAGGAATCAATCATTAATGGTGTAGGTGGAAGAAAAACCATGTTTGAAAAACTATTACTAGCAGTCACAATTACATTTTCCCTCAATTTCTTTTTTCAAGTTCGTATCCCAGGGCAACATAACTCTAGTGCTGCTTACGGGCCACAACCAGAACAATCAGCAACTATTATGGTCACAAAAGCAAAAAAATAAATCATCATCTTAACAACTACAGCCACCCAACTTCCAGAAATTATTACCTGAATTTAAAAAGTATCAAGAAGTTAGAATTACAAAATTTTATCTTCATCCTTATAACCAAATTTAATTATTTTTATCAAGCGTATATACTCAGTTGCTAAAAGTACGAAATTGTGCATATCACAGCGTCTTTGTTCGTCGATGGGTTTCGGGCAACTATGCAAGTAGTATAAGGAAAAAGTGGCTCTCGTTATTGCTATAAATGTATCCAAAATTGTTTGCCTCAGTGTTCCAGTCATAAATCCGTCACCTTAGCATGGAACTTCTGTCCCATTAGCAGGTCTAATAGATAGGGATGATTTAGAGCCAGTACGATCTATGAGTCAGTCGATCTCTGTATCCTGGTCAACGGTTGATGCAAAGTATCCAGAAGCATCAGTGCAAGTTGACAAACTCCCTAACCACGATTTAATTTTGCGCTGTCAAGCGGGACTGCGACCAGATCGTGTTGCGTTTGCAGAACTATTACGCCGCTATCAAAGTCAAGTTGATAGAGTTCTATATCACCTAGCTCCAGATTGGGCTGACAGAGCCGATTTGGCTCAAGAAGTTTGGATTCGAGTGTATCGGAATATTAACCGATTACAAGAGCCTGCCAAATTTCGGGGCTGGTTAAGCCGCATTGCCACCAACTTGTTTTATGACGAGTTGCGGAAACGCAAGCGGGTTATGAGTCCTTTGTCGCTGGATGCTCCCCGTTCCTTAGAGGACGGCGAGATGGATTGGGAAATCGCTGGCGATACTCCCGGCCCTGAAGAAGAACTGACAACTAGAGAATTTTACGAGCAACTGCGAGAAGCGATCGCGGATTTACCAGAAGTTTTTCGTACTACCATTGTCCTGAGAGAAATTGAAGGCATGGCTTATGAAGAAATCGCTGAAATCACTGGGGTTTCCTTAGGAACTGTGAAGTCAAGAATAGCCAGAGCTAGAACGAGGTTGCAAGCTCACTTGCAGAATTATCTAGATTCCTAATTTACAGTATCTTGCCTCTGCCCAATAGCAGAATTTAAGCATAGATTAAGAATTTCCAGAAAGACGTAGATCGCTTCTGCCCTTAGGAGGAAAATTGGCTAATTTCTCCGAAATTCCCGCCCAGTTTTCCCGTGTATGAGTTGGTAATAATGTTAAGATGACTACTGATTCTCAGTTTTACGACCGTTCTCCTTTGCAACTTCCTCAAGATTTGTCAGATGGAATGGCCAATCATACCAATGAATCAACGGGTCTTATGGATATGGTGAAGCGCGATCGCTTCGAGTTATTGAGTGCTTATCTCGATGGTGAAGTCACAGCCACCGAACGCAAACAAGTAGAAGAATGGCTGGCAAATGATGCCTCAGTTCAATGCTTGTATGCCCGACTGTTAAAGCTGCGCCAAGGCTTGCGGACTCTCCCAGTGCCAGCATCCCAACAGTCACCAGAAGTAACAGTTCAGCAAGTATTGACACGTTTGCGCCGCCGCTCTCGTCTAAACTGGATGGCGGGAGGTGCAGCTGTTGCTGCTTGTGTCATCAGTGCAGTATCTGGCTTAGTACCTATTGGTTTGAGTTCGCCGCAACTGGCGCAACGAACACAAAAAGAACCGATACAAACCTCCTCAGCCTCTATAATTCCGCCTTCCCCGCTGATGGTGGGACTAAATAACCCGGTAATTGAAATTCCTAAAGCAGCAGTAGCTTCTCCAGAAAATTCAATCTATCCGGTACAGCCGCAACGCCACGACTCCAAACAGGACATAAACTAATTGCATTAACAGTTTACTCATAACTGTACTTTGCGGTTAAACCACAGCCACTCCACCAGCCGTCAGGTTGGAGGAAGCCTCCTAATTGGTCAACTCGGTCTAGAGTCATTAAATAAACCCAAGCCCAACCCAGAGAGAGCGACTGTGGCTCATAAACCTCGGTAATTTGTCGATTATAGAGGTTTTCTGGCATTTGTCTATTGGGCTGGTAATCTTCCAGCACATCTAGCTCATTTAAAATCCTTGGGTTGGAAAAAGAGAGTAAATATCCGTGAACTTGGCTATCCCCTAGCGTCATTGCTGGGTAGCCTATTGGCAGAGCAAACAATTTGCCTTGTACAAAGGCTCTTTTGACATCAACTACTTTGTCAGCACAGTATTTTTGATAGTTAGTTTCACCTGGTTTGAGCGTGCCGTAAACAAAAACTTGTATTAAATCAGAAAATTCTATATTTGATTCAATCATTTAAACCTTTATCAAATCAGGGCTTACGCATACTCTACGAACTCTTGGGGTTATTCTCTAACGAGATGCTTTGCGTTCACGTAGTGCCTCGTAGAGAAGGCGACTTGGCGGTTCGATAAATTAAGCTTTCTGCGATTTTTGCGTAAGTCCTAAAATGACTTTCACTATATCATCTGAAAAGGTAGCAGTTTGGGCATAATCAGGCTGAAGCTCAATCGCACTTATCGCTTATATATAAATCTGTGAGTAGTTGACCTACAATATTAGATTAACCTGCTATGTTGACATAGGTAGGTTGACATAGTAAGTAGACTCAGTAGGAGAATTTTGGTGGATTTCCGATATAACCCAGCAGCGATTGAGGAAAAATGGCAAAAAACATGGGTAGAACTTGGCTTAGACAAAACACCGACAGCTACTAACAAGCCAAAATTCTACGCTCTTTCCATGTTCCCTTATCCATCGGGCAGCCTACACATGGGTCACGTCCGTAATTATACAATTACCGACGTAATTGCCCGCCTCAAGCGAATGCAAGGGTATCGGGTAATACACCCAATGGGTTGGGATGCTTTTGGCTTGCCAGCAGAAAATGCCGCCATTGACCGTGGTGTACCGCCAGCAAAGTGGACTTATCAGAATATGGCCCAGATGCGGCAACAATTGCAGCGTCTTGGTTTATCCATTGATTGGGAATGTGAAATTGCTACCTGTTCACCAGATTATTACAAGTGGACACAATGGATTTTCTTGCAGTTTTTGCAAGCGGGGTTAGCTTACCAAAAAGAAGCAGCAGTAAATTGGGATCCCATTGACCAAACTGTATTGGCAAACGAGCAAGTTGATAACGAAGGACGTTCCTGGCGCAGTGGCGCAATAGTTGAGCGCAAATTGTTGCAACAATGGTTTTTTAAGATTACCGACTACGCTGAAGAATTACTCAATGACTTGGATAAATTGACAGGTTGGCCGGAACGCGTCAAATTGATGCAGGCAAACTGGATTGGTAAATCTACAGGTGCTTACCTAGAATTTCCCATCATTGGAATAGATGAAAAAATCGGCGTGTATACTACACGTCCAGATACCGTTTATGGTGTCAGCTACCTAGTCTTAGCACCAGAACATCCCTTGACAAAGCGTGTCACCTCAAAAGAACAGCAAGCAGCCGTAGAAGCCTTTATTAAAGAGGTTTCCAATCAAAGTGAGTTAGAACGTACTGCTGAAGACAAACCTAAGCGGGGTATCCCCACAGGTGGGGTGGCAATTAACCCATTTACAGGGGAAGAACTGCCGATTTGGATTGCTGACTATGTACTGTATGAGTATGGTACTGGGGCAGTGATGGGTGTACCAGCACACGATGTCCGAGATTTTAAGTTTGCCAAAAATTACGACTTACCAGTTGATTTTGTCATCGTTTCCCCAGATGATGTTGTAGGTTTTGACTTAACTCCAACATCAGAGATTGATGAAGTCACACAACTCATCCAAATTGAATACAACCAGGCATACACTGAACCAGGAATTTTAATTAATTCTGGGGCTTTTACTGGCATGAATTCCACAGATGCTAAACAAGCAATAATTGAACACGCCGAACAACAAGGTTTTGGTAAAGTAAGAGTGCAATATCGCTTGCGGGATTGGTTAATTTCGCGGCAGCGTTACTGGGGCGCACCAATACCTGTAATTCACTGTCCCAACTGTGGGATAGTCCCAGTGCCTGATAAAGATTTACCAGTCCAGTTGCCAGAAGAAGTGGAATTTACTGGACGTGGCGGTTCACCTTTGACTCAGTTGGAAAGCTGGGTAAATGTCTCTTGTCCAACTTGTGGCACTCCAGCGAAGCGGGAAACTGACACGATGGATACTTTTATTGATTCCTCATGGTATTTCTTGCGCTTCCCTGACGCTAAAAATGAACAACAGGTTTTCGATTCTAGTAAAATTAATGACTGGATGCCAGTTGATCAGTACGTGGGTGGGATTGAACACGCGATTTTACATTTGTTGTATTCGCGGTTCTTTACTAAGGTTCTGCGGGACAGAGGGTTACTGAATTTTGATGAACCCTTCCAACGCTTATTAACTCAAGGTATGGTACAGGGTTTAACTTACCTAAATCCCAACAAGGGCGGCAAAGATAAATGGATTCCTTCTAATTTGGTAAATTCAGGCGACCCCCGCGATCCCCAGACAGGCGAATCACTGCAACGTCTCTACGCCACCATGTCTAAATCAAAGGGCAACGGTGTAGCCCCAGAAGATGTAATTTCCAAATACGGTATAGATACAGCGCGGATGTTCATCTTGTTCAAAGCGCCGCCAGAAAAAGATTTGGAATGGGATGAAGCTGATGTGGAAGGACAATTCCGCTTTTTAAATCGGGTTTGGCGTTTGGTGACAGATTATGTTGCAGCTGGGGTATCCCGTAAGCAAGCCCAACTCGCTGATTTAACTAAGGTAGAAAAGGAATTGCGGCGGGCGATTCACACGGCGATTCAAGCGGTAACAGAAGACGTGGAAGACGAATATCAATTCAACACAGCTATTTCAGAATTGATGAAGTTGAGTAATGCCCTAACTGATGCCAACGGAAAAAATTCACCAATTTATGCAGAAGGTATTCGGACTTTGGTGGTATTGCTAGCACCATTTGCACCACACATTGCTGATGAATTGTGGCATTTATTGGGTGAAAGTAATTCAGTCCACACTCAAACTTGGCCATCATTTGACCCGGCTGCTTTGGTTGCGGATGAAATCACTTTAGTGATTCAAGTTATGGGTAAAACTCGCGGCTCGATTCAAGTACCAGCACAAGCAGATAAAGCAGCGCTGGAGAAATACGCCCGTGAATCAGAAATTGCCCAACGTTACATCGAAGGTAAGGAGATTAAAAAGGTAATTGTGGTGCCTGGAAAGTTGGTGAATTTTGTAGTTAGCTAAGTACAGCTTTGCCTAAAATCGTGGCGAATTGAAGGTTGAAATTTCACCACAGATGCTGTTCGCCTTCCCGCAGGGTAGGGGTGCAGAGAATTCGCTACTAATTATTAATGAAATGTTGTACCTATACCAATTCAATTAATGATTGCAACACATCCTTGGGTAAAGACGCGATGAATCGCGTCTCTACAGCAATATGCTTGGGTTAAGCATTTCTTTCTTCTCTTTACGTCCTACCCTGCGGGAAGCCACTTCTCTACGAGACGCTCCGCGAACGTCTCTATGTGTCCTTCTCTAACGAAACGCTGCGCGTAGCTTGCTTCTCCGTAGGAGTATGCGGTTCGTTAAAAAAAATTGACTTTGGCAAAGAGTTTTAGCCTTAACTGAACTGTATTTAATTATAACCACTTGGGTATTATTGTTTGTACAAACAATCGTAATTGGCAACAGTTTGCAGCATGGATAGATGAAGCTGTAACAGCAGAAGAACCGTTGCAAGGAAACTAATTCGTGTGGTACGTCCAGTCACTTAAAAAGATTTTGATAGAACGCACAAATACTAAAGTTATGAAGAATGTATTATAAAAATTATTACAAAAGTAGTTTACTTTTTTGGTATATGTGTATTTAAAAACATTTTTAATTATCGTCCAGAGAGTTTAACTGTTTTATTTATACACGAAAAAACGCTTGAGAGTTTTGCTCACTCAAGCGTTTTTCCGTAAAAGCTTATACCAACTCACTCGTTTGATGCAACATTTGAAATCTGCAACACTCCCTGAGGAGGGAAAATTGCGGGGATAACTTGTGACAAACATGTGGTGAAATGGTATCACTCCTTGCACTAATTAAGAATATCTCTTTTGCAAGAATACCGGGGATCTGGTGAGTGACAGTTTATAAACTGAACACTAGTTAAAAACGACTCACCATGAATAGTAACTAAGAAGACTACGCACGATTGTAGCAATTTTGTAAGTGTAGTATAAAAACTTATAGTTTATTAGTGTAAGTGTAGCCTACCGTAGGCATCGTTTACTACTGAGTGTAGTTTTATAATGTGCAGCAATTAGTAGCATAAATATCTCAACTTCGGCGGCAAATGCATCGCCATTGAGTCAGCCAAAGAAAGCTTTGATATTGGCATCGAAGCGATTTTGAATCAAATAAATCATCACCTCCTCTATAGATAAAGATATTCTTTGGAGAATGGCAACCCAAGAACAAATCATTGACCTAAGCACATTGAAAAGTTTGGGTTGGGTATCTTATATCTCTTAGCAAACGGTGACATCCAAGTCTTCCGCATAGTGTAGGCGGTTACTTTCTTCGTGGAACCAAAACACCTCTTTTTCATCGATGATTTCCGCGATATGCAAGACGATTTCGCGTGTTTTTATAAAAACAATAGGGAGGGATTATGGGTAAATTTAAAAATTTATTATTCCTGTGCCTCATCTGGATAGACGTTTCGCCTTTGGCTAAAATAGCCACTCTCCTACGAGCAAACGCCTTAACCTGGTGTCTAGGTGTGTGGTAAGATTGCCTGGAACAGGGGTTTTATCTGAGTTGAAGTCTCGTATAAATTGCAAAGGTCAAGCTGACCGATCATTAACTCCCACGATACTTTTCCTATGGACTTGGAAAATATACAACAAGGCTGGTGACGAACTGAGTGGAATTTGTAGATAAATATCTAGAATTTGCTATCAGACTTAACCAACTTCCCACAATTTTGACTTTTATTTGATTTTTAGGATACACACATGAACGATAAGCTGATGCTGATGATTCCAGGCCCTACCCCGGTGCCAGAAGCTGCTTTACTGGCATTAGCCAAGCATCCGATTGGGCACAGGACTAGTGAATTTAGCAACATATTGGCAGAGGTGACAGAAAACCTCAAGTGGCTGCACCAAACTCAAAGTGATGTGCTGACGCTGAATGTCAGTGGTACGGGTGCTGTAGAAGCGGGAATAATTAATTTTCTCTCTCCAGGCGATCGCATTTTAGTTGGTTCTAATGGTAAATTTGGCGAACGCTGGGTAGAAGTTGGCCAAGCCTACGGTTTGAATGTAGAAGAAGTTAAGGTTGAATGGGGAAAACCCTTAGACCCCGCAGTATTCGCCGAAAAACTCCAAGCAGATACCCAAAAGCAAATCAAAGCCGTAATCATCACCCACAGCGAAACCTCGACGGGTGTGTTGAATGACCTAGAAACTATCAATCGCCACGTCAAAGAACACGGTGAAGCTTTAATTATCGTTGATGCGGTAACTAGCTTGGGTGCATTCAATCTACCCGTGGATGCTTGGGGCTTGGATATCGTCGCCTCTGGTTCCCAAAAAGGTTATATGATTCCGCCAGGATTGGGTTTTGTCTCTGTCAGTCCCAAAGCTTGGGAAGCTTACAAAACTGCGAAGCTACCGAAATATTATTTGGATTTAGGCAAATATCGTAAAGCCACAGCCAAAAATACAACCCCATTTACTCCACCTGTAAATTTGATCGTAGCGCTGCACACCACGTTGCGAATCATGAAAGAGGAAGGCTTGGAATCAATCTTTGCTCGACATGAACGGCTTAAGAATGCTACCCGCGCCGCCATTCAAGGGTTAAATTTACCCCTGTTTGCAGCAGATAGTTCCGCTAGTCCGGCGATTACGGCTGTAGCACCACAGGGAATTGAACCGGATAAGATTCGGTCATTGATGAAAAAACGCTTTGATATTGCCCTAGCAGGTGGTCAAGACCATTTGAGTAACAAAATATTCCGCATTGGTCACTTGGGTTTTGTGAGTGATCGCGATATCCTCAGTTGTATAGCATCCTTAGAAGTTACCCTCTCAGAACTTGGTCACGAAAACTTTACCCCTGGGTCTGGTGTAGCAGCAGCAGTTAGAGTATTTAATAATTCCTGAATACTAAGCTGTGAATGATGAGTATGATTTTTACTCATTACTCAGCACTAAATCAAAAGAGCGAGTTAAATTATCAACTCGCTCTTTTGATTTGGATATAAATGAGTAGAAACTGTCAGAGTCAACAGAGCTAAATACCAACCTTTGCAGAAGATAAAGTGGATGTGACATACCTTAATTCTCTTAAATCATACCAAGTTGCCCTAGATAGTATTATTTGTTTAGAAGACAGTCGCACAGAGTCTTTTACACCAAACAAGAGTAACTTTGGCAACTTAGTATGATACCAAATTAGTATAAGTAGTATTGTTTGAGATTGCAGTAACAGTCTTTTGGTAGAGACTTTTAATCCAAAATCCAAGTTGGGTTGAAAGCGCACCAAAGGCGCGACCTAAAATCCAAAATTGGGATAATCTATGCTGTTTCAAGCCAATCATAAATTTGTTCTAACTGTTCTAGAGTAATCAACCCATACTGCCAGAGAATCATTGCCAAAGGGCCTGGGTCTTGCTCCCGATGGCGAAGCGCCAGCGCTAGTGATGCTGTGGAAATTGCCAAATCTTCTTGCAAAAAATGAATCAGTCGAGAATATTTTGATGGTGACACTTGTATCTCACCTCCTTGTACAGAATGTATTGTCATATATCAGTTCACCATTTCTTGGTAGCCAGTAGCCAGTATTTTATTTGTCACTGTGCCGTTATCGGCTATACACCCCGGCACAGTTTTTTTAATTCGCCTTCAAGAGAGGCTTTTCATAAAGCGTCTGAGAAATAGAAATTTTCGTACAAATCACCTGCTCAATTTTTCAGCAGTATTTTTACTTAATTAAATTGGCTCCATTTTGTTTACTTTTCTGCTTTATTTAATTACACAGGTAGTAACAAAGATTCCATAGCCTATACTCTCTTATTGGCGACTATTTACACTTACGCCCAAGGGAATATTTTTGCGACCAAACCTTAAGACTGCGATTTTAGGTCGGAGACAGGCGAGTTTTACATTATTACCACAGTTTTTAAATAGTAACGTTACAGATGACTTTTTTGCCACAATACGTGACATTTTTTACAAAAAAAACATATATTTCGACCGTGTAGGTTTTCAACCGAGTAACCACTCAAATTTGTATCCCCACAAAGCACCGAAGTCTCAAAACTCAATTTTGACAATATCGCCCACTTTCAACTTCAATTCGGCAGCTCTTCCAGAGCGAAGTTCAATCACCTTATCGATTGGTGTCTTGGGGCCATAAGTAGGACAAGGTTCAGCTGCACAAGGAGGCGCAGATGCTTGAATATATTTAACTACACCGTTATGTAAAAATACCATATCTAATGGCACTGGTACATTCTTCATCCAGAAGCTGACTGGTCGCGCAGAAGGGAACCCAAACAGCATCCCCCGATCATCTGGCAAAGCTGGTCGATACATTAACCCCATTGCCTGTTGTTGGGGGGTTTGCACTACCTCTAATTGAATTGTTGTGCCATTAGGAATAATGGCTTTAGCAGAGATTGGTAGTGTTTGACCTAAATTCTCTGGTGCTGGAGTTTGAGAAGCAGAGGTGGGCGTGGGAGGGTTAGCTGTTGTTGGCACAGAACAGCCCATTAGGAAAATACTGAGCAACATCGAAAGCAAACTTAGCCGACGAGTCATATAGTTTTTCTATTTTGTAATTTAGATTTCAATTTTACAGTGTTGTCAGCAGAAAAATATGGCAGCAGCCCCCAAGTGTGCATTCCCAGTTTGACACTGGAAACGAGGTAACGAAGTAGGCAAACTTCCATCACAGTATACTAATAGTCTGTAAAGTTTAAATTGATGGGTAAGCAAGTTTGTAGTAAGGACTTTGGTGCTTACTACAAACCCTCAAAACTAGCTTAGACATTGTACTAAGATTCTCTTAAAACGTACCCTACACCGCGCACTGTTTGAATGAGGCGCTTTTGACCTTCATCTTCGATTTTTAACCGCAAGTAACGGATGTATACTTCAATTACATTCGACTCACCTAGGAAGTCGTAACCCCAAACATTTTCGAGAATTTGCTCGCGGGTTAATACCTCACGAGGATGTTCCATTAAGAATTTTAAGAGTTCAAACTCCTTCATTGTCAAGTCAATTGCCCGTCCGTTGTGTATCGCACGGCGAGTTGCTATATCTAAAATCAAATCTCCAAAGCGTAATTGCTCTGTGGTATCGATATCGGGTTTTAAATAGAGGCGAATTAACTTTAAAAAGTCTTCTGAGCGATAAGGCTTGAGGATGTAATCATCTGCTCCAGCTTCTAGACAAGCTACACGATCATCGACTGTATCTCTTGCCATTAAAATCAATACAGGCGATCGCAGACCAGTGCCTCTCAGATTTTTGCACAATGAGAGTCCTGATTCTCCTGCTAGCATCCGGTCTAAAACAATTAAAGCAGGCTGGCGATCGCGACAATGTTCTAAACCACCTGCTGCATCATGAACCACAATTGATTCATAGCCGGCTTCTTGCAAGTCGCAAGAAAGTTGATTTGCTAGGCTCTCATCGGTTTCAACCACCAAAACACAGGGACTTTGAGCAACTGTCATAACAATTTGGGATATTAGATTTAGGATTGTAAAGGTATTCGAGTGAAAATCTTTACATCAGTTATAAAGTGCAACTACGAATTTTTCTTGATGGAGCAATCCTGATTCGACATACTGTTAAGGATCTTTTAGCACGTTCAGGTGTCAGCCATCGAATTCTTCGATGCAATCTTAATTAACTAAATCCAAATACCATATTTACACCAGTAATTCTGGAAGGAAACAGTAAGTTGGGGAGTAGGGAGTGGGGGATGAGGGAGAAATAAATTCAAAAATCAAAAATCAAAAACTCCTACCTCCTGCCTTCTACCTCCTGCCCAATCCCTATGGCAATTCTACCGAAGTTGGTTTGGCGATATGTGGCAAACCCCAACCTAATTTTTCTCGCAAAATTCGGAAAAACTCAGGGGTTTGTAGGCGAATAAATCGGGCACTATATTGCGATCGCTCCATATATACTCGATCTTCTGGTAGGATGTAGCACCCTCCATTGCCATCTACCACCATCACCAATCGAGGAATATTGACTGGGTAGATGTTCACCGATTCAGTATCTGGAAACACTAATGCTCTAGAAGCGAGAGAATGGGGACAAATGGGTACTAACTGTAAAACAGGTACGCCAGGAGTCACCACCGGGCCACCAGCACTCAATGAGTAAGCTGTAGAACCAGTGGGCGTAGAAACAATCACACCATCCGCCGCAATATCTACTGGCGCATGACGCCCTATAGCTATTTCAAAATGGCACATAGAGGTCAAAGGTTCCCGATGCAACACCATTTCATTCAAGCAGAGGGCTTCCCATAGTACTGAATCTCCCCGAAACACTTTGACGGTGAGCATGACTCGTTCTTCAATTTCATACTCACCCGCCATCACCTGTTCTAATGCTTGAGGCAATTGATTTAAGAAAGTTTCTGTCAAAAATCCCATGTGGCCAGTATTCACTGTTAACAGTGGAATACCACAGGGGGCGACCTGACGAGACGCTGCTAAAACAGTGCCGTCTCCCCCTAATACCACTGCAAACTTCATATCTGAGTCAAAACCAGGGGGTGTCAGACCGTCAATGGGGGTGTGGCATACAGAACTCTCTGGGGTAGAGTAGCCCAATATTCCACCGATACTCGATGTGATACATACATTCCAACCGGCTGCGGTTAGCTTGTCTTTCAACTCGATAGCGACACGGCCCGCTATCGGTTTAATGTCATTGTAGATAATGCCTGCTTTCGGCACACTCAAATATCCAAGTTTAGGCGATGCTCTGTATTATGTAATCCTTACACATTTTTGGTCATGTAGTCATTAATCTAGAGTCAAATATCTTAGAGTCTAGAGTTTAACGACTAATGTCTGTTTTGTAATGACTATTGACTATTAGCTTTTGAAGACTGTTTAAAAGGAGTTTTTTTAGGTTTCTGCTTTTTATTTTTATTTTTCTGGTAGTCTACCTCTTTAAGCTTCTTCATTATTCGGCTGAAGTACTCTTGTAGATAGCTTTCTAAGGTTGTGGTTTGTTGCTGATCTAAACCGAACACTGTATATACTTCATCCATTGAAGCATTTAACTGTTTACCACTAGCCAATACTTCTGTAAACGCTAGTCTGTCTGCTACGTTCCATCCCCACTGGAAGAACCGCATTAAGCCCCGCACAGCACGCAGTAAGCTTATTGGCATCCGCGTTACTCTAGCATCTTTTCCAGATAAGCGTTCGCATAGGTTGATGATTTCTTCTGCACTCCATGCACGAGTACCGACTACAGGGAAAGCTTGGTTTTCCGTTTCTGGTACACTCAATGCTCGGATCGCAAACTTAGCAATGTCTTGAGTGTCCATATAGGCGATAGGAGAAGAATTACCTGTTACCCAAACTGGCTGTCCTTCTAAAATAGGAATCCCGTACTGACCGATTAACCCTTGCATAAAGCCAGCTAGCCGCAAGATGGTATAATTCAAGCCTGACTCAGCCAAGAAGAGTTCTGTACATCGCTTAATTTCCATTAGCGGGACTTCTGGGTATTTATCAGCATCTAAAATCGAAAAGAAGATAAAACGCTCTACACCAGCTGCTTTTGCTGCTTGAATCAATGCTACTTTGCCTTCCCAGTCCACTTGTTTGATGCTCAGTGAATCTG
Source organism: Nostoc flagelliforme FACHB-838 (assembly GCF_014698065.1). GTDB lineage: Bacteria > Cyanobacteriota > Cyanobacteriia > Cyanobacteriales > Nostocaceae > Nostoc > Nostoc flagelliforme_B. The sequence goes on from NZ_JACJSI010000009.1 coordinate 108,283, forward strand.
TAGGGCGAGATGTTGACGCATCAATAACTTGGGTTACACCAACTAAAGCTTCCGCTAGGCTATCGGGGTAACGTAAATTTCCGGGGACGAGTTCTGCACCCCATTCTTTGAGAAAAGCTGCTTTTTTACTGCTGCGGACAAGACAGCGTACTTTATACCCCTCATCGATTGCACGACGAGCCACTTGTCTTCCTAAGGTGCCAGTGGCACCGACAATTAATAATGTCATGAGGGTTGTAATAAATTTTAATGTTTTATGAAAAGAATGTTATCAGAATAACCTATGCAAACAAAACTTTACATATTTTCTCAGAAAATCTATTTATTTGGATAGACTTATGGGAGAATCACTGTCCGGTTAATAGACAAGATTTTTTTCATTTCGATCAATAAAGGGAATGGGGAGAGACGCGATTAATCGCGTCTGTACTAGAGAGTGGGGAGAATAATAACTCCTAACTCAGTACTAAGGACTCAGTACTCTATTATTCTTCTGTGCCCTGAATTTTCAGTAACAACGCGCCTAAGCCCCAGCCCACGAAGATTAAACCGAAAGACAATAGAGCTGCATTCAAAATTTCGCCGCCCATTAGTGTGATTCTCCTTATGCAAAGTGGTGTGTAAACTAGGTCTACCAGAAGCTTTTCAATAGTTGCTGTAGGATTAGACCTGTGTAAATAATTTTAAACTAGTTTAGCAGGTTATCCCTACTAGTTTGGGGGGCAATCCCTACTGTTGAGGCAGGGAGAGATGGGGAAATTGAGAAAATTTGATAATACTAATTATGAAGAGATTTTATGTATCAAAATTATCAAAGTAATTTAATCAATTTTGGCAAAGAAAATCGTCCGCATTTGGCGCTGACGCTGGGTGATCCGGCGGGAATTGGGCCAGAGGTGATTTTGAAAGCTTTAACAGATTTGGAAATTAGTCAAAAATATGACATTACAGTGGTGGGAAACCGAGATTTGCTGGCACAGATTTATCACAAACTGAATTTAATCGAGAATTTAGCACCTTTGGCAAATCCAGACGAGTTGTCAGTTATTGATGTGCAATTGGATGGGGAAATTAAAGGTCAAATTATCCCAGGAATAGGTAATGCGGCCAGTGGTGCGGCTAGTTTTGCGTATATGGAATATGCGATCGCTCAAACACTGGCTGGTAAATTTGATGCTATTGTCACAGGGCCGATCGCTAAATCTGCTTGGAAAGCCGCAGGATATAATTATCCAGGGCAAACGGAACTTTTGGCGCAAAAGTCAGGTGTTGACCGTTTTGGGATGTTATTTGTGGCGCGATCGCCCCATACTAATTGGACACTCCGCGCTTTACTTGCGACCACACATATACCCTTGCGTCAAGTAGCTGATACGTTGACACCGCAGTTGTTGACACAAAAACTAGATTTGCTAGTGGAGTGTTTGGAGAAAGATTTTGGTATAGATAGAGGGAGAATTGCGATCGCAGGTTTAAATCCCCACAGTGGCGAACAGGGACAATTAGGACATGAAGAACAGGATTGGTTAATTCCCTGGTTGGAGGAAGAACGACAAAAACGCCCACAATTCCACTTAGATGGGCCGATACCGCCAGATACCATGTGGGTTAAACCAGGTCAAGCTTGGTATGGAAATTCTTTAGTACAAAATCCAGCTGATGGCTACTTGGCACTTTATCACGATCAAGGCTTAATTCCTGTGAAGCTGATGGCGTTTGATCGGGCAGTTAATACTTCTATTGGTCTTCCTTTCGTTCGGACTTCACCAGATCACGGAACAGCATTTGATATTGCAGGTAAGGGAATTGCTGATGCTACGAGTATGAAAGCGGCAATACATTTGGCGGGTGAGTTAGTTAGTCAAAGGCTAGCGCAGAAAAAGTAATGATGATGTAGGAGAATTCAGAATTCTGAATTCTGAATGGGCTATGCCCCGCTACGCTAACAAGAATAAAATACTTTTTATAGCTGGCTTTGAAATGGAATCGTTGTCTACTTCACCTTCCTTGAAATCTGCTGTATGTAACGATTCTCATTGGGGTAGGGGCGCAAAGCTGGCTGCCTCTAATGCTTTTGCAAGTAAGTCGCGCACTTCTTGATCCGTAGTTTGAGGAAAATCTTCGTACCAAAGACCGACGCTATTGAAAGGGCTAGGTGTCGAGACGCAAACGATTTTGTCTACCTGAGTTTCTAATTCTTGGCAACTTTCAAGGGCAGCGACAGGCACAGCAATCACAATCTGAGCCGGTTGCTGTTTTCGCACAGCCATAACAGCGGCCCACATAGTTGCACCCGTAGCTAAACCATCATCTACCAAAATAACAGTGCGTCCTTGTAAATCTCTTAAGGGGCGATTTGCGCGATAAAGCCCTTCTCTCCGCTCTAACTCCCGTTCTTCTTGCAATGCAACCCTGGCAATTACTTCATCGGATATCTTCATCAGACTGATAATATATTCATTGACTATCCGTACACCACCAGAAGCGATCGCTCCCATCGCTAGTTCTTCTTGCTCAGGTACACCTAATTTACGTACTACCAAAATATCTAAGGGAGCATTTAAAGCTTTGGCAACTTCAAAGGCTACGGGTACGCCACCCCTTGGTAGCCCCAATACCACAACATCTGGGCGGTTAGCATAAGCGCCTAACTCCCTAGCCAAAACTTGACCTGCAAACCTCCGATCTTTGAATAGCATGGTGTGACATCCTGATTGGTTTCCAAAAAATTAATTATTATTTACACACGTTTTTTCTTAGCTATCCACCTCAAACAATGGATTAAATTTCAAACTTGGTGTTATGGTTAAATCTTCTGAACTAATCTTAGAAAGCTAAATATTCCCTGTCCTCTGACTAACGGAACGACATCTTCCATCTCAAGTTCTATCAAAAGAATGAGTTAGCTTTAATGGACAAAGATTTTTGCATCTTAGGCTGATATCACTTCACACCGCGCACTCAACAATTAATTAAGAATTGTTAATAGCCGTCTCAAACTGGCTGGCGGCTGAGAAGACATGATGACGCGGTAAATCAGCCTTATAGGTGAGTGATGTTAGCGTGAAGCAAAGCTATAACGAGAGTAGGGAGCGCGTCACTCATACCGTTGCTCTTAAAGCCTGCTACGCGCAACAACGACAAGAAGAGAAGCGTAATGCAAAGAAACCCGTGTCTAATAACATTTTCAAAAATCTATGCAACACAATGAATCAGCTTTAGATAGGTACATTTGTACTGTACGCCCCACCCATATATTTGTATTAGCTATTTAGTGAAATGGTGCAAGTATAAGCGTAATTTAACACTGTTATAAGTTTTTTCCCACTTGCTAGTCTTTACTGTTAAACTTTTATTGAGCATTTTTTTTAACCGCATCTTTGAAAAAAATTACTTAACTGCGAACAGATGCGAAAATTTATAAAAATACAATGAAAATTCAATTGCTAATTTTTTGCCTACACTCTTTTACTTACATTGTGTTAACAGTACCTTTACATTATCCCTTGATTGTAAATACGAGATAATACATTGTTATGCTTATTTGTCATATAATACCTAGTATTACAGAGAAAAAGGTCATCAAAGTTACCCCTTTAACACTTTTGAAGAAAAATTAATACGGTAGAATCACTGAATATTGCTAAACCATTCTTTAAAATTAAAAGTAGGATTTTTTAATGATCAGTTTAAGTAATTCGGAAAACAGCACAGTTAGCAGCATAGCAGCCACCAAGAGGTTGGCAAGAGCGATGATGGTTTCTGGTGGACAATTCTCACTGTTATTAGCGTGTTGTAACTGTGTTCATAGGCAGCAGCAAGTGCTGAATTTGCTAACAGAATTTTCATCAGCAGATATCCACGAAGTTTTGCTCTCACCTGCGGCTGACAAACTGTATACGGCTATTACAACTGAAATTGATGCTACTCAGCCCGAAGCTTTAATGGTACGGGGGTTAGAATCTGTGGTGGCAATCAACCAACTAATCATCAGTACCAATATCATGCGAGATGAGTTTCGGAAGCAGTTTCGGTTTCCCTTAGTGTTGTGGGTAAATGATGAAATCCTTCGCAAGCTAGTCTGGCTAGCACCCGATTTCAAAGATTGGGCAGCTAGTACTATTAGATTTGATGTACCTAATAGTCAGTTAGTTGAATCTGAACAACAAGCTATCAGCGCCTGATATTGCCTGAGATGACTTTTAAAACCTTGGATACCTTAGGTTGAACCGAGCAGTAGCATTCTTTTTAAAATTACTTTTATAGAGTCTTCCCTTACCAAAGTGAAGCAGAAACTGTTGCAACACTTTGCTTGCAATCTATTTTCTAAGACAATTGTGTGGGTTGTCTTCTCCAAGAAACTTCTTAGCTTAAGAGAACTCCAAAAAACAAATTATCTAATTTCTTGACTTAAAACGACTTTTCCTCCTGCTGCCCTCAGAGCGATGGGATATTTTTTTATTTGGAAGCCCTTAATGAAGCCTTAGCTTTTAAGTTCTTAATTGGTTATCGCAAGGTTACAGGGCGTTTTGATTGAGTGCATCTGCATAAAAAATTTGCATAAGGAACAAACAATCAGTTTGTCAACGTCTGTCTTTATATATGTTTCAAAAACAGATAATAAAGTAATTCCAACTGGCGAAGTTATGAAATTATATACTTTATAGAAACAGAATTCAGGAGCCAGAAGTCAGAATGCAAGAAGGGTATTCTGTACAAATGGTGGAGCACTGTTAGCTATGCGTACTCCTTTGGAGAAGCAAGCTACGCGCAGCGCCTTGTAGAGAGCGTCTTAATTCTGACTCATGAATTCTTCTTTAATATCTATTAGTGATTAAATTCTATTTCTAAGCTGTGTAACTTTTGGGTAACATCACTACATTTTTAAGAAAAATATGTTGAAAAACTACTTAAACACTAATCAAAGGCGCATTTTCACTGCTTTGATTTTGACTGGGATTTTGTCTGTTGCTAGCGGTTTAACAGTTATCCAAAATGCTACGGGTGCTTCTGCAAACTTATCACTAGAAATAAGCAACGAAGTCATCAAAGACAATATTAAACTAAACCGCTTGCCACGTCCAGTAGCTAGAGCGGTACTGCGAGATTTAGCCCGCAGACAGGGAATTTCAACCAGACAGCTGCAAATTATTGATTATAATCAACAGACTTGGCGCAATGGGTGCTTAGAACTGCCTCAACCTGATGAATTTTGTACCCAAGCGTTAATTCCGGGTTGGCGAATTGTGGTATCTGATGGCAAAGAAAACTGGATTTATCATACCAATAACAATGGGCGATCGCTACGTTTAGCTTCGGCAAAAAATCCCTCAGAAAATCTGCCAGCTAAGTTACCCGCATCTGTAAAAAACGCTGTTTTGCAAGCTGCCTCCAAACGTTTGCAACAGCCAATTTCTCAGCTAACTATCATTCAGGCTGAACAGCAAACTTGGAGTAATGGTTGTTTGAGCCTACCACGCCCTGATGAAAACTGTACTGAGGCTATAGATAGTGGCTGGCGGGTGGTTGTCGGCGCGGTTGAGCAAACCTTGGTTTATCATACCAATCAAACAGGTTCCGCAGTTAGGCTAAATGAAAAAGCTAGCAATAGTACACTAGCCTCTGTGCAAATTCCAGCCAGCGAGTTACCACCACCCTTAGATCGGGATATAGTATTTCGGCAAATCTCCAGTGGTGGTTTTACTGGTAGAACCTACGAGACTGTTTTACTCAAAGATGGACGACTGATTCGCGTGCGGATTGGTGATGCCAATGATTCTGAACGTAGTGTTCGCCGCGTTTCTGTGCAACAGGTGCAACAATTTGTGCGATCGCTAGAACATTCTAAGTTTAGTAAATTTCAGAATTTGAGTTACCCCGCCCCTAGTGGTGCTGCTGACTATATCACCTACACTCTCACCAGCCAAGAGGGTACGGTTCGATACAACGATATTTCTCAAAATAATTTGCCTAAAAATTTACAGACAGTAGTTAAAGCCTGGAATCAGATCATAGTCAGCGCCCAATAATAAACCTCAGTTGATATGATTTTAAGATATCCTGAAAGCTATACTAATAGGGGAAAAACAACTGTTTTAATTACAAAAAATTAACCGATTTTTAGGGCATAAAACCCATATATTATGATATATATATTATCGGTTAACAGCAGAAAAATAAATGAATAGTTTTGATAGAAGATGTTGCCGATAGGCTTGTTTTAAAGTAAAAGTTATCAAAACAAGCCAAGAAAACCAATCTGCTATCAAGTGCTTTAATCTCGTGCGAGAATTACATGGAACAAGTAATTACTTCAATTGCAGATGCTTTATTAGTAACTAGTAATGCAGGAAAAATCAAAAAAGTCAATCGTGCTGCTCAAGAATTATTTGGTTTTAGAGAAGAAGAATTAATTAATCAACCAATATCACTGATAATTGATAACGATCAAGTATTAATAGAAGCTATTTATCAACATTCGTATTTGAAGCAAAAGTTACAGAATTTAGAGGTAGTGTGTCGAACAAAAACTAGAGAAAAGCTGTTGATTGCTTTTTCTTGTTCGGTGATTGCGAAAAAAACAGAAGAACTAGAAGATATTGTCTACATTGGTCGTGATATTACTGCTTGGCAACGACGGGAACAGCGTACAAGTGCCCAGTATGCTATCACTCGTATATTATCAGAATCCCAAAACGTAAAGCAGGGAATTCCCCAAATTTTGCAGTCGATTTGTCAAAACTTGGGATGGGATCTAGGCGAACTTTGGACACCAAGCCAGTATATTGGCACTTCCGTACAAGGAGACAGCTTGAATGCAGTATTAAGGTGTGTGGAAATTTGGTCAAGTCGATTAATTTCTGGCCGAGAGTTTAAAGCAATCACCTGGCAAACTACCTATGCACCTGGTATTGGCTTACCTGGTCGAATTTGGATCAGACGTTTGCCCTTATGGATTAAAGATATTACAGAAGATGGAGACAAAAGGCGATCGCTACCTGCTGCTGAGACTGGGTTACATGCAGCTTTTGGCTTCCCGATCTTAGATGATAGTGAAATCTTAGGAGTAATGGTTTTCTTTAATCGGGACATATTACCAAAAGATAAAGACTTATTACAAATGATGGGTTCCATAGGTAGTCAAATTGCCCAATTTATCAAACGCAAACAAGCAGAAGATGCTCTTGTAGAAAGCGAAGAACGATATCGTGATTTATTTGAAAATGCTAATGACTTGATTCAATCTGTCAACCCATCTGGCCATTTTTTGTATGTCAATCGTGCATGGCGAGAAACTTTGGGATATAGCGAAACTGAAATTGCGAATATGAATCTTTTCGATATTATACATCCAGACTTTAAACAACACTGTTTGCAAAGGTTTTATCGCGTGTTATCTGGAGAAAAGCTTGGGCAAGTAAAAGCCGCATTCGTTACTAAAGATGGTCAAACAATCTTTCTAGAAGGTAACATTAATTGTAAATTTGTTGAAGGTCATCCAGTTGCGACTCGTGGCATTTTTCGCAATGTAACTCAGCGACTAGCAGCAGAAAAAGCATTGCGTCATCAGCAGGAAGAAACTGAACGCTTATTACTGAATATTTTGCCAGCCGCAATTTCTCAAGAACTGAAAGAAGAACCAGCCAGTATTTCCGAAGACTTTGCTGATATCACAGTTTTATTTGCAGATATCGTCGGCTTTAAAGAAATTGCTGCTTCTATAAGTGCAATTCAACTAGTAAACTTACTCAACTCAATTTTATCAGCTTTTGATCGCCTCACTCAACAACATGGTTTAAGAAGAATTAAGACCATTAACGATGCTTATATGGTGGTTGGTGGCTTGCACACACGCCGCCTAGATCATGCTCAAGCGATCGCTCTTATGGCACTGGATATGCAAACTGCGATCGCTCTATTTAATACTGATAACAATCAAAATTTCAGCACCCGTATCGGCATCCATACTGGTTCCGTAGCGACGAGAGTAATTGATCTCAACGAGTTTACTTATAATATCTGGGGAGACACGGTAAACATTGCTAGCTGCATAGAATCTCAAGGTGTTGCTGGCAAAATCCAGGTTACAGAAGATACTTATAAGTGCTTGTGTAATGAATTTTTCTTTGAAAAACAAGGCGAAATCGAAGTTAAAGACAAAGGGAAGATAACAACTTATTTGTTGATTGGACGGAAGTGAAATGCTACAACCTTCTTGGCATTTGTGGGGTAAAGGGGAAAGGGATGGAATTTCCCCTTTACCTTTAACCTTTACCCTTTCCCCAACATCTTGCAAAAGTTACTTTTGCAAGATGTCTAATGTCCAATGCCCAATGTCGCCTTGCGTCTTTAATCTACGATGCCAATACCTTTTGAGAATTACTCACTTCGTTAGCGATAATCCCAATTAAATTCAACTTACTCAAAATTTCTATAGCTTGAGTCAGTTCAGTTCTGGTCACTTTTCCCATGCGTTCTACCATTACAATACCATTACAAAAAGATGCCACAATCCTGGCATCAACTGTGCCCAAAATAGGTGGAGCATCTATCAGTACTAGGTCATAACTTTGCTCAAACAACTCTATTAGTTCTTTCATCCGTTTAGAACTGAGCAACTTTACCGTGTCTTCTGGTTCGGGCCCAGCAGTCAAAATATCAATAGAAGGGTGAATGGGCTGGATGTAATCTTGAAAATCAGTAGTTGTCTCATCAACTAATAACAGAGATAGTCCCCAGTCATTGGATAGTTCTAGGATTTTGTGCAAGCTAGGATTGTGCAAATTAGCATCAATAACTAATACCCGTCGATGCATCCGGGTAGCGCTAGCCACAAGCCCTAATACTAAGGTTGTCTTCCCTTCCCCTGGTAGCGCCGAAGTAAACATCAGAGACTTAAAAGGCAAAGGATATTTTAATATTTGAATATTTTGATAAACCATGTCCAGTGTTTCATGGACAGGCAATTTAGTTGTGGCTTCTATTACAGAGGTATCAAAGCTTCGCCGCCCATTCCAAGGCAGTCCCAGCCGCCGCTTTTTCACGTTAGGCAATCTTAGTTTTGGTACTGACCCTAGTACACGTAGATTCGTTAGTTTATTTAAATCTCCCGCACAATAAATAGCGTCATTAAACTTTTCTAAAATCAGTGTTATTAAGATACCTAAAATTGGGCCAATTACCGCTCCCCCAAGCAAAAACAATAATCTGTTGTTTCCCATATAAGTACCCAGATTAGGTTCTGTCAAAACTTGCCAGTTATATCCTTCCTGAGCAATTTTTAGTCCCAAAGACTGTTGCGTTTGGAGCAGTTGCTCAAGGGTTTTTCGACTAGTTTCTACCTTTGGCAACAGACGGTTGTATTCTGCTATTAAGCTTGGGTATGTGTTTAGTTCAGAGCGAAGTCGTTGTTCTGATTCAGCTAGATTTTTTTCATTAGCAGTTAGTCCTAAGACAGTTGTTTGCACCAGAATTAACTCGTCTACTAGCTTTGGCTCAACACCTAGCATTTGACCTTTTAATAGTGGTTCTCCATTACTGCTAGTAGTAATCTGTCTCACCTCTTTTCTTAATAGTGACAGTTGACTTTGACGTTGCTGCTTTAATTTTTGTACCGATGGGTAATCTTCTGTATAACGCAGTCGCTCCTTAGCTAATGCTAGTTCAGTCTTTTGAATTTCACTCAATAATGCTTGGTAGCGGTTTGACTTATTTAAACGAGAAGAAATTAGTGCATTCTGCTGTGACGAAGACGCTATTTGTTGCTCTAGATTACTGTAGCGAGCGTTGACATCTTGAAGGTTAGCACGAGTGGTTTGTAACTGTTGTTGAATATCTGCTAGAGATTCTAGCAGGATTTTACTTTGAACTTCGGGATCGAGTAATTTATGTTTCTTGCGAAACTCTTCCAAATTTTTCTCGGCTTTACTCACCTCTTTTTTTATCTCAGGTAGGCGAGCATTTACAAAAGCCATCCCCTGATTCAGACGTTCTTTTTGTTGCTGTTTGTTGTAATTTTGATAGACTTTCTGTAAAGCTTGAAGTACTCTTTGTGCTTTCACTGGATCATTATCATTGAAAGAAACTTCAAATACTTGACTAAAAACTTTATTAGCTCCCATTCCTCCTTCTTCTGGGATCACTTTCAAAGGAGTTTTTTTGCTTGGTTCTTTTTGACCATTGATATCTTCTAAGGTAATATCAGGATAATCAGAATGAAGTAAATCTACGGCTTTCTGGAGCAATTTAGAACTCAGCATGAGCTTCATCTGAGTCGTGGAATTAACAACTTGAGAATTGGAATCAGTTACCTGAGTATTTGCCCCTACTGGGATTTTATTTGACTTTGCTCCTTCAGATAAATTGGCACTTACCAATATCTGCATATTGCTTTGGTAAGTAGGTTTAGAAATAATAGCCAAGAGGCTAGCAGCTGACATGACTACGCAGGAAACCCCAAAGATCAGAAAGCGTCGGCGAAACAAAATAGTAGATAGTTGTCTTATGCGACCTACGCTTTGTACTGAAGTAGTAACCTGTTGCTCTTGATTCAGACTAGTCTTAGCCACTATTAAACTCCTCTAATATCGAAACAGTATATTTATTTGGAAGATGTATGATAAATATGGAATGTTTTTACACCTAGAGCTGCAATAGCATACTTAATTATTCTTCCAAAAATGACAAGATTACTTGGCAAAATCTTATGCCAACTACCTCTTTCATGTTCATCAATTCATGCATATAAATTCTTAATCAGTATTGGAAGAATAAATTTTTAATAAATATTTTATTGAACGAAGAAAAATCTTGACGGAAAATTAATTATTTTTCTTAAAAATTTCAGTAAAAAATTCTCTGATTCACAACATAACTATATATTAAAGTTATTTTGCTAACTTGTAATCTAAAAAACACATTGAGAATTTAAATTATACTACTTGTATATTTCTATATCCTTAGTAAGTCGTAAATTACTGGTTAGCTAGTTTACTTAGTCGTGAAAGTAAACTGCTGTCTATTTGCTAGACGCTATAATTTGGATTACTAAACTCTAAGGTAGAGCCTAGTTAATTTTAGATTTTAGATTATAAGGGTAAGATTCAAAATCTCTCTTAGAAAGTTCTGATCGGATAGCGTAGCGTAAAGCCTTTTCTTCTTTGGAGGCGCTAACGCAAACGCCGACCTCATAGCTACGCTACGCGGCGCGATCGCTTAAAGCGAGTCCATGAGCATCGGAAACCTCCGATCAGACTTTCTGCAAAATCTAAAATCTAAACGCTTACCTTGCTTAACTCTACTTCCCGTCTTCTAGGTACGTCATAAATCATGAAGTCAAAAGCCATATCAGTACGCGGAAAAATTGCCCGGGCTTCCTTGAGGAGATCCTTCAACTCCAAGGTATTGCCGGGAGCATAGCGGGGACTGAAATGACTCATAATCAGCCGATGTGCCCCAGCCGTTAAAGCTGTTTGTGCTGCCATTGTGGTTGTGGAATGCAACCGCTGAAAAGCCATATCTGCATCTTGATGGGCAAAGGTTGCTTCATGAATTAGTACATCTGCATCTTTTGCTAATTCCACTGCACCATCACAATAAATTGTGTCTGTACAATAGGCAATCTTTCGACCAATTTCTGTGGGGCCGCATAATTGCGTGCCATCAATTACCCGTCCGTCAGTAAGGGTAACAGTTTCACCGCGCTTGAGTTGACCGTAAACCCGACCGGGAGGAATTTGCAACGCTTTGGCTTTTTCTATATCAAAGCGTCCTGCTCGGTCTTTTTCGGCTACGCGGTAGCCGAAAGCTGTAATGCGGTGATGCAAATTACCGCAGCTAACGGTGAAGTCCTCGTCTTCATAAATTACCCCTGGACGGATGGCGTGAACTTTGATCGGGTAAGAAAAGTGCGTGTAGGAGTAACGTGAGGCGGTTTGAATATAATCATTTAATCCAGATGGGCCATAGATATCAATTCGCTGCACATTGCCAGCCAAGCCGCAAGTAGCAAGAAGCCCCATCAAGCCAAAGATATGATCGCCGTGCATGTGGGTAATAAAAATTCTCGAGAGTTGACTGATTTTCAGCTCACTCCGCATAATTTGATGCTGGGTGCCTTCACCACAGTCGAATAACCACAGTTCTGCCCTTTGGGGTAGTCTCAGGGCGACGCTGGAAACATTGCGCGATCGCGTGGGTACACCGGAACTCGTCCCTAAGAATGTTATCTGCACAATGTTCTTTAGTCTTCCTATTGCTCAATTTGCAGCTCTATTTTCTATAGTGGCACGCTTAATGAGCAAAATACTTAGGACTTATGCAAATCAAGCAAAAAGCAGGGCATTTCTATCTCAAGCGGCTTAAGGCAATTTGCGTTTGTTTTTCCCAAGCGATCGCAAGTGCTTAAGCTTTTTCACCATCTCTTTGAGCAAAAGAATTTGTTACTGACTCAATATTTTTTGTTTCCTTGGGCACTCTTTAGCTATGAACGTGATTCTATTTGGTTAAACAAGTAGCAGGGGTACACAGATGTGTGTCCTTACTTTTAGTATATTTTTATCAATCCTTAACCTTGAGTTAATTAATTTTTATATTCTTAAATAATTCCTAAATATTATTTTTTGTTTATACCTAATCTTGCTCAAAATTGCATTTATTAAACGCTCCAAGTTAAGCTACTACCTAGCTTATACTGCGCTAACAGCAGTCGCAATCTAATATCGGAAAGTAACTTAATAACCAGTTGATAAATATCAAATAACTGCTGTATTATTGCTATAACATCTTTTTGCAAATCTCAGTACACTTCATAATCAAAAAGCAAACTGGCACTCAATACTTAATTGTGAGTTAAACAAATACATTGTTTTTCTTAGCCCAATGGCTTGAGAAAAATTTAGAGATTGTGTAAAAAATGGCTGGCTGTAATTTTAGGTAATTATTTATCCCGCCTATCCTCCCTTTTGAAAGTGGAACTTAAATTAAATTCCTCGATAACTTAGGGGTATTTAGAATGTTTTGCTACCAATAAAGGAATTTTTAAAACATCCTCTAGATTTATTTATTTCTCATATCTTTGGGATAATTGTCCAACTGAATTTAGTCTCTATCTACAATTAAGGACAATGTTCATGAGTTCTATCCGAAAAGTCTTACAGACGCTATGCCTTATTATTTTTCTTGCATTCTGCCTTCCTTCAGAAATCGCTCATGGTGTACAAGTTACATCTTTGGTAGGAAGTCCTACACAACTAACGCTTGCTACTTTTAATGTCGAAAATCTTGATCCTAAAAAGGAAAGTGTCTCTAAGGTTGATGGTAATACGAGCAGAAACGTCGATGATGATGTGACAAGCGGTAAGTTTACAGCTTTGGCAAACCAGATTGTTAATAATCTTGAAGCACCAGACATTATTGCTTTGCAAGAAGTACAAGACAATGATGGGGCTGAGTTGAGTTCAGTAGTTGATGCTGCTCTGACTGCTGACACTCTAATTGATTCTATTCAATCTGTAGGAGGCCCAGCTTATGAATATCAAGAAATTCCGCCTCAGAACGGACTTGATGGAGGCCAACCAGGTGGCAATATCCGCGTAGGCTTTTTGTTCAATCCTCTACGAGTTAAACTACAGAACCTTGAACGCTTTGCAAACGATTCAGCTTTTTTAGAAAGTCGCAAACCTTTAGTGGGTGAATTTACTTTCAACGATATTCCCATTACCTTGATAAACAATCACTTTGCTTCTAAAAGCGGCGGAGCGGCTTCTAACCCAAAACGGATAAAACAGGCAACAATTGTTAACGAATTTGTTGTAAATCGCTTAACTACTGACCCAAATGCAAATATTGTTGTTCTTGGCGATTTGAACGATACTCCAGACTCCCAGGCAATAAAAGCTCTGGAAGGAAACAAGCTGGAAAATTTGGTAAACAAAATTCCTCAAGATGACCGCTTTTCTTATATCTTTCGAGGAAGTAAAGAACAAATTGACCAGATCCTCGTTACCGCAAATTTGTTTAATAAAGCAAATCCTGAGATAAATGCTGTTCACGTTAACGCAGGGTTTTCTAGAGCAACCAGTGATCACGACCCTGTGATTGCTCGGTTTACTCTATCACCTGTTGGTGAGACTACTCCTATTCCATCAATTCCAGATACCACTTTTGAACCACCAGTTACATCAAGCACAATTCTTTCTGGTGTTACAGGAGACGATTTACTGAAAAAACTAGATAGCCTTTACTCTCCTCGTATTAGCCTCGGATATGGTAGCGCTCGTGATTTTCTCTACACCAAAATAGATAACCAAGGCGGTATAGTAACAGACATCTACGCTGGTTATAGTGTTCCGATCAACCCAAATTCAGATAAACCCAGAGAAGAAGCTGCACAACGCAGAATCAATGCAGAACACGTTTGGCCGCAGAGTATGGGAGCTGAAGGCCCAGCAAAAAGCGATTTGCATAACCTCTTTGCTTCACGCGTGGAAGTTAACAGCGATCGCGCAAACTTTCCATTTGGAGATATTCCTGATGATCAAACTACGTCTTGGTATCTTGACGATGATGAACTAAGTTTCAAACCGAGTCCGCAGGATATTGACAAATACAGCGAATTCAAACGGGGATTCTTTGAACCACGGGAGGCAAAGAAAGGAGACGTTGCTCGGGTAATTTTCTATTTCCGCACAGTCTACCCAGAACTGGCAAATGCAAGGTTTTTTGAAGCCCAAAAGGATACTCTCTGTAAGTGGCAAGCAGACGATCCAATTGATGCTGGTGAGATAGCACGCAGTCAGGCGATCGCTAAAACACCCCAAGGTAATGAAAATCCTTTTGTATTAGATCCTAGTCTGCCACAACGAACCTACTGCAAGTAATATACTCCTACACTGTATTCTTTTCTCAGAGACGCTCCACGAACGATTACAATGTAGGCTGCTAAGGTTGGGGATTACTGCTACACCCCGACCATTCGGAACCGTGCTTGCGACTTTCACTGCACAAGGCTAAGAATAAAACGACATTTAATTAGTCAGCCAACCCCTATTAAGGACTTGTACCAATTCTTAATTACGAATTAGTACAAGTCCTATTATTTATGAATTTGCAAGTTGTTGGTAGCGTTCCTGAACTTCCTGAATCGAAAACAAAGTTTCAAATTTCAACCCAGCTGATTGGTACAACTCACCTCCCCCTTGCTGTCGATCTATCAGTGAAATTATTTGATTTACGGTATAACCCGCATCCTTAAGACGCTCAACCGCTTTCAGAGCAGATTGCCCAGTTGTAACCACATCTTCCAAAACTACTACTTTTGCACCCTCTGGCAAACTGGGGCCTTCTATATAAGCTCTTGTCCCATAACCCTTGGCTTCCTTGCGAATAATCAGCGCTGGTATCGGTCGGTTTTCATAAACAGAAACTATACTCACCGCTGTCACAATTGGGTCAGCCCCCATTGTTAAACCACCGACAGCCTGTGTATCTACAGGTAACAAAGGAAACAGCAACCTTCCAACTGCCAAAGCGCCTTGAGGATGGAGTGTTACCTGTGTCTTGTTGACGTAATAAGAACTACGCAGCCCAGAAGAGAGGAGAAAATCACCCTCTTGATAAGCAAGTTGGCAAAATAAATCTAGTAGCTTGTGGCGCAAGGTAGCCAAATCAGTAGTAGTTGCCCAAATATCTGAGTGAGCAAGAGTTTCAGTAGGATACGTCATTACAAAACATTAAAAATTGTGCTACACCAAAGGTTGAACTCATCAGAGTTCTGAACTTAAGCATAAATTAAGATTGCCCAAAAACTGAGGAGTCAGAAACGTGCGTATAAAATTCAAACCCTTTGGTGGTTTATTAGTGGTGCTTGCTGCTGGTATTGCTTTTCCCTCTATTGCATCTGCCCAAACCGCAACACCCAAAACTGAAACTACGAATGATGTATTTGAACGAGCTTATTTTCGTCACGATCGCAATTTCTACGAAAATGGTAGCCTCAAACGTCAGCTAGACTCATTTTTAGGATCTGGTTCTGGTTTCGGTGGTTCCTTCCCAGAAAATGAAATTGCCCGAGATGCTGAGTTGGTTAACACTTTATATCATGATGTCCTGACTCAACAAGTTGGCAACGATCCTTATATTCGCACTCCTGATTTACCAAATCCTTATGACACATCCCTAATGATGTCTCCTCGCTTGAATAGCAGCAAACTTAAAGTAGGAACTGAATTCAGGTTTGAAACTTTACCATCTCGGTAATCTTGGGGAGGAAAAACGCGATTAATCGTGTCTGTAATGGAAAGCAGGGGATAATAATTACTAACCAACACTTCAGCAACTTCAGCAAAATTGCCCATGCTCTCTATTACTGCTTTTTGATAATTCAGTGCGCCCTGCTGGAATCGAACCAGCCTGAAGACGAATTATGAGTTCGTTGCCTCCCCAATCGGCCAAAGGCGCTTGTTTTCTTGACTTTCGGGTTGATATGAGTAAATTATTTTAACTTTTAATCAACCTTATTTGCTAATTTTAGACTGAGGAAAGTACTTTATGCACTGACTTTATCCAATTATATACTTATATCACAAATTTACCGCTTGTGAATACCGGATAATAGTTTACCAGATTTTTATACTACATAATTTGATCATGGATATAGTGCAAACTAATATTGATTAAGTTCCTTTAAGGATTGAGGTCAAAAGCTTCACTATTCTTAAATAGACCAGCATTCTATTTGTGATAGCTTGTCAACGATGAAAATAAATTCTACTGTACTTCTTACTTTGGTTTTGTTAATTCTGATGATGGGAGCAGGTTCTGTGAGCGCGTTTTTGGGTTTTGAACTGGGGAGTTCAGCACTTAAAGGCGTTACCACACCAGATGGGCGTCCTACAACCAAATTTGCCAGCAATAAGTCAAATAGCTCCCAACAGGCAGGGCTGGTGCTATTAAAAGAGGAAGAGATTCTGAAAATTGTCAAGGCGCGAGTTGAGGGTAAGACCAAGCCTGCTAAATCAGAAAAGCTAGAGGAAGACGATGAAGAAACCAATAGCAGCAAGCAGAAGCCAGAGGAAAAACCCCCAGAAGTGGTTGAAGAAAAACTCCAACCAGGTTTTCCGGTTACTGCCCAGAGTGAGGGTGTAACCATGTCTGTGCAATCTGTCCGCTACTCTGGTGGTGATTTGCTACTGAAAGTGAAAATGCAGAATAAAGGTAAGGATTCTGTGCGCTTCCTCTATAGTTTTTTAGATGTTACCGATGACAAAGGACGAACTCTGAGTGCTAGTACAGAGGGTTTACCAACAGAATTGCCTGTAAATGGGCCAGCTTTTTCAGGTACAGTAAGCATTCCTACAGCTTTACTTGATGATGTCAAGAAAATATCACTTGCCCTCACCGATTATCCCGCTCAAAAATTGAAGCTAGAAGCATCAGATATTCCTGTGGAAAGGTAGATTGAGTATTGGGGGCTGGGGATTGGAGATTGGGTATGGGGCATGGTTATTCTCCTTGTTTTCTCATCTCTCCCTATTCCCCATTCCTCAATTCCCCTAAATGGAGGACGTGAGTTTTACACAAGCTTTGGCAGTGAGTGGTTTTCCTAATTTAATGTGGACAGATGTGGCGCTACGGTTGTTGTCAGTGCTACTACTGATTGCCATAAATGCCTTTTTTGTGACTGCGGAATTTTCGATGGTGAGCGTGCGGCGATCGCGTATTCATCAGCTAGTTAAGGCTGGAGATATTCCAGCGATCGCAGTGGAAATGCTACAACGTAGTATTGACAGACTGCTATCTACAACTCAGTTAGGTATTACTCTCTCTAGTTTGGCGCTGGGATGGATTGGGGAAAGTACGATTGTTGTGCTAGTGAATGCATGGTTAAGATCCTGGCCTTTACCCAGTCGGATGACAAACTTACTGGCGCATTCCTTATCAATTCCCATCGCCTTTTTCTTAATTGCCTATCTACAAATAGTGATCGGGGAACTGTGTCCCAAATCCTTAGCCATGCTGTACTCAGAACAGCTAGCTAGGTTTTTAGGGCCTCCGGTAAAAGCGATCGTCCGTTTTTTTAGCCCCTTCATCTGGATTCTCAACCAATCAACTCGTTTTCTATTGCGGATTTTTGGCATCCAATACACAGGTCAAGGCTGGCGGCCGCCTGTAACTCCCGAAGAATTACAGCTGATTATCTCTACAGAATGGGGGTCTACTGGTTTACAGCGTGCAGAGCGAGAATTGCTCAATAATGTCTTTGAGTTTGGGGATGTCATGGCCCAAGATGTGATGATCCCCCGCACCAGTATTATCACGCTGCCAAAAGATGCTACCTTCCAGATATTACTCAGAGAAATGGCTTCTACTGGTTACTCTCGCTATCCTGTGATTGGCGAATCTTTGGACGATGTTCGCGGCATTGTTTATTTTAAAGATTTGGCACAACCTTTGGCCGTAGGAAAGCTCAGTTTAGAGACACAGATTCAACCTTGGATGCGTCCCGCCCGGTTTGTTCCAGAACACACGCCCTTGAGTGAACTTTTGCCCATGATGCAGCAAGAGAAACCCGCTATGGTCATGGTAGTGAATGAATTTGGCGGTACTGTGGGACTATTGACAATCAAAGATGTCATTGCCGAAATTATTGGTAACGGTGGTGAATCTGAAAACAGCGAAGACTTACTGATTCAGATGTTAGGTGAGCAAAAATTTTTAGTGCAGGCACAAATAAACCTCGAAGACCTCAACGAAGTTTTACATCTTAACTTGCCCTTAACCAGAGAATATCAAACACTAGGCGGGTTTTTGCTGTATCAGTTACAGAAAATTCCTGTCAAAGGTGAAATCTTCTGTTATCAAAATCTCGAATTCACAGTGGTATCAATTGTTGGCCCACGCCTGCATCAGATTCAACTGCAACGGTTAGAAGAGTTACGAGTTGATAGTACGTAGGGGCGCAAAGCCTTGCGCCCCTATAAATTTAGAAATAATTTGGGATAATTTATTTTTTGCAAGTCCCTAACTTCTCACTCCTCATTCAAGAAGCATAGTCCACTGGATCAACCAGTCCCAATTCGGCAAAAGCTGCTAGCCGCAAGCGACAAGAATCACATACACCACAGGCGACATCATCACCGGCATAGCAAGACCAAGTTAGTTCCCAAGGAACTCCCAATAGGTTGCCCAGTTGGATGATTTCGGTTTTTTTCAGATTGATTAGGGGTGCAACAATATTAATTGGTTGCCCCTCACGCCCTTGTTTAGTTCCCAGGCGGAAAACTTCTTGCATTGCTTGGATATAGTCGGGGCGACAATCAGGATATCCTGAGTAATCTAAGGCATTGACACCGATATAGACACGCTCTGCTGCGATCGCTTCGGCGTAACTAAGAGCAAAACTTAAAAAGATGGTATTACGAGCCGGAACATAAGTGACAGGAATATTTTGAGACATTTCATCTAGCGATCGCTCCTGAGGTAAATCAATGGCATCATCGGTAAGTGCGGAACCGCCCCATTGTCGTAAGTCAAAATTAACCACCTGATGTTTTGCGATCGCAGCTTTTTGAGCAACAGTCAAGGCTGACTCTAACTCTCGTCGGTGTCGCTGCTGGTAATCAAAGGAAATAGCATGACATTCACAGCCATCAGCCTTAGCTTTGTACAGAATTGTGGAAGAGTCCAATCCCCCAGATAACAGAATTACAGCTTTCATCTCGGTTGCAAATTTTGGATTTCAAATCGCTAAATCAAACCTTAACAAGATGCCAGAAAGCAATGCCAAGCATAATTTATACTTAGGTCTTACTAAATTTTTTAAACTTAATCAAAAGACATATATTTTTTGGAGAATGTGCAAAATCCAAAACAAACCCGAAATATCTATACAAAAGATATTTGGATTACGGGAACCGATCACAAACTTTGAAATTCTTCATAAACATAGGCTCTATGTTACCATCTGGATGGTTTTAGACGGATCGTAACTGGCATTTCGAGTATAAACGCCAACGGCCGTAGCGTCTCTAAATTTGGTGGTTGAGGAGAGAATAATAGTGCAAGATAGCATGTCAGTGGCAGAATCGAATCCATATACACAGCGCAACCAACCACGACCGATCCGCATAGGCGTGATTGGAGTGGGTAACATGGGACAACACCACGCTCGCGTGCTGAGTTCAATGAAAGATGTTGAACTAGTCGGAGTGGCAGATATTAATGTTGAGCGAGGGTTAGAAACTGCCAGCAAGTATAAGGTGCGTTTTTTTGAAGATTACTGTGACCTGCTACCCCTTGTGGAAGCAGTTTGTGTAGCTGTTCCCACCCGCCTGCACTATGCCGTGGGTATCAACTGTCTGTTAGCGGGAATTCATGTTTTGATTGAAAAACCGATCGCAGCTAGTATTTCTGAGGCAGAGTCTTTAGTAAATGCCGCAGCCGAGTCTGGGTGTATCCTGCAAGTAGGTCATATTGAGCGTTTTAACCCAGCTTTTAAAGAACTGAGCCAAGTTCTAAAAACAGAGGAATTGCTGGCGCTAGAAGCCCATAGAATGAGTCCTTACTCGGATCGGGCAAACGATGTTTCAGTTGTGCTGGATTTAATGATCCATGACATCGACCTACTTTTGGAATTAGCTGCTTCCCCAGTTACAAAATTAACTGCTAGCGGTTCTCGCGCCCTGGACTCTGGTTATTTAGATTACGTAACCGCCACCTTGGGGTTTGCCAATGGTATTGTTGCGACTCTGACTGCGAGTAAAGTCACCCACCGCAAAATTCGCCGGATTGTTGCCCATTGCAAAAATTCATTTACTGAGGCAGATTTCCTCAAGAATGAAATTTTGATTCACCGACAAACCACTGCCAATTCTCTCACCGACCACCGACAAGTACTTTACAGGCAAGATGGTGTGATTGAAAAAGTCTACACCAGCAATATTCAACCTCTGAGTGCAGAATTAGAACATTTTGTCAACTGCGTACATGGTGGCAATCAACCCTCAGTGGGTGGTGAACAAGCTCTCAAAGCCCTGAGACTGGCAAGTTTGATTGAGCAAATGGCCCTGGAAGATCGAGTTTGGAATCCCTTAGACTGGCAATCGGAACCAAGAGTACAATCATTGACCCCGACAGCCTAGAAGAGGGAATAAGGGGCGAT
This sequence comes from Nostoc flagelliforme FACHB-838, assembly GCF_014698065.1. Classification (GTDB taxonomy): domain Bacteria; phylum Cyanobacteriota; class Cyanobacteriia; order Cyanobacteriales; family Nostocaceae; genus Nostoc; species Nostoc flagelliforme_B. Next base: position 129,443 of record NZ_JACJSI010000009.1, read on the forward strand.
ACGGTTCGGATAAGCAGGGGAGGCAGGGGAGGCAGGGGAGGCAGAGGAGGAGGAAGTATTACTATTTATTACTAAATAGCTCTTTCTCCCCCTGCTCTCTTCTCGCCCTGTTCAAGAACAGTCTTTCCCAACCAAGAAATTCCTTAACCGAACGTATTGGGATGAGGGTAACAAGGTAAAATTTTCTCCCTTCTCTTCCCCTGCTTCCTCACAGTATCAACCTCAGAAGAAAACCTTAGAGGTTGTTTGAAAAGTGCTTCGCTGTGACTTTAGGCACTTTAGATCCCCCCTAACCCCCCTTTTTTAGAGGAGAAACCGGAATCAAAGTCCCCCTTTTGAAGGGGGATTTAGGGGGATATAAAATTTTTGATACCGACAAGAGGACTTTTCAAACATCCTCTTAGAGTATGATTTGAAATTTGCCATCAAATTTTTAGATCCTCTTTAGTCCTTTTAAAAAACTGACTAAGGGGGATCTAAAAAATTGGAAAACAAAACCTAGTAGTTTGTTCCATTAATTTTGTAAAGTTTGTAGTGAGCTATTTATCGCTCAATTTCAAGGGCTAGAGTTACTTACAAACTTTTATAACCCTCGAAATTAATCAAGCAGACCCCTAATCTCCACTCGTCTTAACTTTGTTTTTTAGGTGTGATGCCAACTTTAACTGTAGCCAAATTAACTTGATTCTAACAAGCCGGGACAATTACCTTTTAAAAAAGCTAAGGCGGAATCATAGTAACAGGGCTACTATACCAATTTCAGGAATTGACTCAATGCTTGAATGGATAACTAATACTATCAACTATTTTGGCTATTGGGGAATCGCCCTACTAATGTTCCTAGAGAACCTTTTTCCGCCCATTCCTTCAGAATTGATCATGCCACTGGCTGGATTTACAGCAAGTCCATATCAACCAGGAGGGGAAAAACTGAATATCATTGGTGTGTTTTTCGCAGGACTTTTAGGTTCTGTATTGGGCGCACTTATTTGGTACTATCCAGGTAAGTTTTTGGGCGAAACCCGTTTGAAAGCTTGGGCTGACAAGTATGGTAAATGGCTGGCTATATCTAGTAAAGATATCACCAAGTCCAAAGAGTGGTTTGACCGACGAGGTAGAACAGCAGTATTAATCGGTCGCCTTGTACCAGGAATCCGCACTTTGATTTCTGTTCCCGCCGGGATCAGCAATATGCCCTTGCTACCATTTCTGTTTTACACAACATTAGGTAGCGCTGCTTGGGTGGGTTTGCTAACATACTCAGGATACATATTGGGTAGTCAGTATGAACTTGTGGACAAGTACCTTGCTCCTGTATCCAAAATCGTACTTGGGGGTTTGGTTCTAGCATTTGTTTTCTGGATATTCAAGCGCCAGTTAAGACGTACTAGAAGATGAAACACGGACGCTTTTGGTTTGAAAGCAGTGAAAGCAGGGGTTACATCTGGCCAAAATTCGCCTACACTATGCCAAATAATACTAGATGTGCGAAGGCATGAGCTTATCAGAGGTATCGCCCGAATTAATTTTTGGCGTATTTCTAGCTACACTTGACGCAACCTAGAATTTCTGGTTGCTCGCATTTTTGTAAGATGAGCATGACAACTTTTTACAGTTAAGTTTGAACTAGGAGCTTTCATGACAGACCAACCTTCCGCCGCTAACCCCATCAATGCTGCTGCTATACCCATGAATAGAGCGGCAGTTCCCATTAATGCTGTTAATAATAATACTCCTCCCAAGGCAGGCGGTGTTCCAGGGAAAACCATTCTCAGCGTTGATTTAGGCAGAACTTCTACAAAAACTTGTGTGAGTCGTGAACCTGGCAATGTGGTGTTTGTACCTGCTAACGTGAAGCAGATGTCAATTGAACAAGTACGCGGTGGTGTTTTTGAAGCCAGAGCTACTGACCCCTTAATGGATTTGTGGCTGGAGTATCAAGGAAATGGATATGCTGTTGGTCAATTGGCAGCAGATTTTGGGGCGAATCTAGGAGTAGGCCAATCTAAGGTAGAGTCTGCACTGGTAAAAGTGTTAGCAAGTGCTGGCTACTTCAAACTTAGAGACGATATCTCAGTCGTACTGGGTCTGCCTTTCCTTTCCTTAGAGCAATTTGAAAAGGAAAAAGCACAGTTGATTAGCCAAGTCGGTGGCCCTCATGTGTTGAACTTCCGAGGCGAATCTGTGTCGCTGAACGTCAACAAGGTATGGGTAATGCCAGAAGGATACGGTAGCCTGCTGTGGTCTGAAGCTCAACCTAAGAAAAGTCCTGGCAGTCCCGATTTTACAAAAATATCGGTGGCGATCGTCGATATTGGACATCAAACCGTTGATCTTTTAATGGTAGATAACTTCCGTTTTGCCAGAGGTGCTTCTAGGAGCGAAGACTTTGGGATGAATAAGTTTTATGAACTTGTGTCTGCCGAAATCGAGGGAGCAGATAGTCAATCTCTTGCGCTGATTTCTGCTGTTAACAAACCCAGAGGTGAACGTTATTACCGTCCTAAAGGCGCTAGCAAGCCCACCAACCTAGATGATTTTCTTCCTAACCTTACAGAGATGTTTTCGCGCGAAATCTGTAGCCGTGTGCTAGCCTGGTTGCCAGAACGCGTCACCGATGTGATTCTCACTGGCGGCGGTGGTGAGTTCTTCTGGGACGACGTTCAACGTTTGCTCAAAGAAGCAAAGATTAATGCTCATTTAGCAGCACCTTCACGACAGGCGAATGCTTTGGGGCAGTATATTTATGGAGAGGCACAATTATCCTCCAATCGAGCTGCTAGGGCATAAAGCTGATGTTCCAATGGTCAAAAAAGGTAGTTAAATCCGTCACGTTCAACCCAGAGCTTGCTGATGAAAGCTTGTTAGCGCAAGTAGAAAGTTATTTGGACAAACAACCAGACAAGACTTTCAGCGACCTCTGTAAAGAAGCCTTGTGGCAATCTTTATGTGTACCGGAACCTGTACAACCTGCTCCACAAACAGCAGCAACAACACCGATTGAACAGCAAATCGGTGAACTGCAACGTCAAGTGGCTGGACTTGAGGAACGTTTTTTTGCCAAGGGATCTAATCGTTTGGAGGCGATGGAACATCATCTACTGCAACTTTCTCAACAAGTTGCACAACTGGCGCTCATAGTCAATGATCGATCGTTCATTCCGTCTCCAACTCAATTAGAAGTAGTAAATAATACTTCTTATACTGTTGCTACCCCTCCTCAAGAGGTTGACCCCGTAATCAGTCGCCTTAGTCAGTTTCTCGATGATTTTTAAGGAAAAATCAGGTTTTTGAGCAGTGTTTTGCTCCTCTCAACAATCCTTAATAGTGAATACTATTAAGGATTATTAATATTTATATATAAAAAGAGATTAGTGTAGGTAGATGGGGCGATCGCTCTCAATAATTAATTCCAATTAAATCAGCTATATTTAATCCCAAAAAGTCTTCGTTAATCGAAATTGTTGGGTTACGCAATAGCGAAACCCAACCTATATTTTTTCCTCATCTGTGGTTAGAACCTCTATCTTTTTTTACCAGGAGGTGAATTACGCTGGGTGAGGTTATCAATTTGCAGTTGTTGCCGTCCGTTGGTGATAATTCGCAACATATCTTTGAGATCCTGCTCGATATTTCCTAAAACGCCATCGGCATAAGCATCAGCACCATCTTCAATTTCTTGAGCGTGAGCGATCGCAGTTTGCCTCATAAGCTCTAACTCTTGCTGACAAGCATAGCGTTTGCGGTCAATCTCGGCGAGGGTTTCTTGCATTATTACCTCACACTCTTGTTGCACTTGTCGCCGCAGTTGTTCAGCTTCTTGTTCTGCCTGTTGAATAATATCGCTTTCAGCTAAGATTTGCGCTCTTTTTGCTTGCGCGGCTTCAACAACCTGCTGTCCATACTCTTCCGCTTCTAGTAGAATTTCATCCTTTTGTTCTAAAATCACTGCTGCTTCTTGAAAAAGTGATGGTAAAGCTAGCCGGATGTAATCAAGCTGATCCAGCAGCTTTTCTTCATCTATGAGCGTGCGTCCCGTCAGCGGAATCCTGAGACTAGAGAGAACCATTTCCTCTAGGCGGTTGAGTTCCTGCTGAATATCTATGCTTCCCTCTCCACTGAGATATTCTTGAGGGGGGGGATTGCTTCCGTTGAGATTGGGTTCAACATTGGAAATTTCTGATTGTAGCATTGGTATATATCTAGGGCAATGTGTGGGGGAACGAGATGATCGATAGAGCCACCAAACCTTGCAATCTCTTTTACCACACTACTACTTAAAAAACTATACTCATTTGAGGTTGCAAGAAAAACTGTTTCTATTTGGGTAGAAAGAGTTTTATTGGTGTGAGCCATTTGCAGTTCCACTTCAAAATCTGACACAGCCCGTAAGCCCCGGATCAAAACTTGTGCTTGTCGCATTTGAGCATAGTTGACAGTAAGACCATCAAAGCTGTCAACTCCTACATTAGGTAGATGTTGTGTAGAGAGAGTGATCTGATTTAACCGTTGCTCCACACTAAAAAGTGGCATTTTATTAGGGTTCCGCAGTACAGCGACAATCACCTGCTCAAACAGCCTACTACTGCGCTGGATGAGGTCAAGGTGTCCCAAGGTAATGGGGTCGAAGCTACCGGGATAAATAGCAATCACAATTTTAAATATATCAAAGTAGTTTAGGTGATTATATCGAAACTGTTTTGTGTAACTTACTCAAATTTACCATCTTGCGCTCTCGGTAAGAATGCTAAACTCAATTGTTTTAATGGCATTAGTTATGCTCAACTAGGCTTTAAGAACTAGACTCCTAAATATGAATACTGGATTTTTACCTACGTCCGCACAATTCGTTGTGGAGGATTCAAGTGTAGTTATAGTATTCAAGGCACAAAAAACTCCGTACTTAACTAAAGTACGCGGGTAGTTAACGAACTCTTCTAGGTAATTTTTCATGGCACTGGATTTTTCCACCTTGCCCTTGGCGTTTCAATTTACTTCTCCAGGATCGGTTCTGGTGAAAATAGGGCCACTAACTATCCGTTGGTATGGCTTGTTGATTGCCACAGCAGTGTTAATTGGCGTGATCCTTTCTCAGGAATTGGCAAAACGCCGTAATGTTAATCCTGAGTTGCTAGGGGACTTGTTCTTTTGGTTGTTAATTGGGGCAATTCCTGGCGCACGACTATATTACGTTTTCTTTGAGTGGTCAAAATATGCCCCAACTCCAGGAAAAATATTTGCTATCTGGGAAGGAGGTATTGCCATTCATGGAGCGATTCTTGGTGGCGTTTTGGCTGCGTCAATCTTTGCCAAAATCAAGCAGGTTTCTTTCTGGCAACTGGCAGATTTAGTAGCACCTTCGCTGATTTTAGGGCAGGCGATCGGACGTTGGGGTAATTTCTTTAATTCTGAAGCTTTTGGCGATCCGACTAATTTACCCTGGAAGCTGTATATTCCACCAGACCATCGTCCTCTAGAGTATGTTAGTTTCGATTACTTTCATCCCACGTTTCTCTACGAATCTCTATGGAATTTGATGGTGTTTACACTACTAATAACGTTGTTTTTTCGGTCTTTAGCCGGTAAGCCACGTTTGAAGGTAGGCACACTGTTTCTACTTTACTGGCCAGCCTACAGCTTAGGACGCTTGTGGATTGAAGGTTTTCGTACTGATAGCTTGATGCTGGGGCCGTTACGGATGGCACAAGTAGTTAGTAGTCTAGGAATTTTATTAGGACTAGTTGGATTAGCTTGGCTTTACTTACTCAAACGTCCTTTACCCGATGTAGTTCCTACTCCTAACGGAAGTGGGGAGAGTGGGAGATGAAGGAGTAGGGGGAGCAGGGGAGAAAAAATAACTAATGCCCAATGACTAAAAAATAAAAAATGCCCCAGAATATTCTCTAGGGCTTAACCAGGGTGCATCTACCATTACTCTCTACTAGGGAACGAGGGTAAATCCGGAAAGATACTGAGAAAATATCAAAAAAAATTTTTGAGGGATTGCCGTGTTTTCTTTTAAAAGTGAATATACAGAATATGGGAGCGAAAAAAAAACACTATATCCTCTAGAAGCATCTGTGTATATTGTGGGAGCAGGGCCTGGAGATCCTGATTTGTTAACGGTGAAAGCCCAGAAACTACTGGCTGCTGCTGATGTGATTTTATTTGCTGATTCTTTAATACCGGAACAAATTTTAGAACTTTGCCGAAAAGATGCCGAGATAATTAGAACTGCGAATCAGACTTTAGAAGAGATTTTGCCGATTATGATCGATAGGGTGCGATCGCAGCACAAATCTTTAGTCCGTCTCCATTCTGGCGATCCTAGTCTCTACAGCGCCATCCACGAGCAAATGCACCTCCTCGCAGAGGCAAATATTCCTTTTGAAGTTATACCTGGTATCAGCGCCTTTCAAGCCGCAGCTGCCAAACTCAAAGTAGAACTAACTGTCCCTGGTTTAGTCCAAACCATCATTTTGACCCGGATCAGTGGACGTACAGAAGTCCCTACCACTGAAGAATTAGCCTCTCTTGCAGCACATCAGGCTAGCCTCTGCCTATATCTCAGTGCGCGTCATGTCGAAAATGCCCAAGCTAAACTACTCGAACATTACCCAGCCGAAACTCCTATTGCAATTTGCTTTCGCATCGGCTGGCCCGATGAAAAAATCAGAGTTGTCCCCCTGAATCAAATGGCAGACTGCACTCATGAAGAAAAACTAATTCGCACTACACTTTATATAATCAGTCCAGCACTCTCGGCAGCAAAAGGGCGATCGCGTTTATATCATCCCGAACATAATCACCTGTTTCGCTCGTCTCATCACTAAATGTTGGGGATTGGGGATTGGGGAGATACAGCATATTTCAGGTAATGAAGTACATGGGTAGGGGCACAACCATGTTCCCTACGATTATCTGTACCTCACTAAGTCGCAATCTGCTGTATGTCCTTGTCTTCTGCATTTCGCTTATCTTCCCCATGTCCCTAATCTTTGTACTCTGTAGCTCTGCATTTCGATAAACTTAACAATGTCAAGAAAATTAAAAATTTCAATTCATTACTATGCCATTAATTAAAGTACAAACTTCTGCATCGGCTCCTCAAAAAGCTGAAATTGAATCAATGCTTTTAAACTTATCAGCCAAGTTAGCAAAACATTTGGGAAAACCAGAATCTTATGTAATGACTGCTTTTGAGCCAGAAACTCCCATGACTTTTGCAGGGAATACAGACCCGGTTTGCTACATTGAAATTAAGAGCATTGGCACAATGAAACCAGATCAAACCGCAGCAATGAGTCAGGAATTTTGCCAGCAGATTAACCAAACTCTAGGTGTGCCGAAAAATCGAATTTATATAGAGTTTGCAGACGCTAAGGGTGCAATGTGGGGCTGGAACGGTACAACCTTTGGGTAATTTCCCGTCTTCTTTGGTCAAGACTAAGTTAATCTGGCAGGTGTAGGATAGAGATCCTACATCAACTCTTGATTTTTTATGTCTGCTACGCCTCTTGTATCTCAAGTTGAGTTACCCAACCCAGTAAAATCAGAATTAATTCCCCCCCTTCTCGGCGCTTCTCTTGCGGATTTAACCACTTGGGTGCAGCAGCAGGGACAACCTGCTTATAGAGGAAAGCAGCTGCATGAATGGATCTATGACAAGGGAGTGCGATCGCTAGCTGATATTTCTGTCTTCCCCAAGCAATGGCGGAAAGAAGTAGCAGAAGTTCCCATTGGACGCTCAGTTTTCCACTACCGCTCTGTGGCCCCCGATGGCACAGTCAAATATCTTTTACGATTGACTGACGGGCAAATTATTGAAACTGTTGGTATCCCCACCTTCGCAGAAGGGGGAGAAGGCCCAAAAGCCCGTCTAACAGTTTGCGTCTCAACTCAAGTAGGTTGTCCAATGGGTTGTGATTTTTGCGCTACTGGTAAGGGAGGCTACAAACGCAACCTAGCACGGCATGAAATTATTGATCAGGTGTTGACTGTCCAAGAAGATTTTCAGCAACGGGTTAGCAATGTGGTGTTCATGGGGCTGGGTGAACCGTTGTTGAATACTGAGAATGTTCTCGCAGCCCTGAAATCCCTGAATCAAGATGTCGGTATAGGACAGCGATCGCTTACAGTTTCTACTGTTGGTATTCGCGATCGCATCCGTCAGTTCGCGCAAAACAATTTGCAAATCACTCTGGCTGTAAGTCTCCACGCACCCAATCAAGCACTACGGGAAAAACTCATTCCCAGCGCCCGCGCCTATCCTCTCGAAGATTTGCTGGCTGAGTGTCGAGAATATGTAGAAATCACTGGACGCCGCGTTACTTTTGAGTACGTTCTCCTTGCTGGTGTTAATGATTTACCAGAACATGCGTTAGAACTTTCAAAATGCTTACGAGGATTTCAAAGTCATGTGAATCTGATTCCTTACAACCCTATTCAAGAAGTAGATTACAAACGCCCCAACCGCGATCGCATTCAAGCATTTGTGAATGTCCTTAAGCAGCAAAATACTGCTGTTAGTGTTCGTTATTCCCGTGGTTTAGAAGCTGATGCTGCTTGCGGGCAATTGAGAGCAAGTAAGAATTAAATTACTTTTCTCTCACAGATAACTGAAAATTGATCAAAAAACTTTAGCTGTTGTCAAAAGTATTGCTGAAGCCTTTGCTTCTCTGACTCTAGAATTTGCGGTTTACATTGCGATGGCAGGAGGCGCGATCGCGTTTATCTCAGTAGTATTACTCAGCATAGTAAGTGTTATATTAAGGTTAAGCGATCGCTCTACCCAACCTATAACAAATAACTGTATGTTGAATCGCTCATTGACGCTTAAACTATGGCTACTGGTGGTTGTTCTTGCAAAAACTTTGCCAATAAATTCTCCTGCTTATGGACAAATAATTCAGACGAATCCTCAGCAACCTGAGTACTTTCAAGAAAGAATGAGACAACAACAAGAGGAGCGAAATCAGCAAACACAACAGCAATTTAAGGAAAGATGGCTACGGCTAAACGTTCAACAACCACAACTACAACAACAACAGAAAATACAACAGCAAGAATTTACACAACAACGGCAAGAACTGATACGTCAGCAACGATTTAGACTACAACAGCAAGAAACAAGACTACAACAGCAAGAATTCACACGAAAGCAACAACTGAGAATACAAGATCAACAACTCAGACAAGATCAACAAATTAGACAACAGCAAGAATTCAGATTACGAGAACAGATACGACAGCAACAACTTAGACAACAGAACAAACTGTAAAGTGTTCAAAATTTCTGTTGAAGAAGAATCCAGAATCCAGAACAAAAAATAGGGAACACCCTGCGGGGAGCAAGCTACAAATCCGCCACTAATATACATCTCCGAAAATTAATTATGAGTTTACCAAAACCCTTTTAGAGACGGAAAATGCTACTAGGCTTTGCCCCGTAATGCTAACGCATCTCTACATTTTTTTTCGAAGATGTCTAATATAAACCAATACACTTCAGTTAAGCAATTTTTCCTTCTCTTCCTTCTCTCTCTGTGTCCTCTCCGTCTCTGTGGTAGCCTGCGGCAAGCCGTTCGCGTAGCGTCTCGTAGAGAAGCGTCTACGTTAAAAAAACAACTTTGATAAAGAGTGCTAGCCTTAACTGAAACGTATTGTAATACAAACCGCTAAATCTTTTTTTTCAGATACGCGCAAAGAACGATTTAGCGTGTTTTTTAAAACCAATTTTTCAGACACTCTCTACAAGAGAGTGAACTATTCGCCAGTCTAACTCAAATTCATAATGAATTCTGGTTCCTGACTCTTGAATTCTATTTTTAGAAATAACTTTATTAAAAATTAGAGAAAACATTCTCCAATTTTTAATTTTCATTATCTAACGATGTGCATGAATGCCAGGAGCATAAGCCTCAATGACTTTGCCAGTGCGAGTGCAACTAATCATCAAGTAGTCACAACTTGGGCATTGTGTCCGAGTTAATTGACTATCAGAAATATAATAGCGCTCCGCATGGCTACCACAATTCGGGCAGTAAATCTTTTGTACTGTCTGCATTTCAAAACCCCTGGTTGTAATTATTTTTATTTGGGAAAGCCACAACTTAAACCAGGAAAAATTCTGGTTCGACCTAACTTAACAAATTGCTGTAATATTGGCTGATTATTTTAAACAAAATTTCAGGTTTGAAAACTTTTCGATATCTCTATCTATTATCCTAGTATTTAAGTGATTTTACCCTCCTACTTTAGATACATAAATTGTTTTTATATTAAATGCGGCTTAGATATTTACTGATCCCCATGATTAATCCCTTGAGATAGGCTTGTTTATAGTCATTTCCGACGAATACAAAAAAGACCGTTCTTGTATTCAAAAATTAAACCCCCTAAATTACTGTATATTTAGTAACAAAATATTTATCTTAAGATTTAGTTAATATTTGCTAACAAGATTTATAAGAATCAAAACTAGAAAACTTTATGAGGAGTGGCTTCCTTTGCTCAAAACTCCGGTAGCTGCTCAAAGTAGTCTCCAATGCTAGTAATGAAACCCGAATATCTCACAAAGGTATAAGAATTAATCAGGATAGATAAGCAGGGGAGGCAGGGGAGGCAGGGGAGGCAGGGGAGGAGGAAGAATAACTAAATAGCTATTTCTTTGCCTGCTCTCTTTTCCACTTGCTCAAGAACTGCCTGAAGCAAGAAATTCTTTAACCGAGCGGTATTGGCAGCTGTCACTTCAAGCAGGATGAAAATAATCGTAAATTTCTTGAGCCAAACGCGGCCCAATTCCTGCTACTTCAGCGAGTTGTGCGGTTGTAGCTTGCCGAATATAGTCTACTGAGCGAAAATGTCCTAGTAGTTGCTTTTGCCGATGATGTCCTAAGCCAGGAATTTCATCTAAACGCGATCGCTTCAATTTATCACTGCGCTGTTGACGATGGAAACTCACTGCAAATCGATGCGCTTCATCCCGCAGCCGCCGCAATAACTGCACCCCTGGTTGTTCTGCACCAGTTTTTAAGGGTTTAGATTCTCCCGGCAAAAAAATCTCTTCTCGCTGCTTTGCTAAACTCACAACTCGCAAGTCTTCTAATAAATTCATCTCTTGCAAGATGGCGATAACCGATGATAACTGACCTTTACCACCATCAATCATGATTAAATCAGGCCAGTCAGGATTACCCAAACGCTCTAATTGTTGATCTTCTCCATATTTGCGAAACCGCCGCTGGATGACTTCAGCAAGACTGGCAAAATCATCTGAATGTCCTGCTGTCACCGTGGGATTTTTAATTTTGTAGTGGCGATAATGTTGTTTAGCGGGTAATCCGTCGATAAACACGACTTGCGAAGCTACAGCATTTGACCCTTGAATATGGGAAATGTCATAACCTTCAATGCGGTGGGGTACATCTGGTAAATCGAGGATGGTAGCTAAATCTTGCATTGCTTGGTGATTGCGATCGCCAAATTTCTGCATTCTTTGCAATTCATACTGAGCATTTCGCTCTACCATTTCAATTAATTCTGCCTTAGTTTGCCGCAGAGGAGTCAAAATTGTGACTTTTTTGCCTTTACGTTGAGTTAAGACATCCGCCAATATCTCCGCATCTGATAACTCATGCTGTACCAAAATTTCTAGAGGTATTTCTACAGAGTCAGCAGTTTGGTAATGCTCCTCTAAAGCTCGTTGTAAAATAGCTCCCGATTCTGCGTGAGCATCCGCTACAAAGGCTAAACGTCCTACTAATTGCCCAGCACGAATCTGGAATAGTTGAATGCAAGCGTATTCTTCATTAGCTGCCAGTGCGATCGCATCCCGCGAAACTGTATCGTCTGGTAAGGAAACTTTTTGATTGGCTGTCAGCGACTTTAACCCAGAAATTTGATCGCGAATCCTCGCTGCTGACTCAAAGTTCAAGTTTTCAGATGCTGCGTTCATCTGTTGAGTCAAAATATCAATCAGTTCCTGAGTTCGTCCTTGGAAGACCATCGCTATTTTTTGAACAATTTTGCGATATTCTTCTGGTGAAATCATCTGTTGGCACACACCCGGACAACGCCCTAAATCATAATTTAAGCAAGGACGGTCTTTGAAAAGTGGTTGAGGCCGTTGTCGCTGTGGAAAAATGCGCTTGCAGATGCGAACGATTTCTCGCAATAAACCAGCATCAGTATAAGGGCCATAAAATTTATCCTTTTCTTTACCGAATTGGCGTTTACGGGTAATAAAAATTCGCGGATAATCTTCTGACCAAGTGATGCAGAGATAGGGATATTTTTTATCATCTTTGAGCAACACGTTGAAGTATGGCTGATGCTGCTTGATCAAATTGGCTTCTAGCGCTAAAGCTTCGGCTTCAGTATCAGTGACAATAAATTCAATTTCTGTCACCAACTTAACCATCGTGGCGATACGTTCAGTCTTGTTGTAGCCATCCCGGAAATAGGAACGGACACGCGATCGCAACTTACGTGATTTACCTATATATATAATGCGATCGCTCCTGTCCCGCATGAAATAAACCCCCGGTTCCGGTGGAATTTCGGCTAGACGGTTTTCTAGTCGTTCTGGATCTTTAACCAGTGGTAATACTTGATTAGATATTGTCACAACCAAAATTAGGTAATCTTTCTCTATTTTAAGAAAAATTATTTTTTCGTGCCGATTTAACAGACTATTATCAAGTAAATATAAAGTAGCCGTCATGAACGGCATACACCAGAACCAATGGAAAAGGAACTGAGGACTGGCAAATGGGCGAGAATAGTACCTCCTAACGCAGCACTATCAGTCAGTTAGGCTTTTATTCTGCACAAATAGAATTCCGTAGACACCTTTGAGACTTCCCAAAGAATGGGTCAGTTTTCAAGCTAAACGTTTGCCAGAAAATTTTATGCCAGTATCATAACTTTCGAGTATGCGAGAGTTTGTTTAGCCGCAACTTTAATCATTCACTGGCTACTACTCTCAGGATAAAAACCTTGCTTTTTAAACATAAAATTAGTATTTTTTAAATTAATAATACTTTGTTATCTGAAACTTTATATTCCAGCTAATAATATTGTTTTGTATTAAGCTATCTTTATCTTTAAAAAGAAAGAAAGTATTTAGATATTGCTTGTATGAATTTCATATAAAAGCTTTATTAATAAACAACAATTTTGTTTATTTGTTGAACTTATAACATTAAGCAGATTAACGGATTTAGTAAGTTAAATTTTCGATTATGATTGGGAATATAGTTATTTTAATGATTTTAAACAAGAGCTAAACTATGAATTTGCAAGACTTTGAAGCCCAATATCGTGAAGCTATGGCTGAAACTCTCAATGAGTTGCAAACAGCAGTTTTGTTGTTGGCACAAGTTCAACAGCAAATTTCCAAAGTTGGCAGTTCTGTACAAAATATTAGCGAGCATGTGGAAGAGTTCATTGTTAACCAAAAAGCAGAATAAATGCACTCATAGAAAAAACTTTATCTATTACCACAAGTAAACTGTTCTTCAATGGTAAGGATTAGATCCTTGAGTTTTAAAGGTTTGACAAAATAGTGACATGCGCCCAAACTAAGAGCAAGTTCTTGATCTGCTTTAAAAGCAAAGGCTGAAACCACAATGATCGGTATTTTTGACAAATCAGGTTTTTCTTGGACTTGTTTTAAGAGTGAATAACCGTCAATATCTGGCAATTTCAAGTCTAATAAGATTAAATCTGGCTCAAATTTCTCTATAGTTGAGAAAAAAGTAGAGCCTTCTGATAAGCTTTGGACATCATACCCAGAGTAACTCAAATAGTCACTCAGTAGCATCCGATTGAGGTCATGGTCTTCAACTAGCAAAATTCGTCTAGCTTTGTGTGACCGCAATCGCTGATCTATATTGAGTAATTGTGCTGTCATTGCTACCTAGTTCTTATCTAATTTTTTAAGTAAAAGCCAAAAATTATTAAAATTAACTAAAACAGTAGTGCATTTAAACGGTGAAACGAATAGCAATTTAACTTATATAATTTAGCCAAAGAGATGAATCAATTAAATTTTGCTACATTACAATACTTAAATAATAGCCCTGCTAAGTAGAATTTAATCAAAAATTTAGTTTTTTTTACGAATTTTTTCTAATTTAAAGGCAATTGAACAAGCGAGTGCGCGAACGTAAGAAGCAAAGCTAGTGAAGAAAGTAATCATTCTTGTGTATTACGTTGTTTACACCCCTTGTTTGATTCCACTTGAATCCAATGTCTGCACAAGCTTGTATAGTGTGATCCTTAACAATGATTTCTGTACTCTGCCCGTAGGAGCTATCGAAAGGCAGGAACTGTCGCAACTATTAGGACGATATGGAGAAAGCAGTCTCGATGAAACAAGTTTCATAGTCAAGTATGAAAATGCGATGTGAGACTGATCTATATAGATACTCATCGAAAGAGCATTTTCAAGTCAGAAGGGTTTTATGTTTTACTGTATAAGCAAGATGGGATTGATGCAAAGCAATTACAAACCGATTAAAACATAACTGTTTCGGCTTTTCTTAATGCCATTCCAATTACAATCCAAGAGCATCAGAGCAAAATTAGCACTCAAGGATGCTTGCTTATAAATGATACTAGAATCTTCCAAAATAACAAATTAGGAAGCCTTTAGTTAGATAAAAATTACAAGGTTAAGTTAAATAAAATAACCTTTCGAGTTTGCGGTTACTTTTGTAAAGTTAACGAGCGCGGAGGGATTTGAACCCCCGACCCACAGAACCGGAATCTGTTGCTCTATCCACTGAGCTACGCGCCCTTAAGCCTTTACAAATTATAGCACGTCTGTGATAGAATTTGCCGCTTAGAGAAACTCAGTTTTTGGGTTAAAGATAATTAGCTGGGTCTACTGGTGTACCATTTTGACGCACTTCAAAGTGGAGGTGGGGCCCAGTGGATAAACCTGTAGAACCAACAGCAGCGATCGCTTGTCCACGTTCAACAGCTTGTCCATCAGCAACATACAACTCGCTGCTATGTCCGTACAGTGTGGTAATGCCTTTGCCGTGGTCAATAATTACCGCTCTGCCATAACCACCATACCACCCAGCAAAAATTACTATTCCTGAATCGGCTGCCCGAATTGTACTACCATAACTAGCAGCAAAATCTAACCCAGCGTGAAAGCGACGATAGCCGAGAACGGGGTGCATCCGCCAGCCGAAGGGACTACTAGTAAAAGCATCGCTAGGATATGCCATTACACCAGTTCCCTGAATGATGACACTTGTTCGGCTGTTGGTTTTTGTTTGCGCTTCTTCTGTGGCTCTAGCTTCTGCTACCTTTTGTTGAATCAACACTTCCAGATTTTTGGATTCCCTTTCTAACTGGTTTTGCGCCGCTTCCAAGGCTAGGCGATCGCTATTTAGGCGTTGAATTAATTCTGATTGCGATTGCGCTTGAGTTTGATAATCGGCTTTTTGTGCCAGCAGTTGCTCACGAATTAAGGCAATTTCGTTTTTTTGCTGTTCTACTTCCGTTTTTTGTTGATTAATCAGGTTTGCTTGGGCGTTGAGTTTTACCAAAATTTGTTCGTCTGCCTGATACACCAACTTCAACTGATGACGACGGCTGAGAAAGTCGCTAATATTTTGACTTTGGAGCAAAACTGCCCATCCAACAGAAGCGGGCGATCGCTGGAGATATCGCAATCTTGCTACTGTTGCTACTTGACGTTGCTGATACGAGCGTTCTGCCACAGCTAAATCAGTTTCTAACTGCTGGAGGCGTTTGGCAGCGAGTTGTAATCGTGATTCGCTCTGTTGAATATAGCTATCTGTAGTTCGCAGATTTTGCTTTAAACCAGTGAGATGTTTTTGGGCCTCTTGTTGAAGATTTGTTAAGCGATCGCGATCATTTACGACACTCTGATGCTGCTGGTTCATTTGTTGCTGCTGTTGTCGCAAAGTATCAATAGACCCTGTGGACGTTGCGTGTACTGGAATTAATGCGAAACAAGTCCACAAAATGCAGCTAACTACAATAAATAAACAGCAATAAATCTGTATTTTTCCTATAAATCGCGCTCTCATGGTGCGAACCTAAGCAAAACAATGCTTTCAAACACTATGAGGATTATTCCCAAAATCTGATTCACCCACTCCAACGCATTATTAAATTGGTCTGCCAAGTTGTATGCCGTAATTTTTGAGTTTAATTGCTCTTGTTTACATAGGATCGTTTTAAAGACAAGCCGAACTAGCAAAAGTCCGGCTGAGTTTTCATCAATCGTCTATACGTAGGAGCTTGCGGTAAAATGGTTGTGAAAAATCTGTCACGCGGTAACGTTTATAGTTGTCCATAAGTTCAATTAAAAAGTTAATAAACTCGAAACTTGCCATCATCAGTTCGTAACTCAGGTCAGCGTTACCATCAAACTGGATTCGGCAACGGGTTAAATCTGACGGTAAAGTAGCAACATTCCACGAGGCGACAAAGGGGACATGTTCACTGGCTTCTATCTTTCGGTGTCCCTCTAAGACCCCTTTTTGATAAAGGCTAATGGCATAAGGCAAGAAATTCCGCTTAGTGCCTTGAACGTAAGGTAAGTAAACACTGGCTTGTTGTTGAGTAGCAGGCTGGAGTTGCTCAATAGACATTATTAAATATTCCTCAAGTTAGTTGGCAACTGGGGATATTAGTGGTTCTTAGTAGTATTCCCAAAAGATTTGTCTAAAGCACATAGTAGGAAATAGGTTACTGGGTAAAGGTTACAGGGTACAGATTATTCCCTATCACCTGTTACCTCCTCCCTAATCCCCATGCCCAATACCCAATAAATGAAGTTACTGCTAAGAAATATTAAAATTTCGGTTACAATGATGCTGCATCAACTTTTATCGAAGCTGGGACGGTAACATTAAAAATCCCGACTGTAAAGTGGTGGATGCCGTTATTGCAGTTTCTCCCAACAACAAGCTGCTGCTACCTTGCTATTACTTTGCCCAAACCGGAGTTCTCGTTAGAGAAAGTCTGACTCTACAAGCTTCCTGCCCAAGTGGTTATCAAAGGAACCAAGCCTCTGTCTAAGAGTAGCAAACGTGGTTAATGCGAGGTAATTACGCAGAGTGGCGGTAACAACAAAGGTAGCCCCAGCGGCTTTTGGCTTAGGGATAGCGGGTATTGCAGTTTGCCCATTCCGATTAACATCGGGAAAAGTAGCTTAGGGATATTTGTCCGTAAAATTACTAACTGTAGACAAATACTGGTTTTTGAATCAAGCAACCTAACCTATGCCAGCGAATTCCTGGCCCGAAGAAGATTCTTATCAAGAGCTTGATCCGCTAAACTCCTTGTTGTCTGACCTATCAGGAGATGAGGAGTCAGTGTTAGAAACAGATCCTGTGTCTCTAACACCCCGGTTTCAAGGTCGTAGACGCAAAGCGGCTCTAGTCTTGACTATTGTCTGGAGTGGAACGATCGCTCTACATTTAGTTTCTTGGGCTTCCATATTTATTCTAGGATTGACCACCATTCTAGGATTTCATGCTTTGGTGGTAGTGTTTACTAAATCCCGTCGCTATCCAAAAGAAATACAAGGAGATTTGCCTTTTGTATCTGTGCTAGTGGCTGCAAAAAATGAGGAAGCGGTAATTGCTAAATTAGTCAAAAATCTTTGTAATCTGGAATATCCAGGTGAGCAGTACGAAGTATGGATTATTGACGATCACAGCAGTGATAGCACGCCACATTTATTAGCAGAACTAGAAGGCAAACACAAGCAACTGAAAGTATTAAGGCGTTCCGCAGAAGCTAGGGGTGGCAAATCAGGGGCGTTGAATCAGGTATTGCCGCTCACAAAGGGCGACATTATAGCAGTATTTGATGCTGATGCCCAGGTGACATCAGACTTACTACAACAGGTAGTACCTTTATTTCAAAGAGAAAACGTGGGGGCGGTGCAGGTGCGAAAAGCGATCGCCAACGCTAAAGCAAACTTTTGGACTAAGGGTCAAATGGCCGAAATGGGTCTTGATACCTGGTTTCAGCAACAGCGGACTGCCCTTGGTGGCATTGGCGAATTGCGGGGCAATGGTCAATTTGTCCGGCGTTCTGCCTTGGAAAGCTGCGGTGGCTGGAATGAAGAAACCATTACCGATGATTTGGATTTGACAATCCGCTTACATTTGGACAAATGGGATATTGAGTGTGTTTTCCATCCAGCAGTGCAAGAAGAAGGAGTGACAAGTGCGATCGCACTCTGGCATCAGCGCAACCGTTGGGCAGAAGGCGGTTATCAACGCTATTTGGATTATTGGGATTTAATTCTCAAAAACCGCATGGGAACCCGCAAAAGCTGGGATTTGCTGATTTTTATGCTGATTATGTATATTTTACCCACAGCAGCAGTCCCAGATTTATTAATGGCGATCGCTCGTCATCGTCCACCAATGTTAAGTCCCATCACAGGATTATCCATTTCTATGTCGATAGTAGGGATGTTTACAGGTCTGAAACGGATACGTCAAGATCAGAAATTCCCACTTTCTACATATTTTATGATGCTGGTGCAAACCCTGCGCGGCAGTTTATATATGCTGCACTGGTTAGTTGTCATGAGCAGTACTACCGCCCGGATGTCGGTAAGACCAAAGCGGCTGAAATGGGTGAAAACTTTGCATACTGGGAATGGAGAATAGCCCCTTTGGGGAATTCAAAATTTAAAATTTAAAATTTAAAATGCAAAATTACCAAAAATAATTTTGCATTTTTTTATTCATCATCCACTTCTGATTCTTCTACCCACTCAGGTGTAGTTATGGAGTCAGAGAATTCTGGGAAATCATCTGCAAAACGGATAATTTGTCCGTTGAAAAATTCTGCTAGACGTTGAGCTGCGATCGCTACTTCGTCAGGTTCCCAATCAGGCGTGGGTGTTAATTTTGGAGTTGGAGGCAAAGCTTGCGTCCCATTTCCATTTACGCCATTTCCGTTTACGCCATTTCTATTTACACCATTTCCATTTACACCATTTCCATTTACACCATTTCCATTTACGCCATTTCCATTTACACCATTTCCATTTGCCCCATTTCCGTTATTTACTGCTGTCGGTGCTGATGGTGGAGTGGTTGGTTGTGGTAATGACGCTGGAGGCGGAATTTGCTGATTGTAAGTAGGAGTAGCTGGTTGCTGAACGCGACTAGAGTCTTTTGGGGGAGGATTTTTTTTGGCTGAGGTAGAGTTTGAAGAAGTTCCTTTTTCTATATTTATCTGGATTTCACGCTGGAAAGTCTGCTGAAAAGCTGCCGTAATCATTGGTAGATAAGATTTCCCCTTGTCATACCATGCTTGTTTAATCGCAATTCGAGCCACAACACCGTCGAACTCTATGAGTTGGCTCATTTGACGCAGCATTTCTTGCCTTGATTTTGGCTGGAGGTTAGCAAGCACTTGTTGCCAAACCTGAGTTAAGTCATATTCTGTTTCCTCAATAACTTCTGAACTTACTGGTTCAACATTCGCAGGTGACACAGGAACAGATACAGGTTCTGGGGTTGATGGTGAAACTGAGTTAACAGCAGAATTGTGATTTGTTTGCCGTTCAACTGGGGGAGATAAAGTGATGGGCTGATTTTGGACAGCCGCTTGATGATTGGAAGATGCAGAATTATGATTTGTTTGTGGTTCAGCTTGAGGTATAGAAGAGACTGGGTGATTTTGGGCAACTGCTGGAAGATAGCTTGGAGATACAGTAGGTGTGTTAACTCGTGGTGCGACACTTGGGGCTTGTGGCTGAATATTTGTCGCACTGGGTAACAATCCTAGTAATGTTACTTCCAACCACAAACGCGGCTGAGTGGTATTTTTAATTTGCACTTCTGATGTGCGTAGGTGTTGCTGTCCTGCTAAAATCGCGCTCATATCCAAATATTGAGCAAACTCAACCAATGCTGTCCAGGTTTGCTGAGTACAAGCAACCAAATCATGGCGGTTGGGTGCAGTTTTAGCTATGAGTAAATCGCGGTAAAAGGCGGCGAGATTTTGCAGAATAGTTAGCGGTTCTCGACCACGATCTAAAATGTAGTGGGTACTGTCTAGAACTGCTTCTGGTTTATCTTGAGCGATCGCATTTAACAGCCCCAGCAAGTCCTGTTCGCTCACTGTGCCAACCAAATCCCAAACTCGCTCTGGTGTTACTTCACCCGCTAACAAACCCAATTGGTCGAGTAGACTTTCGGCATCCCGCAACCCTCCCTGAGAAAGTTGGGCTATCAGCGTGACAGCATCCGGTGAAATATGAATGTTTTCATAAGAGGCGATCGTACTTAAATGCTTTACCATCGCCTCTAATTGAATGCGTCTAAAATCGAACCTTTGACAGCGTGAAATAATTGTTGGTAACACCCGTTGCGGGTCTGTTGTCGCCAATACAAAAACTACGTGTCTCGGTGGTTCTTCTAGTGTCTTAAGTAGGGCGTTGAATGCTTGGGTACTGAGCATGTGGCATTCATCGATTACATAAACCTTGTAGCGACACTGCACAGGAGCAAACTGGGCTTTTTCAATCAACTCGCGGATATTATCGACACCAGTATTACTAGCGGCATCGATTTCGATTACATCTAGCGCGTAGCCTTTAGTTATTCCCTGACAAACCTCACACACGCCGCAGGGTTCAGCAGTAGGCTTGTCACCTTTGAGACAATTGAGGGATTTGGCCAGAATCCGCGCACTAGAAGTTTTCCCCGTACCTCTTGGCCCAGTAAATAAATAGGCAGGGGCAATTTTTGATGTGCCGATCGCGTTCGTGAGGGTGGTCGCGATCGCCTCTTGACCCACCAGTTCAGCAAAACTCTTGGGGCGATATTTGTGGTGCAGGGGTTCGTAAGACATGGAAAAATAGACTTCAATGCCTTTCAACGTTAATAAGTAGCACCGAGTCGAGTTTAGGATTCAACTATTTTAAACTCTCGTACCTGCTTTGTTTATCGATGTTGCTATAGCCCTCGCACTCAACTAATGCCGTAAATTTTGGCACTCAGGAAAGCAAGTAACCACAGCTTATCCTCTACTATGACTTCAACATCAATGTATCGGAATTATAGCATATCATTTAGTACATTTGTTCTATTAAAAGAGTCGGGAGTGAGGGAGAAGAACTCTTGACAAATGACTAATGACTAATGACTATACGTTTTATTGACTGAACTAACGCCATAGTCCAGTGCGATCGCTACAATTTTAGGATAAGCAAAACTCGATGGTGCAGCAGATGCTCAAGCGGCTATTTCAATGGCTCAAAAAGCTTTTTCAGAGCTTGTTTGGTGGAAAACAGACTGCCTCAAAATCTAGGGGAAATGTCCAAAAAGAACCAGCGCCACCCCTAAGCGATACGGATCTGGAATTTCTCTTCAACGAACTGTTGGAAGGAGTACATCAAGCACGAGGCGAAGCATGGGCCCAGAAGTGGCTGCATAATATCGAACATCGCATCCCAACTGAACGCTGGGTTGAGTGGTTAGGGCGCTTTGGCGACAAATTGCTGGCATCACCTACACCTAATAATGAAATGGCTGCGCGGTTAGTCCAACTGGGTGAGTTGAGCATTGGCGAAATCGGAGATGTTGCCTATAGTATCGGGATGCAGTTGTTGACACGCAATCAAGGCGAACCAATTTGGGAATATGAAGGGCCAGATGCTTTTAGTACAAGTTTGCCCTCTGAAATGGACTCACTATCAGAGTCAGCAGATGCGCCAGAGAACCCCCCGGAGGGAGAATATCAAACTGTCACCCTAGAGGAGTTGTTTGTGATGTTACAGGAGGATGAAAACTTACGCCAGCAGATTGCTCAACAGCTTGCCGTTGAAACAGATGACCCACAAGTGCTTGTGCAAGCATTGATTAGTCAATTATATCCTGCTGGTCAATCAACTACAGAGCAAACAGAAAATTAACTGCCGCGTAGAGCCAACAAATTTGGGATTTGTGTAACCTGCAAAAGGTGTTAGCGTAGCAGGGCGTTAATCTGTTATAAACCAGAGAAATCTAAAATCTAAGATTGGCAGCGTCAAAATTCCAGAGTTAAACCTAGGAATTGTAACGTTGTAATGCTATGCTCTTGAAGATTTGTATATTTTTTGCTAACCTGCTACGGAAGCGCTGTCCGAATCTAATGGGTTTTTACGTAATTGATGATTTTATTAACACAACGATGGCTACAATCTAGAAAAACAAAATCCAAGAGTGTGGCAGATGCTCAGGCGGATATCGCAGTCGCTTAAAAGGTTTTTAAAGCGCCTCATTGCAAGTAAGCAGACTAGTTCTCTCAAGGGTGCAAGAGGACACAATCTGGTGGAAATACTACCAGAACTAACCAATGCTGATCTGGAACAATTGTTTATCCAATTGTTAGAAGGCGTGCATCAAGCACGAGGACGACAGTGGGCATTGAGGTATCTGCAACGGATCGAAAATCGGGTTCCGGCTGAACGCTGGATAGACTGGTTGGTGATGTTTGGCGAAAGCTTGCTAGCTTCACCTACACCGAATCCTCTTTTAGCAACACAGATGGTGCAATTGGGGGAACTTGGTGTTGGCAGAATTGGAGATGTTGCATACAACATTGGCATCCGGCTAATGCAAAATTTACCTACAGAGATAGAGTATCAGGACAATCAAGCAGAAGATGAGGTAGAAATAACTCCTGGGCAAGAACTGCTTTGCGATTTGGGCGAGCAGTTATGGGAGTATGATGAACCAGATGTCGTAGAAATAACTCCTGGGCAAGAACTGCTCCGCAATTTAGGCGAGCAGTTATGGGAGTATGATGAGCCAGATGTCGTAGAAATCATTACCGATAAAGAAATCCCAAGTTCCCCAGGGCAAGAACTGATTCGCAATTTAGGTGAACAGTTATGGGAATATGATGTGCCAGATGTTGAACCAATCACGTTAGCACCCGAAAATGCCTCTTTTGAGGAAAGATTGCCCGAAAACTTAGAGGAACTAGTATTGGAGTATGAAAGGGAAGATGCTCAAACTACAATACCCGAAAATGTCCCTCTCCCCGCAGCGGAAGATTCAATTACTTCTTTAGCCCAACTGCGGTTCGGCGATGAAGAAGTTGTTCAAATTAAAACACCAGCAAATCTCCTTTCCACCACACAAAGGGCTGAATTAGTGACATCTCCCTCGGTGGAAACCTGGGATAACACGTTGACGAATTTAGAGCCAAACGTGGCTAATACCTTAGACGAGTTGTGGGTGAGGTTGGATCAAAGTACCAACTTAGTGCAGCAACTTGCTTCTAACTTGGCAGTTCAAAGTAGTAATTCCCCCGGTATTATTGAGCGACATAATGATAATCCAATTACCCATGCTCAAGGGTGGTTTTACCAAGGTCTAAGCCAAGCGAAAACAGGTGATTTGTTAGGCGCGATCGGATCTTATGACAAAGCGATTGAACTGCAACCAGAATTCTCAGAATATTGGTTTAACCGAGGCTTGACGCTGTTCCATTTGGAACGTTTTGAAGAAGCGATCGCATCTTATGAAAAAGCCACACAACTGAAACCCGACTTCTACAAAGCTTGGTACAACCGGGGTGGAACTCTCGGAGAATTAGGATACTTTGAAGAAGCGATGGCTTCTTTTGACAAAGCTATAGAAATCAAGCCAGACTATCAAGAAGCTTGGTCTAGCAAGGGTTTGGCGCTGCTGAAATTAGGTTGGCTACCAGAAGCTATTGCTAGCTATGACCAAGCGCTGCATCTGGAACCAGAAGACCAGGAAAACTGGTATCACCGAGGCATAGCCCTAGCTGTAAGTGAACAATTTGCCGAGGCGATTATATCTTATGACAGAGCGATAGAAATTGACCCAGAGTACCACGAAGTTTGGATAGATAGGGGTGTAGTGCTGTTTAATTTAGGAAGATGGTCAGAAGCGATCGCCTCCTGGGATAAAGCACTGTCAGTTCAATCCGACTTCTACTTAGCTTGGTACAACCGGGGTATAGCATTAGACAACTTAGGACGTAGACAAGAAGCAATCGCCTCATATCGGCAAGCGATCGCTATTAAACCTGACTTCCACCTAGCTTGGTACAATCAGGCAGTAGCACTATTTTATTTAGAACAATTTGTCGAAGCGATCGCTTGTTATGATAACGCTTTGCAAATTAAACAAGATTATTGGGAAGCTTGGATTGGTCGGGGAACTGCGATCGGTCATTTAGTCAACTCTGACGTATTGCAAAATTTATTAAGTAGTATCACAGCGACAAATCCCGCCTTGCAACAGGGTGGCTACGAAGGGAAATTAGCTAGCTACGAGGAAGGGTTAAAGCATCTGCGGACAGATACCCACCCAGAAGGTTGGGGGAGATTGCATTTTGCGATCGCTAATACTTACTACGAGCAGGGCAAAAAACATACCAATACCCGTGATTATTGGCGCAAAGCCGCATCTGAGTATCATCAAGCCCTATTAACCCTGACATTAGAATATTTTCCTCAGTTGCATCTAGAGGTTTTGCAATCTCTAAGCAAAGTGCTAATGGGTTTGGGACAGACAACACAAGTTCAAGAATTGCTGCAACGCGGTACAGATTTATTGCGACAATTGCTGAGTGAAGAAACTCGCTCAGACGAAAGTAAAAAACAACTAGCTCTGAAATTTGCAGGCTTTGATCAATTGGCAGTTGATTTAGCTGTAGAGTCCGGTGATTTAGTAGAAGCCTGGGAAATTGCCGAACAAGGCAAAAATGCTTGTTTGAACTGGCTACTTTATGGCTGGAATGATAATATTTACTCGCCTTATTATGGCGCAATTCAACAACTATTCAATCCCACAACAGCAATTATTTACTGGCATATTAGTCCAGTTGCCCTACATACTTTCATTCTCAAAGACCAAGCGCCATCACCGATTCTCCTCTTTACCCCCATGCAAGATACTGGGGCAATATCTTTAGGAGAAGATGTTATTCGTCTAAATGAATTGCCCTTACCCGAAGCAGTGCAACGATTAATTGAATTTGAAACTTGGTTAGAAGATTGGCATCAACAATACCAAGAATATCGCAGCACAGCGCAAGATAAAGAAAGTAAAAGCCAGCATTCCTGGCGAGTTGGTATGGAAGAAAAACTGTTGCATCTGTATGAAATTCTGAATATTTCGACAATTGCACAGGAACTTGAAGGCATTACCCAACTGGTTTTAATTCCTCATCGTGACTTGTACAGATTGCCCATTCATACCCTTTTCCATCTCTCTTCCCCATCGCCAGAAGAGTTACCGAATGTAGAATCAAATTTCACTGTCACTTATGTACCCAGTGCCCAAATCGGTTTATCAATAAGAACTGAGGATATATGGCAGTGGCAAAATGAGTTATTGCTAAGTGTTGAGCATCCTGAAAGTACAAATTATCCGACACTTAAGTTTGCCAAACTTGAGTCTGAAGTTGTTAGTCAGATGTTCAATAATATCCAACGAATCCAGGGGGCAGAAGCTACAAAAACTATTGTCGAAAATGCCTTATCTGATAATTACAACATTTTGCATTTTACGGGTCATGTCACTAATAATTTAGCTGAACCTAAAAAATCAGAATTAGCATTAGCAGGTGAAGATAGGCTGACTCTTGATGAAATCTGCCAACAAAATCTAGGAAGTTATAACCTTATTACCCTCTCTGCTTGTGAAAATTTGAGTACTAGCAACCACATTATCAGTAGCGAATATGTGAGTTTAGTCAGTGGTTTTGTGAGTCAAGGTGTACCTCATGTAGTGAGTACTCTCTGGAGTGTAGAATCTTCAGCTAGTGCTTTGGTAATGATCGAGTTTTACCGAAGATTACAGCCCAATAAATCAGCAGTTACTGCCTTAGCCGAAGCAACACGATGGCTAAAAGAACTAACTGCTGGAGAGCTAACAAAATGGTATGAAGATGTCTTGAATAATCTGCATCCCGAAGAAGTAAGAATTCAAACTTATTTAACAACACAACTATATAGAAATAGTAAAATGGCATCAGATAAAAATCTTTATAATCATCCTTATTACTGGGCAGCATTCACGATTACGGGGAAGCCAAATTAGAATAATTCGTAATTCGTAATTTGTAATTCGTAATTCGTAATGGGGAGATTTGTTATGCCAGATGTTCGGTTTGATAAATACTATCGTTATGAAGACCTGACACGCATTCTGCATAGTTATGCACAGGAATTTCCCCAGCTAGTACGCATCGAAAGTATTGGCAAAAGTTACGAAGGGCGTGACATCTGGCTATTGACAGTTACCAATTTTACCACTGCTGCACATCAAGAAAAACCTGCCCTCTGGGTTGATGGGAACATCCACGCCACTGAACTAGCACCGTCAAGTGTTTGCCTATACCTATTGCAAACGTTAGTTACAGCTTACGGTACTCACTCAGA
The DNA here is from genome assembly GCF_014698065.1 of Nostoc flagelliforme FACHB-838. Classification (GTDB taxonomy): domain Bacteria; phylum Cyanobacteriota; class Cyanobacteriia; order Cyanobacteriales; family Nostocaceae; genus Nostoc; species Nostoc flagelliforme_B. Next base: position 155,877 of record NZ_JACJSI010000009.1, read on the forward strand.
AATTACCCGTTGTTTGGATACTCGCACCTTCTACATTTGCCCCCGCGTTAACCCTGATGGTGCTGAGTTGGCATTGGCTGACAAACCGAAATTTATTCGCTCCGGTACTCGTCCCTATCCCCATGATGAGGAAGGTAACGACGGGTTAGTGATGGAAGATATCGATGGCGATGGTCGGATTTTACTGATGCGAATCCCCGATGCTAATGGGGCTTGGAAAGTCTGTCCTACTGAACCACGATTGTTGGTGCGGCGTGAACCAACAGAAACAGGTGGTCAGTATTATCGCGTATTACCAGAAGGAAATATAGAAAATTACGACGGAGTTCAGATTCCAATTCAGCGTTCTAAAGAAGGACTAGACTTAAACCGGAATTTTCCATTTTTGTGGCGGCAAGAATCTGAGCAATCAGGGGCTGGCCCCTATCCTACATCTGAAACAGAAGTGCGATCGCTTGTCCAATTTCTCACTACACATCCTAATATTACAGGAGCGATCGCCTTTCATACCTTTAGCGGTGTTCTCATCCGTTCCTACACCCACCTCAGTGATGACGAATTCCCTGTCAATGACCTCCGCACCTATCAACGCATTGGTGCTAAAGGTAGTGAACTTACTCAATACCCAGCAATCTCCGCCTTTCATGATTTCCGCTATGACCCTAAAGACGTAATTACAGGTACATTCCATGACTGGGCTTATGAATATCAAGGTCTGTTTGCCTGGACAGTAGAAGTCTGGAGTCCGCAGCGCCAAGCTGGAATTAATGATTACAAATACATTGATTGGCAGCGAGAACACCCTGTAGAAGATGACTTGAAATTACTGCGTTGGAACGATGAAAAACTGGCAGGTAAGGGCTATGTAGACTGGTATCCCTTCGAGCATCCCCAACTCGGTCAGATTGAACTAGGGGGCTGGGATACAATGTATGCTTGGACAAATCCACCCCCTGAGTTTCTGGAGAAGGAGATAGCTCTTTTTCCAGAATGGCTAGTTTGGCATCTGTTAATATCTCCTCGTTTAGAGATTTACGAAGCCAGTATCCACAACTTGGGTGATGATACTTATCGAGTGCGATTGGTTGTGCATAACACAGGCTGGTTGCCCACTAATGTCACCCAAAAAGCCTTTGAAAAAAAGCTGGTGCGGGGCTGTATCTGTGAAATTGAACTGCCTCCTGGGGGAACTTTAGTAACGGGTAAGCCCCGTGAAGAGTTAGGTCAATTAGAGGGACGGGCCTACAAGCCTTCAACTCCCATCAGACGGCACAGCGATCCTACCAAGGATCGGGCGAAGGTGGAATGGGTGGTGCGTGTGCCTCAAGGTAGCACAGTTAAACTGCTAGCCCGTCATGAACGCGCTGGCGTTGTTCGCACTGAATTGACCACCTAAACCCATGATTACCGTTCGCCTGATTACACGCGACAAACTTCCTCAACTTCTGGCGTTGTATCACCACCTAAATCCCATTGATGCACCTCTACCTGCTGACGATGTTTTACAATCCATTTGGGATGCGATTTTACATGATCCCCGTTTGTATTACATTGTGGCTGATATTGCTAATCATTTAGTCGCAACGTGTAACTTAACTACAGGACTTACGCAACTGGCACAATGCGAGCGCCAATTACTAGTACATAAGTATTATTTGAATCTGATTCCGAATGCCTTGTATTTGTAATAAAAGCTGGTGTATTGGAAGCAAAGCATGAAATATTCATGAGAAAATAGGTAGAGGTTGTATGAGATAAATGTTGCTTACGGGAATGAGATTTACTAAGCTTAATTACTGCCAATACTTATTAAGTAGTCAAATTAATTATACGATGACCAATTTGGCAGAGCATTTGGAGACTATTAGCCATGATGCAATTAACTACTATTTAAAGAGAGAAAAGTTAACACCTCGATTACTCTGGGATAACGTGAAAGAGGTAGTTGAGCCTGATACCAATGGTTACATAATATTTGATGATAGCGTTTTAGATAAAAGGTATTCTGAAGAAATAGAAATAGTCAGGAGACAATATAGTGGTAATGAGCATGGTGTCCTCAAAGGTATTGGTGTAGTTAGTTGCGTGTATGTCAACCCTACTATTCAAAGATTTTGGGTAATAGATTACCGCATTTTTAATCCTGATGTCGATGGTAAAACCAAGATAGACCATGTGAAAGACATGCTGCAAAACCTTGTGTATCATAAGCTTTTA
>NZ_JACJSI010000090.1 GCF_014698065.1 Nostoc flagelliforme FACHB-838
TCTTGTATGGTTGTCGCTACTATCTTCAAAGCTAGGGCATTACCCGCATAACGCTCAACTACTGCTGGTAATTCTGACTCTGAGCCAGAAAAACCTTTGGCTTCAAAGATTTTCTGCCCTGCTACTACCTCTAAACCACTGAGTTGTAATGAGCGAACAGCTAGTGTTTCTCCTGCGAGTGACGCTATATCTTTGGGTTTTTCACGAGAAGTCAGCACCAAGGAGCTTTGATGCATAACTTGTCCCAATCTTTTGATCAGTAAGCCATAATCTTCATAGCCTTCTCGATAGCATCCAGCATAAGCCCCTGTTTGCAATATAGTCTCTACATTATCTAATACGATCAGACAGCGCTGTTGTTGCAAATATTCAATTAGTTGTGATATTCTTCCATCTACACTTTTTGGTAAGTCAGTTTCTAATACCTGCTCATTAGAGAAAAATTGAATTAAATTTGCCAGCAGGTCAAAAAGTGGGGGAGCATTGTAGAGCGATCGCCAAATAACGTACTCAAACCATCCTTGAACCTTTTGTGATAACTTGGCAGCCAGAGAGGTTTTACCTATTCCTCCCATTCCCAACAGCGCCACTACTCGACAGCGTTCCTGGATCAGCCATTGCTCTAGTAGAGTCAGTTCATCTGTGCGTCCATAGAAAACAGATACATCCACCATTTCTCCCCAATCAACGCGCTTGGGGTTCTTCAAGTCTTCCTGCCCTTTTAAATCAAAGTCTGGGCTTGTATAATCGCTTACATCCAATTCCAAATTAAACATCATAAACAAACGCACAAGTGTCCGTTTGTCAACCCCGGTTTCACGAGTAAGTATCTTTCTGAAAGTGACAGGAGTGATCCCAGCTTGTTCGCTTAATTCTTCTAAGGTATATTTTGAGCCATTGTTTTTCCTAAATTCCCACTCAAGTTTGGCATTCTGAAGCTTTTGCCAGCCTTCACGAGTCAGTGTAAGCCCACGATTGCGTTTGGGTTTCTCCGGTTTCATAATTTCTTAGGGAGAATTGTATTTGGAGTATTGACACTCTCACCATCACACCCGTAGGGTTGATGGGAGATTCTTACTTCATCCCCACTTAACTAAATTAGTGTGACCACTAACCCCCGTCAGTACGAGTCAGTAAGCATTTTCTAGTACCATCTGCCCGACGGCACTTATGCCACGATTTCTAATTACCTGTGAAGCAGCAACATCACGATTTGTTGTGTACCCACATTCAGGACAAGAATGTATTCTTATATTTAATGTTTTTTTTCCTGTGTGTGCATCACAATTAGGGCATATTTGGCTAGTCCCATCTTTGTTAACTTTGCCAAAATACTTTCCTCTTTTCCAAGATACATAACTCAATATTGTGAAGAACTGACCAAACCCCGCATCTAAAGTGTGTTTGCAAAACATACCTTTAGCCCAGGTTTTAAAATCAATATCTTCGACAAATATTGAATCACCTTGAGCACAAATATTGTGTGCTGTTTTGAAGTGGAAATCTTTTCTAGTATCAGAAATCTTTTGGTGTAATCTAGCTATTTTTGCGTTCAACTTATTGCGGTTATTAGAGCCTAGCTTTTTGAACTTCAATCTTCTTTGCAGCAATTCCATCTGGCGGTGAAGTGCGTTAAAAAACTTTGGTCTAGCAATTAGTTGACCTTCTGAAGTAGCCAAAAAACTGTCTAAGCCTACATCAATCCCAATTGGGTGTCCACGAAAAGGAATATTTGGAACATTAACATCTAGCTGTAACGACAGCATGACAAAATATCCCGATGCCCTTCTCACTACCCTAGCTTGCTTAACAACAAAACCATCGGGAATTGGTCTAGATTGATAAAATTTTACCCATCCAAGTTGAGGTAACTTAACTCTACCCGCTTTGACAATTTCTCCCTTTAATTGGGGAAATACAAAGCTTTTCATCCTGAAGTATTTTTTAAATCTAGGAAATCCAAAATTCCTAGATTTCATGTCTTCCCATGCTCTATCCAAAGTTCTCAAAACTTGTTGTAAAACTTGGGCATTTACACTTTTTAGTTCAGGATTATTTTTCTTGGCTTCAGTTAATCTCTTGGCTTGGACATGATAATTAGGAAAAAGTTCATTAGCTTTGATAATGTACTCATATTCAATAGAACAAGCATTGACTTTACACTTACGAGAATTAACCCAATCTTTTCTTTCACGTAAAGCATAATTCCATACTTTACGGCATACAGCTAAGGTGTTTTCAATTTCTTGAATCTGCTGCTTAGTTGGCTTGAGTTTATATTCGTAAGTCAGTGTAAGCATTCGCTCGAACTCATGAATGTTTTTACATCCTACCATTTTCTACATATACAATCAATCCGTGTAGAAGTCTCCTTGGGGTCGGTTTTATATAGGTCGCAATTCATCATCCCGTTAAGTCTTGCGACTGTAACGGGAGTCCTCTTGCTCCATTAAGATAGGCTCCTACCACTGGCGTTTACGGAAGGGAACTTTCAGTAAATCAGAGTTGTTGCAAAACAAGCTAAATAATTGATAAAACCCTGTCAGAGCAAGCATTTCAAAAATCTAATTTTAGATAGTTAAAACAGAGATACTACAAGAGTCGAGGGACTTTAGACGTTATTGAGCAACAAGTCTATTATTAGCAAATTAAGAGTTGATTTGTAAATTTATAGCCACAATCCATGATTATATTGATAAATATCTCTTGAATTGAGGGATCAATTATTTACTCTAATGGAAGGAAATTAAAATTTGTTGTTCATAACTTTTGTTTCTTCTTGATTACTCAGTAGTTTACTATATAATAGTAATTGAAAAGTGATTAAAAGTCAATTACAATGGCTAGAAAAAATGCTGCTAATTTAACAATTCAATTTTCCCTTGAGGAGAAAATAATTTTGGAGGAATATTGTGAGAAAATGCAGCGGACAAAGAGCGATGTAATTCGAGAGATGGTACGCACGCTTAAAAAATACTTAGACAGGAGCCAAAGTTTTTAGTAACTTTTGAAATCCGTACATAGAAGATAAGCTGTTGTGCATCTAATTTTCCAGAACGAAGTCCCCAAATCTCCAAAATAGGGATCGAAATCTTCAATTTATGGAAGCAAGTTAAATACGCATTGACACTCTCACCATCACACCCGTAGGGTGTGATGGGAGATTCTTACTTCATCCCCACTTAACTAAATTAGTGTTACCACTAACCCCCGTCAGTACGAGTCAGTAAGCATTTTCTAGTACCATCTGCCCGACGGCACTTATGCCACGATTTCTAATTACCTGTAAAGCAGCAACATCTCTGTTTGTTGTGTACCCACATTCAGGACAAGAATGTATTCTTATATTTAATGTTTTTTTTCCTGTATGTGCATCACAATTAGGGCATATTTGGCTAGCCCCATCTTTGTTAACTTTGCCAAGATACTTTCCTCTTTTCCAAGATACATAACTCAATATTGTGAAAAACTGACCAAACCCCGCATCTAAAGTGTGTTTGCAAAACATACCTTTAGCCCAGGTTTTAAAATCAATATCTTCGACAAATATTGAATGACCTTGATCACAAATCTTGTGTGCTGTTTTGAAAACGAATAAATTCAAAGCCGTCTTTTAACCCAGGCTCAACACAAAGTGAAACGGAGTCAAGCCGAGGAGAAAGTCAATTCTCAATTGCTCCCAAAACTTTCAAAGAAACAATAGTTGCTTGGGTTAAACCTGTAACGCCAGTAATGTTCATTCCCTCGTAAGGCTTTTCGTTTCTTAAAGTTTTTAGGCATTCACCCGTCAAAACATCCCATAATTTAACAGTTTCATCTTCACTGCCACTTACCAGGGTTTTACTATCTGGACTAAAGGCAACTGACCTTATCCAGTGAGTATGACCATGCAGAATTTTGATACATTGACCGGATTGGACATCCCACAACCTTACCGTTTGATCTACGCTACCGCTAGCCAAAAGTTTACCTTTAGGACTAAAAGCAACCGACAATACCCAGCTTGTGTGTCCTAACAAAATTTTGAGACATTCACCTGTGCTAATATCCCAAAGCTTCACTGTTTTATCTTTACTGCTACTGGCTAAGGTCTTACCTTCAGGACTGAAAGCGACGGACAATACCCAACTTGTATGTCCCGACAAAATTTTGAGACATTCACTTGTGCGAATATCCCAGAGCTTTACTGTTTGATCATCACTGCCACTGGCCAGGATATTACCTTCAGGACTGAAAGCAACCGACCATACCCCATGACTATGTTCCAAAATATTCAAAACTTTACCAGTGTTAACGTCCCAAAGCCTTACAGTTTTGTCATCACTGCCACTGGCGAGAATTTTACCTCTAGGATCAAAGGCAACTGACTTTATCCAGCCAGTATGTCCCCGTAAGATGTTGCAACATTGGCAGGTGCTGCTATCCCACAGCCTCACAAGTTGATCGTAACTGCCACTTGCCAATATATTACCTTGAGGACTAAAGGCAACTGTTCGGACTCGATTAGGGTGTCCTCGTAAAGTTTTGTAGCACTTCCCATCCACGACATCCCAGAGCTTTACAGTTTGGTCATTATTGCTGCTAATTATGGTCTGGCCACCAGGAGCAAAGGCAACAGACCACACCCCATTATTGTAGCCCTGCAAGTTTCTTAAGGCTTGACCAGTGCTAACATCCCAAAACCTCACAGTTTGGTCATCACTACCACTGACCAAAGTTTGACCATCTGGACTAAAAACAACAGAACAGACCAAACTTGTGTGCCCCTGCAATGTTTTAACGCATTCTCCTGTGCGGAAATTCCATAGCTTCACAGTTTGGTCATCACTGCCACTAGCCAGAATATTACCACTAGGAGCAAAGGCGACTGACCTAACCCTGTCACTATGTCCCTGGAAAGTTCTCAGGCACTTCCCATCTAAGATACTCCAGAGTTTCACAGTTTGGTCATCACAACCACTAACCAAGGTCTTACCTTCAGGATTGAAAGCTATTGAGGAAACCGAACTAGTGTGTTCCTGCAAAGTTTTGAGGCATTCTCCTGTGCGGAAATTCCATAGCTTTACGGTTTTATCACTACTAGCACTGGCGAGAATTTTACCTTGAGGACTAAAAACTACAGATAATACTGAATCAGTATGTCCCTGTAGTATTTTGTAACACTTACTATCCGAAATATTCCACAAACGCACTGCCCAATCATTGCTGCCAGAAGCTAGAATTTCACCTTGAGGACTGAAGGCAACAGATCGTACCCGCTCAGGATGTTCTGTTAAAGTTTTCAGGCATTCACCTGTGTTGACATCCCACAATTTCATATTCTGGTCAGTACCTCCACTGCAAAGAGTGCTACCATTAGGACTGAAAGCAATCGCTTGAACCCAATCAATATGTCCTAGACAGGTCGAAAGTTGTTCACCCTCACCAAAGTCTCGCCACAAGCAAATTTTGCCATTTGCGTCACTCGCCGCTAAAATTTTTCCATTGGGGCTGAATGCTACCGCAGAAATTTTGCTAAAATTTTTAGTAAAAACCGATTTAGATAAATTAGCATTTTGGAAGTTGACTTGAGGTAAACTTACACCCCGCATATCTACTTGCCAAACGCTTAGGTTAGAAAAATCATATCCTCTTAAATCTGTCTTTAACTGACGAAGCAAGTTGAGAATATTTCCGCTTGTATATCCAGGTTCCAGTGAAGATTCTCTTTGCAGCTTGACTAAAATTTCATTTAAATGATTTTCTAGCCTTCTTGGAATTTTAAAAATAGTAAAAAGTTCATCAATAACTGGGTTAATAATTAAGCGTATTTGAGTTTCTCTAGTGTAGTCTTTGGATTGAGCTTTACTCAAAGCATAATATTTAAGAAGCACAATTTTTTGAGTTGCAATTTCTTCATAAGTTTGCTGAATTAATTTGCTAGTGATATACTCCATTACTAAAGAGTGTAATGTGAAGAGTAAACCACTTTTTTCATTTAGCGTTGACTGAAATTTGTCGATAAGGCTTCGCCTAATCAAAGATTCTAGAGCTTCTAGTAACTTGTGTGGTATTACTAATGAAGTTAAATCTTCTTGCAAATTGCAGAGTGAGATTGACTCACGATTAATTGCCAGCCAATACATAACCACACGTTCTAAATTAGATAAACGCTCAAACTGCTGTTCTAAAACAGCACAAATATCACCAAAAACAGATGTATTTTGGCTCAAAAACTCAGAAATATCACCATTGAAAACATCTTGAATAGTCGTTGCAACTATCTTCAAAGCCAATGGATTACCAGAATAAAGCTCAATCAGTGTTTTATTTTGGGACTCTGATCCAAACAAACCTTTCAGGTGAAAAATTTTTTTTACTTCTTCCTCATTCAGACCCCTCACTTGTAATGAACGAACAGCTAATGCTTGTCCTTCCTGTGACGCCACGTCTTTGGGTTTTTCGCGTGAAGTCAGCACTAAGGAACTTTGATGCATAACTTGTCCCAATCGTTTGATCAGTAAGCCATAATCTTCATAGCCTTCTCGATAGCATCCAGCACAAGCGCCTGGTTGCAAAATAGTCTCTACATTATCTAATACGATCAGACAGCGCTGTTGTTGCAAACATTCAATTAGTTGTGATATTCTCCCATTTACACTTTTTGGTAAGTCAGTTTCTAAAACCTGCTCGTGAGAGAAAAATTGAATGAAATTTGCCAGCAGGTCAAAAAGTGGGGGAGCATTGTAGAGCGATCGCCAGATAACGTACTCAAAACATCCTTGAACCTTTTGCGCTAATTTGGCAGCCAGAGAGGTTTTACCAATTCCTCCCATTCCCAACAGCGCCACTACTCGACAGCGTTCCTGGATCAGCCATTGCTCTAGTAGAGTCAGTTCATTTATGCGTCCATAGAAAACAGATACATCCACCATCTCTCCCCAATCAACGCGCTTTCCAGACTCCAAAGCTGAAAGTCTCGCCAAATCAGGATTTAACTTAAAATAGTCTTGGGGATTTAGCTCTAAGTTAAACGCCATAAATAAATAAACTAGCGTTCGTTTGTCAACCCCTTCTTGGTTAGTAAGTATCTTTGCGACTGTATTTGAAGTTAATCCAGCGCGTTCACTTATTTCTTCTAGAGTGTACTTGGAGCCAAATTTTTCTCGAAGTTCCCCTTCAAGTTTTGCCTGCTGAAGTTTTTGCCAGCCTTCAGGAGTAAGTATAACGCCACGATTCCGTTTTGGCTTGTGCCGATTCATAAATTATGAATACCTATTTTTTACAGCAAAAGCTATGGACAGACCTTTAAAAGTAGTGATCCCTGCCAGTTTTGGCTTAAAGCTTAGTCATGCATGGAATCAGGGCTAACAATATCTAAAAAATTAGACCTGATGGCGCACTTGCCAAGCATATACCTTTGGGACTGGGCACTTGTTTGTTAAAGGCGCTCGCGTACGCTACTTGCTGGGAAGCGAGTAAAGGAACACCTTATAAAGATTTATCAGAGGCTGTTTAGGTATTTATGCAAGTTCCAAAATAAATTTTTGACACTCCCCGCTTCTATTGAGACGGGGATTCTTGGTTCCCTGACTCGCCGTTAGACAGCAGGCTTGCGCCAACTGCCCGCCGAAGGCATCGCTAAATCTTTTTATTAGTAATAAAAATATATTTATATGTTTTTCTATAATTTTACTCGCAATATTGACAAAATATCTTTAACTGGGGCTTTATCTGCTTCTAACTTCTCTATTCTCTCTAATAGTCCTTTTGGAATATACTTACACTTTTTAACCAGGCGATCACCATCTTTCCAAAACTCATAGTGATACCAAGCTTGGGGATAATCTTTGCCGTGAAGGGTAATGGTTTTCCACTGAATGGAGCCACTACCTAATCCTTTGTGTCATCTAGTTTTACTAGGGCTATCTTTACTAGGGGTTATCTCTGACTGTTTGACATCGTTACTAGGGTTATTTTTACTGGAGAGTATTTCTGACTGCTCGACATCGTTACTAGGGCTGTTTTCGATATCCCCCAGTAATGTGTTTTTACTAGGGCTAGGCATAACACCTAGTAATCCCAAAATTTCTTTAATTGGGCGCTTCTTGAACTCTGCTTCTTGAATATCCCCGAGTAAATGTTTGGGAATGTACTTGGTCTTCTTTCTCCCTTGTTCCTGCCAATGATAATAAGCCTGGGGATAGTCCTTTCCACCCCTAGTAATGGTGCGCCAATGAATAGTGCCGTTACCCTCACCCCAATTTCTGCGCTTTTTACTAGGGTTGTCAACACTTGGAGTTATCTCTATTTTTGAAGAGTTTTTACTAGGGTTATTTTTACTAGGGGGTATCTCTATTTCTTCAAAGTTTTTACTAGGGCTATTATAAATACCCCCCAGTAAAAATTCTGATACAGGAGGTGGATGGAATCGAGTGGAGTTTGAGGACTCAGATATTTCCGGAGCGCAAATTCTGGATAATTCCATAGGATTTGTCAAAAAATACCATTGCTGTACCTGTTTCACCGTGCCCTGCTTTAGCCATAATTAGCTCTAATATTCCTTGGTCTATAGTGTCTGGATTGTAGTACTCATCGCGGTAAGCGAGAATAATATTGTCTGCCACCATTTCTAAAATTCCCGATTGGCTGAGGTCGCTCATCATTGGGCGCTTATTCTGTCTGCCCTCAACTCCCCTAGAGATTTGCGACAGTGCTAGCACAGGTACATCCAGTTCCCCTGCCATTTTGTAAAGTCCCCTGGCCACATCTCCTAGTTCATAGCTGCGGTTGCTTCCAGAATCCTCTGCCATCATTTGCAGGTAATCAACGACAACTAACCCCAGTTTTCCTTCTTTGGTCTTAATTTGACGGCATTCTGACGCAATTTGTGAAACGGTGATGCCCCTTGAGTCATTCATGTACAGCGGCAGTTCGGAAGCAATACCGACGATTTTAGCAATGCTTGTAAATTCCCAGTCTGCTAGGGGTTTATTACCTGAGCGATGTCTGCGGATGCGATCACTTTTTAGTGGCGTTAACTCTAAATGCTTGTAAGCGTTGCTAACACTAATTAAACTCCACAGCCTGTACTCCAATTGTTTCTTTGTCATCTCCAAGGAGAAGATGACCACAGGTAGCTCATGGAACAGTATCATTTGGAAAGCCAAAAACAAAGCGATTTGGGACTTTCCCATTGATGGTCTACCCGCAACGATGGTGAGTGTGCCGCTTTCAAATCCCACCATCAAATTATCGAGTTCATAAAGTCCTGTAGGGTAAATGGGGTTTCCTAAATTTAAATCCTCGTAAGCAGCAACGTTAATCGTGCTGTTATGTTCAGTGTTTGAAGATAAGGTTTGATTAGATAATTGGAAAATTTTCTGTTCTGATTGGTCAAGGATTTGTGGTAACTCAGTTTCTGTCTCGTAACCGAGATGTACAATTTCATTTCCAGCCTTGATTAACTGTCTACGCGCGAATTTGTCCATCACCAACTCGGTTAAAGTGTCAATGTTGACAGCTGACACTGTGCGGTCTACCAGAGTTGCTAATTTATTTCTCCCGCCGATACGGACTAGTAAATCGTGGTCAGTAAGCCAAGCTGTAACTGTGAGTAAATCGGTGGGTTTACCAGAGCAATGAAGGCGCTGCACGGCTTGATAGATATCTTTATGGGCGCTAATGTAAAAGGCTTCGGGAATTAAGCGATCGCTGACTCTACCGATTGCTTCTGGGTCAAGCATGATACCGCCTAAAATCGCCTCTTCCGCTTCGATGTTTTGGGGTGGTAGTTTATCAATCACGTCGCACCACCAGTGTTCTTAGTCAGATTTTGGTTTTGCGACTCTTCCCAAGCTCTTTGAGCTTGTCGCTGCCGTTCTTCGAGTTCTCGGCGGAATTCGTCTCGAGCATTTTTTGTTTCAGTTTTTTTGGCTTGTACCTGTTTTGAAGCCAGATATTTTTCGTAATAAACCTCCCACCGATTCCTTCCGGCTTTGCTCTTGTGAGCTAACCAAGCCTCAATGTCATTCACTGGCTGGCTAAGATTTTTGGTTTTTTCCTCAGAAAATTCTAGAAAATTCGCTCGCTCGTCTTCTGAGAGAGTCTTTATAAAGTCTAAATAATTCTTATTAATCTTAGGGTTTTGTAATCCCCTCTCTACAAGGCTTTCAGCCTCCACATGGTGCGTGGCGATCGCGCATGGTGCGTCATGATCCATCGTGGTGCGTGGCGATCCAGGGTGGTGCGTGGCGATCCAGGGTGGTGCATCATCACACCTTGGGTGCGTCATCACACCTTGGGTGTCTTCATACACCTTGGGTGCGTCATCACACCTTGGGTGCATCATCACACCATCGGTGTCTTCAATAAATTCGGGTGTATCATTGCACCATAATCCCTTTGGCTTCACCTTGGTTCTGACTTGCAATAGCTCTAGATCAATGAATCCCTTTGCGTCCAATTCCTTGAGAGCGCGGCTTACAGTTTGCCTGTGGACTATCCGCTCTGGTGCTGACAACTGACGAGCTACCTCGGCAGCATTGATATCAATCCCTTGGTTATAAGGGTCAATGGTTCGGATGTAGTAGAGGACATCCCTCTGTGCTGGTGTGAGTTCACGGCAGGCTTTCAACCATTCTTCATGCTGAAGTGGATAGAAACGTCCCTGAATTTTTGAATTTGGTTGTGTCACAATTTTGCTAATACAAATGAAAAGACAAAATTTCACCTCGATCCGTTGGGATAGAGACTAATTTTTTAGGTGTCCATCATTAACACTTAGTCAACGAATTTTTATATTCAATCGTGACAAAGTATTTATTTGATGGGTATGCTAGTAATCTGAAGATTAAAGATATATCTGGGAAAAAGCACTCCTAGCAGGAGTTTGATAAGATTAGGGTATACATCATCGTTGTCATTTAATCAAACATCAAATAGTATAACCGTTAAACTTAAGTATAATTAGCAAAGAAATGCAAAGTTTTGTATCAGAAAAAACACAAAGTTATCAGCAGTTATTCGATGAGATGATGAATCGCTTCAATTTGGAAGCGAAGAAAACTGCTGAACAGGCTAAAGTGTCAGAAGTAATGTTATCTCGCTTTCGTCGCGGGAAGGCGGATCTAGGAGCATCAAAACTAATAGCGCTACTTTTGGCTATTCCGGTAGAAGCTAGGGTGTGGTATTTATCTGAGTTATTTGGTCAGAGGCCAGGAATTAGCCTGCGATCACTGATTGCTGAAGCACCTCCAGAAGAACAAGCTGAAGTTTTACGATTAATTGCTGATATTTTTGTGAATAACAGCCGTGAGACTACAGATCCAGTGCAGTTACTTAAAGCTTTATAACTCATTATTTGCAATAGGATTTAACTAAGAGGAATTATCTACCAAGTTGCAAATATCGGATTTTAGTGCTTTATCACAATATATATTTATGGTAGAGTAAGCACATCAAGGAGGTGAAAGTGAAGTGTTACACAAGGTTGTACAAGTCCGTTTATATCCGTCACTTGAGCAACAAACACAACTGGCTCAAACTTTTGGGTGTGCTAGATGGTGGTGGAATTATGCTCTAAATAAATCTATTGAGACTTACAAGGAGACAGGTTTTGGGCTTGGCCGTGCTGCACTCAACGCATTCCTTCCTGCACTCAAAAAAAATGAAGAGACAATGTGGTTATCTGATTGTTATAGCCAAGTTTTACAGGCTACAACACTCAATCTAACTACGGCGTACAAAAACTTTTTTGAGAAACGTGCTGGATTTCCTAAATTCAAGTCTAAGCACGGAAAACAGTCTGTCCAGTATCCTCAAAACGTCAAGATTGTAGATGGCAATGTTAAACTTCCTGGCAATATTGGGATAATCAAAGCCAAAATACACAGACCTATTGAGGGGAAAGTCAAAACTGTTACTGTAAGCAAAACGTCATCTGGTAAATACCTTGCGTCTATACTGACCGAGCTAGAGGGTGAAAACCCAATTATTTCAGAAGGTAAGATATATGGAATTGATCTAGGTTTGAAACACTTTGCTGTCGTCACGGACGGCGAAAAAGTATCCATTTACGATAATCCCAAGCATCTTGCCAAACACGAGAAAAATCTCAAACGTAAACAGAAAAAATTAGCACGTAAACAAAAAGGGAGCAAGTCAAGAAATAGATATAGAAAAGTTGTTGCCAAAGTGTACGAACGAGTTAGTAACTCAAGGCAAGATTTTCTGCATAAACTTAGTTACAAGTTAGTCAGCGATAGCCAAGCTGTCATAGTAGAGAATCTTAATGTCAGAGGCATGGTTCGTAATCATAAATTGGCGAAATCAATATCTGATGTAGGGTGGGGAACATTCACTAACTTTCTAGCTTATAAGCTAGAACGCAGAGGCGGAAAGTTAGTTGAGATTGATAGATGGTTCCCCAGTTCCAAACTTTGCTCTAATTGTTTCTATCAAATAGGTGAGATGCCATTGGATGTCCGTGAATGGACTTGTTCTCATTGCAATACTCATCATGATCGGGACGCGAACGCCGCGAAGAACATAAGAGCAGAGGGTATCAGAATGATAAAGGCGGAAGGTTCAGCCGTCTCTGCTGTAGGAGGGGAGGTAAGTCCTGCTCTTGGGCGAAAGTCTAAGTTTAGGCACTCCCCTATGATTACAGAAGCCCCAACTTCAACCGTACTCGGTAAGTTAAGGTAGTTCACCGTTGATTTTCTTAGCCAATGTCTGAAATTTGCGCTGTTCACCAGCTTGTTTACGCTGTTGATAACGTTTTCTAGCTCGGCTTAGTACCTCTTGCAATAATTCCTCATTTTCTGAGCAGACGATAAATGCAGCTTCTAGGAAAGTATCTCTAGTAATTTTATTTACATTGCAGAAGCTATCTAGGTTAGTATCAATGTCCTGTTCTAACCTGATTGTTCGTCTGACGATCTGCGGTAACTCTAACTGCTGTTCTTGATTAGAAGTGCTTACCTTATCATTTATTACTTCCTCACTATCTAAATCTGGTTTTGGTTTTTCAGATGAATGACTAAATTCACTAATTTGGTCATTTAGTAAGTTGTCATGTTGTACTTTTACCAGTGTTGTATCCCGTGCTGGAACACTTGGACGTGTCTTTTTCTTAAGGCGCTCAAAAACATCAGACATTCTTTTGTAACCTCTCGATAATTTGTTGGAAGGGAGTTTCGAGTTGTTCAAAGCCTAGAGAGGACAAACTTACACCTTTATCTATGGCCTTTTTAAATTGTTCAGATTCTAAAATTGAAGGTAAAACGACTATTTCTTCGGCAATTGTTCGCATTGCATTGATACTCGCCTTACTTTGTGCGACTTGGTTATTACCTACCCATTTATCTCTGAATGGCAAGATGCCAAGCACTATCCCTGAAAAAGCATCAATTTCTTGAAGCTCCTCAACTAAACTTAGAGTTCGGATGAGAGAATTTACACCTTTGGATGATGCTTCTACAGGAATGATGATATGGTCAGCTGCCCCCAACGATGTAAGGCAGATTTGCGATCGCTGAGGTGGCGCATCGACAATGCAGTATTGGAATAAATCTGATACCTCTTTTAACCGTTTGCTCAGAACAATAGCTCCCATACCGCTCCCAGACAAAAATTCTTGAGCATTATCTAATCCATCATCAGCAGGAATTAACCATAGGTTTTCTCCGATTTCGTAAATACCGTCTTCAGTATTTATCTGTTTTTTGAGAACTTCTAGAAGCGTGGGTTGATTCTGCTGAACTTCGTGTCCCAGGTAAAAAGTTAGGTTCGCTTGGGGATCGGCATCAATCATCAGTACACGCCGTCCTCTTTGAGCAAGCATTCTACCTAACAAGATAGCAACAGTTGTTTTTCCCTGGCCACCGGACAAGGATGCACAAGTAAGAGTTAGCATTTTACTGACTACCAGCAGTATGGTGTAAATTTAGTCAATATTATAATGCATAATGTCGTTTTTAATTAGTTTAGTCATTATTAAATTTCGCCATTCCAAAATGACGAAATTGTGTCTATATTTCATCTAGTCATTACTTTAGCTCTCAAAAAGTCCTACTCTTCGTGAAGATAGGTTTTTGTGTCGTTTACTTGTTACTGATTTTAGTGAAGATGAAATTTAGTCATTCAAAAATGGCTAAAATTCCTAATAACGCAATTTAGTGAACTACTTTTGTTTTATTCACAAAAATAAGCACTCATAACTAGTTCCCACCATTTTTCTATTTACTGATAATTCGTAAGTCTAAAATCAGCCCATCCCAACTCATTTTTCCCTTGTTTGAAGGCATATTCCACCCAATTACGAAATCCATAAAGATTTCCTGATTTAACAGCCATATCACTTTTTAAATCGGTTTGTACATACCATGTCTGATTTTTTGGTAGATTATTTGCGTCAGTAGTGATTCGCCAATATGTTATCAGTCTGGATTCGCTTTCATTTATCTGTTGTATATATCTTTTTTCTGACTTTCCATCACTAAATTTCCGCTCAAACTCTTGCCACACACCATACTTAGCCTCTTGGTCTGGCAAGCTAAACTCTCGATGATTACTTCTTATCGCTAATAAATAATGTTTTTCGTACTTGGATAAGACAGCAATAAATGTTGGACTTTCTCCATAAAGACTATCCGCTAAAACCAAATCCAAATTAAATCCAATTTTGAGTAATGTCTCAATTATTTCGACTGCCAATTGAGGTTTAGTTTTATAGACTCCTCCTACTTCGAGTCTTTTTCGTGGTTTATATATTAAAAATATTAAAGGGAAAGTCAAGTCTCCTAATACTCCATAAGCATTAACTGAGACAATTCCATTATCCACTTTCCCCAAGTTCCCAATATATTGTCTCGCAACGTAATCTGTATGCTTCCCTTTCTTTTTATCTCCAGTTTCATCAATTACTAACTTAAATGAACGTCCCTCTAACATTAAGAGAGTCAATTCTAAACGCCTGTCTCGTAAAGCAACTACTGACCAAGGTGAATTCGTAAGGAAGTTTTGCAATGGTTGTGCATCATGTAAACCTACTGCTTTCGCTATTTCTGGTAAAGATTTACGCTTTACATCAGATAACATCCCAGCATGAAGATGTTTAAAATTCTCAAATGTCCTCACTTCTGGAAACAAATCTCTATAGGCATCGCAGTACTGATCTACCACGGTGATCGTAGAGGTAGCCGTTCTTGAACCCAATTAAATACCCTTGCTAAGTTAAACTGTTAGTAATTAATTATACTCTCATGAGAGTAATAAAAGAGCGATAAAGCTGAACTAGTACAATACGGCGTAAATAAATAGACCATATTGGTGGGAGAATAAATAATCAGGTTAAAACCCGTTTTGGGCAAGGATCAAGGAATCAGGGTGTGGCTAGATTAAATCCTAAAATATTAAATTTAAGCGATGGCGAGCGGGATCAACTCCAACAGTTGATAAACAGACACAACACGCCACAACAGATAGCGCTACGAGCCAAAATAATTATCATGGCATCAGAGGGTCAAAATCCGGAGTGAAATCGCCCGAAAATTAGACATAAATCGGCAAACGGCGCGTTTCTGGCGAAACCGATGGTTGGAAACTGAGGGGAAAGAATTATCAATTGAGCAAAGATTACAAGACTCTGAGCGTGTTGGCGCACGCCCAAAGTTTAGTATGGAACAAGTAATCGAGTTGTTTGCATTAGCTTGTTCCCCACCATCCGATTATGGAAGACCAATAAGTCATTGGACGGCAAGAGAACTAGCGAACGAAATCATCAAACTTGGAATTATTGAAAGCATATCTGTTCGTCATGTTGGAAGATTATTTGAAGAAGCAGAACTTAAACCTCACGCCTAGTCGCTACTGGTTAACCCCCCCTGTGGACGAAGAATTTGACGCAAAAGTGGAAGATATAACTGGTTTATACATCACCGCCATTGAACGTCATGTTCAGGGGGAACGCACAATATCCATTAATGAAATGACAGGTATTCAAGCTACTGAGCGCTCAGAAAAAGACTTGCCAATGAGACCTGGCAAAGTCGAAAGAAGGGAATTTGAGTATATTCGTCACGGTACGCAAAGCTTAATTGCTAGCTTTGATGTTGCCACTGGTCAAATTGTCCAGCCGACTTGTTCAGATACAAGAACAGAAGTGGATTTTGCCCTTCATGTTCGCCGAACAATTGAAACTGACAGTGATGCTAAAAAATGGCATCTGATTATGGACTGTCTTAACACTCATCAGTCTGAGTCTCTAGTTCGTTTAGTTGCACAAATTGAAGGTTTGAATATTGACCTGGGTATTAAGGGAGAAAGCGGCATCCTTAAATCAATGAAATCCCGCACTACTTTTTTGAGTGATCCAACACACCGAATTGTGTTTCATTACACACCTAAACATTCCTCGTGGCTCAATCAAATTGAGATTTGGTTCAGTATTCTGGTTCGCAAGTTACTCAGAAGAGCCAGTTTCGTCAGTCAAGATGATTTGAAAAATCGAATCCTCAAGTTTATTGACTACTTTAATCAAACAATGGCTAAACCTTTTAAGTGGACATATAGGACTCATATTTGATTTTTGAACAAAACTCAGTACACCTTTATTCCTTCTTCCCAGTCCCCAGTCCCCAATCCCCAGTCCCTTACCTCTACGAGTGATTCAGAAATCAAATCGGATTGCTATATAAGAGCAAAGTTTTGGCTATTTAATGGTCTGCTTATTTACGCCGTGCTGTACTAGGAGCTTCTGTACGGTAGGTTCGCCCATTTAAAAAACTAGAAGAGAAATTAAAGTGCTGTAAAGCTTACGTAGCTTAAATTAAATAGAATTATTGTAAGCACTTATGTCGGTACAAGGTGAGGGAAAGTGTAAAGCGACTGCGGCATTTCCATCAGGGTTAAAATCTGTTTTTGCAAGTCATTAAGTAGGGTGATCTCGCAGCTGCCATCTCGATGAAAATACATGGTAATACCACTGAAAGCATCGAGTAATCTTTCTGCTGTTGGTCGAGTTGTGCTACGCTTGGGATTACCATCATATAGACCAGCCAAAGATTTTGACTGCTGTAACAATTGACGGCGTACAACAAATTCTATTAATGTGAAAACACGCAAGGCGATAGTAAGCAAAAACATCAGCCCTCGAATACGTGTTTCATCTTGAAAATAGATGGGTAATGCTGGTAGTTGACCGCGTTTGAAGCGATGGAATCCCATTTCTGGTTGCCACTGTTCCCGGTAGTAAAGCACTGCCTGCTCAAGTGTGAGTCGTGATGTTAACGCATTAGTGACAAACAATCGCCATCCTGCCAAAGTATAAGCAATCTGTATTTCCGCCAGCAAACGCTGGAACTCTAATCGTAAGTCAATCTGCTTGACTCGACGGTAAGGGCGATCGGCACTTGGACGGCCACAAGAGTTATAAACTTTTTTGTAGGTAATTTTCTGTACGACTTTAAAGGTAATGTACTCTGAGACTCGATAGCGATTGAGAATAGCATTAACTTTAGTGTGTAGAACTTTGGTATCATTTCCTGGTTTAGAAATCAGTTTTCCCAAGGCGATTTCGGCGTTACCCAGGCGTTGTTCCAATCCATGAATTTGTTGCTTTGCCAAAGCCGCAGAGCGAATTACTAACAGTGATTCTAGAAATCCTTCCGTCTGCCGCCCTGCTAAGGGAAATACCCATTGTACAGTTTTGAAGATTTTGCAAAATATGGTCCGAAGATTATTTTAATTTTAGATAATGCTAGTTTTGATAAACGCAAAGATATTATAGCCAAAATATCTGAAGAATTCCCAAACTTTGTTTTAGAATTTTTACCTGCTTACAGCCCTGATTACAATATTATTGAGTTAGTCTGGCACTCATGTAAAGAATATATTGCCCATCGCTTATTTAAATCAGTAGATGAATTAAAATCACTACTAGATAAGCTGTTGAATCAAGGCGAGTTAGTCATTAAGTGGCATCGGAAACTCAAAAACAAAGGTAATACTAGCTATATTGCAGCTTAAATGCCGATTAGCTTAGAGGTAGGAAGGAATAAGTAAAATTTACCATTTTTCCGTATTCATGCAACAACGCCTAACACTACCCCTACTTAACAAGTGCAGCATATAAACCATCGTACATTGATGTGAAAGCTTCATACGTGTGGTCGATCACCTCAAAAATGCCTTTGTGTTCGTCTTGGCTAAGGTGGATATTATTGAGGGTGGCTTCAAGACCATCATCCATTAGAGATTCATGATTATCCTCGGCATTGAAGTGATTGTAGGAGAAATACTTTAGGATTTTAGAGTAACCAATACGTTCACAAAAGACCGCAGTATTCTCGAACAATGAATGAGCAGTCCCCTCAATACTTAACAGCAAGGCAATTCGCTCGTAGTCGTTACGTACTTCCAAAACTTCTGAGACGAGCGCATAGGCGGCATCGCGGATCAAGATATGGTCGTCTTGGAACAGGGAAGTAAGCTTCGGTTCCTGAGTATTCAGTTTGTTCAAGTCCTCCAAAAACCAAACGTTGTGACCGCCATCTTCGAGCCTATGCTGCTTAGCAACCTGAGAGAGATTCGGATCTACAAACCGCGCCTCATTTAGTCGCAACACATCCTGGAAAATCATAACCCAGAAAGATATGCGTTCAGCAACAGAGCTAAGAGCATCGAGAGAATCACTCTTAGTAATTTTGTCAAAGAATGGGTGCTGCTCAAAGTCTCCTTGTTTCTTTTTTATGTAATTTTTAATTGTGTCCATGGTAAAGTCCTTTTTGATAAGTGGTAATATTTGGCTTTTAATTCTGATTAAATTCCTTAAGAATGTAGATAGAATAAAGTGCAAAACTTGGTTTAAAAACTTTTAAATACCAAGTTAGCTAATGAGCAAGTTCCTTAGTAAATATTCGACCACTCGTCCATAAATTTCAGTTATTTATCTGCTAAATTTTTACGGCATCTGAAAAACACCATTTTGAGCTTTTTTTAAACCTTAATTTTCACGCTAACTGTTTTCATTAACTTAAGCATATTGAGAATTGACCTGTGGAAAAAGTCACCTTGTTCCGCAGTTTCAGGACTTACCGTGAAAAGTCAGATGTTTCTGAGGCGATCGCTAACCTCTGGTGTATTTGAAAGATTTTCCCAGCTTAGGATTAGTTCAAAACAAACCCATCAAAATTATATTGATAAAGTCGTTACTTGCACTGAATAATTATTGAGAATTCATGCTCAATTTTGAGTTACTGATTCTAAATTCTGCTATATTGCTCAGACTTTTGAGACGCTCCTGTAACCAGTCTGCAAAAATTTCATCAAGCAGTTGCTGGCGCATGGGAGCATCTAACTGTGCTACAAACAACTTTTCTAGTTGCAAAATCACCACCCATTCTCCAAGTTGAATTGGCATCAAAAGTTGACCGGGTTGACTCACACTTAGTATTTTCATCAAACTTGGATGGACGCTGCTGACTTCAACTGCACTCACAAACCCACCGTTTTTGGCTTCCAACCCTTGGGAGTATGCACGGGCTATTTCAGCAAAAGAATTTTCTTTCCCTTGAATACGGAAATAGAGTTCCTGAGCCAGCCCAAAATCTCTATTCCAAATTACAGAATAACTCACCTTATCCAACTGTGATTTCCGATTGAAAAAGTAAGATTCTAATTTATCGTTCCAGGTTTCTTGCTTAAATTTATTAATTTTTAATCCTCTTGTAGCTAAGTTTTCTAATTCTTCTATAGTCATTTGATAGCACTCTAGCCAAGCTTGGCGTTCTGTTTGCGAAGTTAGTTTATTTGCCTCACAATACTTTTTATAGTAGGATTTTACTTCCTCATCTTTACAAGTAATCGAGTCAATAGCTTGATCGATGATAATTTCAAGTATGAATCGAGGCAGTATATGGTAACGAGTTAACAAAGGGATAATTTCTTCAGATGTGATGATGCGGTTATCGATTTTTAAAATTTCAGTCATAATTAACGATCTCTAAAGGCTGAATATCCAAGTAAACGTGAAATTTTACAAGAAAAGTTAGTTAAAGAAATGACACGGGAACCAATACGGTTTGCTTAAGATCAACTCGCCTGCGACAACTCCCTTATACCAATTCGCAATTCGCAATTAGAAAACTTAGATACAGCAAGGCTTTCAGGATTTACATCTGTTTCATTATTTTAGTGAACTGGTATTAAAAGGGGGTTGAGGGGATCTGCAAAGATTAAAATCTTAACCAAACCGTATTGATAGGGTAACTTTAGTTCTTCGTGTCTAATTTGCAGTAAAAATGAACACTATCAAAGATACTGCTGTAATGTTTTTACCTTCAATCTTGTAGTAAATTCATCAACACTATCTCTTTAACTTCCAGTGTAATTACACAAAAAGTAGCATTCTTGTATTATGCAGCGACCAAAACGTTATCGAATACGTAGTTTGCCACATTTATACCTGTTGCATTCCCGTCCATAAATGCAGGTCTGGTATGGACACCACCGTAAATCCGGCTAAGTCCATCCTCCAACCCTGCTGCCAAGAAGCTGTTATAGGTGCGGGTTACTCCTGGTAAATCTTGTGAAGTCGCGGTAAAGGTGGTGTCATCGCCGAAAAAGCGAGCCAAGATTCCAGATGAAACGCCACCAAATGTAGCATGCCCCGATACATAGTTAGGGAATGGTGGGGAAAAAGCAAACAGTGGCTCCCAGTTAGGATCTGCAATTGTATCGGGATTTCCGTCTGTATCAGCTTGGCGGATGGCGGTCTGCGGTCGCCATTCGTTGAATGTGTACTTGGTTTCCCACGCAGTGATACCCGCATCAGCTGAAGCAATGTTCAGTAGCGCAAATAGACGAGCGGTGTCTTCGAGGGAAGTACCTTTTTGCTGTGCCACAGTTTCGGCGATGAGATTCCACTGACCAGGTGCTCTAAAGGTGTCGTTGCGGTCTAAATTCCAGAAAAACGCGATGTCTGTCTGTTCTTGAGTACGGACAGTGCTGTTCCTAGAACCCAAAGCCTTGACTTCGTTGAATGCTTCTGCATAGGCAGCACTGGTGAGAGTGGGATAACCACCAGGGCGGAATGTTGTGCTGCTAGGTATAGCAAAGGGAGTCACATCACCCCAATTTGGCAATAATGCTGGTGTTCCATCAGTTGGTTGCCATACTCCGGGGTCCGGCGGTACTGAGTAAGGAGGCACACTAGCATTAGCAGTACCATCATTACTCCGCAATTCAAGTATTTGCCCAGCAACATAGTTTCCTAAAGCAATGCCCTTTTGTTCAGCAAATCCGTTAGGGATTTCTGCTAAAGATTTAGTTCGTTGCTGGTCAAATATGGCTTGTTGCTGTGGGAATAAAGCACTGAGTGTTTTGTACGCGGCTTGAACAGCAGCAGCTTCCTCAGCTACCAGACCATTTCTACCTGATAATCCGGAAATTAGGCTATTAGATGGGTTTATATTCACATAGTAAGGTTGATAGCTCCGGTCAATGGCGTTAACCGCATCATAGATTGCTATGTGAACAATTGCAGAATTACGTGCCGCTAATGGGGGTGGTGTTCCAAAGCCTCCTGGCACTATATCTGAGGAAAATGCAGCACTATTTTGGATGGCATTTAAGAGAACTGCATTCCAGTCAATTACAACATTAGTATTAACCTCAGAAACAAGTTCTCCTGCGCTGATGTTATTGGTTTTGTTTTCTTCAGCGATTGCATTATTTGGATTAACTTCCGCAAGTAGATAATAAGCTCCTGGCGCTACTACAGTAGGAGCATTAATTTCTACATTAAAGTTTTTGCTCTGACCTGCCCTCAAATTCACTTGATCGAGGTTGATGGTAGCTAATACCTCATCATTAATTAACTGTCCATTAGCATCTTTATTGAGAACTGAGTCCACAGATGCATAAATTTTAAACGTTAAAGGGCCTTGATAGTTTGCCGATCCCTTATTGGTGATAGTAAGTTGCAATTTTCCATCTTCGTCAGTAGCAATGACGGGTAGTTTGGTAATTTTCCTGAAATCAATCTTGAAATTTGGTAACGATGGTGGCATACAGTGTATCCTTTTATTTGGCTATGTGGCAATTTACTCTGTAAATTTCCTATAGTTAATTTAGACTTCAGCCAAAAATTTTGTGTATATTATTATCAGTTCGACTTTATCCAAAATTAAGAACTTGGTTCTTTGTCATTGATTCACGGTGAAATCTAAAAAGTAAAACTATCGCCCCGCATAAGTTTCAGGGGTAGTTTAGACGCTTTTTAGCGGTTTGACACAGGCATCGCGTTGCTAGAAAATGAATAAGTCGAGATTAATTAATATATAAAAAGACTGAATCCCAACAGTACTTCGCAAATTTACAAAGTTTAATATGGAGCAAATCTGAGTAATGTATATCTTGTTTTGCCTAGTGACAAAAAGCTAAACAATAAAACTATTGTGCCTACTTAAATTTGACTTTGAAAAACCTAAAGTTCAAGGTAGCGTGACTTTTTGAATCACAATTTAATATTACAATGCATAAAAAACATACACAATGGTAGAATTTTTGTAGCAGGTTTGTATTTTTTTGGTTCTAATTTGGAAATATTACAGCATATTTGAGGTTTATGAGGTACAGTAGCAGCAACTTAATCTCTTCGACTTGATGTGCAGGTAGATTATCCATGAAAACGACTGCACCAACCCATAATTGCGGAAGTAAAAAATGTTCTACAAAAACTTTATAAGCATCTCCGTCCATTGAGCCATTTAAAGTCATCACAGCTAAAACTTTTTTAAGCTGATTCCTCCAATTACACTTATTTTTTCTCCGCGGTAATATGGTTTAAAATCATACGCCCTAGTGCCGCGATCGCTTCTCTACGAGACGCTCTGCGAACGAGTATGAGTCCTAGTTAAGCCAAGTAAAACACCCATTTCATCTATAAATACAAGGTCTTCTGGGTCTACTTGCTTGACTTTCTCCCAATACTCTATTCTCAGTTTTTGGACTCTTTCTGTTTTCCCTTGGCTGCTACGCAAAGTCTTTTTTTTCGCGTTAATTTTTGTTTCTGCAATGCACAACACATCACACTTGCACACACCCAAACGTTGTATTTTCCCCAAAATATTCGCAATACTCCCATAAAGTTGCGTCTGGGTAAATTTGAACCATTTCGGCTAATTCCCTCCCAAAATCATCTAGCCTACCCTTCATGGCTCCACCTTGCTTTTTGGGTTCTAGATGTCCTTGCACTCTATGAAGCTGGATTAGCTTCTGCACATAGCTTTTTGCTACACCAAATTGCACAGCAACCTTTCTGATTGAAGTACCACCCTTTTCGTAAGTATTTACTATTTTTTCTTGTAAATCGATTGAGTATGCTTTCATTTTAAGTCTTGATGCACCAATACTAAGTGTGCCTCATTTACCTCGAAAGTGCTGTAACTGTCCATGTGCATAAGTGTTTTTGTAGTAGAACTCTTGCAAAAATGTTTTGTGGTATGATTAAAGATTTGGCAATTTGCAATTAGGAATTTGAGGAGCAGTGAAAATAGAGAACGCCAAACAGCTTACTGCAAAAAAATTTAAGCGAATGACTGGAGTGAGCCGTAAAACCTTTGAATTAATGGAAGATGATGTTAAAGCTGATGCTCAAAAGAAGAAGAAGCCTGGTCGCCGTCCTAAATTAACTATTGAAGACCAAGTTTTAATGGTGATTCAATATTGGAGAGAATACCGTACTTATTATCATATTGGATTAGACTGGGGACTTTCAGAATCAGCAGTCTGCCGAACAGTTTATAGAATTGAAAAAATTCTAATTAGTTCAAGAAAGTTTAGCCTGCCTGGGAAGAAAGAATTATGGAAAATGTCATCCCAAGAAGATTTGGTAGTGATGGATGTGATGGAAAGCCCAATTGAAAGACCTCATACCGGGCAAAAAAGGTTTTTTAGCGGTAAGCAAGGAGAACATACTCTAAAAACGCAGGTAGTTATCCATCAAAAAACTAGTCAAGTCATCTGTTTAGCGCATGGTTTGGGGAGAATCCATGATTTTAGGCTATTTAAGAATAGCGGGATAAAATTTGGAGAATTACTCAAGGTCATCGCGGATAAGGGCTATCAAGGAATTAATAAAATTCATCAATTGAGTGAAACACCGATTAAAAAACCAAAAGGGAAGAAGTTGACGAAAGAACAGAAAAAATATAATCGAGAACTCAATCGATTAAGAATTACTGTTGAACACGTAAATCGTCGTCTAAAGATATTTAAAATTTTGTCTGATAGATATCGAAACCGTCACCGACGTTTTGGCTTAAGGTCGAATTTGATCGCCGGAATTTATAATCACGAATTAGCTCTATAAATCGGATTAAAAAATTAAGTTAACAAGTGAATTCAGTAATTAATCAATAACTGAAACTGTGCTCGCTACCAAAAATTTTAGTTAGCGATCGCTTGATAATACTTCATTGATAAAATTGATAATTTCTTCCTATTTTAATTGCCAAAGCTGAAATCAAGATAACCAAAAATTATACCACAGAATATTTATGCAAGAGTTCTAGTAATCAAACAATTTGAGTCCTTAAACCACATCTTGCACCTATAAATAAAATATAAATGTCAAAACTAAAATGTAAGGATTCAGGTCTCATCTATCAATAGCGAATATCAGTAGTTTTTGGGCTTAAATATAGGACTAATATTTGATTTCTGAAAAAGCTCCGTACATTTGAAGAGTGGCAAAATCAAAGGTAGTGTGTCGGATAAACCACTCAAACATCCACTTCAGATGAGAGAACGAAGGAATCAAAGCACAGAAACGCCGCACCCAGGTTTTAGCTTGTAACCAAATATCCTCAATTGGATTTTGTGATGGGCAATTAGGAGCAAAACGTATGCAGTGAATTTGCCATTGTTCTTCCGG
>NZ_JACJSI010000091.1 GCF_014698065.1 Nostoc flagelliforme FACHB-838
TAACCTGGGTATGGAAGTAATGCACGAGCGCAACGCTCACAACTTCCCTCTAGATTTGGCTGCTGGTGACTTTGCTCCTGTAGCTCTAACCGCTCCTGCTATCAACGGTTAATTCTCAAGTCTTAGCTAAATGAGAAAGCGCCCTCTCGCAACGGAGGGCGCTTTCTCATTTGTACAGGTAAAAGATCGGTTAACGTCATACAGTCCAAGTGCCAGAACAAGTACAAAAAACTTTTGCACAAACTCTAGGTAAAATACATAAGCCTAATCCTTTTTCTTTAAGATCATGGGCAACACTTTTGGTCATCTATTTCGCATCACTACTTTTGGCGAATCTCACGGCGGCGGTGTGGGGGTTGTGATTGATGGTTGTCCTCCACAACTAGAAATTTCGGCGGAAGAAATTCAAGTAGAATTAGATAGAAGGCGTCCGGGACAAAGTAAAATTACTACCCCTCGCAAAGAAGCAGATACCTGCGAGATTTTATCAGGGGTATTTGAAGGCAAAACCTTGGGAACGCCTATAGCGATTTTGGTACGCAACAAAGATGCTCGTTCGCAAGATTACGACGAGATGGCCGAGAAGTATCGCCCTTCTCATGCGGATGCAACTTATGATGCAAAATATGGCATTCGCAATTGGCAAGGCGGGGGTAGATCGTCAGCGCGTGAGACAATTGGCAGAGTAGCAGCAGGTGCGATCGCTAAAAAAATTCTCCGTCAAGTTGCCAATGTTGAAGTTATCGCTTACGTCAAACGCATCAAGGACTTGGAA
The DNA here is from genome assembly GCF_014698065.1 of Nostoc flagelliforme FACHB-838. Taxonomy (GTDB): domain Bacteria; phylum Cyanobacteriota; class Cyanobacteriia; order Cyanobacteriales; family Nostocaceae; genus Nostoc; species Nostoc flagelliforme_B. The sequence continues at coordinate 776 of NZ_JACJSI010000091.1, forward strand.
GGTGTAGTTGATCCAAATACCGTCACCTTAGAACAAGTGGAAAGTAATATAGTCCGCTGTCCCGATGCTGAATGTAGCGATCGCATGATTGAATTAATTGAGCAAGTTGGGAGGCAAGGTGATTCTATCGGCGGTGTCGTAGAATGTGTGGCACGTAATGTCCCGAAAGCTTTGGGCGAACCAGTATTTGATAAATTGGAAGCTGATATTGCCAAGGGTGTGATGTCTCTCCCTGCTAGCAAAGGCTTTGAAATTGGTTCCGGTTTTGGGGGGACGCTGTTAACGGGAATTGAGCATAACGACGAGTATTATATTGATGAAAATGGTGAAATTCGCACTGTAACTAACCGTTCTGGTGGTATTCAGGGGGGAATTTCCAACGGCGAAAATATCATTTTACGAGTTGCATTTAAGCCGACGGCAACAATTAGAAAAGAGCAAAAAACAGTAACTCGTGAAGGTGAAGAAACACTATTGGCTGCGAAAGGACGACACGATCCTTGTGTGTTACCGCGTGCAGTTCCGATGGTTGAGGCGATGGTGGCACTAGTGTTATGTGACCATTTGTTACGGCATCATGGACAGTGTAAGGTCTTGTAATTAATAGAGCGATCGCTTTTAAAAGATAGTCTCATATTCCTGACTTTTTAAATAAGTCGGGAATATTGTTATTACTAGCTGTAGCGATCGCACAACAATCGCTCAACGGTGTAAGATGTTTAGTACAGCGTTGCATTAAGCAGAGAAGGGCGATCGTTGATGAGTAAGGCAACGAGCTACGACCAAGACTTTCTTTTGTGGACACAACAACAAGCCGAGTACTTGAAGAAAGGATATTGGGCTGAGTTGGATGTTGAACACTTGGTAGAGGAACTAGAGGCTTTGGGTCGCAGTGAACAGAAAGAACTCGGTAGCTACTTGCAGTTGCTGTTAATGCACTTGCTCAAATGCCAGTATCAACCTGAGCGAAGAACCAAAAGCTGGGATAATACACTGTCAAACTGCCGAGATCAAATTCAAGATTGTTTGGAAGATACTCCCAGTTTGCAGCGTTTTCTTCAAGACCCATTATGGATACAAAAATATTATCGACGCGCTTGTCGTGATGCAGCTAAAGAAACTCAAAAATCTGTTGAAAATTTTCCTACTGAATGCCCATTTATAATTGAGCAGATTCTTGATCCAAGCTTTTTAGCTTAAAATACATTTGGAAATTTGATTTTTCAGGCATTCATCCTATTACCAATTTTTATGCTGTTCTATTTGACGGCACCAATCTCTGTAAGAAATAAACACTCTTTGGAAATCATTTTCAGATGGTAAAATTTCATGATAAGCAACAATATTTCGCAAATCCTCTAGTTGAGCAAATCTATTGTCAACAAAATTAATGTCTCCAATGTAAGGTAGGAATAATTCTTCCTTCTTTCTAATCAATGTAGCCAAATTACCCCAATCAATGCAATAAAGAGGTGAACTACTTCTTCTTGGGGAAACCCACTTATTTTTTATTTCTTTATTTTTAACTCTTTCTACTTTATTTAACATATCTATATTTGTAACTTTTTCCCACCAATTACCTCCAAGTTACTTTGAGAATATTTTTTCAATAAAGTAACAAACAAAATTTTCGTAACAGTGGAAAATTACATATAAGATAGACATTCTATCAGCTACTATTCACCCAATTTAAATACTTCTTTAGTGGTTAGATTTGATTATCTGGGCATTTTAGTGGTTCGTTCATTTAAACCAGTAATTTCCAAAATTCAGCGAGAATTGCTATATATTATGGCATTGCAACTTAATATAAATAATTAAACATGGATTTTATAACAATTTTAGGATTAGCTGCCGCCACAATAACCACAATCTCTTTTTTGCCGCAGATGTTTAAAACGTGGCAAACAAAATCAGCAAAAGATGTTTCTATTGTGACGCTGGTTACATTCATAACTGGTATTTTTTTGTGGTTAATTTATGGAATTTATTTACAATCCTTGCCAATTATTCTTGCTAACGCCGTAACATTGCTTTTTAACTTAATTATTCTATGGCTTAAAATTAAATATAGATAGACAAACTTGCCTCTAAAAAACACCTGTGACATCATCTGTATTTGACTCTGAACGCCTTTTGTTCACTCCCGCCACCCCAGACACCAACGCTATCCCGATAATTTTTGCTTTTCCCAATGAGTACAGCGTAGGTATCACTAGCCTCGGCTATCAGGTAGTTTGGGCAACCTTGGCAATGCGTGATGATGTGCAGGTGAGTCGCCTGTTTACAGATACTCACGAACAACTCCCCAGAACACCGGAAATTGTAGGATTTTCTATTTCGTGGGAACTGGATTATGTAAATATTCTAAATTTGCTGGAATCTTTAGAAATTCCCATTTTGGCAACCTCTCGTGATGATTCTCAGCCGATAATTTTTGGTGGTGGCCCCGTTCTCACTGCTAACCCCGAACCTTTTGCAGATTTTTTTGATGTAATTTTACTGGGGGATGGCGAAACCCTGTTAGGGAATTTTATTGAGGCTTACAAAGAAGTCAGAAATGCCTCAAGACAAACTCAACTCAAAAGACTTGCACAAACTCCAGGAATTTATGTACCCAGTTTGTATGAAGTCGAATATCAGGCAATAGATGGTGCAGTAAAGTCAATTAAACCAATTTCTCCCGAAATTCCCGCAGTCGTGCAAAAGCAGACTTATCGAGGAAATACTCTATCGGCATCAACTGTAGTCACCGAAAAAGCCGCATGGGAAAATATTTACATGGTGGAAGTGGTGAGAAGTTGTCCAGAAATGTGCCGCTTTTGTTTGGCGAGTTATCTTACACTGCCTTTTAGAACAGCCAGTCTTGAAAGTTCATTAATTCCAGCCATTGAAAAAGGTTTAAAAGTCACAAATCGACTAGGATTATTGGGGGCTTCTGTAACTCAGCATCCAGAATTTGAGACTTTGCTAGATTATATTAGTCAACCAAAGTACGATGATGTTCGTCTCAGTATTGCTTCAGTGCGAACCAATACCGTAACAGTCCAGCTAGCAGAAACTTTGGCCAAACGAGACACGCGATCGCTTACTATTGCAGTAGAAAGTGGTTCCGAGAAAATCCGCCAAATCATCAATAAAAAGCTGCATAACGACGAAATTATCCAAGCTGCAATAAACGCTAAAGCTGGCGGATTAAAAAGCTTGAAACTTTACGGAATGGCAGGAATCCCTGGTGAAGAAACAGAGGATTTAGAGCAAACCGTGGCGATGATGCGTAATATCAAAAAAGCTGCGCCGGGATTGCGGTTAACATACGGATGCAGCACCTTTGTACCCAAAGCACACACACCATTTCAATGGTTTGGAGTGAATCGCCACGCAGAAAAGCGGTTGCAGTTTTTGCAAAAACAGTTAAAACCACAGGGGATAGAGTTTCGCCCAGAAAGCTATAATTGGTCAATTATACAGGCTTTGTTATCGAGAGGCGATCGCAGAGTGTCCCAACTCCTGCAACTTACTCGTGACTTTGGCGACTCCTTGGGTAGCTATAAACGTGCTTTCAAACAACTCAAAGGACAAATCCCCGATTTAGATTTCTACGTCCACGCCGAATGGTCAACAGAACAAGTATTACCTTGGAGCCACTTGCAAGGGCCTCTGCCACAGTCTACACTACTAAAGCATTTGGCTGATGCAAAGAGTTATATCAACCCATCCCCCAAGGAACTACAGCCATTGAATTCATAGCTGAAAACTTGATGCAAAACACAGCCGAGTATTACTGCGCCTATTGTGGCGAACCGAACTTAACTTTTATTGACTTAAGTGCTGGAGGACAACAATCTTATGTTGAAGATTGTCAAGTTTGCTGTAACCCAAATATTTTATATGTGCGGGTTGATGAAGATACCCTAGATATCGAGATTGATACAGAATCCGAAAGTTGAATTTTAGGTTTTTCTTTCCATGCTGCACTTTAAACATTCCTCAGTAATTAATGCCCCACCAGAAGTAGTTTGGAAATTTCACGAAAGGGCAGATATTTTGCAACTGCTGAATCCACCTTGGCAGCCAGTCCAAGTGGTTCGTCGTGAGGGGGGGTTGAACGTGGGCGCTATCACAGAATTTCGCCTGTTTCTCGGCCCATTACCCTTAACTTGGTTAGCGCGTCATACTGAATGTGAAAAATATCGCCTGTTTACCGACGAACAGATATCTGGCCCCTTTGAGTCTTGGATACATCGACATGAATTTGAACCGGAAGCTGGCAAAACTAGGTTGACTGATGCTATCTCTTTCTCTATGCCTGGTGGAGGTACAGTTGAGTTTGTCAGTGGTTGGTTAGTGCAAGTGCAACTAGAAGCTATGTTTCGTTATCGCCACTATGTAACGAAACGAGAATGTGAATCACAATAGCACAATGTGCTGGTAGAAAAAATTAATTATCCTGACTCTTCAACCCTTGTCTCGCAAATAAAAGAGCCGTTGCTTTGCCAATGCCTTTAAAAGCACCTGCAATCAGTACCGTAGTAGCCATACTTGAAGTTTGAAAAACCTCTTTACTGTTTATTACTTTGGGTAATAACACTTTAGAAACCTTCTAACTTTCGTTAGATTTTTTATCATATCCAAAATACTTTTTGACTGAAAGTACAAGTCTTCTTGAGCAGTTGTTTGGTAAAAATACCTCTGCTCTATAGTCTAATAAAATCTATCATCGAACTTTTGTTAGATAAGTATTTCCTAAACTTCCTTAAAATCTCATTCTTTAGAGTTGCTTCTACTTTGAAACTATAGACAGATAGCACCAAACAGGTAAGTTAAGTAATATGAACAAAGTAATTAGCTTCTTAAGGAAATTTAACAATGGCACTTTATCCTAGTGATAAAACTGAAACTGCATACAATGGCAAAGACCGCAATGCTGGTGATCTTGGAATAACTCCTCAGTCTGAGCTTTGGAACGGTCGCTTGGCTATGATTGGTTTTCTAGCTTACCTACTTTGGGATCTCAATGGTTATAGCGTAGTGCGGGACGTACTTCACCTCATTTCCTAAACTCCTTGCGTATTGGCGGTCTTTTTTGCAGGCTTGGGACTTTCAAAGTATCAAGGCACTGGTTATATTAAACACTAAACTGTCCAGTGCCATTACTCATACAATCCAGCCTTCCAACCAAAAACAGTTTTTAAAATACAGTTGCTTGTGCAATACTAGTTAAAGTATCTTAATATTTCTACATATAATTAGAGCATTGGCGTTGTCGAGTGTAAAAAATTGACTACTAACAGAGTTTATCGGTTAGTTGTTTTTGTCATGACTATATTTTTGAAATTTTTACCTGAATACTAGGCAAAGTAAAAGCGTGATCCAGTTAGAAGAACCATCCAGTCATCAAACAAAGCTGACTCCAGTAGTGAAAGGAAAATCGGAGTTTAAGGGGCTTTTCATTGCTATTGTCATTGTTACTACATGGGTAATTAGCCTGAGTTTATTACTTTCTCTTGATATCTCCAAGCTAAAATTTTGGATGTTATTACCTGTTATACTTTGGCAAACATTTTTATATACGGGATTATTTATTACATCTCATGATGCCATGCATGGGGTAGTATTTCCTAAGAATCCCAAGATCAATCATTTTATTGGAACATTGACCCTATCTCTTTATGGTCTTTTACCATATCAAAAACTATTGAAAAAACATTGGTTACACCACCATAATCCAGCAAGTAAAATAGACCCAGATTTTCATAATGGAAAACACCAAAATTTATTTGCTTGGTATTTTCATTTTATGAAAGGTTACTGGAGTTGGGGACAAATCATTGCCTTGACTAGTATTTATAACTTTTCTAAATACATACTCCATATACCAAGTGATAATTTAACTTACTTTTGGGTGCTACCCTCGCTTTTAAGTTCGTTACAATTATTCTATTTTGGTACTTTTTTACCCCATAGTGAACCAATAGGGGGTTATGTTCAACCTCATCGTGCCCAAACAATTAGTCGTCCTATTTGGTGGTCATTTATCACATGCTATCATTTTGGCTACCACGAAGAACATCACGAATATCCCAATGTTTGTTGGTGGCAGTTACCAGAAATTTACAAAGCAAAATAGTTGTTGTTTATTTAAATATCATAGCAACAAGAATTACCCGATAATCTATATAGTTTGAGCAAGTCATTCTTTTAGATTATCCTGCTTATGCCAATTAATAATTCTCGTATTGTCACCTACAGCCCTGCTTATACAATCGTTCCTACTTACGAGTGCTTTAATCGCTGTAGTTACTGCAACTTTCGTAGCGAACCGGGTAAAAGTCCCTGGATGAGTATTTCAGATGCAGAAAGTATTTTAAAGCCACTTCAAAGCGAAAGAATCTGTGAAATCCTCATCCTCAGTGGTGAAGTGCATCCCCATTCGCCAAGGCGTCAAGCGTGGTTTAAGCGCATTTATGATTTGTCCGAATTAGCGTTCTCAATGGGATTTTTACCGCATACCAATGCAGGCCTCCTGAGTTTTGAGGAAATGCAAAAGCTTAAGCGTGTAAATATTTCGATGGGGCTGATGTTGGAACAGTTAACGCCAACATTGTTAAATAGTGTACATCGGCACGCACCGAGTAAATTACCAGAAGTTCGTTTACAACAATTGCAACGGGCGGGAGAGTTACAGATTCCCTTTACAACTGGGTTGCTGTTGGGAATTGGGGAAACTGTAAATGATGGGTGGGAAACCTTAGAAGCTATATCTGATTTGCACCAACGTTACCATCATATTCAAGAAGTTATCCTGCAACCTCATAGTCCTGGACATCAGCAAACTTTTGATGCACCACCTTTTAACCCTCATCAATTACCAGAAGTAATTGCTAAAGCTCGTCAGATTTTACCGTCAGATATTACTATTCAAATTCCGCCGAATTTAGTTAAAGATGACTGCTGGTTACTCGCTTGTATCGAAGCTGGTGCGCGAGACTTAGGTGGAATTGGGCCAAAAGATGAAGTAAATCCTGATTATCCTCATGTTCAGGAACAGGCATTAAGAGAAATTTTACAACCTGCGGGGTGGGAATTGGTACCCCGTTTGCCAGTTTATCCGCAATTTGATGGCTGGTTGTCGGGAGAATTACAAACAGCAGTGAAGCGTTGGCGAAAAACTTTAACACCAGTTTCTCTTGTGTAAGAAGAGGGAAGTAGAGATTTTCCCATCTCGTAGTAGTTTTTTTGCTCACGAGTGTTTGAGGTGCGTTCATCCACTTTTGAACTCCGTTAACGAGTCTTTGAACTGGATTAATTCACCTTTGAACTCCGTTAACGAGTCTTTGAACTGGATGAATCCACCTTTTATCTCCGTTAACGAGTATTTGAACTGGATGAATCCACCTTTTATCTCCGTTAACGAGTCTTTGAACTGGATGAATCCACCTTTTATCTCCGTTAACGAGTCTTTGAACTGGATTAATCCACCTTTTATCTCCGTTAACGAGTCTTTGAACTGGATGAATCCACCTTTTATCTCCGTTAACGAGTCTTTGAACTGGATGAATCCACCTTTTATCTCGGTTAATGAGTCTTTGAACTGGATGAATCCACCTTAATTCTCTATAATCTCGATTATTATGAGCATCATTGCTATATTTTTTACCTATGCCTAATAATGATGACTTACTCGCAAACCTCTACAACGCCTTTAATCCGTTTGAACCCTTACCCGCAGGTGATCCAAAATATGTAGATTGTCAGGATGTGCGGGGAGATGCCGATATTTTGCAAGAGTTGGGAAATCGGATGCAACGATCAAATACAAATACTTGCCAATTGTATTCTGGTCATCGGGGTGCAGGGAAGTCTACAGAATTACTCAGGTTAAAAAAGTATTTAGAAAATCGGAAATTTTATGTGGTCTATTTTGCGGCTGATGAAGAAGATATCGATTCTGAAGATGCCCAATATACAGATATTCTCCTCGCCTGTACCCGCCGTTTGCTCAAAGATTTAAAAGAAATTGCCAGTCCTCGCCCCATACTCAACTGGTTAAAAAGTCGTTGGGTAGATTTAAAAGATTTGGCGCTGACTCCCCTAGAGTTTGAGAGTCTGGAAGTAGAAGCCCAAGTTGCTCAATTCGCCAAGTTGACCGCAAATTTAAGGGCTGTTCCTGAATTACGCCAGAAGATTCGCCAAAAAATTGATCCTTACACTGTCACTTTAATTGAGGTGTTAAATGAATTTCTAGCGGATGCAAAAAAGAACTTACCTACGGGTAAAACTCAACTGGCGGTAATTGTCGATAATTTAGACCGGATGGTGTTAGTCAAAGACGGAGATCGCACCAACTATGAGGAAGTCTTTTTAGACCGCAGCGAACAACTCCAAGCTTTAGATTGCCATTTGATTTACACTGTCCCCATTTCAATGGCCTATTCTACAAGGGCAACAGACCTCAGAGATATCTACGGCGATCCCCAAATTTTGCCGATGATTATGGTAAACACTCTCAAGGGGGAAGTTTACCAGCCAGGACTCAAGAAAGTTAAAGAAGTAATTAACAAGCGAGTCCGGCAAATTGCACCAGAGCTATCACTAGAAACAGAAATTTTCGAAAGTCCCCAAACCTTAGACAGACTTTGTTTAATGAGTGGAGGTCATGTGAGGAATTTGCTATTGTTAACTCAAGATGCCATTGGACGCACTGAAGAATTACCAGTTTCAGAAAACGCGGTGCGACGAGCAATTACTCAAGCCAGAGATACTTATCGCCGCGCTGTGGAAAATCATCAATGGTGTCTGTTAGCGGAAGTATCTTGTTCTAAGCGCATTATTAATGATGACTTGTATCGGAGTTTGATGTATAATCGCTGTCTTTTAGAATACCGCTATTTGGATGATGATGGAGAAATGCAGCGTTGGTATGATATTCATCCATTGATTCAAGGAATTCCAGAATTTAAAGAAGCCGTAGCGAAACTTTCATGAACCCAAATTTAAGTGATTGGGATGATGATTTACCCCCAGAACCAAAAGAAGCTTATCAAGACTTGCTTCGCGCACTGAAGCGAAAATCAGGATTTGGTTTGTTTTTTGTCCAATGTACACCTGGGGAAGCAGAGAAGTTTATTGTCAAACTTCCCCAGGAGATTCCCCAGAAGAAGATTGCAGTTTTGCGCTTTGTTGAGGCGATTGATAATTTATATCAGCCCGTAGCAGAGTTTATTAAAGACAAGCAAATTGATATTTTATTAATTAAGGGTCTGGAATATTCTTTATACAAGTATGAAAAAAGAAGTTTTGGGGAAATTACAGAAGGACAATTTAGCAATTTAACCAGTGTTCCGCATATCTTAAATCACTTAAACCAACAGCGAGAACGCTTTAGAGATGATTTTCCTATTAGCTTTGTTTTTCTTTTGCGTTCATTTTCGATAAATTACTTTATTCATCGCGCTCCAGATTTTTTTGATTGGCGTTCTGGGGTGTTTGAATTACCCACAACGCCAGATGTGGTAGAACAAGAATCAAATCGTCTGCTGTTGGAAGGAGACTATGCTAAATATTTGAAACTCACCCATCAACAAAAAATTGAGAGAGTTATAGAATTTCAAGACTTGTTGAAAGAAAAACATCAGACAGATAATCGTAAGGTCAATTTATTATTTGAACTCGGAAATTTATTATCTGCTACTAAGGAATATGAAGCAGCGATCGCATCCTACGAGCAAGCACTAAAATTGAAACCAGATTACCACCAAGCTTGGTACAATCGTGGCATTGCACTAGATGATTTAGGACGCTTTGAAGAAGCGATCGCATCCTACAACCAAGCACTGAAATTTAAACCTGATTACCATGAAGTTTTGAACAATCGGGGCAATGTGCTAGGTAATTTAGGACGTAATGAAGAAGCGATCGCATCCTACGACCAAGCATTGAAATTTAAACCTGATTACCACGATACTTGGTACAATCGAGGCATAGCGCTAGGCAATCTAGGACGCTTTGAAGAAGCGATCACATCCTACGACCAAGCACTGAAATTTAAACCTGATTACCACGATACTTGGTACAATCGGGGCAAGGCACTACGCAAATTAGGACGCTTTGAAGAAGCGATCGCATCCTGCGACCAAGCACTAAAATTTAAATCAGATGACCACGAAGCTTGGTACAATAAAAGTTGCTATTATGCTCTCCAAGGTAATATTGAGCAGGCACTAGAAAACCTACAAAAAGCAATTAATCGGAATTGTGAAGAATGTTGTAAATGGGCAAGAACTGACTCAGACTTTGATAGTATCCGGGGAAATGAGCGGTTTAAAGCTTTAATTCAATAACCTCTAGAAAGACTAAATTAATGTAGAGGTTAAGGTAGTGATCGCCTTCACACTTTCCCTGAAAATATTCACTGAAATTAAAAACGATCATCTTTATAAAAATCATGTCACAACTTAAAATTGATTATCCAGAAACTTTACCAGATGCCTTGCAGCAAACGCGAGAACAGTTTGAACAAGAAGCAAAAATGGCGATGGCAGTTAAACTATTTGAAATGAAACGGATTTCTTCTGGTTTAGCTGCACAGTTAGCAGGTATAGATAGGGTAAATTTTTTACTTAATTTACACCGTTATGGTGTAGCAATGATTGATTTAACAGAAGAGGAACTTATATCTGATTTAGCGAATGCTTGAAACTAATATAATTGTTATCAACACAGTACCACTTATTTCTATAATAGCGGCAATAGGTGATTTAAGAATACTTCAATCTTTGTATGCTCAGGTTTTAGTTCCCTTTGAAGTTTGTCAAGAAATACTTGCTGGAGGTGCAAGCGGATTTGCAGTAAATGAATTTGAGGATGCCGATTGGCTACAAAAATCACAAGCACCCTTAAATAATATTTCTCCATTCTTACTTAATTCTTTAGATTTAGGAGAAGCTTCTGTTATCCAACTTGCGCTCAACGAAAATATCCAGACTGTTTGCATTGATGAATCTGCTGGTAGACGAGTTGCTAGGTTAAGCGGTCTTTCTGTTACAGGTACTATCGGTATTTTGTTGCGCGCACACCGAGAAGGATACCCGATTAATATTAAACAAGCAATTGACAGAATGATTGCCCGTGGAATTAGGCTAAGTGAAACTATTATCAATTTTGCGCTTCAACAAACTGGTGAAATAGATCCTTAAATTTTGTTCTGAGGCAGCGCGTGTCGTTACCATTGCTCGATTTGTGAGTTACTACCACCAAAATAGCGTCAAATAAATACCCACTGTGAACAAATTCACAATGCATCCCTCAAAGGAGATAGATAGGAGCTTAAACCCTGTTGTAAAATAGACATATAAGGATTCGGGGGGCCATTTAACTGGTCATAAACGCCTATAGAAACTATTTATGGAAATCTCCAAGGTCTGAAATCCAGCCAACTGAAGCAATTACAGAGGCTGTATCACCAGCGTATACCGGGCGATCGCATCACCACGTCCGAGTTTTCCCAGCGTCTGGCAGCAATTAGCACAGAAATCAATCAGCCTGTGTGCGCCTACGTCAACCGTCGCGGACAAGTGATTCGCATCGGGGTAGGCACACCGCGTCAAACACAAATACCACCAATGGAATTGCCCCGTTACGGTGCAGAACGACTCAGTGGTATTCGTTGTATTGCCACCCATCTCAAGCCAGAACCGCCCAATGAAGCGGCGCTCACAGCGATGGCACTGCAACGCTTAGATGCTCTAGTTGTACTAAATATTACCGGAACGGGATTCACGCGGCGAGGAGGCGGCGCGACTGGGTATGTGAAAGAAGCTTATCTAGCTCATCTCGCACCCCAAGACTCTCGCACCCTGATTCCTAGTCCTGCTGCTGTCAAGGTAGAGGAAAGCCAACTCGGTTTTGCTCACAATCAACAAATCCAATCCCCAAGTTGGAATATATCGCCACCTCTGAGCTTGGATGATCTGGCAGACCAGGATTTAGTAGACTTGGTAGAAAATCTTGAGGCAGAATTCCAACGCGAATTTATCGCCCAGGAAGTAGATTCTGACAACGATCGCGTGCTAATTGTGGGGCTGATGACTAGTGAAATAACTCCCCTACAATTCCAGGACACTCTAATGGAATTAGCACGTTTAGTTGATACTGCTGGGGGAGATGTATTACAGACAATACAACAAAAGCGATCGCGCGTTCATCCCCAAACGGTAGTTGGCGAAGGGAAAGTGCAAGAAATTGCCCTAACTGCCCAAACTCTAGGAGTCAACCTCGTTGTCTTCAACCGCGACCTCTCACCCTCCCAAGTCCGCAACTTAGAAATGCAAATTGGTATCCGGGTAGTTGATCGTACTGAAGTAATTTTGGATATCTTTGCTCAACGCGCTCAGTCCCGTGCCGGTAAGTTGCAAGTAGAACTAGCACAGTTAGAATATATGCAACCGCGACTCGCTGGTAGAGGTCGCACCATGTCCCGATTGGGTGGTGGTATTGGGACTCGTGGCCCTGGTGAAACCAAACTGGAAACTGAACGCCGTGCAATTGGGCAGCGCATATCCCGACTGCAAAAAGAAGTGAACCAGTTGCAGGCTCATCGTTCCCGGTTACGGCAGCGACGACAGCATCGAGAAGTTCCCTCAGTAGCTTTGGTTGGATATACTAACGCTGGCAAGTCCACTTTGCTGAATGCTCTCACGAATGCAGAAGTTTATACAGCCGACCAGTTATTTGCCACTCTCGATCCCACCACGCGCCGCTTGGCGATTCCTTATGGCGAAACAAATGAACATCAGGAAATTCTGATTACAGATACAGTAGGGTTTATACACGAACTGCCTGCATCCTTAATGGATGCCTTCCGCGCCACCTTGGAGGAAGTCACAGAAGCCGATGCCCTACTACATTTAGTGGATTTATCTCACCCTGCTTGGTTACGTCATATTCGCTCAGTCAGAGAAATCTTGGCACAAATGCCAATAACTCCTGGCCCAGCGCTAGTTGTTTTTAACAAGATTGATCAAGCCAATAGTGAGACACTTGCTCTAGCTAGAGAAGAATTCCCTCTAGCGGTGTTTATTTCTGCGAGTCAACGCTTGGGATTAGAAACGTTGCGCCAGCGTCTTGCCAAGCTAATTGAATACGCAGTTGACTCTCGGTAAATACTGTTATTTAAATAAGTTTTAATTTTAACTAACCCCAGTATTAATACTGGGTTTTTTTACTATATAAAGCCAAAAATAAAGTCTTTTTGAACTAAGGCTGGTATTATAGACAACTTCTAGTTGAATCTTTAGAGTAGTAAAAGGCTGTCACTGGATGCATCTGATTTTACATGGATAGCAAACAGCAAAATTCCCATGATTAGCAACTGAATTTTACTATTTTGTTTTGCAAACATTGATTAACATGAAACATCCATTTTTCACGGCAGCAATACCTTCCTTCTTAGCTGCTACTGCTGTTGTGATATCATCTTCTATTTTTGCCCCTGCTAACGCCGCTTCGATGAGTTTCACTATCAATGACTTCACTGGTGCGGATACTCAGGTGAAGTTTACCTTGGATGACGCAATCGCAGGGTCTGGCAAAGTTCAGTTTAAGGTAGATTATTTATCCACTAGCAGCAACACAATTGCTGATATCCGTGGTGTTTTCTTCAACATTGTTGACGACTCACTCCTTAAAGGTCTCCAAGTAGTAGGTAAAGATGTAACAGCTAGCAAATTTGGCCCTGCTGGAACAGTTAACTCTGTAGGCGACAGTAACAACAATCTTAACGGCAATGGTAAGGAGTACAACTTCTTTGATGCTGGGGTAGAAATTGGTCAAGAAGGTATAGGTCAAGGAAAAGGCGACATTCAATCGACGACCTTTACCCTATCGCACAATTCAATAGCTTTAACTTTAGCTCAGTTTTCTCAGCAAAGCTTTGGAGTGCGCTTAATGAGTGTCGGTTCTGCAACCAAACGTGAAGACAGTAGCAAACTCAAAGGACAAGCACCTTATTACACACCCCCACCACCACCACCTCAAAAAGTACCTGAGCCTACTACAGTAGCTGCCCTTGGTCTATTTGCTTTGGGTGCGCTGAGAGTAGCGAAGAAAAAGCCTTTAGCATCAGCTTCAATTACAGTTGCCTAGAAGTTCCAATGGGAGACACCAGATGTATCCCCTCGTGGATCGGGTGTGTCTCCCTTAATCTTATTAAATTTACTTATTAATCAGGTATTAAAGCATCACACTGGTTTATATAAATTTAGTCAGCCACTTTTGAAGAGCAAATCAAAACGGGATAAGCAGCTACAACCACTGGCAAAGTTCTAAAATTAGAAGCATGAAATCAATTTGAGGACTTTATGGCTGCAAAAGTAGAAATTTACACTTGGAGAACTTGCCCGTTTTGTATCCGCGCCAAAAGTTTGCTGAAAAGTAAAGGTGTTGAATTTACAGAATACAGCATTGACGGAGATGAAGCAGCCAGAAATAAAATGGCTCAAAGAGCAAATGGACGGCGCTCTTTACCGCAAATTTTCATTAATGATGACCATATTGGTGGTTGTGATGACATCCACGCTTTAGATAGTCAAGGCAAGCTGGATGAGCTACTAACTTCCGTGTAAACTTAGAAGATATTGCGATCGCTAGCAACAAGCGACTACAACTCTGTTTACAAATTTTTTTCTCGTAAAAGTATCTGTCCACAAGACTTTACCCTCCAGTTTCTACTCAGCAGTACATATATACGTCAATTGGTGAGAGCATCAAGAGATAATAATTGAATAACCATTTAATTTCTTGGTGATTGAGGTATAAAGGGTGAAACTGGCTTTTATCATTGATCCCATCCATCTGCTTGACCCGTGTCATGATACCAGCATTGCCCTAATCGAAGCAGCGCAAATCCTGGGACACGAAGTTTGGGTGACTCAGGCAAACCTGCTGAGTGTGGTGGAGGGCAAAGCTTGGGCTGTGCTACAGCGAGTCGAACTTGTACCAGTGCAGTTGGTAGACAGACGGTGGGTAGCGGCGAATCCTTGGTATAAGTTGAGCGATTCCTCCTTAACTCCTTTAGAGACAATGGATGCCGTATTTATGCGGACAGATCCACCTGTCAATGATTCGTACCTCTATGCCACCTATATTCTGGATTACATTGACCAAAATAAAACCCTGGTAATTAATAGTCCTAGTGGCATCCGAGGGGCAAATGAAAAAATGTACGCTCTCCAGTTTACCAAAGCGATTCCAGAAACGATTGTCAGTGCTGATAAGCAGTTTATCCGGCAATTTGTCGAAGCAAAGGGGGCAGCAGTTCTCAAACCACTGGGTAATAAAGCTGGCGAAGGTATTTTGTTTTTGCAACCAGGCGATCGCAATTTTAACTCCATTGTTGAACTCAGTACCCTCCAAGGTCGAGTGCCAGTAATGGTACAAACCTATTTACCGGAGGCAAAAGAAGGAGATAAGCGAATTATCTTGCTTAATGGCGAACCAATTGGTGCGCTCAATCGACTCTCTAGTGGAACTGATTTTCGCAATAATATGGCAACTGGTGGCACAGTTGCCCAAACCGAAATTACTCTAAGAGAATATGAAATCTGTACTTTAGTAGCCGAACGCTTACGCCAAGATGGCTTAATTTTTGTGGGTATAGATGTTATCGGTGGCTATTTAACTGAAGTTAACGTCACTAGCCCTACCGGAATTCGTGAGATTGACCGACTAGACGGTACTCAGCTTGGTCATCAGGTTATTGAATGGATTGAACAAACCCTAAAAATCAAAAAATAGTCTACGTTAGACATCTGGTGAAATTAATTCTGCGTTAACTGAAACTCTTGTAGAGAAGCGAAATTAGACTAAGCTACGCTAACGCGTCTATGCGCCCTTTTTCCTCAGATGTCTATTTATATTTTTGATTTTTAGTGTTTTATTTCCCAGAAAACAGGCTTCCTTCGGACACTTGCGTGAGCGAGTTCGTTACGCAATTTGCTTTGAGTCAATATATTTACTTTTAGCAAATATAAGTTTAATGGATTGCGAGGAGTAGATGTAGCGATGTCTACGACAGACTACTCTACGCATCCGTAGTTGGGCAGGTCTTCCTATTTTTTGTGACAAAATCATAGCTGGACATACAATCCAGTAGACTTCCTGCCCAAATTCATTCCATAAAGTAGTATTGACGAATTTTTTACCAATTGGCAAAATTGGGGATGGCAAGATCTTGCTTACCCCCACCCTTAGTAAAACCCTAGTTGAACTAGCAGATTTTATACAGCTTTCAGCCTGACCTGAGACTGCTAAGTAAATCTAAAACCTCGAATCCAAAATCTTTTAATTTCTTGGTGTTCGTCGGTTTCTGAGAAAATCAGGTATATCTAATCCAGGTTTTTCTTTTGGTTCTGGAGTTGGAGCTGGAGCTGGATTTGGACTTGGAGCTGGGGTTGGGGGATTAACGGCGGGTTGCTGTGTTGTTGGCCGTTTTGGAGTATTAGGTGTTACCCGAACGTTAGCTACACTTTGTTGTTGCACAGCTTGCACTTCACCTGTAAACCCGGTGGCAATTACAGTAATTCTTACCTCACCTTGGAGTCTGTCATCAATTACGGCCCCGAAAATAATATTAGCGTTGGGATCAACTACTTCATAGATTGCTTCTGCGGCAGCATTCACTTCATGCAAAGTGAGGTCAGTGCCACCAGTAATATTAAAGACAACCCCTCTAGCACCTTCAATAGAACATTCTAGTAATGGTGAAGAAATAGCTGCGATCGCAGCTTCTCTAGCTCTAGATTTTCCAGAGCTAACGCCAATTCCCATTAACGCCGATCCCGCATCTGCCATCACAGCTCGGACATCAGCAAAGTCAACGTTTACCAAACCAGGGATCGTGATGATATCAGAAATACCTTGCACCCCTTGACGCAGCACATCATCTGCATAGCGAAAAGCTTCTTGCACAGGTGTTTGTTCGGGGATCACTTCCAGCAATTTGTTGTTGGGGATAATGATCAGTGTATCTACTCTACTTTTTAGTCCTTGAATACCTTCTTCCGCTTGGCTGGTGCGGCGACGACCCTCAAAGACAAACGGACGTGTAACCACACCAACAGTAAGAGCGCCCATTTCTTTTGCCACTTCTGCCACAATTGGAGCTGCACCCGTCCCAGTACCACCCCCCATACCAGCAGTGATAAATACTAAGTCTGCTCCCTCTAAAGCCGTAGCAATTTCGTCCCGTGATTCCTCAGCTGCCTTTTGGCCAATGGCAGGATTACCACCTGCTCCTAAACCCCGTGTTAGCTTTTGTCCAATTTGCAATCGACTAGGAGCGCCAGCTAAGGTAAGAGCTTGAGCATCAGTGTTAATTGACCAAAACTCTACCCCAGAGACATCAGATTCGATCATGCGGTTGACAGCATTGCCACCACCACCACCGACACCAATCACTTTGATGTTGGCGACCCGGCCAGGAACAATCTCACCAATTCGGCTATTTTCAGGAGAAATCTTCTTATTATCGTGATTTTGTCCGAAGTTCAACCCAGAATTATTAAAGGGATTGGTCGAGTTAACTGCCAGAGAGAACCCTGGCTGTCCCGTAGATTGGGAATTTTTATAGTTAAGTCCTTGGTTATTATCAAGTGTCATTGGATTTGTGAAAGGGTAGATAAACGACTTTTTCAGGTGTTATTCACCTCAGAGTCAACTTTAGTTTGACAGTGCCACAATACTATGGCATTGTTCTTTATTGTTTTCACTACTGCCAAGCCTAACAGAATTGGCAGTCCGAAAATTTGCTATGGGATAAGCTTTTAAAGCAACCGATCGCACAGCCAATTCTACAGAAGTATACCTATATTTATCTAAAACTGACCTGTATAACTTCAACCAGACATTAATCTCTTCATTATTCTCAACTAAGGGCATAACTACTAAAGACACACTACAGCGCATCTTCTCTGCCTCAATAATAATATTGTTAATAGGTTTCACCATTGTGGTTGATTGCAACTTTAGACACAAAATTTACCTTTTACCTACTTATGCTTAAGGCTAAAGTAAGCAAGAATTTACTTGTTAGACTATACTTGATTAATTTGTTACTTGGGGAGCCTTAATAGACACTTTATTAGAGCAATACTCTATCCTACGAAAACCCTCACTAGTACGATCAAAAAATCAAGATTTCCTAAGAGGTTTTGTCACCCAATAGAATTACAAAACAGAGTACTCTAAACTTATTGCCCAGAAGCAATACTTACGCAATTTCGGACGGTATTTTATATTACAGACTCAACTTCAGCATACTGTCTTTGGAAGCCTCCTCAACAGACCAAAGCCAAGAGTATTTTTAGCTCTGCACTTCGATGGCGGCGTAAACCGTTCTCATTAGTGCCCTCTGCTGACAAGTTTGATCTTAATGACAAACTCAAGCATTCTTCTCTTTTGGGCATTGGGTTTACTGAAAGAATATATGGGCAGAAGGCGTTTTGCACGCCATAGACCATCATTCAGATTGTCCAACATTTTGCACCCTAATATTAAATGTTAGGGTAACAATTGAGGGTCTTTTACTTGCAATGGAGATTTTATGATTGATCCTCTCATTTTAATTAAAAGTTTAATGCCGATGTTCGTGCAGTTTACTAGAAAACTGAAAATTATAAATGTATTTATCAGCATAAAGCTTCTTAATTTACTAGGAGCTATCAATAAATTAAACACATTAGATATTTTTAGGGATTTTGGGAGTTGGTTTGTGATCTTTTTGGTTCATTTGTACTAATGGAAATTCGGGGTTTTTCAGATCAATATACTCTATTTGACCGGAATTGAACTTTGTTGCTAAATGGCGCATTTGGTCGAGTACCTTAATTTGTTCAGCTAACTGAGAGCCTGGAACGCCAAGATGCACATTTCCTATTTCTGTTTTCAAAATTAAATTCGTTGGGTTTTGGCAATCAATTTCCATCACTTTTACGGGACTTTGGCTGACAGCCTGATGAAGTTGAGTCCAGTAGAGGCAGTATTGTGTTGGTGAGCCAATTACTCTGAGATTGGGTAATTTCTTAGTGGGATTGAGTGATGTGTATTTTTCTAAAGGCATCCAGGCCCCACTTGCATCTAATAAGCCGATTGTAACTTTTTTGTTGCCAAGTGTTTGAGTCACCGCTACCGGTACGCGTTCTTGAATTTCGATAATTAATCCAGGAGGAAACAGGCGGCGTCTGACGATCGCTTGAGCGATCGTTGGTTGTTTCTTCAAAGACTTAGCGATCGCCGACGGTTCAATCCGCCACAAAGACTGGGGGTAAGACAGCACCAACAGTGACTGAGTTGTTTGCTCCGACAGTGATTTATTACCTGATTTCATCATTATTTGTTTGGGAGTCTTTAGCATCCACACTGGTTGGACTGCAACCCACAACAATCCACTCGCGAAACCAGTAATAGCAAAAGTTCGCCAAATAGCCTGAATAATTCTCATCTGCCGCTGACGACGTAATTTCTGACGACGTTGGGCTAGATTTGTGCGGGAAACTGATATTATGCCAGCCATTCAAACCCCTTTGTGATTACAATCTAAATTCCTTGACGCGCTTGTATCATTATTCATTTCAGTAAACACTGTTGGCATCTATTAGTCTCTCTCCTCAAGACTTTTTTTATTTTTAGTAACACTTTACAGTAAGTACACAAGGATTCTGGCGCTAGTCATCATTCCGATTAAAGTTTCCGGTGTCCATTCTTAACTTACTGTTGTCTTTTCGACAAGGGATCGTCAAACATCTTGTCTCTAAAGATTACAAAAGGTTAATTTAGATATTTATAATTTTGCTACCTTGACAAAGAAAAGATGAAATGATAAGCAAATACAATTAAGTCTCTGTATAGATTGCTATAATTAATACCAGTCTTTATCATTAGCAATCCAAACTGGGAACTATAAGATGTAGTAGCTTTTTTACTAATTAACTCAGCTATAAAGGGTTGTGCTAGGTCAAACAAAAGCTACAGATTATCAAAAACTCAATAGCAGGTGTAAAAAGGACAGATATGCTTAAGGTTACTAGGGTCAACTAAATCTCTACCATACTAGTGACAGCGATCTGTAACAAGTGCTGTCTTTTGCAAGATACTACCAACTTGCGAAGTAATTGTGCGCCTACATCTAGGCTAGAGATTTTTGGTATAAAAAATACAAGTTAACTGCATCTACACACATCTACACACACATCAACATACACCTCTAGATACATGAAAACGACATTAAATTTGTCACGTTTTTATAAAGCATGTAATCCAAGCTACACGCTTAATATAAGTAACGTGCTAGATCGCCAGTATTACATAGATTTTGCTGATGTTCGTGGTTGCAAGATTGTCGAAGAATTGCAGCGGACTATCATTCGGATTTCTCCTGATGAGCCAACCTGCCAATTATTTACAGGTCACATTGGCTGCGGGAAGTCAACGGAATTGCAACGCCTTAAGACAGAACTAGAATTGGCGGGATTTCATGTAGTTTACTTTGAGTCGAGTCAAGACTTAGATATGGCGGATATTGATATCAGCGATATTTTGCTGAGTGTAGCCCGTCAAGTCAGTGCCAGTTTAGAAGGTATTAGCATCAAACTCAAACCTGGTTACTTTACCAATTTATTTAAAGAAGTAGGCGATTTTTTGCAAAGCCCCATAGAGCTTTCTGGACAAGCAGAGTTGTCGTTGGGTATTGCCAAAATTACCGCTAAAACCAAAGATAGCACCCAGATGCGGAATCAACTAAGGCAATATCTGGAACCACGTACCAATAGTATTTTGCAAGCGATTAACGAAGAAATTTTAGAAAAGGCTGTTGAACAGCTAAAGCTACGAGGTCAAAAAGGACTGGTAGTGATTGTAGATAATTTGGATCGAGTCGATATGCGTCCCTTAGCATCGGGGCGATCGCAACCCGAATATCTTTTCATCGACCGAGGCGAACAACTACGCCGACTCAAATGCCACCTAGTTTACACAATTCCCCTAACGTTAATTTTCTCCAATGAGTACGAGACACTGAAAAACCGCCTGGGGGGAGGAATTGCACCAAAAGTATTACCGATGGTATTAGTGCGCCAAAGAGATGGTACTGACTACGAACCAGGGATGTCACTAGTGCGCCAGTTAGTCTTAGCAACAGCTTTTCCAGAAGTTCCTTTGAATGAAAGGCTTTTCTTAATTACAGAATTATTCGATCACTCCCAAACTTTGGATCGTATATGTCGCGTTAGTGGTGGTCACATTCGTAATTTATTAGGTTTACTTTATAGCTGCCTGCAACGACAAGATCCGCCTTTTTCTAGGGACTGTTTAGAAGCCGTGATTAAAGACTACCGCGACGATCTGCTATTAGCTATTGATGAATCCCAGTGGGAATTATTGTTTGAAGTAGTGCAGCAGCAGAGAGTTAAAGGTGAGTCTGACTACCAAAGCTTACTAAGAAGTATGTATCTGTTTGAATATCGTGATCCTGTGGGGCGATGGTTTGGCATCAGTCCAGCCTTAGCAGAAACAGAAAAAGTTTTAGGTTGGCAACAAAACAAGTAACAGTGCTGGGTGAGTCATTAGTCGTTAGTCCTTCGCCCTTTCCTATTGGACTAATAACTAATGCCCAATTCCCCATTCCCTATTCCCCATTCCCAATAACCAATGACTACTGACAAGCAGCTACAAGTCTACACAAAAGAAAATCAGCATACCTTGCAAAGACTGATTAGAGCGATCGCACTTTCTGAAGGTCAATTTGCCCTGATTTTAGTTCGATGTAATTATGGGCGATTACGTGAGCAAATGTTAGAGAATATTCGCTCTATCACCAAAGATATCTATATCAGAGAAATCGTTCTAAATCCATCAACTACTTCTTTACACAACACAATAGTATCAGAACTATCTTTAGATAATCCTGCCGTCCTTACAGATTCTTTGCCATCGGCTGTAATGGTTTTTGGTATTGAGTCAACTAACGACCTAGAAAACTTACTTACAGGCATTAATCAAGCACGAGATATCTATGCCGCGACTTTTCCATTTCCAGTGGTATTGTGGCTACAAGATGAAGTGGCATCATTGCTATCAAGGTTAGCACCTGATTTTAAAAGCTGGGCTGCAACCACGATTAAATTTGAAATGGACAAAGCAGATTTAATTGCTTTGATCCATCAAGAGGCAGAATCTCTATTTGCCAAAGTTTTAGAAGCAGGTGCTGAAACATTTTTATCTAATGCCTTTTTAGATTTAGATCCTAAATCTCAACACCACCACGAGATAGAATCAGCCCGTAATGATTTGGTGCGACTGTATAGCGTTCAATTAACACCAGGATTAGAAGCTAGTTTAGAATTTGTGTTGGGGCGAGATAAATACGCCAACGATCAAATTAATGCTGCTTTAGCTAATTATCAAAGAAGCCTAGCTTTATGGCAGCAGGAAGCAAGGAGAGTAACAGATTGGGAGAATCATTCTTCTTTCCCCGTCTCATCTCCTCATTCTACTGTTCCCTCGTCGTTACTTAAGCAAGCAATAGTACTATTCCACTTGGGGCTTTGCTATCACCGAATGGCAGACTTATACCAGAATAATATTAGCTATTGCGAACATGCTTTGTCGTGGTTTAAGCAATGCTTGGAACTATTGGAGGAGGCACAAAGAGAAGACTTAGTTGCTAAATTCATTCTCCCTACTTGTGAAATGCTGCAACGCTTACAACTCTGGGATGAATTAAAAGAATTAGCTCAAAAGTCATTATATGTACATAAAATTTATGGAACTCCCACACAAATCGCTCAAAATTATGGTTTTTTGGCAAATGTAGCGGCTTATGAGTCGAATTGGATACTGGCTCATGAATTAGCGAATACAGCACTTTCTATCTCCGAAGAAGTAACACAAGTTTCTCTGCGAGATGCTTTGCAAAGACGACGGCAAGAAAGTTGGTATCTTCTGTTGCTAGCACGTACACAGCGTCATTTGGGTGAGTGTGAAGAAGCTATTAATAACTTGGAATGGGCGAGAGTAGTTTGTGAATTACAACATCAGCCATTACTGTATTTAGAGATTTTAGAGGAACTGCGATCGCTTTACTTTTTTGAGCGTCATGACTATACTGAAGCCTTTAAGCTGAAGCAAGAAAAGATTAAAAGAGAACATCAGTATGGCTTTCGTGCCTTCATCGGGGCAAGTCAATTGCAGCCACAACGCCCCAGAATTAACCCAGTACTGGAACCTCACAAAATACCGTTTATTACTGAAGAGATTGCTCAAGAAATATCTGCTTCGGGACGGCAACAAGATGTCAATCGCTTAATTGAAAGAATTGCCCGTACTGACTACAAACTAACAGTAATTTATGGTCCATCAGGTGTAGGTAAAAGTTCAATTCTCAAAGCTGGCTTAGTTCCAGCGCTCAAGGGAAAAGTTATTGGTGAACGCATTCCTATACCGATTTTTATATCTGTTTATACCGATTGGATAACAATCTTAATCAGCAGTATAAATCAAGTTTTGGCATACACAGGAATATCAGTTAATCTTGACTCTACACCCACTATACTGCTAGAAAAGATTCGGTTAGCATCGCAGGGTTAGCGCGTCTCAAACCCTATTGACAGTGGGATTCTAGGAGAGGATTGAATTTGGGAGAGATGCGGCTAACACAGAAAGCATATACTGATCATTCATAGCGGCTCGCC
>NZ_JACJSI010000092.1 GCF_014698065.1 Nostoc flagelliforme FACHB-838
TATCTCCGCACACTCTGATTCGGAGTAGAGAAATTTTTCCCATCTTTGATGTCCTGGCTGTCCCCCTCGCTTTTTACCACTCTTCTTCTTTCCTGGATGCTTTTCGGCATTGGGTGGATCTAATGAGGGCGGAGATGATGAATTTTTTGAGGTGCGATTAATTTTTTCTAAAAGCTCTTGCTGCTGGGCTTTTAAGTCAGTTAACTCTTTTTCCGATTGCTTGATGTGCTGCCCCATTTTCTCCACCAGTTCTTTGACAATGGCTGGAGTCTTTTCCCAATCTAAGTCGGAAATTTCGATTCCGTAGGCGAGGCAGTTTTCATTCATGCCTCTTAATCTACCATTTACGTGTACTTATTTTTTACAGTAGCAGGATAACTCCTGTGAACGTTTACTTCAATTCATCAATTGTATTTTCTACTTCCCAACGCTGATGATACTCTCTGGCTAACAACTCGGCAGGAAATTTTTCAATATCTAATAGGCTTGTAATCAAGCGATATGTAAGTTGTTCAGTAGGGTTTTCTGGATGTTCAATTGTGTATTCAATCACTCGTAGCAGTATTGGTTGACAACCTTTTTTTCTAAGCTTGCCCGATGGATAAATATATGACAGGTAAGAGCCGTCTTCTAAAGGTTGTTCTGCAAGAAATTTCACATTAGCAGGAATTCTTCCTAAATAGTCACATCCCTTAGACACTGTTGTCTTTACCATTGCATATGAATGCAATCCCCTATCCCACATCAATAACATTCCTGATTGTACAGAGCGTAATAATTTCAATGCCCGCACTCGTTCTCCGATGCGATATGGACACATTAAAGCATCAAAGATTAAATGCGTTCCTGCTTCTACTAATATGACTAATCTAACTTTGGGAAATGCTGCTTGTGTACCTGGACGACTACTGGGGCGACCAAAAACTCTTGCATTTTCATCGCTGTCTGGGACATCGAAACAAGTACCATCAATGACTACAATTCTTAGCCCATTAAGAAACGCTCCTAATGTCTCCTGTGTCGCCATTGGTCGTATTAACTGATGAAATAATTGGCTCATTACCCTTGCACCTAATCGCTGTCGGGCTTGTGTAATGGCTGACTTACAAGGTACTCGCCAATATTTACCAACCTTAACCCATGATTCACTTAGTCCATCAATCAAGTTTTTCAGTACATCACGCATCGAGTCTTTAGACCAAAGACTCATTGCTATTACCAGACTAACCACTAATTGTGCTGGTAACGATCGCCTGCGTTCCTCTTCGGTTTTGGTATTAGCGATCGCCTGTTCGATGGCAAAAGCTGGAATCGCTGTCTCGATTGCTTTCAGTACGTCACTACTTTGTATATCTGGAGACACCAAT
Organism: Nostoc flagelliforme FACHB-838; assembly: GCF_014698065.1. Lineage (GTDB taxonomy): Bacteria > Cyanobacteriota > Cyanobacteriia > Cyanobacteriales > Nostocaceae > Nostoc > Nostoc flagelliforme_B. The sequence continues at coordinate 1,368 of NZ_JACJSI010000092.1, forward strand.
AAGAAATCTTTGAGATGCACCACACGCTCATTTTCATTCTTGGGACAATGCTTAATTTACACGATTTTCAGCCTTAACTGAACCGTATTGCAATCTGACGGGGTTCTACCGTGGCTTTTAGCAAATGGCTGGAACTACGACGATGAATCTTGTTTGATTGCAAATATTGTTGATGAGTCTACAAGTATTGATGAAGTTTGGGACTCCAAAGAGTTTGATTTTAATGCTCTGTCAGATGAATCAAAGGAAAAATTAAATCAGATTATCTGTGAAAAACTCTCCAGTCAAACTGATTAAATCTGACTGGAGAGAAAAATCGATTCCACAAAAGATTATCACACACTCTACTTCAATAGTAATCAGATGGAATTAAATTTGATTAAAGTCTACGACTCAACGCTTTTAAGCTCCTCAAAAGTTTACCAAATCGACGGTACGCTTTCTCGATACTTGGGTGATGAAGGTACTATCCAACATCCACAGTATCTATTTGTACCTCTGCCAAATCAAAGAAAAAAAGCCAGCTTTCGGCTAAACCGAAACAAACTCATGACTCGATGTTATGAAGTCGAAGGTATGGTCTATGAGAAGCCTACGGTACAGGATAATTCACAGCAACTTCAGCTATTTTAAGCCATGTCAATACATAAACCACCAGTCATTAAAAGACATATCCGACTACAAAATGGCTCTACAAAAGTAATCTGTAGAGCTACTACAGACATTCGCTCTCTTGAGAAATCACCACAAAGAAAGCTTCGCTTAATCGAAAGTGAAAAATAATGATTGAGGTCAATAATAATGGTACAAGCAATCGACAACACTATTGCTGCGAATTTCCTGACTGATGCAGTAGTCGAGCGCCACAATTTCTCACAGTTAAATAAAACTCGCATTCGCTTCCGTATTCAACTAAAGAAAAGTACAAAGTCTGCCGCTCCTAAATGGGCAGATGTGCTAAAAGCTGAAGTTTCTGAAATTGAATCAGACCTCGTTAAAGTTACAAATTCTGAAGTTGGTTTGCGTGGTATTAAGGTATTCAAGAAGTTGGATGAAGCTGCTGCCCAATTGCGTCAAGAGATTGCTTCAGTTCAAGAATGGATGTCGTAGCAATTCGCAATTCGCAGTTCGCAATTCGCAATTATGGAAGTAATTAATAATTGATTCATTTAGGCGCAGAGCAATTAATTTCAGTTATGAAAAAACAAGTAGTATCAATATTCAGAGCAAGCGCATTCATGCTTAAGGTATTAATTGCGAATTGCGAATTGCGAATTGCGAATTGGAAATGATTGGATTTGTCCAATTGATTTAGCTCCACTCGTTTGGAATCAGTTAATCAATATCAGAGATAATATCGCCCCTGGACTGCGTAATCAATTAAAAGCTGATTACGAAGCGGGACTTCTTGATTATCAAGAGCGCATTGACCAGTTCCTCTCACTTAATACTTGGGAATTAGCACAGGATAAGCAAGAGTCAGTCAAAGCCAACTTGTTAAGAGCATTCCCGACTCTGACCGATCTCGAAGACTATTTGCAAGTCGTTATTGGTCGTCCGGTGATTATCCCGGCATTGTCCGAACAACTGAACCAGCAGCAAGCCGAATGTCTTGACCAGATTACCAAGTTCATCCAACAGTATGACCAAAATCTGGAGCAAAGGCTGCGGGAATCTGCCCTAGCTGGTGGTGAACAACTCGCCGCCCAGTTGCTCGAAGAATTGAGTGACTGGAAGCCAGGACGCAAACCAATCCAATTTAAAAAGAAAATGCAACGCCATCTGATGAAGGTTCAGGTACTACTAGCGAATGCTGACCCGGAGGCTGGCAGTAGCTTGGAGGCGATGATGGCGCACTTAGATTCTATCGTTAATGATCCGGCGATTGAGTCAAAGAATATTGGTAGTGAGGGGCGTAGTCAATTGCAACAAAAGATAGATTCTATCCGCACCAAGTTGTTAGATGAACAACGCAATCTGCAATCACTTGCGACTGGTGAGGTGGGCTTATCGAAAGCTACCGTGATGTCATTTAAGTTTAGGTAAAGAAACCAGTCTTGGGCGAGTGTGGATTCGCTCAAGACTAGCATCTTAAACAATAAATGCATATACACCTCAAAAGAATACCGCACTTCTACTACTATAGGAACAAAATTCTCATGTCACATTTCTCAACAGTTAAAACTAAGCTTGCTAACCGTGAATGTCTTATTTTTGCACTTACGGATCTAAACCTATCACCGCAAGTTCACGAAACAGCACAGCCACTAAAAGGATACTACGGTGGCTCTCAAGGACAAAGCGCTGAAATTATCGTATCTGGCCACACCATAAAAGCCCGTGCAGACATCGGATTCAAGTGGAATCAGTCAAGCGGTGTGTACGAGGTAATACACGACAGTTATGAAACAGTTCCGAAGTTAGGGCAAGACTTCTTTAGTAACAAGTTGATGCTGGCTTATGGACAACGGATGGTAAGAGCTAAAGCTGTCGAGTTACAAGAGCAGTTTGGTGAATGCGCGATCGCTGAATCAACTAACGGAAGTGTGCAAACTTTACGGCTGACTTTTGCCGGACATCAAGAAGTTCAACAATATGTAAGGAGATAAACATGGAACGTTCAGTTTTGATTCATTTTGACAATGCTACAGGTGAAGTTCGAGTGGAGGCAAAGGGGTTCGAGGGAGTGACTTGTTTATCGGCTACACAACCCTTTGAAGAAGCACTTGGAGTTGTCAGCGAGAGCGATCGCATTTACAAGGACGAAGCCCAAACCCAACAACTTCGGATAACTTCAACCCACTCTATTCGCTTACGGCAGTAAATCAGGGAAAAGGGGAATCGCGACGATTGGGTTCCCCCAAGAAATTTATGTACCTACCTAAAGAGTATCCTTTCATCCACGTTTACGCCCAGCAAAAACCACGCTTTTTCCGTGATCATCAAAGCAAATACTGAAGGACTATGTGTGCTGTTGAATGCCATAGTTACCGCAATTGCCTACCAAGAGAACAACGGTACAGCAGAGGTTTTTGACGGCGATGCCGAAGCCTATGAAGTAGTCGTGAGACTTGTTAATACTCACGATGAACTAGCTCCAGTTCCTTATCAAATTGAAAAATAATGAAACTTTCAAATCTGCTCTCCACACTCGATTCACAAATCCCTATCGCTGCGGTTGATGTCCTATCTCCTGATGAAGCGACGATTATTCAGTGGCTGACTGCTGAAGCTAACAATAAGCTTTCATGTCCAGTGTTCTTCTGGAATCTGGGAGTATCAACCTTGGAGCAATGTTTAATCGCAGCAGATGGGGGATTAGTGTTTAAACCAGTTGCAGAGTATAAAAAACCACAACACGCTGACCCATTATTATATGTGTTTGATTACATTGCGAATTTTAGCGGAAATGGTGTATTTATCCTCGGAGATATTCACTCCTTTCTTGCTAAAAACTCACCCCAATTGAGTTGGGAGATTTTATCCAAAGTTAAAAACCTTTACCACAGGTTAAAACCCACAGATAAACGCATTGTCTTGTTGGGTCAGAACATACAACTACACGAATCCTTAGTCAGATTGATTCCTTATTGTGAAGTTCCTTTACCTAGTATTGACCAAATACTTGAGCATATCACTTCTTATTTGCATGACCTACAAAAGTCTGCTAGAGAGCAAGAATTAACTTTCACTATTACGCTAGAAAATGCTGAATTTGAAACTCTTTCTCGTGCTGCCCTGGGATTAACCCTGGAGGAGATTAGCGACTTCCTTCGGTTAACAGTCAAAGAAAACTTAACTAATGATGGTGCCCTCGTTGACGCTGATTTTATCCCCAAAGCCGTCGAGTACAAAACTCGGCTACTCTCTCAAATGGGTATCGAGTTGGGTAAGCCAGCTACTATTCCTTTTGGCGGTTTGGATCTACTGCGCGAGTGGCTGACTCGGCGGCGGCGACTATTCACACAAGAGGCGCGAAGTCTTAGCTTACCCCAACCCAAAGGTGTGTTGCTGGCTGGCCCACCGGGTACGGGAAAAAGTCACTCAGCTAAAAACATCGCTAATATTCTCAATTTACCACTCCTACAGCTAGACATTGCATCCCTCTTGGGCAGTCTGGTCGGGGAGTCTGAGGGGAATGTCAGACGGGCTTTGAAAACTGCCGAGGCGATCGCACCCTGCGTCCTGTGGATTGACGAAATCGAGAAAGCACTTTCGGGGACTGGTGACACTAGTGGAGTCTCACAGAGGATTCTGGGCAATATCCTTACATTCATGTCTGAATCCCAGTGTGGCGTGTTTGTCGTGGCAACTTGCAATGACCCATCTGCGTTACCAAGTGAACTAAAACGGAAAGGCCGCTTCGATGAAAATTTCTTTGTTGATCTGCCTACAGAACCAGAGCGTGTACAGATTCTAGGGATTCATCTACAACGCTTTGGCATTCACCTGGAATCGGAGTATTTGGAGGCGATCGCAGCTTCGACCGCGAAATTCTCCGGTGCAGAACTGGAAACCCTTGCTTCGGAAGCTGCTCTGCTGGCATTCGATGAGGATAGACCGCAGCAGGTAACACTTGCTGACCTCGAAGCCTGTCGTCAAACCATTACCCCGCTTGCAATTCAGGATGCGGTGGCGGTTTCTCGGATGAGGGAATGGGCATCAACCGCACGACAGGCTAGTAGTCCTGTGGTTGCAGCGAAAACTCAGTCTTTGCGTGCTGCTAAGTTTCGGAATGTGAACTGATGAGAAAGCGATTGCCTCCTGATTCTATGGGGGCGATCGCTCTTTTAGGTTCGTGTTTCAGCCTACTTTCTTTCCTTAACCGAACAGTATTGCACTCGCTCGTGCCAATGCCAAGCTCAAGCTTTGTTTTATCAGATTGATGCTCAAAAGACTAGCTGCCAGCTAAAAAAGATATCAAATGGGTTCTATAAGCCATTCCCTTGTTGGAAAAACATGGCATCCACACTCTGGAAGATTTTCCAGACATAAATGTTTCAGTTATTTATTGAAATTTAGTTAGATGTTCTATGGTGTAGATGCTTGAGTAAACGCAGCATGGTACGCAGGGATTATAACTAAACTTTGTTAATAATTTCTTTGAAAAATTGTCATATTTTGGGGACAAAAAACCTTTAGTTATGACCTAATTAAAAAATTCAAAAACAGAGGGAATAACTTTCCTATTGCTTAGAATGTTAACAGCAGATTAAGCAATTATGCTGCTTAGTTTTAAATCATAACCCCTATGACAAATTAAAATGGACAGAAACCAAAGTAATTACAAAGGTCAAGTTGGAATTAATGACTTGATTGGTGATGTCGTGAACAATGCGGTGGCACGACGGAACCACTTTATAGATTCTCAAGATGCTTTGCCAGCTTTGTCTGATGAGGAAACAGAAAGCATTGCAGGTGATTTTAATCTGCTTATTTATGTTGGTGGCCTTTTAGGGTTAATTTCAAATGCTTAGTTGTCAGCCCTCAAATGCAAAAGATGCCCTTTGCTGGAGGCTCAATTGATGGAAGACATTGCTGCTAATAAAACTACGCTTTGTCCCAGTGCTAAACCAGAGTGGAAGGATAGTATTGTTTTCGGTTTAATTAGTGGAACGGTAACAGAACCCCGTGTAGCTTATCTAAAGCAGGCATTACCTGTCACAGATGAGCTGATGGCAAAGGCTAGCCCAGTTACACCCACTGAAATCTTTCGTACAGCTGCACCCTGCGCGACTAAAGGTTGTCAGCATTTTGATGGCAAAGATTGTCGTCTGGCACAGCGAATCGTAGACCAGTTGCCTGCGGTAGTAGAGGAACTGCCACCCTGTTCCATCCGGCGAGATTGTCGGTGGTGGCTGCAAGAAGGCAAAGCAGCTTGTATGCGTTGTCCGCAAACGATCACTGATAACTACAACCCGTCTGAACTAATGCGTGCAGTGGCGACACCAAGTGCTAGTTAAGCAGCGTTACCAAATGTCCTTAAGAGTTATGAAAGGAGAGGATTATGTCTGTGGATATCAATCAAAGAAAGTTCAACAGTCAAATTGAAATTACTGACTTGATTTCAGGAGGCGTGCAAAATGCATTTGCACGACGAAACCAAGTTTCAAATGCAAAAGAGCCTCTATTGGCATTTTCTGAGGAAGAAGCAAAAGGTATCATCGGTGGTCAAGTAGCAAAGCTTGATTTTACAACCTGTGGAATGGTTTCGTGCGATCCATCTGTTCTCAGCTAATTGCTGACTTAAAAGCAAAGTGAGAGAGGGTAGGAGTTCAGCCTGGGAATATTGATTATTTACGGCCTCTATGAGTGGTTGTTGCGGGGAGGAATGCTTGGTTTTTTGGCAGGGATGCACTGCTGGGCTGTTTTGTCTGCTTTGGGCATTGAAGCAGATGCTGCGAACAAAGTTTACCCCTCACTGCCTACTTCAGCCTATACACGAGGCAATATTTGAGATCATTCTGAATAATCATTGAAGAAACAGAGGAATTATGGTTCAATCTGGGGGCTGGTATGAGCAAAGGAACCAACATTTATGGGGTTTCTAGAATACTTGCGAAATTGCTGAACTTTGTAGTGGTGGTTCAAGTTAAAAACATGTTGTTACCTTCATAGCTTATGACATTTCTATTAAACTCTCATAATGTTTTTGATTATTTAGCTGATAATGATTTATGTAATCAGTCAGAGCAACCTCTTAATAAGGTAGAGCTAGTTGCAGCCAAAAACTTTAACTTATTAGTATCTTTTGCAGATGGTTGCAAAATTCTGGTTAAGCAGGAACGACACAATAACGAAGGTGAAGCGGCTGGTGAATTTTTAAGTGAGTGGCGAATTCAAGAGTTTTTACAAAGATTTCCAAACCTTGGCAACTACTGTTCATTTTTACCAGAAGTACTGCATTTTGATGCCGAGAATTCTATTATTGTTTTCAGATATCTAGATGATTATCGAGATTTAATGGATTTCTACACCAAGGATAATAGCTTCCCTACAGAAATCGCTACCGCAATTGGTAATATTTTAGGGACTATCCATCGTGATACTTACAACCGCCAAGAATATCAAGAATTCTTTTCTAAAAATTCAGATAATTTAATGGCTGGTCAAGTATCACATTTAGTTCGGAGATTAGAACGGATTGAACCAGAAATTTTTGGTCTAATTCCTGGGGATGGGTTAAAGTTTTTTGCTCTATATCAACGTTATGATAGCTTGGGGCAGGCGATCGCTGAGTTGGGCAATGCTGTAACGCCCTCTTGTTTCACCCACAATGATTTGAAACTAAATAATATTCTTCTGTACAAAGATTGGCAGGATTCCAGTAACAATATTGTCCGGCTAATTGATTGGGAACGCTCGTCTTGGGGAGATCCAGCTTTTGATTTGGCAACACTTATTGGCAGCTATGTACAAATCTGGCTAGGGAGCTTGGTTATCAGTAATTCTTTAAGTATTGAAGAGTCTCTACGTTTGGCAATAACACCTTTAGAACTACTTCAACCTTCAATTGGTACGTTAACCCAAGCTTATTTAAACACTTTTCCAGATATTCTAGAACATCGCCCTGATTTCTTGCAGCGGGTGGTACAATTTATCGGTTTTGCTTTGATTCAACAGATTCAGGCGATGATCCAGTACCAAAAATCCTTTGGCAATATGGGAATTGCTATGCTTCAGGTTGCTAAGACCTTATTAAGCCGTCCTGTACAATCGATGCCAACAATTTTTGGTGTTGCTGCTGTTGAATTAACTCACCTGAGTAGTTCTGCTGTTTAAATTATTTTGTTATTACTAAAGTAGTTATGCAATTATTAAATTCTCCTCAAACTCACCTAGAGACTGGTTTAACTGGGCAATTACTGGATGTTCTGCAAGATATTGTTCAAAAAATTGAGATAAAATCTGATTTCTCCATTCACCATCCAGATTACAAACCTTTGGAATTACCATCTGAGGCAGTTGAACGTTTTCAAAAGATGCCAACCCAGATGCAACAGAAATATCTGAGTCTGCAATTGCGGACTTTTCTTTACGGTATCTATTACAACGGTTCTATGCAAAGTACGTTGGCACTAGATGGGGAGGGAAATGGTTTGCGCTTAGATTTGGAGAATAATACTGTTTTAGGGGTAGATGTAGGGTTTTATAAGCAATTACATGAAAGTAATTTTGGAGAAGGCTACTTTGACTCTGGTTGGTCTGTTTTGAGAGAAGAAAGTGATGGTAGTTTAGCCGTAACTAAAGGCGGTTTGAGGCTACATATTCAACGGAATAAGCATCTTCAACCTACTGAAGTAGCAGTAGTGGTAGGTGATTTTGCCGCTATTCGGATGCCAAAGAATCGAGTACAAAATGGATTTTACATGGCCGTTGGCAATGCAGGCTTCGATCGTATTGAAGATGTGAAAACTCAGCCTGTAACTGTACGAATTTATATCAATGTAACCCCTGAAGGTGCTGTGGTGGTGATGGGGAGTTTAACACAAGCACTGAATGAGTTGGCAATTCCTTTCAGTTTTAAGGTTTTGTATAACCCCAAAGAATACCAACGCTACGATTCAGGGGTGCTTTACTTTGACAAGAGAGACTATGAAGTTGTTAGGCAAGTATTAAAAACTGTTTATCAAGAACACCAATTGCATTTTAAGTTAGAAATCCCTTTATTTACCAAACAACTAGCACTAGGATTGGGGTTGGCAGAAGAACCAGACCAAAAATTTGCTGTTCAAGAAAGTTTTGGCATGAATCGCTGTCAGATTGTAGCAAATGGGTTGTTAACAGCTTGGTATCAAGAAGATAACTCAATTGAGGGACGGATGCAGGCTATCTGTAAACAATTTTCTTCTTCGGGAATCGAATTACATCGTTCATATCTTAATGCCAATTCAGAAGATATTTATTAGTAGTTCCATTTGTTTAGGGGAATAAACTGATTAGCTAGGTTTAATCAAGGGTTATATTTTTGCTAACTATAGGCAACAAAAACTTATCTTTGGCCTTGCTTAAATAACTAGTCAATCCTTTAGATTGCTTTTTATGACTTTTTCAGCAAGCTCCAAGTAGTTTTCGTCCTTTGATATAAAGTTGCCGCCGCCAAAGGTGAGTATGTTCCACCAAATACTGCCAGTCGCCTATTTGGGGAGATTCAAGTTCTGGTATAAGTAGCCGGACAAGTCCTTCCCTTGTGTGGAGAAATAGTTGAGTGCCTGCACGCATCTGGCGCTTGAGCATGACCATTAGATCGATGGAACGCAGGATTGTTTCTTTGGTATTAGGAGCTGTGATCGCATCACGTAGCTAGTTGAGTTTTGCTTCTTGTTCTAGAGTAATGTTATTAAAGTTGTGCTGCTTCTGAATTAGATGATATCGGTGTGGTCATGTTACTTCATAACTAGGAATCAGTTTGGTAAATACAATATGAGTATATCAGACTCATCAAATTGACATAATTGATGCAATGTCTACGACGGGCTTTGCCTACGCATTTTTAGCAATGCAACCATTTAATATCTGTTGAGCAGACTAGAGTTTGGATGCCAACGCAGAGTGTTTGCCAGTCTCAGAGATTGACGAGAGAGCAGATGCAAGAGCGGCTGTGGAAAGCGATCGCGCACTTTGTGGCACATTTCACTTGAGTGAGACAGATTCTAACGAATAGCATGGGGTTTGCTGCTGCTGCCAGAATGAAATAGTTCTAAATTTTTATCGTTCAGTCTAAGAGGATTCTTGGGCTGATTTTTTATTAGTTTTTCTAATTTTTAGAAAATAAGTAAGCAGTGAAAAAGGAAAAAGGTCATAAATGTTTTATATATATTATCAGAAATAAGATACTTTATTCAAATAAATATAATATTTTTGTTTTCGGAAAATTAGCGGAGTAAATTGGGAAATTAACTGGCATATAAATACATTGTTTATGGCACATTTTTTAGTAATGTAAACATTGAAATAATAGATTAAATAACAGATTATAGTAGTGGAAGGAGACGATTAAAAGTTTAATTCCAACCAACACAAATTGACTTAGGAGTACATTTCAAAATGGCTAACATTGCAATCTCTGACCTACATACCGTCGGTGCTAACCTATTCCAAGATTCTGAAAGCTTTCTCAATGACATTACAAATGAAGAAATGACCAATTTGTCGGGGGGATTCTTTATCTCATTCCATATAGCCACTGTTGATATTGGTATTTTGATATCCCTATAGCATTCCTGGGGATTATAGCAAGCCTATATGGTTTTTGAGAATCAAGGCTATGTATGTCCATTGGTTTTTTAAACGGATAAACTTCCTCTAAAAAACTTAATTTACTTGTGGCAGTTTTTGTCAATACAAGCCTGCATTCTAATATATTAAAATGCAGGCTTTCTTATTTAGGTTTTCTACTGCTGAGTACCAACTATCTCCTGTCACTAGTCTTGGTTTTACACCCCAATCAATCACCTCAATTAGCATCTCTCAAAAATAATCGTTCTTTGCTTTTCTCTCCTCTTCGTCGTATATTCTGTAATTTATCGGCACTGAATTGTCGTGTATGTCGCTGTAATACACTGTTATGTTGAGTGCCTGGACGCATCTAGCGCTTGAGAGTAACCATTAGGTCGATGGAGCGCAGAATTGTTTCTTTGGTATTAGGAGCTGTGATCGCATCACGTAGCTAGTTGAGTTTTGCTTCTTGTTCTAGAGTAATGTTGAAGTTCTGTCGCTTGGTTTCTAATGTTTCTGGATTAGATGAAATCGGCCTGGTCATGTTACCTCATAACTAGGAACAAGCTTGATAAGTACAATATGAGTATATCAAACTCATAAAGAGATATTGATCAGCCTAGAGTTTGGATAGCAACTTTGTAGAGGCTGTGGAAAGCGATCGCATAGTTTGCAGCACATCTCACCTGGGTCAGACAGATTGTAGCGAATAGCATGGGGTTTGCTGCTACCACCAGAATGAAATAGCCCTAAATTTTTATCGTTCAGTCTAAGAGGATTCTTGGGTTGATTTTTTATTGGTTTTTCTAATTTTTAGAAATTAAGTAAGCAGTGAAAAAGAAAAAAGGTCATAAACATTTTATATATGTAATCAAAAATTAGGTACTTTATCCAAATAAATATAATATTTTATTTTCAGGAAATTAGCAAAGTAAATTTGATAATTAACTAGCATATAAATGCATTATTTATGGCACAGTATTTAATGATGTAAACATTGAAATAATAGGTAAGTAACCTATTCTGATAATGGGAGAAGGCAATTCTAAGTCAAATCCCAACTGAAACAAATTTACTTAAGAGGGAATTCCCTAATGGCTAGCATTGCAATCTCTAACTTACAGTTTGTTGGTGCTGATTTGTTCCTAGATTATGAAAGTTTTTTGAATGATCTGACAGATGAGGATATGAATGTGATTAACGGTGGTATTGGAACTATTAAACCTATTCTCACCGGTAATACATTTATTCTCAGCGTAGTCCTAAGTCCGCAGCTCCCGCCTTTTATCGCTTTTTAGCACATTAACTGATGCTAGCAATCCCGCAAGCGAGATTTAACATAGAATATACCTTATTTTTCTTCAACTTAAGATTTATCTTGGGTTGATTTTTTATTCATTTTGAAATAGGCCAATGAAGAATGCAATTAGAATATAGTTAGATTACCGTTGAAAACGGGATGTCAATGGGACATGCTACCAGGAGACTTTCCACCAAGTTCAACGGTTTACAGCTATTATCGCAAATGGCAAAAATACGGAATTTGGGAAGAATTAAACCATACACTACGTGACAAACTGAGGGAAAAATTAGGTAGGTTAACACAACCAACAGCGTTAGCGAAGCTCGCCGTAGGCATCGCGGCAGATAGTCAGTCGGTAAAAACGACTGAAAAAAGGGGGGTGTATATGGCTTTGACGGTAGAAAGCTAGTTAAGGGAAGAAAAGGGCAAACAATAGTTCATAGCCTGGAACTATTGCTCAAAGTGGTTGTGAGTGAGGGCAATGCTGGTGAAAGAGTGCTTGCAGCGTATGCTTTGATGGAATTGCTGGAGGAACGGCCAGAGTTATTAGAAAAAGTTGAAGTCATCTGGGTTGACTCAGGCTATGACGGTGATAAGTTTGCGCTGGCTGTTTTGTTGATGATTCAAGCTTATGTTGAAGTCATGCGTCGTACTAATAAAGAGTTTGAAGTTTTGCCCAAGCGGTGGGTAGTAAAAAGAACATTTGGCTGGTTTAACCAGTACCATCGTCTGAGTAAGGATTATGAACGTCTGACTGAAATGAGTGAGGCTGCCATATATGCCGTTATGACTCGAATTATGCTACGTCGTCTAGCCGTCTAAAGATTTACTTTATAAATGGTCTCTAAATGGGGTTCTCCGACAAGCTGCTAGATGGATACCAACCTTGAAGTTGAGTTTAGGACTATGTGGAGAGTATCGAGGCAAAAATCAACAATGGCTTCGTTGGTATGACGGTCAGGGAAACTGCATTTTCACCGAAGTACAAAAGGAGCGACGGGAGAAAGAGTTGGCTCAAGAAGCGAGCAGAACGGTTAGCAGAGCGTTTGCGACCGACTGAGATTGACCCAGAACAGATTTAAGAGAAGCTAATGCACTTTGTAGCGGCTATCTTTGCGATCACCTACGGCGGGCGCTCCCGCGCTATCGCGCAGTTTGCAGCACGTCTCACCTGAGTGAGATAAATTGTAGCGGATAGCATGGGGTTTGCTGCTACCACCAGAATGAAATAGCCCTAAATTTTTATCGTTCAGTCTAAGAGGATTCTTGGGCTGATTTTTCATTGTTTTTTATAATTTGTATTAAGGTAAGCAATAAAGAAGGAAAAAGGACATAAATATTTTCTATAAATCATCAAAAATAAGGAGCCTTATCCAAATAACTAGAATATTTTTGTTTCCGGATAAATAGTGCAGGAAATTTGATACAAATCAACATATAATTGCCTTATTTTTGGTACTAAATCTATTGATTTTAACCTTGAAATAATAGATGAAATAACAGATTATGTTAATGGAAAGAGGCAATTCCAAGTCTAATCTCAACTGAAAGAACTTTACTTAGGAGATACTCTAATGACTCGTATTCAAATTACTGACCTTAATCCCTCTGAGCCTGGACTGCTATATGAACTTACTGACGAAGAACTCCTAGATATCAATGGTGGTAGTCTTTTCGGTAGAATAGTTGGAGCTGTAGTGACAGTTGTTGGGATTGGCGTAAGTATTGTCAATCCACCATTGGGTACTGGTTTAATACTGGGAGGTAGCGCAATTTATGAGCTAAACAGAGACGAATAGTGTAATCAGAAATAAGCTACTATTATCATTCTGAAGAATATTGAGCAATCACTTAACCTCAGTCAGCAACGACTGAAGTTAACAATTTTAGTAAGTCAAGCAAATTGAATTACTTGTACCCAAACAAGTAATTCAATTTTATTTCCCAAAATTAGAATTAGCCTGGTCTACAGTATAAGTCAAACTATAGAATTAGGCATTTTGGATACCCGAGTGAAGCTGTATAACAACTTCAAATTGCTCGACTTGTTGTTTGACCCATCCAGCAAACAAATCTGTAATAATTTTAAGGCGTAGCTTAGGCTCCAATTGTGGTTTAATAATTTCCTCAACCAAAATCAGGTGTACTCCTTTAGAGGCTATGATGGGTTTGAGAAGCTGCGGGAGCGTGGCAGCAAAGACATTTGTTGAAATCTCTGGTTTCAACTCCTTGCGCTTGACTATTCCCCGATATCCCCCTTTTCGGCGTAATTCCGTATCTTGGATATATTTGTGAGCAACATCATAAAAACTCATCTCACCTTCTTTGATGGCATAGAAGAGTTCTATCGCCAAGTCTTCATCATCTAGGACAACCTCATACATGATCACAGCAGCATAATCTAGTTGATTTTCAAAAAAATAGGGTTCAACTTTATCTGCAAATAAATGAGTAGCTAACTTCCCAGAAATAACGGTGCTGTAGATAATTTCTTCAAACTCCTCTAGAGATAGACTATGTTTTTCTAGCCACGTCCATGTATCATTAGCACTATTGAGTTTGTTCATTAACCGTAATTGGTCTGCTGCTTTTTGTAATTCTTCAGTCTCTACTTTTATACCCGCCTTGGCTGCGGCATTTGTAATAACTTTGTGAGTAACAGTTCCTTTGATTATCTCAGGAATTTTGCAGGATAGCTTAACTTGGGAAAGAATGTCTTCATTAGTAATAGTGATAGGTTGTGACATGATATTTTTCCTAATTAGGTAAAAGAAATTAAACGTGAAATCTAGCATCTATAGATTTCAGGAGGTTAAGGCTCTCAAGAACGCATTTATACGCTCTGCGTAGGAACAAGAAATACACTGAAATCCCTACAATTTCAACCCACCCTGCTGCAACTGCTTAAACGGATCAAGCAGAAAATCAATAATCCGACGCTGACGCACAATTACCTCAGCCGTCGCCGTATCTCCAGGATGCAGAGCAATACACTTATTAGCCGAGGGAATACAATTTTCTTTTAGGGCAATTTCCAAGTCATATGCTGCTACTTTCCCATTAGGTGTATCCACTTCTATGGTAGTAGGAGAAATCTCTAACAATTCTCCTTCCAATACGCCATAATCCTGAAACGGATAAGCATCAAATTTAAACTTGACTGGCAATCCTCTTCGCAAAAAACCACTCTCAGTTGTCGCCATTTGCGCCCGAATTATTAAAGGTGAACCTTGGGGTGCAATCTCCGCAATCATTGCTCCGGGCTGCACCACAGACCCAGCCCGTTGTATCGGTAATTGAAACACTCTACCATTCACGGTGGCTCTTAACTCTCGTTGTCCTAACTGAAACTTTAATGAGACGATCTGACTCTTAGTTTGAGCAATTTCTGCCTGAAGCGTAGTAATTTCTGTCTCTAAATTCTTCTGTTGTTCGTCGATTTTTAGCAGAGCCAGCTTGCTGGAACGAGTTAAGGTTTGATAACTCCTTTCCTGTTCTTTCAGTCGCAACTGTGCCTGTTCAATATCTGCATTTGCTTGCCGTATAGTCTGCTCATAACTACTTTGTTGTTCTACCAAACGTAGTTTAGCCTGCTGAATATCTGACTGATTTTGTTCATATAACTGTTGCTTATCCTTAGCTATATCTTGTTTCTGGACAACATTAATTTCTGGAACAACCCCTGACTGCCAAAGACTGCGATAGCGTTCAACTTCCCGCTCGGTACTCACCAAGCTACTGTTTACTAACTTATTAGCAGTTTGACTATGCTCAAAAGTTTGTCGTGCCTGATTGACTTGAGCTAATTTTTCGTCTTTTTGTAAGTCGTATGAATTCCTAAGAGCATTCATATTCTGTCGCGCTTGATCAATTTGAGCCTGCTTTTCTAACTGTTGAGATTGATTCTGTTGCTGTTGCGTTGTTAGTGATACAACTAACTGACTTTTAGATGAATTTAATTGAGAAAGTCGATTTAATTGTCCCTCCAACTTATCCTGTGCCTGCCGCAATTCCGCCTTAACTAATTCTGATTCCAATACCAATAAAGTTTGCCCAGCTTTAACTGAATCGCCTTCTTTTACCCGAATTTCGGCAACAGTACCTGCCACAGCCGCATCCAGCCTAACTGTTTTTCCCTTTGGCTCAAGTCGCCCTCTTGCCGTACCAGTTTCATCTACCTTAGATAACATCGCCCAAGGTAAAATGATCGACACGAACACCACTAAAAAATACAGCAATCCCCTTGTCCAAACTTGGGGCAAGCTATCAAGTAAATCTTTGGTCGCGTAAGCCCAATCATCAGTTGATCTAGCTGGTGTTTGCTCACTTAAAACTTCCTCACGTTGTTCTACCTCATAAATTTGGGTTTGAACCCTTCCATTCAATGTGTTTGGCATGGTTTTTCCTGATATCAAATTTGGATTTTGGATTTTAGGGGTGGAAAGACAAGAAAAGCTTCCTACTTTTCCTCTTGTTTCACCCCGCAACATCCAACTGCTGATGATTAAGATAAAAATAATGTCCCCGCTTCGCCATCAATTCTTTGTGAGTACCACTCTCAATCAACACGCCACGATCCAGGACTAAAATCAAATCTGCATGACGCACAGTTGAAAGGCGATGGGCAATTACTAAGGTGGTTCTGCCTTTGAGAATTGTGTTTAAATTCGTCTGAATAATCCTTTCTGACTCTGCATCCAGATGGGAAGTCGCTTCATCCAAAACCAACAGTTTGGGATTGCCTAACAACGCTTTAGCGATCGCAATTCTTTGTCGCTGTCCTCCAGACAACATCCCCCCTCCTTCACCAATTTGGGTTTCATAACCCATAGGTAGCTTTTTAATAAACTCATCAGCACCCGCCAATCGCGCCGCCTCAATAATCTCTGCTAAAGTTGCCCCAGGATGTGCCAAGCTAATATTTTCCCGAATCGTTCCGCCAAACAAAAAGGTATCTTGGTCAACTACTCCAACCTGCTCACGTAGAGAACGCAACGAAAGACTGGTAATATCCTGCCCATCAATCAACACTTTGCCATCTGTAGGCGGATATAACCCCAAAACCAGCTTAGAAATTGTGGTTTTCCCCGAACCACTCCGTCCGACCAAAGCAACCATTTGCCCGCTTTGTATTTCAAAACTGAGATTTTCTAAAATATTGATATCGCCTTCAGGGTGATAACGAAACGTCACGTTGTCAAAGCGAATGTTACCTTGAATCGGTGGTAAAGATTGCCGCGCCTGATGTTGTAAATCCTCTTCTGGTTCCGCATCCAACACATCATTAATCCGTTCCACTGCAATCACTACTTCTTGTAATTGATTCCACAAAACTGTTAATCGTTGGAAGGGTCTAATAATATTTCCCAGCAACAAATTAAATGCTACCAATTGCCCAATGGTTAACTGGTTGTGAATTACTTGGTATGCCCCAAACCATAGCAAGATAGTAGTTACCACTGCTTCAATGGTGTTACTGAATATTTGCAGGCGATTGCTGATAATTTGCCCAGAAAAGTTAGTTTTGACTTCCTTACTTAATAACTCTTCCCAATGCCAACGCACTGTCTGTTCCACTGCTGTGGATTTAACTGTTCGCACACCAGAAAGGACTTCAATCAGATAGCTGCTTTCATTAGCAACAGCATTAAATATTTCTCTAGAAATCTTTTGTAAAAAAGGTGTAGCAATCAATGCCAGCAGGAAAAAAGGCGGTACAATCACCAATACCAACAACGCCATTTTCCAACTGTACCAAAACATCAATCCTAAATAGATAAAGACAGTGACTAAATCCAGCAGGATGGACAACGCCTCACCAGAGAGGAAACGTTGAATTTTGCGGTTTTCCTGTACACGAGAGATAATATCCCCCACATAACGGGACTCAAAGTAACTCAAGGGCAAGCGCAGAGTATGGCGAATAAATCCCACAATCAGTGCTAAATCGAGTTTATTCGCCGTGTGATCTAACAGATATTGCCGCAACCCTGTCATCGCCACACGGAATAAACTAAAAATCAGTAACCCTAACCCCACTGCCGTTAAGGTTAGTTCAGAGCGCTGCACTACCACTCGGTCTAAAATTAACTGGGTAAATAAGGGAGTAACAAGTCCAAATATCTGGATAAATAAGGAAGCAATAAACACTTCCAGCATCACTAAAGAGTGAGGCTTCATCAATTCAAAGAATTGCCAAAAAGGAGTAGAACTCTCTTTGGTATCTTTTAGCATGGCTGTCGGTTGCAGCAGCAGTGTATAGCCAGTCCAGTTGGCTTTAAATTCGGCGTGGCTGAGGCTGCGTTGCCCAATAGCGGGGTCGGCTACAATGACGTGTTTAGGGGTAATTTCGTAGACAGCGATGTAATGTTTGCCTTCCCAGTGAGCGATCGCAGGCAATTTTTGCTTTGCTAATTGGTCAAGACTCGCTTTCACAGGTCGCGTGGAAAACCCAATACTTTCCGCCGCCGCCGATAACCCCCGTAGTGATGAGCCATTGCGGTCAACATTGGCGATATCCCGCAGGCGATTGACACTAAAATTTTTCCCCCAATAGCGAGACACCATCACTAAACAAGCTGCACCACAATCCGATCCACTTTGTTGAGCAAAAAACGGATAGCGCCGAATCACACGCTGTAATAAATGCCCTACTCGCTGTGTGGAGTTGGGAAAATAGGCTTTGCTAATCTTTTTCTCGCGTGGCTTTACTGCTAGCGTTGACAAAATCTTTGTTTCGTACAGCCGTTTGGAGTCAGATGGCAGTACTGAAGGGTTATCTGAGTCCACCTGTTGGGGGTTACGAGATAGCGCCTTAGCCCACAAATGCTCCCGAATTTGGGGATATTTAGCCATCAATGGCCACAACACTTCACCTGGAACAAAGCACAGTTGTAAATTTACCGAGGCTCTGGCGGTATAAGGTTGAAATTGTGCATCTGGGAATAAGGTAAATTCTCCAAATGAGCCTCCCGCCTCTAAAGTAGCGATTAACTCATCGGCGCTAGAGAGCAACCTGACCTTGCCAGTGATCGCAATATAGATTCCTCCTGGTTGGACTTCAGTTCCTTGCCAAAACTTGCCGACTTTCGGGTTGATAAATTTAACTTGTTGAAGACAGTGTTGAAATTCCTCTGGCGAAAGAGAATAACCCAGAGTATTGTTGAACTGTTGCAGAGTTATTAACTGAGCGGATATATCTTGCGCCATGAATGTCTAAAGGTTTTTCTAATTTGGCAAAGTTAATAGGTAAAAATTCGGAATCATCTGGAATAACTGCCGATTTGAGATCACCAATCAAAATTTTGGAACCTTTAGCCTGCTCACTGCTGTTTGCTTCAGAATTGCTGGGTTTTAATATTGTGGATAATCCCATCTGTTTGAGCAGTCGTTTGAGATGGCGATCGCTTACCTCAATCTCAAATTCTTTTGCTAAATGTTTCCCAAGCCAGTTAGCTGTCCATCGTTGAAAAGCATAGCCATGATCGCGGGGACTACTATTAATTAATTCCTTCAAACGCTCTAAATACCGATCATTCGCAGCCTTCGGGCGACCAATGGGGCAATCTTGCCATTGATGCGCCATCCCAGCTCGGGCTATATGTGTCCAATGCCTTACTGTTGCTGCACAACATCCCAAAGTTTGACAAATTTCAGTTTGAGATTTTCCTTCATCAGCTAGCAACATAATTTGGATACGCTGATAATACGATGCAGGTAAATCCTTTCCTAGGCTAGTTTGTAGTAGTTTGCGTTGAAAGGAGGTTAAATATTTACTACTAAATGTACCCGGATTATTACTATTCGTTTTCTCTTGAGGTAACAACACTTTAAACTCCTAACAAGATATTTCATATCACTCTTGGAAAACAAAAATCGAAGCTAAATTTTAAGACTTTGATTTCATCAGGATTTGAGGCTTTGTTTTTTAATAGAAACTAAAATTTATAGACAAAAAGTGGAAACTAAAGCCCCCTAACCGTTTAAGCTATTGGATTTTTCCAAAGTGACAAAAGAGGATTACTTATGCTCCTATTGTGTTATCAATTTAAAAATCAAATTTTTCGTGGGAATTTACATTATTTACAAAACTTTATATTAGTAATGAATGATTTAGGAGACGGGACTGGGATGGCTTGGTGATATGCGCCCTCAGTTCTTCTGGCAGGGTATCAACTACTTTTTTCGCAGAGAGCAAATCTCTGACCCTGCGATCCATATTTCTATTCTGCAACGCCCGGAAAATTTTTTCCGAATTCCGCGAAAAACTTGAAGTTAAGTCTGATAACTAGATAATAAGCTCTACTAATCCAGGTATTAAACATCAAGTTATGGATTCGTTTATTAGAAAACTAAACAGTCAGAGGCATCTCTAGTAGTCTGCCAACCCCAAAATGCGCTTGTGAGAACTGGGAAAAGAGGAAAGGGTAAGGGGGATTTAAACCCTTTCCCCCCCCTTACCCTTTACCCCGCTTTCGTCACGAAAGCGAACTAATAGACTACTTCTGCAAGCATTTACCAGGAGATCCTCTATGAAAAACGTTCACGCGGTAAGTAATCTAAACCAACAACTCAAGCATCTGGTTGCCGAAGCCTGTTCCTATCCAGCAAAGAGTTTGATGCGGCGGCAAAAACTTAGTGAGATAGTTAGAGTTGTGATGAAATCGGGCAAACTATGGAAAGAGAACACAGCTTACTATAATGATGCTCTGCAACAAACTTGGTTATATTTCTGCCGAAACCCAGAGCAGTATAACCCAGAGAGTTGTAGTGTAATCACCTGGCTCGACAATTGTCTCAAGTGGCGACTGCAAGATTTTCGCTCTAGAGAAACCGAAATTCAAGCTAAGACTGTTCCCCTATCTAGCTTGGAAGTTGAAAATACAACTAACACGGTAGAAAGCTTGCCAGCAGCAACCGATATTCCACCAATTTTAGAAGAGACTTACCAATGGGCTTTTACAGATCCAGATAATGACTTAGCCAGTACTCATGTTAAAGGACGACCTGATGTAACTTGCCAAATATTGATTCTGCGACGCCTGCCTCCAGAAACTCCCTGGAAAAACATCGCTAAGGAATTCGACTTACCCCCATCAACTGCACCCAATTTTTATAAACGTGAATGCTTACCACGCTTACGAAATTTTGCTCTCAGGCAAGGGTATCACGAAATTGGGCATTAAGGCAGAGATATCTATTATAGAAGGTTATCTAGAAAGCGGAAGGAGACTTATGATTCATAGCACTAAAAACTTAGAAGAAAAATCCATTCCCGTTGCTATTACCCAAGCAGCGCTAAAAATAGCACGCTTTTTTGCTGATGAACAGGCAACACCAGAAAAGAAAAAGCAGGTATATCTTAATACTTTGGCTGTCTGTGCGGTAAATGATTACATGGAAATGATGAACATTCCCACAGATCCAAGGACCAGCGATAGTTGGAATTGTGCCATGCGTTATTATGCAGATGTAGCAGACCTGAAGTTGAGTGGATTGGGTCACTTAGAATGTCGCCCCGTAAGCTTTGGTAATCTCTGCTATATTCCACCAGAAGTCCCGGATGACAGAATCGGCGTAGTTGTAGTTGAGCTAGACATAGAGCATCAAATTGCAACTCTAATTGGGTTCGCTAAAGCAGTAAAAGCTGGTGAACTTTTGTTTAACGAGTTACAGACTATTGAGGACTTACTTGCATATCTCGATTCACTTGAAAGTAAGGCGATGGAAGTCAATTTGAGCTATTGGTTGCAAAATATAATTGATGCAGGTTGGCAGCCGATATCAGAAATTCTAGCCCCAAAAACACCACAATTAGCTTTTCGTTATCGAAACGGAGTGACGCGAGGTAAGCTGATTGACATGGGGATAGAACTCCCTGGACAATCGCTGGCACTAGTTGTCACACTTACTCCCAAAAATTCGGTAGAAATCCAACTGAAATTGCAAATGTATCCATCGGGTGAGCAAGCCTACTTACCCAATAATCTCATTGTCAAAGTGCTAGATGAGAAAGGAATTACTGTTATGGAAACGCGTGCTGGTCGTGGTAGTACTCATGTAACATTAAAGTTTAATGTTCAAATAGGAGAGCATTTTAGCGTTAACTTGGAATTGGGAGATATTAATATCACTGAGTACTTTGTTATTTAAGCATACACTTGCCGATTGCTAGCCATGCAGAAGTTAGTTGTCTTGAAGCTAGATGGTAATTTAAATGAGGGAGTAAAAGTCACACTGGAGATTGGGGCAGAAGGCGATCGCGCCAGTGTAGAAGTTCAAGGCTATCTGCCATTAAAGCCAGAGATAATTGCAGATTATCAGCTTTGGCGAACAACCTATCGCAGTTTATCAAATTTCCGCATTACACCGGTGAACATTCATGTCGGAACTTCTCTTAATGAGCATCTTAACAAATGCCGCGAGTTAAATGAGAAGTTAAGTGAGCGAATGAATAGTTGGCTTAACTGTAACTCGTTTCGTCCAGTGAAGGAGAAATTACTTAAACAGCTAACGTTAGATGATACAGTCCGCATACTAATCAAAACCAGTGACACTTGGCTGCGTCGTCTTCCGTGGCATTTATGGGATTTTCTTGAGGATTACCAAAAAGCAGAAGTTGCTTTGAGCGCCCCAGAGTATGAATATCTGCCAAAACCAAAGACAACTACTATTGTCGGTCAAGTAAAAATCTTAGCAATTTTAGGTAATAGTGAAGGAATCTTGATTGACAAAGATCGAGAGCTATTGGAGATGTTACCAGATGCAGAAACAACTTTTCTGGTAGAACCACAGCGTAGCCAGTTAAATGAACAACTTTGGAAACAAGACTGGGATATCTTGTTTTTTGCAGGTCATAGTGAAAGCTTGGAGGATGGCAAGAGCGGTAATATCTATATTAATGAAACGGATTGCTTAACAATTGAGCAGCTCAAGTATGCTCTTAAAAAAGCTGTAAGCCAAGGATTGCAGTTAGCTATTTTTAATTCCTGTGATGGTTTAGGACTAGCATCTCAACTGGAAGATTTGCATATTCCACAAATCATCGTCATGCGTGAGCCAGTGCAAGACTTAGTGGCACAAGAATTTTTAAAGAATTTCCTCAGAAAATTTTCTAGTGGCGAGTCTATGTACTTAGCAGTACGAGAAGCAAGGGAAAAGCTACATGGCATTGAAGATCAATATCCTTGTGCAGTTTGCTTACCTATAATTTGTCAAAATCCAGCGGCAGTGCCACCAGCTTGGAAAGATTTCCTAATAAATCCCCAAACAGAAAATGGCAAGCCTCAAATT
>NZ_JACJSI010000093.1 GCF_014698065.1 Nostoc flagelliforme FACHB-838
GGGAGTCCGATATGACAAAATGGATAAAACACTGAGTAGCCGTGTGCGGTGAAAGTCGCAAGCACGGTTTCGGATGGGAGGGGTGATGCAGTAATGCACACCTCGACCCTACCAAGTAGTTGCTATAAATCCTAACGGCACTAGTCAAGAGTGTTCTAACTGTGGTCAAAAGGTAACAAAGCTACTATCAGAAAGAACGCACAATTGTCCTAATTGTAAGGTTAGTTTGTGCAGGGATCTGAATGCCTCTATAAACATAAAGAATCGTGGGACGCACGATCTAAAAGCTCAAACTATGTCCTCAACGAGGAGTCTTTGAGAAGCCTACACTTACCTGTACTCAGGAAGTGTAGGTACGTCACTAAGAGTATTGATAGAAAAGGTTGTGATTGGACTAAAAAATTTTTTAGATACAAAACCTTCTAAAATTTTTCCTTCGAGAATAGTTGCAACTTTGAACCAATTGTTATCATCAAAACTTTCAATTTTAGATACAATTCGTAATTTTGAAAGAACCCCAATTCGATTTGTATCGTCAACAATAGGTGCTGAACATATATTTCAACTATCTGATGTAACTTTGAATTACTGCATATTTTACTCCAATTTAAAAATTTAAATGGAACTACATTTTAAAAAGCAAATTTAGTAATGTCTACGATAGGTGTACTTAGATCATGGCGATTTTTATTTGAATAAGGATGAAGTACACGGATTATAGAGTTATATCAATCATGGGCATTAGAAAAATAAAGGCGATCGCATGGATTGATATTTTGCCATAAAGAGCAACAGCAATCTGATTGTCACCATTTCCAGCATTTATAGTCTGGTTATACGATGGCAAATCATTTGCTGAAAAGATAGAAGTAATTAATGAAGCTTCACTGGTTATAACATCATTTCCTGAGCCTCAAAAAGCCTGCAAATGACAAGCAATGTTTATGCACTATGCTTGTAGCTGCGATCGTCAATCAAGTTTGAATACTTTATCAACTAATCCAGCATAATATTTAGCCGTGAGATTGGGCTGGCAGTGTTGAGGTTGAATTTCTGTGCAAAGTTTAGGATATTTGATAGGATAGTAGGTTAGATTTTGGGACAACATACCATAAAGTTACCTTTGATTTGATAAAAAATTTATATAAAAGTTAGCCTGCCGGCATCTTGGGAACTATAGAAGTAATTCAAATTAGGATCAACTTCCAGCTTCCAGCAATGAAGACTAACTATTTCATCAAAGGTAAAGCGTTCCCATTACAGATTGTTCTTGTTGTTCCCTTCCTTATCCAAATTTTTGCAGCAGTCAGTTTAGTGGGTTATTTGTCCTTTAAAAATGGACAAAGAGCAGTTAACGACTTAGCAGAACAGTTGATGGATCGCACCAGTGAGGTAGTGGATGAACATTTGAAGTCTCGTCTTTCCATTCCGCAAACCCTTAATCAGATTAACGCAGATGCCATCCGCAGGGGAATATTAGATGTGCGCGATCGCCAAACTCTCGGCAAGTATTTCTGGGATCAGATGCAGGCGTATGATCTGACTTATATTGGTATCGGACTAACCACGGGTGAGGGACTGGGTGCAGCTCGTTATGATGGAAAGACAATCACCATTGATGATTGGACTGCCAACCTTCCTAATAACAATACCAATTACGCCACGGATAACCAGGGTAATCGGACTCAAGTTAATAATCGTTTTACTTGGGACAATTTTAGCGAAGTTTGGTATACCCAAACCATTGCCGCTGGTAAACCTATCTGGGCAAAGATTTATACTATAAATTTTCCAACAGCCCCCTACATTGCTGCCTCTGCCAGTCGTCCAATCTATGATGCACAAAATCGCTTATTGGGAATGATTGCAACAGACATTCACCTGCTGAAACTCGGCGATTTTTTACGCAATTTGGATATTAGTAAATCTGGGCGGGTATTTCTTTTAGAGCGAGATGGCACATTAATCGCCAGTTCTGGTACAGAGAAGCCTTTTGTCATTGTTAATCAAAAGATCCAGCGATTACAGGCGATCGACAGTTCTGACCCAGTAATACAGAACATCGCCAAACGCGTGCAAACTTCCGGGTTTGGAGCTATCAACCAAGATGCGGATTTTCATCTTGAAGTGGAAGGAAAACAGCATTTTGTCCATGTTTTACCTTGGCGTGATAAGTATGGCTTGAATTGGCTGATGGTAGTGAGTGTGCCAGAAAATGCATTTATGGCGCAGATTAACGCCAACACGGGCATTACGATCGCGCTTTGTTTTAGCGCATTAGTTATTGCTTCGGTAATGGGCGTATTTACCTCCCATTGGATCATACGCCCCATTCTGCGCCTGAATCAGGCAAGTGAGGCAATGGCATCTGGTAATTTAGATCAGACAGTAGAAACTAGCAACATTCGAGAACTTAATACCCTTTCCAACTCTTTTAACCACATGGCAGGGCAATTGAACGAATCGTTTACTGCTTTAGAGAAAAGCAAAGAAGAACTAGAAGACCGGGTAGAAGAACGGACTACTGAACTCAAAAATGCATTAGAAGAATTGCAGCGTACTCAATCTCAAGTTATTCAAAGTGAAAAAATGTCAAGTCTGGGACAACTAGTTGCTGGAGTCGCACACGAAATTAATAATCCAGTCAACTTTATTCATGGCAACCTCGTCCATGTGCAAGAATATACCCAAGATTTGTTAGTACTTGTGCAATTATATCAGCAGCATAATGCTAACCCTGCTGCTGAAATTCAAACCACTGCCGAAGACATGGATCTGGAGTTTTTGCGGGAAGATTTGCCAAAAATGTTGTCTTCCATGAAAGTGGGCACCGATCGCATTCGCCAAATTGTACTGTCGCTGCGAAACTTCTCCCGCATCGATGAAGCAGAATTCAAAAGCGTCGATATTCATGAAGGTATTGACAGTACTTTAATGATTTTGCAACACCGCATTAAAGCTAAACCAGAACAACCGGAAATTGAGGTGATCAAAGACTACGGCACTATACCTCTAGTAGAATGTTATGCCGGACAAATGAACCAGGTATTTATGAATATTTTAGTAAATGCAATTGATGCGTTAGAAGAGAATAATGCCAAGTGTACCTATCAGGAGAACAAAGACAATCCTAGCCGAATTAAAATTCGCACATCAGTAGTTAACTCAAAGTGGTTAGAAATAGCGATCGCTGATAACGGAGTCGGTATTTCTAAAGAATTTCAGCAACGAATATTCGATCCCTTTTTCACCACAAAACCCATTGGCAAAGGAACCGGAATGGGTATGTCTATTAGCTACCAAATTATTACAGAAAAACATGGTGGTAAACTGGAGTGCTTCTCAACTTCGGGAAAAGGAACCGAGTTTATCATTCAGATTCCTCTCCGGCTAAAGGTTGATGAAGTCGTTTAACACTAATTTGGAATTGCCAAGTTACTTAGTGACAATTACGGTAGTCAAGCTTTATAAATATTATGATACATCAGATAAATGGTTGAAGTCAGTAGTTCTATTTATTAAGGAACCTATGCAGATAAATCAGGTGATTGAAACCTACGATCAAGGAGCAGTGGATTATGACGCGATTATGAAGCGTTATTGGCACATTGAGCGCGAACCGCTAATTGCTTCTTTGCAGCTTCAGCCAGGACAAACTGTACTAGATGCTGCGGTAGGAACAGGTCTTAATCTTTCAGCTTACCCGGAAAGGGTAAATGTTGTGGGTATTGATTTTTCTGAGAAGATGATGGATGAAGCGCGTAAAAAGCGCGTATCCGCAGAGATCACTTTCAAGGTATCGAATCTCTGCAACCTTGATTTTCCTGATAATAGCTTTGATGCAGCAGCGTCGGGATTTACCCTCTGTGTCGTTGAAGATCCAGTTCTTGCTCTTAAAGAAATCCTACGAGTTACTAAACCTGGTGCATTTATTGCCATTCTGGATTACTGCAAATCGCAAGATCCAGGGATTCAAAAATGGCAAGAGTTAATAGCTGATGGTACTTCATAACTAGGCTTCCCGACTGGCAAAATCAAGTGGAACGCATTGATGGATTATGACGAATTAATTTATAACAGCAAGTTGACTATTGAAGTGCTTGCGGACGATCGCACAGACAGTCCAAACCCGTTTTTATGTGGTTGTGAATTCTTGCTGAAAAATTCAAAAGATTAAAAGCAATAGGATCGCACTCTTGTTCAATGAGTGCGATCGCAGTATGTGTGTTATTACTCAAGATTTTGTCAAGTAGAAAGAAAAGCGATCGCTACAAAATGAAGATTGACTTTGTGTAACGATGATTACGCAATAGTTAGAGCAACGCTTAACGCAGCAATATATCTGGTACATTACGGCTAATCTCGACTTTCTCAAACTCTCAAATACTTGCATAACCGTAACACACTCTACTTAATATTTACTCAATCAATAGACTATCATCAATCCAATAAACATAAGTACAATAAGTATTACATTGAGCAAAACTAAGCTAACTATCAACCAAATGTTAATTGTAACATTTATTGACCTCAAGTATAGCACAGTAGCTCTATTAATAATTCCTACAATTATTGATGTATAAAATAAACAAGCAGCTACTTTTCCAAAAATGTAAGAAAAACCATCTCCTCGCCGATTAATTGGTGTTGTTATATGTTCATAATACAGCACAATAGCTAAAGTTCCAAAAAAAATAGTATAAGCTATTAGCCACTTCTTGTTAGGCATAATCTGAGCAATAGCAAAGGGAATAGCCAAGAACAATAGAAATAATAAAATAAGAGTATCAATCATTTATAAATTTTTTGTTTTTTAGAAAATTTCAAAAAACTATTTGCTTACATAACATTTATTAAATTTATAAATTATATTGGCATAAAAAACCTATATAAATACACTGAACTTAGCCGATTGCTGGCTAAATCAATCTTCTTCAGTTATCTTTAGATTCCATTTACAAATCATCTCTGAAATTGTGGTGCATTACACTTTATAAAAAGACACCACAATCTACATCATTTAGTTTTGCAAGTGATTTTGAAACAGTTCTATAACATGTTGCCAAGCATCAGGAGCAGCTTCGGGATTGTAGCTTGGGTGCTGTTCTAAAAATGGGTACTTATCTTTAAAAAATCCGGCAAAGAATCCATGTCCCGCATCGTATCGAAATATACGATACTTTATTTGATTTTTCTTTAATTCTGGTTCAATTTGCTCGTTTTCTTCCTGGGAAACTAATGTATCTCTTGTACCAAAAAAGGCATAAATAGTACCTTTAATATCTGAAGTACGATTAATGGTTGGAGTCTCTTCACCATAACTAGAAGTGGTAATTCCACCACCATAGAATGAAGCTGTTGCTTTGATATCGGGTAAAGTTGCAGCCATATAAGCAACATGACCACCAAAACAGAAACCAATGACACCGATCGCATCATCTTTGACATTGGGTAAAGTTTTGACGTAGGTAATGGTAGCTTGAATATCGCTGAATATCTCTTGATACTTCACTTGTTGATAATATTCCAACCCAAGCCGATACGCTTCTGGACTAAACCCAACATCTTCAGCGCTAAAATCAGCCTTGAAACCGGGAGCAACACGTTGATACATGGCGGGGGCTATTGCTATATAACCTTGTTTAGCGATTAATTCCGTAATATCCCGAATATTACTGTTGATTCCAAAAATTTCTGGAAAAACTATAACCGCGCCAAAGGTTCCATTTTGTGCTGGTTGAGCTAAGTAAGCATCGATTTTTAAGTCATCGTTGGGTACTTTGACATAGGAGGTGTTAATTTCGATGTTTGTTGTTTCTAGCATCTTTGTTTCGGCTGATTTTATACCAACTCATTTATTTTGACTGGTTTTCGGCACAGACGGGCACAAACATCAGAAGTATTGCTCTCTGACTTTACAGCTATGAGCAGATCAAAGAAATTTCTAACTTTTGAATAGATACCATCTCAAACTTCTGGAAGATTACAAGGGTTTTTGATTTGTGCGACCTTACATAAAGTAAGCATAAAGACTCAAAATTAATAACCAGAAGAAAAAACAATGCCAGATCAAAGTTTTAGAACAAATATTCCAGAAGTTGACCCAACAGAGATTGAAGATACTCGAACTGCGATCGCAGACGAACATCGTTCGTTTCTTGAAAAGGTCATGGTTAAAAGCGGATTTGCGGATTTATATGACGCAAGAGACTTTAGCGAAGTTGTGTTCCGCGTTATGCGGGACTTAATGACCACAGAAGCTAGCGATCGCGTCGAGGCAGAACTGCATACAGAGGCTGTACCTACAGATGAAAAAGCACTCCAGTTTGAAGTATCTGATCTCTGGAGAGATAGCAATCCACTTGTGAGATTTTTGAGCCGGGTTCGTCCACCTTGGCAAGGCCCAGGCATATTTAAGATTGATTCCGATCGCTTCCTGTTCCGAGTTGCTAATGAAGGCGGAAAGCCGGGAACAGTAGATCGAGAGCAAGCGGTTAAAGCAGTGTTTTCTGCCACTAAAGACGAACTTTCCGAAGAACGAATTCAGGAAATTGCTAGCTGGCTACCTGATTATGTACGTCAGCTTTGGGAAGAAGCTTAATTATAAGTCTGAAAAAGTCAAGCCTGTTTGCGAGTAGCGATCGCAAACAGGCTTTTTCAATAGGTTTAGCTTACAGCAAACTCTGTATACTGTCTTACGTGAGGTGCATGATATGCGATCGCAATATCTTGCTTAGGCATGCCCTCGCTTACAAGCAATTGTGTGACAAAATAATATTGTTGTCATATAGCCAATGCGATCACCTACAATCTATGATTTCTACCATCTCGCGCCGCTACACCTTGGATGAATATCGTGCGATCGAAGAAAAAGCCGAAGGACGCAGCGAATATCGAGATGGAGAAATTGTACTTATGTCTGGAGGAACGCTCAAACACAGCCGCATCGGTGGCAATATTTTTGCCTTTTTCAAGTTTTTGCTCCGCGATACTCAATTCGAGCCAATTAACAGCGATTTACGGCTGTGGATTCCTGAACATCGACGCGGAGTATACCCAGATGTAATGGTTTTTGACAGTGAACCACAACTAAATGCTGAACGTTTAGATGAAGTATTAAATCCCGTGCTGATTGTTGAAGTCTTATCTCCTTCCACCGCAGATTACGACCGACTCAGTAAATTTCGGATGTATCGCTCAATTGCGAGTTTTAGCGAATATTTATTAGTCGAGCAGGATGAACCTTTTGTAGAACGCTATAGTAAACAAGCCAAAGGTTGGTTGCTCAGTGATTTTAGCGGTTTAGAGCTATCTATTTCTTTAGATTCAGTTAATATTGAATTGCCAATGGCGGAAATTTATCGCGGCGTTGTTTTTGAGTAAATGAGTTTGGGTTAAATGTGCTGTGCTTTGTGACAATGTATGCTTTGGAAGGGGTGCGATCGCAGGTTATCCGGCTATAAACTTACTATGAGAACCTTGAAAAGATTCTAGTGCATCCATACCATCACAAAGCAATACAACAAAATCTGATCTAGGTGATATGTGTTTGACCTCCTGCTTTTGCAGTAAAAAAATCGAGAGAAACTCGTTGATTTCAGATTTTGTAGTTCCTGGCTGAAAAAATGCTAAGAAAAAAGAATACGATCTCAAATGAATTGCACGAAGAATTTTTTTGCGCCCATCATTTGATATAAACTGTGCAAAACCAATTCTATGAATATCCGGTTCCCAGCGTAATGCTTTGTCGTCTGGTAATCCCATTTCCTTAAGTTCCGATACCGAGAGGAAGCCAGGAGGTACAATTTGTAGAAAAAGCTCGAATTCAACTACAGGACTAGAGGCATTAAGTATGTATGGAACTAGCGGTGGATATACAAAATCATCAAATTTATGGATTCGTGCCGAATTGTAACACAGCTTTAAAAGCCATCGACATAGTAAATCATAATTGTATGAGAAATTTACGAACTCTCCACGCTCATGAATACGAAAAAAATATTTATCCCATAAAGCACATATATAAGCATCAAGTTGAGACAATACACCATTGTTGCAAACATCACAAACATCTCTAAGTTTGGGTTCAGTCTCAACTACTTTATCCAATCGGGAAAGCCAAAAAGAGTGCTGCTTATCTCCTCTCGACTTCTGGAGCCGTTGATGCAAAGAACGTGCCCAAAGATGTTCCTTAGTAAGCTTTGTATCTGTACGATTACAGTATGCACATGGCTGTTGAGATTTCATTGTAAATAAAGAGACTAGTAAGCTAACTCTCTCAGCATAACGCCTACAATTAATGTATGAATTCATCCGCAGCTATTCCCTTCCCAATCTTCGTACTTCAAGCCATCAATATGGGTGAGTTCGCGGGTGTTGTGGGTGACAAGTGTGAGGTCATTTGCTAAAGCGATCGCAGGTGAGTCTGCATTATGGGTGACTATTAGGGTTTTGAATCATTAATCCCTCACTTACAACTGCTGCATTCAACTCATTATCTGCGGACACAAAGGTAATAGGAGATAATCCATTAGCAATGCAAATGGTGTTGACTACACGACCTACTGCTAGTTGGATAGCATCATAACCTCTTAAACCATAAGTTTCAGATAATACCATTCCATAATTAATGATATTTTCTGTGATTTCAACAATTTGATAGTCTTTCTGTAAATCACGTTTAAACTGATTGCGTGTTACTGTCGCATCTGTAATGCTAATACTTCCACTGCGCGATCGCCTAGTAATTGCCGCTATAATTTCTACACCAGTTATTGCAGCAATAAATGCCTCATTGTTGAGAACCGGATCAAATAGCCCCAAAACCCAAACCGATCCAGTTTCGCTAATATAACGCTTAACTAATGCGCTACTGTCTAGAAAATAAACTGCCATCTAGCGGCGTTCCTCAATGATACTTTCAGAAATAGGCTTTCCCTCAGCATGAATTAGTCGTCGCTCAGTTAATGGCTCGTAAGTAGGATGTTTGATCTGTTTTACTAACCCAGAATCGATCAGGGCTTGATGAAATGCTGCTTGCTTAAGAGTTTCTTCGTTATCAGCAAGATACTTTTGAATTGTCTGATTAAGCTGCTGAAGCTCTTTTAGTTCAAGTGTCTCAAGCTGTTTAAGTATTTGATTCAAAGTTTCTATTGCCATACTTTTGTAATGTATATTTCTCTTGTTGATTATTTTTTACCTATAAATCATAGCAAATTATTTAAACCTGGTATGATTTATCAGTAAACTTAACTTTGTTTATAAACCATTTCCATCCTCAACTTTTCAATCTTCAATCTCAACTTGTCATTCTCCATCCTCAATTTAGCATTCTCCTCCCTAATCAACTCAACTTCATTTCTCTTACTCAAAGCTTGATTAATTGCCAACTTACGCATATCTAATGAAAACCAACGCTGATAAGTTTGGGTGTGAACTTGCACACTATGCCCCAAATTATCCGCAGCAGCTTTAATTGGTATTCCCAAAATATGCGCCCGAATTGCCCAAGCGTGACGCAAATCATAAGGTTTAAAATCCAAACCTATCTTGCGAAACCACCAACTAACTCGCTGTGTTAACGCCGTTATCTCCGCATGATTGGTGTTATCTTTTTTTGCGATCGCACCCCTCAACATCTCCAAATACTTCGGATTTCTCAAATCAAAATCCTCAATCCATTGCCTATATAATGGTAATGCTTCTCTCTCACCAGTCTTACAATCTTTATCAACTTTCCATGTTAAATCTGTATTTTCTCGACTCAACCACCAATCAATATCAGGATTAATAAAAAGTTCCCGTGGACGTAAACCAAAAACTGCTAACATTCCATAAGTCCATCGCCAAAGTTGCCAACTATCTTGAACGGTTTGATTAACTTGATTACCTCTACTATTAAGATAATTTTCAAACTTGAGAATTCCATCATATATTTCCGCATCTGTAGGAATATTGCGGGAATTATTCTCAGGCATTTTGGAATATTTAGATAAATCAATTTCGATATTGAATGTAACACAAAATGCTGCGATCGCTCTAGCTGCATTATATTTTGCCCATTCTTTATCAATTTGTTCAATTGAACTTATCAGATTTTCAGCATTTGCCAAATCTGTAGGATTGGTAAATCGCTTTGTGCGGGAAAAGTAATAAAAAAAAGTATGTTCGCTTTTCGTTGTGCGTTTGTGAGTTTTAAAATACTCTTCCTCAAATTTTTCTAGTAATTCTCCTATAGTTTTAAAATCTTTTTTAATTGCCTCATTTCCTAAATATTTATCATTCCATTCAAAAGTTTTACGAGCGATTAACTTCCCTAATTCATATGCTTCTTCCTCAGCCGTCTTGAGTCCATCCAAGTTAGCGGGAATATTCAAACTGAGATTGTATTGCTTTCTCCCATTACCGTTGCTGTCTTTGTCTCCTGGTTTAATTGGTAACGTCGCCCGTAATTGCAGACTTCCATTCGATTCTCTAATTGTCACCTTTGCTTTTGCAGACTTCAAACGCAGATTAACTTTCTCTAATTCCAGTAGTACTTTCGTTCTCATGTGTTCTTTTTGCTGCTGTGCTTGCAGAGATGAGCAAAAAAACAGGCGATTTTTTAATCGCCTTGGTTCAGGACAACATTTAGATGATGCGTGAGTCCGGAACCTAGTTATGCTGTGTTTTTAGCCTATATTTAGCCTAAAAATAAATGTGTTATTAGCGAACAATGCTTATCGCTGACACTGTTTACTGCAAACATTAGGCTGTTGAAAAGAATTAAACCACAAGAAGGATTACTCCGGCCCTTATCACGGTTATGACGGCTTCGCCATCTTCGCACGCGATATGGACTTGGCACTCAACAGCCCAACCTGGGGATTAATTGGCGCTCCTTGGAATGAAAAAGCTCAGGCTAAGAAGGCTGAAGCTAAGGCTAAGGCTGCCGTTTAGGGAAATGGGAGAGTGAGATAAGTAAGGATAACCTGGGGCTAAAACCCCAGGGGGGAGTTGGGAATACAAAATTCAAAATTGAAAGATTAAAAATTTATTTTGATTTTTGCATTTTGAATTTTGAATCATATTCCCACTCCCTACTCCCCACTCGCACCTCAATCAGTAAAAGAATTCAGTAACCTTGGAGTCCAGAAGAAATGCCTCAGAATCCAGAAAAAATTCAAGATCACGTCGAGTTATTCCACCAACCTGAGTACCAACAGCTATTTGAAAACAAAAAGCAGTTTGAAAACGCTCACGAAGCCGAAGAAGTACAACGGGTTGCAGAGTGGACAAAGGGTTGGGATTATCGTGAAAAGAACTTCGCTCGTGAAGCTTTAACCGTTAACCCTGCTAAAGGCTGCCAACCACTAGGAGCAATCTTTGCTGCTGTTGGTTTTGAAGGTACTCTACCTTTCGTTCAAGGTTCTCAAGGTTGCGTTGCTTACTTCCGCACCCACTTAACCCGTCACTACAAAGAACCATTCTCTGGTGTATCTTCTTCAATGACTGAAGATGCAGCCGTGTTTGGTGGTCTGCAAAACATGATTGACGGCTTGGCGAACTCTTACCAACTCTACAAGCCCAAGATGATCGCTGTCTGCACCACCTGTATGGCAGAAGTAATTGGTGATGACTTACAAGCCTTCATCAACAACGCTAAACAAGCTGGTTCAGTTCCTCAAGATTTCCCAGTACCTTACGCTCACACCCCTAGCTTTGTCGGTTCCCACATCACTGGTTACGACAACATGATGAAGGGAATTCTTTCTAACTTGACCGCAGGTCATAAGAAAGAAACCAGCAATGGTAAAATTAACTTCATCCCAGGTTTTGATACCTACGTAGGCAACAACCGCGAAATCAAGCGGATTGCTTCTTTGTTCGGCTTTGACTACACAATTCTAGCCGACAACAGCGACTACTTGGATTCACCAAACACAGGTGAGTTCGATATGTACCCAGGTGGAACAAAGCTAGAAGATGCAGCAGATTCAATCAATGCGAAAGCTACGATCGCTCTGCAAGCACACTCTACCCCCAAAACCCGCGAGTACATCGAAAAAGAATGGAAGCAACCAACCTCAGTTTCCCGTCCTTGGGG
This sequence comes from Nostoc flagelliforme FACHB-838, assembly GCF_014698065.1. GTDB lineage: Bacteria > Cyanobacteriota > Cyanobacteriia > Cyanobacteriales > Nostocaceae > Nostoc > Nostoc flagelliforme_B. The sequence continues at coordinate 12,086 of NZ_JACJSI010000093.1, forward strand.
CATTAAGGGTACTGATGAATTCTTAATGAAACTCAGCGAACTGAGTGGTATCCCCATTCCCGAACAATTGGAAATTGAACGCGGTCAGGCAGTTGATGCCATGACTGACTCCCATTCATGGATTCACGGCAAGCGCTTCGCTATCTACGGCGAACCAGATTTAGTATACAGCGTAGTTGGCTTTATGCTAGAAATGGGTGCTGAACCTGTGCATATCTTGGTTCACAACAGCAACGAAGTATTTGAAGCAGAAATGAAAGAACTGCTTGCTTCTAGCCCCTTCGGTCAACATGCAACTCTTTGGCCTGGTAAAGACTTGTGGCACATGCGTTCATTGTTGTTCACCGAACCAGTAGACTTCTTAGTTGGTAACACATACGGTAAGTACCTGTGGCGCGACACCAAGATTCCCCTCGTGAGAATCGGCTACCCCATCATGGATCGCCACCACTTACACCGCTACGCCACCATTGGTTATCAAGGTGTGATCAACCTCCTCAACTGGACTGTAAACACCCTGTTTGAAGAAATCGATCGCAACACCAACATTCCTTCTAAGACAGATATTTCCTACGACTTGATTCGTTAGAAATTGCGTAGAAACACAACGTGTTAATTAAAGGGTGAAGAAGGGGAGTCGGGAGTCGGGAATAGGGAATAGGGAATCCAATTCCAATTCCCGATGCTCAATCCCCAATCCCCAACTCCCCTTTTTCTTGATAGCATTTACCCAAGGTATCTATAGATGGAAACCATCAATCACACTCACGAACATACTCACACTCATCCTCATCCTAATTACCATCCACCTAACCAGAAAAAACCAGGATGGTTCCACAATCTTCTTAATCCGTTGCGCCGTGTAGTGGATGGAATTCAGATTAAAAATAATCGCTTCGCTCATCTAATTTGCCAAACAATTCCTTGTTGTTGTCCCTTTGAGCGACAAATTAAATTATTTGGGAAGACTATTGATATTCCACCACTATGTAAACTCAATCCTTTATATGACGAATTTGTAGGATTGCGTTTCCGCGCTCTATCTTACCTCGCCGATGTATGTGGAGAGGATGTCACAAAATACATTTGTTAGTCATTGGTCATTGGTCATTAGTCATTAGTCATTAGTCATTAGTTGTTAGTTATTCAAAGGACAAATGGCAAATGATAAAGGACAATTAACAATTAAGAGAAGAGAGATGAAAAGCACCCAAGGCAAAATCAACGAGCTGCTGACTGAGACAGGATGCGAACATAATCAGCACAAACAAGCGGAAAAGAAAAACAAATCATGCGCCCAACAGGCACAACCTGGCGCGGCTCAAGGTGGCTGCGCCTTTGATGGTGCAATGATTGCTCTAGTGCCGATCGCAGATGCTGCTCATTTAGTCCACGGGCCGATCGCCTGTGCTGGTAATTCCTGGGGCAGTCGTGGTAGTCTGTCGTCTGGCCCTCAACTCTACAAAATGGGCTTTACGACTGACTTGGGTGAAAATGATGTCATCTTTGGTGGCGAAAAGAAGCTTTACAAAGCAATTCTGGAACTCAAAGAGCGCTACCAACCCGCAGCAGTATTTGTCTACGCCACTTGCGTTACAGCCTTAATTGGCGATGATATGGATGCTGTCTGCAAAGCGGCGGCTGAGAAAATTGGTATTCCTGTTGTTCCCGTCATTGCCCCAGGATTCATTGGCAGTAAAAATCTCGGCAACCGTTTTGGCGGTGAAGCTTTATTAGAATATGTTGTCGGAACAGCAGAACCGGAACATACAACGCCCTATGATATTAACTTAATCGGTGAATACAACATCGCCGGTGAAATGTGGGGAGTAACACCACTGCTAGAAAAATTAGGCATCCGTATTTTGTCTAAAATTACGGGCGATGCTCGCTACGATGAAATTCGCTACGCCCACCGCGCCAAGCTCAACGTCATGATCTGCTCACGAGCACTGCTCAATATGGCGAGAAAGATGGAGGAGCGTTACAACATCCCTTACATTGAAGAGTCTTTCTACGGCATCGATGATATGAATCGTTGTCTGCGAAACATCGCCGCTAAATTAGGCGACGCTGATTTACAGGAACGGACAGAAAAGCTAATTGCAGAAGAAACGGCTGCTTTAGATTTGGCACTGGCTCCTTATCGCGCTCGACTCAAAGGTAAGCGAGTTGTGTTATATACAGGTGGTGTCAAGAGTTGGTCGATTATTTCGGCTGCTAGAGACTTAGGCATTGAAGTTGTTGCTACCAGTACTCGGAAAAGTACTGAAGAAGATAAAGCCAAAATCAAGAAGTTGATTGGCAACGATGGCATCATGCTGGAGAAAGGCAACGCTCAAGAATTGCTACAACTGGTTAAAGACACTCGCGCAGATATGCTGATTGCTGGTGGACGTAACCAATACACAGCTTTGAAAGCTAGAATTCCTTTCCTTGATATCAACCAAGAACGCCACCATCCTTATGCAGGTTATGTGGGAATGATTGAGATGGCGCGGGAACTGTACGAAGCTCTATATAGCCCGATTTGGGAACAAATACGCAAACCCGCTCCTTGGGACGAGGAGGAAGTTTAAATGGCGATCGTTACCGCTTCTAACAAAGCACTGACAGTTAATCCCCTCAAGCAGAGTCAAGCTTTGGGCGCAACCTTAGCCTTTTTGGGATTGAAAGGGACGATGCCCTTATTCCACGGTTCTCAAGGTTGTACTGCTTTCGCCAAAGTTGTGCTAGTGCGACATTTCCGGGAAGCGATTCCTTTAGCTACGACAGCGATGACGGAAGTCACTACAATCTTGGGTGGTGAAGAGAATGTGGAGCAAGCGATTCTCACTCTGGTGGAAAAAGCTAATCCAGAAATTATTGGTTTATGTAGTACTGGGTTAACGGAAACTAGAGGAGATGACATCGAGGGTTTTCTTAAGGAAATCCGCGATCGCCATCCAGAATTGAATGATTTAGCGATCGTTTTTGCACCTACCCCAGATTTTAAAGGTGCGTTACAAGATGGTTTTGCTGTTGCTGTGGAAAGCATAGTTAAGGAAATTCCTCGCGCGGGTGGACTCAGAACTGAACAAGTCACGGTTTTGGCGGGTTCTGCTTTCACACCTGGCGATGTACAGGAAATCAAAGAGATAATCACGTCCTTTGGATTAGTGCCAATCTTTGTACCTGACCTTGGCGCTTCTCTAGATGGACACTTAGAGGATGCTTATAGTGCAGTTACAGTCAGTGGGACTACCTTAAAACAGCTACGAGAAGTAGGTAGTTCCGCTTTTACCCTGGCATTGGGTGAAAGTATGCGGGGTGCAGCCAAGATTCTGGAAGAACGCTTTGGCACACCTTATGAGGTGTTTGGCGAACTGACGGGATTAGAACCAGTAGATGAATTTATCCAAGCATTGGCGATTCTGAGCGGTAACAGCGTACCCGAAAAATACCGCCGCCAACGCCGTCAGTTGCAAGATGCGATGTTGGACACTCATTTTTACTTCGGTGCAAAACGAGTTTCCCTCGCACTGGAACCAGATTTGTTGTGGTCAACAGTGCATTTCCTGCAATCGATGGGAGCGCAAATTCATGCAGTGGTGACAACCACGCGATCGCCTCTGTTAGAAAAACTCCCAGTTAAAAGCATTACCATTGGCGACTTAGAAGACTTTGAGAGTCTAGCAGGCGGTTCTGATTTGCTAATTGGTAACTCGAATGTTGGTGCGATCGCAAAACGTCTCTCGATTCCTCTTTATCGTCTAGGATTGCCCATTTATGACCGCTTAGGTAATGGTCAATTTACTAAAGTTGGCTATCGAGGCACGATGGAGCTTTTATTTGGCATCGGCAACCTGTTTTTAGAGGCAGAAGAAGCGAGAGTTAAACAGTTCCAAGAGTTCGGAACTGTGAGCGCTGAGTTTTGAATTCACACTTGAAATTCAAAACAGTTCAGTTAAAAGTTGATCCTCCCTAACCCTCTTTTTTAAGGAGGGAATAGAGCAAGCGTTAAATTAGCCCCCCTTAAAAAGGGGGGTTGGGGGGATCTTCCGAGGCTAAATATCACTAACTGAACCGTATTGCTTCAAAATTCAAAACTTTAGAGAGGAGAATTACAATGAAAATAGCCTTCACGACGAGTGACCGAGTTCATATTAATGCCCACTTCGGATGGGCAAAAATGATTGATGTTTACGAAATTACCGATGAGGGATATCACTTCGTAGAAACCCTCACTTTTGAAGGCGAACTCAAAGAAGATGGGAATGAAGACAAAATCACCCCAAAACTTGAAGCAATAGGTGACTGTACGATTGTTTACGTAACAGCAATTGGTGGTAGTGCCGCCGCTCGGTTAATCAAGAAAGGTGTCACCCCAGTGAAGGCGCGATCGGAAGAAGAAGAAATTAGTGAAGTGCTAAATAAGCTAGTGAAAACCCTCAAAGGTAATCCTCCACCTTGGTTGCGTAAAGCTTTACAGCCAAAAACCACAAACTTTGCTGATGAAATCGAAGACGAAGCAACAGTATGACCGCAAATAATAGTGTTAACGGAACCGCTACAACTGAAGTCTTGAACTCACCTTTTCTTAAAGTATTAATTAAACAAATCCGTGGTCAAGACAGCTATGGAGTTTATCGTACTTGGTCGGATGAGTTGATTCTCAAACCCTTTATTGTCACCAAACAAAAGAAACGGGAAATCTCCGTTGAAGGCGAAGTTGATGCGGTAACTCAAGCCCGGATTATGGCATTTTTTCGGGCTGTAGCGGCTGGGATTGAACAAGAAACAGGCTTGATATCCCAGGTTGTAGTTGATTTGAGCCATGAAGGATTTGGCTGGGCGCTAGTTTTTTCTGGTCGTCTTTTGCTAACTGTGAAAACCCTGCGAGATGCTCATCGCTTTGGCTTTGACTCGCTAGAGAAATTAGCAGAAGAGGGAGAAAACTACGTAAAAAAAGGTCTTGATTTGGCGAAGCGCTTTCCTGAAGTTGGGAAAATTTAAATAGTTAGGAGTTAGGAGTTAAAAGTTAGGAGTTGAATTAACTATTAACTGATAATTCATGATTTACAGTTCCTGATTTATAACTCATAACTTATAACTTATAACTCCTAACTTTTAGAAAAGGAGTGGCTGATTGTGCAAGCAGAAGAAACGAGTATTGAGGAACTACAAGGACAAATCAGACGGCTTAACAGCAAAGCAGGCCAAATGAAAATGGATCTGCATGATTTAGCTGAAGGGCTACCAACAGATTACAACCAACTTATGGATGTTGCCGCCGCAACTTATGAAATCTATCGCAAGTTAGATGAATTGAAGCAACATCTAAAACAATTGGAAAATGCTAAATGACCTAAAAGTAAAAAGATACAAGCCCCTAAAATCATGGGGATTGTTAATTTTGATTTTTGACTTTTGAATTCGGAGCGAAGCGACGTGACTGGAACTATTGATGAATTCAAAAAGCTCGTAGATGCGGAAGAATTTTTCCAATTCTTTAATATGTCCTACGACTTAGAAGTTGTAAATGTACATCGTCTACATATTCTGAAAAAGTTTTCTCAGTATATGCAAGAAATTGATGATAATTCTCCTGACTTGAATCAAAAGGAGAAATTAAATCAATATTCTTTGGCTTTGCAAAAAGCCTATCAGGTCTTTATCGAATCGACAGCTCACGAACAAAAGCTGTTCAAAGTGTTTAACGATAAGCCGAAAAATGTAGTCACACTGACAGAAATCACTTCTGATTAGGAGGTATAAATTGGTTAACCTAACGCCTACCGAATTAGAACGCTATCGTCGCCAAATGATGCTTCCAAATTTTGGCGAAACAGCACAGAAACGCTTGAAGTCAGCGACAGTTCTGGTGACAGGTGTGGGGGGATTAGGCGGTACGGCGGCGCTTTACTTAGCAGTAGCGGGCGTTGGGCGGCTAATTCTAGTCCGGGGTGGTGACTTGCGGCAAGATGATATGAATCGTCAGGTTCTCATGACTGATGATTGGGTAGGTAAGCCAAGGGTATTCAAAGCTAAAGAAACTCTGGATGCGATTAATCCTGATGTCCAAGTGGAAGCTGTTCATGATTACATTACCCCGGAAAATGTAGATTCGTTAGTGCAGTCGGCTGATATGGCTCTTGATTGCGCCCACAATTTTACAGAGCGCAATTTGTTAAATGAAGCCTGTGTGCGATCGCGTAAGCCAATGGTGGAAGCTGCAATGAATGGGATGGAGGCTTACCTGACAACGATTATTCCTGGTGTGACTCCTTGCTTGTCTTGTCTGTTTCCAGAAAAGCCTGATTGGGATCAGCGCGGCTTTTCAGTTCTAGGCGCTGTTTCTGGAACCCTAGCTTGTTTAACAGCACTGGAAGCTATCAAGCTGATCACCGGGTTTAGTCAGCCTCTATTGTCGCAACTGCTGACAATCGACTTGAATCGAATGGAATTTGCTAAACGCCGTTCTCACCGCGATCGCTCTTGTCCAGTATGCGGCAATAGTGCGCCTTGGAGACACGCACAATCCAATTCGATGGAACCCACACCCACGGGTATTGCACAAAATAGTTAATTTTGTCATTGGTCAATAGTCATTGGTCATTAGTGAATAACAAAGGACAACTGACAAATGACGAAGGACAACCCCACCTGAAATCAGAACAACTAATCGCTACAAATCAGGAGACTTCATGGCAGTTATTTTATCAGAAAAAGCAGAACTTCATCTGCGGGCATTCCTCAAAGGTTCCGCACCCGACGCTAATGGCGCAACTAAAGGTGTCCGCATCTCTGTAAAAGATGGTGGTTGCAGTGGCTACGAATATGCGATCGATATCACCAGCAAGCCCCAACCAGATGATTTGGTAAGTCAGCAAGGCAAAGTGCTGGTTTACGTTGATGCCAAAAGTGCGCCGTTATTAGACGGAGTTATTGTTGACTTCGTTGAGGGAGTAATGGAAAGCGGTTTTAAATTCATCAACCCCAACGCAACTGATACCTGTGGCTGTGGAAAGTCCTTTAAAACAGACGACGGTACGCCTACTGGTGTACCTTGCAGCTAACATCATTCCGTTAGTGCCAAGTCAATTGTAGAGGCTTCCCATAAAAGCATTCCGCAGAGTTTCAATGCTCTTGAGATAGCTTCTAGTTCGCATTGCATCCCTTACTCCTATACAGAAGCCGACTCGTAGCATCTCTATAAGAAGAAAGGAAGCAAAAAGTAGGATAGGTTGCTCAAAAAATTCGTAAATTAGACCAACTGTATAACGTTTGAGGAGAATCTGAAAATGGCTACCTACCAAGTTAGATTAATCAACAAAAAAGAAGACCTCGACACCACAATTGAAGTTGACGAAGAGACCACCATTTTAGAAGCAGCAGAAGAAAGTGGTATTGAGTTGCCCTTTTCTTGCCATGCAGGTTCTTGCTCTAGCTGTGTTGGCAAAGTTGTCGAAGGTGAAGTTAATCAAGATGATCAAAACTTTTTAGACGACGATCAGGTTTCTAAAGGATACGCTCTACTTTGTGTAACTTATCCTCGTTCTAATTGCACAATTAAGACTCATCAAGAAGCATATCTGGTTTAAAGCATTACTTTGGTTTCTGCCTTTAGCGACCAAATGAAAGATGAAGGATGAAGGATGAGAATATACTTCCTTCTTCCCTTCACAATCTTTAATTTATAATTCAAATGTTTTCCCTTCTTAGGGTTACTGGCTGTTCATTAGAATTATAAGGAATCGTCACATTCTGTAAAATTCAGGATGAAAGAATCTTAAGCAAACTTATGTCAATGGGAATAAGCCCAGGAGCTACTATCACTTTAAAGCAAAACCTTTCTGCATTAACTATTAAAATAGGAAACACATCTGTAGAATTAAATGTAAAAACTACCCAAGCTATTTATGTACGCATTATTAATAATTTACTACCCAATTATCAATTCATAATTGACAAGTACAGAGCAAGCAATAATTACAACGACGAATTATGAATTACATTAACCTCACTCTTTTGATAACTAATTCTAGGAGTGAGGCTACTAATCTATAGAGATGAATGCAATTTGATATCAGAAATAGAGTGGCTTGCAAGGAAAGCCAAATTGCCTATTTTTCAATCAACAGCAACTATCACATCTGATGATTTAATCACAGCATAAGCTTCCTTACCTTCTACAAGTCCTAGCTTTTCTGCTGATGATTTTGTAATGATTGACACTAGCTCTACCCCTGGTGCTATCTCTAAAGTTATCTCAGTATTGACTGTCCCAGGTAAAACTTTTTTTACAGTACCTTTAAGAGAATTACGAGCGCTAATTTCCATGTTTTTGCTTGCCAATGTTAGCTACTTATACTTTAGTAAATTAGCAATTTTTAATATTAAAACTGTTTATTTTTAAAATATCTTAATAATTTGAAAATGCTTCTCATTACCTAACGGCTATACCTCTATCGAATGAATGTTACAAGGAAGGATGGTCATGTGCTATACAACTGAGGATAAAACAATTTAAAAAATAATATCAATAGGTGTTATCAAGAATAAGATTATTAATTAAATCTGATATTTTTTCTGTATAAATACCGAGGTCTAGAGAATATTTTAGTATTTATACTAACTAAAAAATAGTCGTGTCGAGGATTAGAGTAGCCTTCAAAGAAGCTTGTCAGAAAAGTAGAGTATCGTTTTTGAAAGGACGAAAATCCTTAAGCATTTTAATTAAAACTTAATTTTAAGAGGCTAACGAAAGAGGTTTATATTGTGCAGCAGATAGTTAATACAACAAGGCCAAATTTATTTTTTGAACACTTAAACCCAGGTGTAGGCGTAGGGTTCCCTGTTCCTAAAGGCTGGTTGCCAATAACAAGTTTTCCTTTACTAATCATAGTGGGTATGACTGGCGTGGGAAAAAGCACAATCACAAAAGCTTTGGCTGAAGAAGGCTTGGATTTCACACTTTTACCTAATCGTCGTGTTTTAACTGAACGCGTAATAATTGCGCCGATGTTAAAAATGCAAGAGAAACTCGTGCAACCACATTGCCGGATTAAACGCCTAACTTATACTCGCCTTTATCGAGAATACTTTCCTGGTGGAATGGGTCACATTTTAGCTTCGTTGCACGTCAATCCTGAACAAGTCAACTCTATGTTGGTTTTTGATGGGTTGCGTGGTGAAAATGAGGTTCGCTACGCAGCTACGACTTTAAAAAATGCTAAGTTTGCGATGTTGACTGCACCAAATATGGTGCGTATAGAAAGACTTTTGAAACGCCATGATTCTTTTGACCAGATTGCTAATCAAGAGTTAGAAGATAATCGGCAAATTGTCCCAGAAACACTGGCTAATTTTGCTAGTTTAGGAGTACCAGAGGCCTCTGCCTATTTTGCTCCTAAAGAAGAACAAGAAATTTTAGAAATTGCAAAAAAACGAGTTGTTACAAATGTAGAATTGCGCGAGAAACTAAAAATATTTGTGGAAGAGAGTCAAAACTATGATGCGGTTCCCACAAAACAGATTTTAGAAGCGATGGATACAAGCGATCGCTCTCTTATAATTGATACTATAGCCAGTCCCCAAGAATCAGCCAAAGCAATTATTTCTCGATTATGCAAATCTGTTGATATAAAAACTAACAAGTAAGCATCACTAGTGATAATTAGCACAAAGGATAAAGCAGTGTCGCTATCTGAATTTGCAATTGTAGAAAGCACTCTCCGTGAAGGCGAACAATTCGTCAAAGCCAATTTCTCTTCAGATGATAAAGTCGAAATCGCTGAGGCCCTTGCTGCATTTGGAGTGGAATATATAGAGTTAACGTCACCAATCGCTTCACCTCAATCTAGACGAGACTGTGAACGATTGGCTCGGTTAGGCTTGCCATCCAAAATATTAACTCACATCCGCTGTCACTTAGAAGATGCCAAAATTGCTCTGTCAACAGGCGTAGCCGGGATTAATTTAACTATAGGTAGTTCTTCTTTGATGCGTCAGTTTAGTCATGGTAAAAATATTAATCAAATTATTGATTTAGCATCTGAAGTTTTAACTTTTATTCATCAGCAAGCTCCCGATATCGAGTTACGATTTTCTGCTGAGGATTCGTCACGCACTTCCACAGAAGATTTAATCACAATTTACTCGGCAATTGAGAAATTAGGAGTTGTCAAACGTATAGGGATTGCCGATACGGTAGGAATTATTACTCCGATGCAAATATTTGAATTAGTGAAGACTTTGCGCCAGTTCACCAATTTAGATATTGAGTTTCATGGTCATAATGATACAGAATGCGCAAATGCTAACAGTTATACAGCACTGGAAGCGGGAGCAACTCATATTGATACTTGTGTTCTGGGTATTGGTGAACGCAATGGTATTACCTCACTAGCTGGATTTATCGCTAGGTTATATGCTATAAATCCAGAACAGATTAAATCTAAATATCGTTTGGATCAACTTGGTTATTTGCATGAATTAGTTGCAAGAAAAGTGGGAATTTCTATTCCTTTTAACCACTGTGTTTTTGGTGAGAGTGCTTTTAGTCATAAAGCTGGCATTCATACTAAGGCTATGCTTAATAACTCTGAGACTTATGAGGCTATTAATCCCCGAAGTTTTGGTGTAACGCGCTCAATTTTAATCAATCATAAATTGGCTGGAAAACAGGCGGTTAATCACCGAGCTAATGAATTAGGACTTTCTTTTAATTTGTCTCAGCTTCAAGATATTACCCATAGATTGAAAACTTTAGCTGACAAACAAAGTCTTACCATCGAAGATGTAGACAATATTTTATATTCTTATCATTGCCAATAGTTTTAAAAATATATGTCCTCACTTCTCAGATGACCACCTTCTTTAATAAGTTAGCGTTCTAAAACCTCATCTTTATGACATATTTTTTATTAATCTATACTATGAAATAAAACTGTAATAATTACTGCTTTTCAATGATTTTTCAAGCTTTTTTAAGGAAAACATCTGTTGATCTTTATAAAAGATTCAGAGTTTAAACTTACAAACTTGATAGCATATATGTAAGCAAAAAGAATTTAAATAACATTTTTTAAAAAAATGGTGGGCGTTGCTCACCATTCTATTTGCCAAGCAAATTTATATTAGTAGATTGGCACAAATTAAGCTAACTAAGGAATACTTATGAATCGAACCAACAGCAAGAATTTGAGTGAAGCAACAACCCAATGGTTAATGGAAAAAGGCTATAATCCTGGCGATTTAAATCAGACAGGTGAAAATGGCGATACAGCTTTGATGAAAGCTACAAGAGAAGGAGTTGCTGCGGTTGTAAAAGAATTAATTAATGTGGGTGCGGATATCAATGCTCGAAATAGCGATTGCAACAATGCTTTGTGGTTTGCTTGTTTTGGTAATCACTACGATTTAATTAATTTACTGTTGTCTGTCAATATTAACATTGATAACCAAAATGATAATGGTGCAACTGTTTTAATGTACGCAGCTTCAGCCGGAAAGACAGAAGTCGTCAAGTTACTTTTAGAACATCATCCTAATTTATATTTAAAAAACTTAGACGATTATAAAGCGATAGATTTTGCTAGCAATGTAGAAGTTTTGAGGATACTTAAAAATGCCATCAAGTCAGATATTGGGCAAAGCTTATCATGACGCTACCAAGCATTCTTACTTATCTGTACAACTCGATCCAAATTATGTAGATGCTTCAACACAGCCATCTGCATTTAAAGTTTATCCCAAGTTTTATCGGAGAGTGAAATTAAATCTCAATAATCCTGTTCACTCTTTTATCTCGTTAACCAGTGCGACAACACTAGAAAAAGTATATAAAGATGGCCCCTATAAACTGCGGGTGAATCCATCAGCAGGCGCTCTGTATCCTACGGAAGTTTACGTACAGGTTCGCGGGATTGAGGGAGTGATAGATGGTATATATAGGAATCCTATTTGATTTTTGAAAAAGATTAAGAGAAAATACGTGCGAGGATGTAAGTGTAAAAGTAGACAATGATAAACCAGCATCTATCAAATGCATCATACCCGCCA
>NZ_JACJSI010000094.1 GCF_014698065.1 Nostoc flagelliforme FACHB-838
GATGAGGTTTGGCTTTGAGATCCACAGTGCCAGCAATTACCCCAATCGCCTGAAATATAGAAGAGTTTTCCGGTTCCGAAGTGCTATCACTCTTATCTGACTCTGGCTGTGTATCTGGTATAGATTCAGTGAGTTGCCCGCTAGGAATGATCGTAATGATTTTTTTCGGCTTGGCTGGCTCGTTGCTGGGGTTAATCATTATTGGGACTCTTCGCACCTACACAAATCATTGTAGAATTTTCTATTGAGGTATGAAGTTTACCGCTTCTTCCTGTGCGATTCATGAATTCTCTGTAAAGAACATGATTTTTTTTCGGAACTTGCTACCATGTAAGCTGTATATCCCTACATACCGAACCACATATACAGTAACCGGGGCATTGAATCTATGAAGCCCCATATAAATTTATAGCTAATGCTGCTACTGCTCTCTTGTCAAAACTTGAGAGCAGTTTTGTATTCTCAATCAATAACAGCGAAGTGCGATCGCTTTGGACTTTGCAGCATTGGCTAGTATTCTAGTTAGACACTGATGGTAGTAACAGGGGATAAAGTATGGGAGAAGCTAAACGCAGAAAACAGCTTTTGGGCGATGTTTACGGTTCACGAGTTAATTTAGAAAAATGCCCCATACCTTCAGAAATTAGCCTTGGATATGTAAGTGATGAAGCATTGGCAACCACAAAAGCCCAACTGCATAGGATGCCTGATGATTTTAAATCCACCTTTTTCATCGCCTTGACAAAAGCTAAAACTATAGTTGAGCCAGGAATTGTTTTCTCTGAAGCTCTAAAGTTTTCTGGTGGGGTTGGTGTCGAAGTTACATTCCGCTCCGACATTGAAACTTTTATTAAATCCCGGTGTAATACTCCAGTTCTGGGCTTACGCCTGATACAAAAGCTCAAAAATATAGACTACAATACTTATCGAGTAATAGCTATCCTTGCTGGCTCTGATACTCCCATGCTCCCAATTAACGTCTATTCTGTTCAGCAAATTGAAACTCTGCTTAAGTACCTCAATGAAGACAGATAAACACAACTGTAGTGGCAAGAAATAGAAAAACTGCCTTCTTCAGATGAAAAATCGTTGACAGATGCTCAAACACACAGGGGCGGCGCGAGCAATATAATTTCTACTTCTGCCATGAGATATTGGCAGAGATAGAAGCACTTTCAATTGCCGATTCCACTAATTTAGTCATTCGTGGAATCCCTTACTGTGGTGAGGTGGTTGAGAAGTCTCTTAGCACTAGAGCTTTATACTTAATTATGTCGAGCTAATTAACTCAATGAATAAGAACAATAATGTTATGAAAAAAAAGATACAAACTTTACTACGGAAAGCATTGCTGCAAGATGCCAAGATGGAATATGAACTTTTTGAATACGAATTAAAAGAACATATTAACTACTGGTATAAAGGTCTAAAAGCAGACCAGGAAGAGCTTGTATTTGCAGTTACAGAAAATTCAGGATATGTGGCAATGGTACTGATAACCAAAGAGAAAATTATTTATGTAAATGAAGATGCGAGAGAGAAACTAGCCCAATTATGGCAAGACTCGTACAAAAAGAATATAGAACGTCTGCTTCCAATGATGGCAGACAATTTAGCGAATAATATTATCTCAGTTAATGGAGTTAAGATTTCATCTGGCACCCAAAAACCGTTTTTCTTAGAGCAAAAATTGCTCCCATAATAGATTTTCAACAATACCAAGTTAGCTGATGCTCATAATTGTGTAAGTCTAAGGCAGTAAATAACGGGTCATTATATATTAGACATTTCCGAAATCTATTGAAATTGTTAATGACATTCGGTACTTTATTCATTACTTTGCCTAAGAGTGACACTTGGAGTAACAGTACCGCTTACTCTAAGTTAAAAAGTAGGATCATTGTTCTTTAAGCTAAGTCAAATATGAATCATGAAGAAGACAATTCCCCTTGGGGGCAAAAGGGAGCTACTCTGAGCGATAAAACAGCCCAAAAAGAATTTAACCTTGATCTAGCAGAAATTCTTGAGGCTATCAAATCAGGAAAATTGCAATATCGGCACAACACTTTATATGGAAATCCCTGCTTCAAACTCTTAAGGAATGAGGTAGAAGATTTTGTCATTGAAAAATATGGGTCAGATTATCTAAAAAATCAAAAGCACAAAGCTGAATTATCGAAAATCAATACAGAAATCCGAAGTTTGAACCGGAAAATCTCTGAATTAGAAAAAAGAAAAGAAGAACTTTTAGCAACGCTTAATTCTTGACTGTGGTTGATTTAACTGAGGTTTTGCTTTAGCTAAGAAAAGAAGGTTTTTTCTGGAAACGAGAGGATTTAACGGCTTTAAGTCCTTCTTTTACCAGTCATATCAAGCGTTTTGGTGATTATCTGAGCCAGATGCTTTGCTAAATAAACTCTGGGAATAGGGGTAGGGGTATATGAAGCCAGCAGATAACAAGCCTGGATATTGGGGGACTGTTCCATGACGGGTAATATTGGTGATAAACAACTGTCAAGAATAGTTTTGAAAGGTTTCAAGTCTATCGCCAAGTGTGACCTTGAACTCTCCAAACTGAATGTTTTGATTGGCGCTAATGGGGCGGGAAAATCCAATTTTATTGGCTTTTTTCGCCTGGTGCAGCAGTTGCTCGATTTGAACCTGCAAGTGTTTGTCAGCCGTCAGGGTAGTCCCGATGCCCTGTTGCACTTTGGGCGGAAAACCACGGAACAATTGGAGTTTCAGTTATACTTCGGCAATAATGGGTACTTCGCCACCTTAGAACCAACCCAGGACAATCGCCTGATGTTCGCCAGGGAATCCTTCTGGTGGAACATGAGTGGTGAGCGTGAAATAGGGAAGGGGCATTTTGAAACGCTGGCTCTAAGCGCTACTGCGACAAAAATTGATAGTGACGTGGTGCCTGTCATGAAACAATGGCGGGTTTATCATTTTCATGACACGAGCGATAGCGCGTATGTCAAGCAGCAGCACGGTATCAATGACAATGCTTACCTGCGTCCCGATGCACGGAATCTTGGGGCTTTCTTATATCTGTTGCGTGACAGTTACCCAGCATCCTATCAGAAAATAGTCAAAACCATCCGGCTTGTTGCCCCGTTCTTTGGGGATTTTTACCTGCGTCCTTCCCCGCAAAACAAGGAATTTATCGAACTGGAATGGTTCGAGCAGGGGCAGGATGTTCCCTTTAAGGCGCATGTGCTTTCGGATGGCACGCTGCGTTTTATGTGTCTAGCAACGGTTTTTTTGCAACCCGAAGAGCTTCAGCCGGAGACAATTTTGGTTGATGAGCCGGAATTGGGTCTCCATCCCTATGCCATTACTGTCCTGGCATCATTGATACGTACTACTGCCAAACAGGTAATTGTTTCAACCCAGTCCGTGGAATTGCTTAACGAATTTGATGCTGCGGATGTTATTGTTGTTGACCGCTTGGAGGGGCGATCGTCGCTTCGCAGATTGAATGGGCAGGATTTGGAGGCATGGCTTGAGGACTATAGCTTGGGTGAGTTGTGGAAGAAGAACGTCTTGGGCGGGAGACCTTCACGATGATTCGAGTCAATATTTTCGTAGAGGGGCAAACCGAAGAAACATTCGTCAGGGAATTGCTGTACGGGTATTTCCAGGAGAAAAACATCTACCTCAACCCGATTCTGGTAAAAACCAGCACAACGCGAAAGGGTGGTGTGGTGAGTTATGCGAAAATCAAACCGCAATTACATCGCAAGTGCCTTGAAGATAAAACGGCATTTGTCACCACAATGTTTGATATGTACGCTTTGCCCAATGATTTTCCAGGAAGCGGTTCAGGTCTAAAAACCAGCGACCCATTTCAGAAGGCTGAACATCTGGAACAAGAAATGGGTAAGGATATCGGTCACGATAATTTTATCCCGAATTTGCTGGTTCACGAGTTTGAGGGGTTATTGTACAGCAATCCACAAGCGTTTGCTGCATGGTTCGATGAAAGTGTCGCGAGTATTTTGCAAGACGAGCGCAATGCTTTTCCTTCACCTGAACATATTAACGATAATCCCCTAACCGCGCCATCAAAACGCATTCGCAATTGTTGCAATGGATACGATAAACCACTACATGGTTCCCTGCTTGCAATCGATATTGGGCTGGATACGATACGTCAGGAGTGTCAGCATTTTAACCGATGGTTGTTGCGGCTTGAAAGCATAATTCCAGTCCTTTAAGTCCATACTTTTCCACTGTTTCAAGTACTGGTATAATTAACTTTCTTAGTTCAAAAACAAAAGACTCAAACTCGGTATCAAATGGTGCTTTCCATAAATCCCCCAAAACATCTGAAGAGTACTTAGAATCGCTTCTAAGGCAGGGGCTACCACAATCAGTTACTGTTCTACAAGAGTTTTATTACGATATCTAAAAAATATACTTTTTTCAAAGAAAAATAATTATTTTAATACAGGACTTAGCTTTATAATGTCTTTGGTATATCTGCCTAAAACTTGAGTAATCAAAGGTAAAATTAATTGCCTTAGATCATCTTTAGGGTTTACGCTTTCTAAGCTTAAATTGGTTAATATCTGTTTCTTCAGAAAACAAAAATTTAAAGAATGATATACTTTGAAAACGACAAGTTTGTTGAATACTCAGCAAAGTTAAGTAATCTGGAGTAACTGTTTCACCAAGAGGACTAGACCTATCTCGTTGCAATGCTAAAGGTCTAATTGCTCTTTCTGCTGTGTTGTTATGCCAGGGAATATTATCATGTTGTAAAAATGTGAAGAGACTATTTCTATATTTTAAAATACGCTTTTGATATGTAATAACTAATTCAGAATTATAAGTTTTGTCTGTAATATTTAATTGATAAAAACTGTCAACTTTTGTTATGAATTTCTTCAAATGTCTCTTTTTTAGCCCATATTTTTTGATTGCCTCCATTATAGGAACAAGTAGGTTCTTTATTTGTAATACAAACATTTCCAATTCTATATCGAACGGAGAATTATTCAAGTCTTCATTTAAATCTCGAATTAGATGTGCCCAACATTTTTGATGTTCACAATCTAGAGAATCATAGCCAGAGTAAAAATCAGTAATTAAAATACCTCTATAATCTTTCAAAAACTCATGTAGAAAATCAGATTCTCTAGTTTCACGAAGCTTGAAAATAACATATTTTTCATTTGTGAAAACCCAACAATACCAGTTAATTCCACCGATATTCAATTTAGTTTCATCAGCATGAATAAAAGGACTTCTAAGCAGTTCTATCAAAATATTCTGTTCAGTTTCCTTATAGTATTGTGCAAATTGTTTTATAAAATCTGGGATTCTACCATGCCATACATTTTCATGAAATTGCTCGTTTAAAAGTTCAGTTATACCCTCATAAGGTAATCGTAAAGCTACTCTGTGATAAATTGCCCAAGCTCTAAGTCCAAAACCATAGTATTGGTTCCCTTTATACTTACGAAGGCTTGGTGGGGAATAACTTTTTAGACACTTTGGACAATACACCTTATTGCCCATGTATTCCGTAATGGTTTTTCTAATACCAGATATTGTTAGCTTCAGGTCAGTAATAAGTCTTTTAGAAACTTCTTTTTTCGGTTTTAGCTGGTCATAGCCGCATTGCTCACATACTTGCTCTGGCTCTACATATACAATTTTAAAGGGCTTAGGCTTAACTTTTCCTGACCTTGCTTTCCCTTGTTTAAGTCGGTTTACCTGTTTTTTGGGTTGAAAGCTAATTTTTTTCCTATCATAATTAAAATGAGCAAATTTTAGGATATCCTTAAGTTGAGTAATTGCTTCTTGTCCAGATATTGATAGTTGTTGCTTCCTTTCATCAGCAAAATCAACTCCTTCGAGTGTATTTGCAGCTTTTCCTATCTCGGTGATTTTATCTGTCACTAACTTGAGTGCAATACAATCCTCAATATTGTATTGCAGCAGCTTATCCTTATATTTATTATTGTTTTCTTCGTCCCAAATATGTTTCCATACAAGGCTTTGCAAACCTGAAGCATCAGATGATGTCCATTTTGCTCCTAAATATTTTCCAAGTTCTTTTAATTTATTTGAATAAACAGGAAAGTAAATTTTCCCATAAATGTAGCTGTTAATGTTAATTAATCGGTTGAAAAATTCTTTGTTTTCTATGCTATATCTTTTTGTTAGCTTTTTTAAAGCTTGTGGTTCAAAACTACCATAATGATAAATAGGAGCATTTTGGTATTGATTAATAAAAGCTAAAAATAGTTTAAATATCTTTTCCTCCTCAAAAGCATTATTAGCCCAAAAACTGTATTTTTTTATTTTTGAGTCTTGAGAAATTATTAAACCTATTAAATAATAAATTTCTTGATCTGGAATACTCTCAATATCTAAGAATATCTCAATCGAACAACGAGATAATTCTGGCTTTTCTTGTAAATATATTGTATTTGTTCTGATAGCTAAAGCTTGTAATTCAGGTTTATATAGAACAAGATGTGGCTTTCGAGTCCGTCTCTTACGCTTACGAGGCTTAAACAGATACGAGAGTTGATTGACTGTAAAAATGCCTTTTTTTGCATATTGATGGATTGTTTTAAGAGTCACATGGTTCAAACGACTTAAGTTGTCTTCTTGGATGGCTTTTGCATGGCATTGCTCGCTAAACTGACATATAGGGCAGTGCTTATTTAAAACAATAGATGGCTCGTTTGGGTAAAACTCTAGCCACTGTTGTAATGGGTTCAGTAGTGGTGCAATAACTTTATGACTTTTCTCAAGTTTTAGTCTATTTACCTTACCAGCTACATTAATAATAGAACCCGTATCAGGTAGCTGTCCCTGAGTTTTAGACAATACGTAACCAATAAAGAATAATTCTAATTTATCTATCTTATTTATAGTGTGTGTTCCTATAAAAATTATCGCTTCATAATTATGTTTATCGACTTTAGTTAAAACTGGACAATTAGCCTGTAATCTATCAAAAACTAGCTTGACATCAATTAAAAACTCATATTCATGTTTGAATTTCTCTTGATTATAAGTATATGCATTGATGTATTTCTGTTTAAGTGACTCCAATTTTTTATTCTGATTTACAAGTTGATGCTTGCTCAATATTTTTTCATATTCGTGCAGTTTTCCTTGTTCTTGCCCATACATTAATAAATATGCTTTCCGAGGACATAGAGAGTATGCCTTTAAAATCTCAGAAGTTATTACAACATTCATGATATAAGTTGTGTCTTAGGCGCAACTAATTATTATTTTAAAAGAGCTGATGTAAGCTAGTACTTTTTCTAGATTGAGGCGACGTTAAATAATCTCTTGAACCCTCAACCGCGCAAGAACGTTGCGAGAGATTGGCTATCTCAATCCTTACAATTAAAGCTTTTGCGCGTTCATTTCCGACTTTTAACCGCCACTTTTGCTTCATTAATGTTATCCTTTACAGCTTTGAGAAAAGTGGGAATAGCTTTAGATAAAGACTGCTCTGCACGCGTAGGTTGCTCTGACTCTAGTAGTGCTACCAAATCTTGTGTAGCAGCCTCAATTCTCTTAAGTAGCTTGAGCTTCTGAAAAATAGGAACTGAGTTCCTATTTTCTTCGCCAGATTCTTCTTGTCGCTGCTCTTTCAGTATCTTGCGTACATAACGGGTAGAGACACCGATTGCTACTGCTAAAGCCGGGCCTAATGCTTTCTCTCCTTCTCGCGGACGACCCCGAATCTCCCTGTAATTCAAGGTTCGTAAGCGTTCAGCAAGTCGTTCAATCTGGTCACGGGTATAGTTAACCCGCTTCTCGTTTTCTGCCAGTTCCACCTGTAGCGCCCGTTCAGGTTCGTTTTCAGCATCAAATGCCATCATGTGAACCTGAACCATATCTTCAGGAAACTGTTGGGCATAGGCTTCTTCCTTAGCTTCCTTAAGTAACTGAATTGCTGCTAGTCGATGCGCTCCGGCCAGCAATACTCCCTTACAATCAACCACAAGGGGTTCAATTAGCCCCAATGCAGCAATAGAATCTGCCAAATCAGCAACATGCTCAGGTCGAATTGGCCTGGTATCTGCCTCTCTGGGATGAATTTGAGCCAGAGGAATTTTGCTTCTTTGGGCACGCTCCTGTTCGACTTTAGCTGCCGTTGCCTGATCAAGCTCATGAATGGCATCAGCTGTCGCCGTGGCTTCTGCAAATAAAGCTTCGCTGTTTGTCCGTCGTTTAGCCATTTAACACCCACTCCGCGATCGCTTGTAAATCTTTTGCCCCCTTGCAGTTTGCATCGTACTGCATAAGGGGAACTCGTTCAGCAGCAGCCCACGCTAAAGATGAGTCTTGATGCACAATTAAACGCTTAATAGATGGGTAAGCATTAGAGAGTTGTTGGTCAAGCGCCTGATCCATTGACCGACGCAGGTCAATCCGGCTCAGTGCCACCGCCCAGCGTTTTGCCCCTCTGCGTCCTTTTTGCTGTCGCAGCTTCAACTCGTTGAGGACTCGTCCGGCTCCCATTACTGCCAGAGGGTGAGCATCAGTGCAGACTAATGCAACATCAGCAGCAACTAACGCTAGTCGCTCTAGAGATTCAACACCTGGTGGGCAGTCGAAGATAAAAACATCGTAAGCCATTGATGCTACGATATCTGCCAAATCTTCAGGATCTAGTAACTGAATATTATGTCCTGCCAAATCCGGCCCGCCTGGTAAGACGTGAAGTCTAGGAGCAGCTTCTAAAGGGTCAGGTGAACCACCAACAAGAAGTTCAGCAGTTCCAGCTGCTGTTGGATTTGTGCCTAATACGTAGGCTGCATTTGACTGTGGGTCAAGGTCGATAACTAAAACTTTTCGTCCCTGACTGGCTAGAACAGAAGCAAGGCCACAGGCAATTGTCGTTTTGCCTACGCCTCCTTTACGAGCTGCAACTGCAATGCATGTGTGAGTCATAGCCAAAATCGTAACACGCTCCAATTAAGGCGAATCAGAATTGCGTTGAAGCCTGGTCGCTAAGGTAGCACCATAAAATTCAAGAATAGAATTATAGCTTTTCGTGTGGCTCTTGCGGATTGCGTTCTACAAAATAAATTACGGGTGCTGTATCGAGAAATAAGCGATCAACTCCAGAAAACAGCATCACTAATCCTCATTCCTCTCCTTGCAACAACCGTTCTCGATGCTCATCTCCTTCCCGTCGAGTCCGCGAAACCCATTTAGCCGCATCTTCACCCAATAGCGGATAGGGTGCTATACCCTTTAAATCGCTCCACTTGCGTTTTGGTTGCGCTTGAGTGATATGTTTCTTCACACGCTCCACCAAATGCCCCATCACTGTCAATTGCTCCTCTGGAGTTAATTGCTCAATCTCGCTTAAAATTTTTTCAAGTGACGGACTCATCAAGCTAACCCTTATCAACTGCTGTAAATTTTAGCGTCTTTAACTCTTTTCAGACTGACTCAAAATAGGTCAGCAAGCGTATCAGTAATAGTAGCTTGAAACTCCTGTTTTTTGCGGTTATCGTCGTACTTCAAAACAGTATTAATATTGGCGTGCCTGCTAAACTTTTGCACCTTTTGGTAATCACCATCAAACACCTCAGTGGCTTTGGTGATAGCACTGTGCCGAATGCGGTGCGGCGACATCTTCTTAGGAATACCAGCCTGTTGTGCCAAAGTATCCACCAACTTGCGAATAAATTCCCCAGTCAGACGCTTTCCCTTAAAATGTTCAACCAGCGCCACAAACAGAGGCTCATTTGATTTAGCTTTAGTGCGTCTGCTGGCAATCAACCAGTCAGCGATCGCCTCTATGGTTTTGCGGCTGAGTTTGATAGTTTCCTTTTGCGTCCCCCGACCCTTGCCCAAGATAGAGATAGTGCCACCACTGGCGTTAAAGTCGCCGATATTCAGTTGACATATTTCATTCCGCCGTAGGGCATTGTCCCAGAGTAATCGCATGATCGCATAGTCGCGCTTGCCGATGACGGTGCTAGTATCAATCAGCTTCATCATGCTGCCGATCGCCTCCGGTGCTACACCACTGGTATCTCGATAAGCCTTGACTTTTTCCCCACCGATATCATCCAGCACAAAATTACACACCCCTAACACCCGCCCTACCTGCACCAAAGACTTGATTGCAGACAACCTCCGATTAACAGTCGCCTCCGAAAGTCCTTTATTCATCAGGCTTTCTTTATACTGACTGACAACATTAATCGCCTGACCTTGCTCCAATTTGAGAAACTGTGTTACTAAAGAAGGAGTGGGTGGCTTCTTGGCAACATAATCAAAAAAATCTTGCAAATCTCTGGCATAGGCTCTCTGAGTATTAGGAGAGCGCTTCCCCAACAACAACCGCGCCATCACGTCCGGTGCTGTGGATAACGTCGCCGAGTCCAGCGGTACTAGCGTATTATCAGCCGCCAGTATTTCCCCTCCAGTGGTGATAGTTGTATCCATAGTCTCCTTCAGCTAAGTACAGTTGCCCAAAGCACCATTATCGCAACTTTGCTAATCTTACCTGATGCCATAGACGCGACAACAATTTGAGGTAGCGTATATGCTCAAACCCCGTCCCATCCGAACCGAAGCTGATTATCGTGCTGCACTTGATGAAATTGAAAGATTATTTGATGCAGAACCTAATACACCAGAGTGCAATCTCTTAGAAGTTTTAACGACGCTGGTAGAAGCATACGAACAACAGCATCACCCTATTGTTGCACCAGAGCCGATTGATGCTATTTTATATTATCTCGAATCCCGTGGTTTGTCCGTTAATGATTTGGAACCTATTATTGGAAGTCTGGGACAGGTTACAGACATTTTAAATCGCCAGCAACCGCTTACACTGGAGATGATTCGGCGTTTGCATTCCTCATTGGGGATTCCGGCGGAGGTGTTGATCCAACCATACTCTTTAATGAAAAATTCAGCTTAATAAAAGTGTGGGGAACGGGCAATAATTTACTCGTGGAGTGCCAAAGACTCAGCAGCCCGCCCCCCACACTCCGCTGTCGCCACCCGCTCTACTCCCAGTTCTTGAACAGTGCTGTAGTAGAAAAAATTGAGGCAATTTGTTATTTTAGCAATAACAGATTCACCACCAGTAACCACTTTCCAGTTTTCACAATAGCTAGTACTCACAGCTTCCACCGCACTTGCTTGGCGCAGATGCACAGGTCTGGAGTATCGCTAAAGGTAATCCAGAAAATTTCCGGTCATAGAACCTTATCTGCGTTGCAAAAATACTTAGAGGTGCTGGATGAAGATTTGGAATCGGCTGTCTCAACGCTCAGATTTTAGCACAGTTGTCACTGTCTCTTGAATAAGCCCAACAGGGCTGAGAGCGGATTCTTTTTTTCTTTTTTCACAAAGGTCGCTTCTTGAGGAATGTACTGCTTGACAAAATTGAGATATCCTTGTCGTCCTCCCTTTTTCGTCCACAACTTGATCGACGATTTAATCCGCTTGAGACAGGCGACGATCTCGGATGGGGTCTTACTCTCTATATCTAACTCAACTCTCTTTCCTTTTTCATCGGTCGCTGGCAACTTTTCTCGTCCCAACCGCCAGTCACATACCACTTTGACCGCCTCCACGACCAGGGCTGAGTTTCCTTTTGGCTTTCGGTAAGAGCTGGTCTTTCCCTGAGCTTCGGCACTGTAGGACTTGCTCAACCACTCAAGTGCTGCCTCAACCTCAGCGTCAATCAAATCTGGATGTTCTCGATAATACATGACGATAGCACTTTCGATATTGTGCAGCACATCTTGATATTCTTCTTCAAAACTCATTGTCCCTGACCTGATCGTGTTTCTATTTCCTCCCGATTTTATCCCTTTGTCTGACTTTTAATGAACTACCCCAATCTCTTTAAGAGTAACTTCTGTCCGCTCCCTGTCAAAATCAATTTATAATGACAACCGGAATAAATACCTGTGGGAGATGTCGGAATTGTTGACGGGAATGTTGAAGGATTCCGAGTGATAAAAATTAATAAAGTGACTAATTATAGTAGATTAATCTTATTCAATAACTGGTAGTGAAATCGCTACGCATTTTTAGAATCAGAAAATGCCTTCTAAATCACAGCAACGTTATCCAGAAAACTGGTCAGATATCGCTCTGGAAGTCAAACAATCTGTGGACTGGCGATGTTCTAAATGTCAGTTGCAATGTATTCGTCCCGGTGATGATACGTCCGAACTTTCCCGTTCTCTTAGGATGGCATTAACATTAACAGTGCATCATTTTAATTTCCTGCCAGAAGATAATCGTCGAGAAAATTTATATGCGTTATGCACAGCTTGCCACCTGAGTTTTCATACCCGACGCAGGGGAAATGTATCGCCAGGACAATTGTCTTTATTTTGAGAGTTGTATCTTCCTAATTCCGTTTAAACTCCATTTGAGCGGAATAGTCCTGGGGCATGGCTGGGTGCTGTATACAAATTTCTTTTTGGATACAGATATACCATGAACAATTCCAGATTTTTTAACGGTTTAAGTTGATTTGCTATTTCTACCTTCAGAATTCACTCGGAAATTGCAAGTCATAAATACCATAGTATGAGTCCCTTGTGTGAGTCCAAAGCGATCGCCATGACAGGGGGCAGTATTCCTGGCAACGGGAATACCTGTAGAGCTAGCTGGTATATTGTTTATAAACTTTAATTTAAACAGATGATAACAAGCGACGATTCAACTAAAAGATGTGGGCAACCGCTTGGAAAAGAATTTCTAGTTTTATCTGGAATGCTGTGCTTAGACTTTGTAGTTCTTTACTATTGTTATTCTTATGCTGAAATAAACAGCAATATGTGGAATAAAAACTATGCGCGATGTAATTTTTCATGCTTTTAATTGTAAATACAAAGATATTATCAATGCAGTCGATAAAATTCATGATGCTGGTTATGGCGCAATCCTAATTCCTCCGCCCTTATACTCAGATAAAAATGGCGACCAATGGTGGCAACGTTACCAACCGAAAGATTATCGAGTTCTTTTATCTCATTTGGGAGGAAAACAAGAACTTCTTGACTTGATTCAGAAATGTCATGAGACTGATCCTAAAATTCGAGTCTATGCTGATATAGTCATTAACCACATGGCTAATGAAAGTAGAGCGGAACGATTAAATTTTCCAGGTGAAGCCGAACTTAATAAATATAGAACTGATCCAACATTTAAAGATAATCTTTTATATGGTAATTTAAACGAAGGTCTGTTTTCGCCTTGGGATTTTAATCAAACTAGCAATATTCAAAATCATGAATGGTCTAATCGAGACAGAGTTATATTTGGTAATTTAAGTGATTTACCCGATCTGAACGATTCACCTTGGGTTTTATTACAACAACGAAATATGCTTGTTGCTTTAGCAAATATGGGTTTTGATGGTTTTCGTATTGATGCAATCAAACACATGACGGAAAGGATGATTGATAATTTTGCTGATTGCGAACAGATAGCTTCTAAGTATCTATTTGGCGAAGTTTTGACTGGTAGCGATCACGATGAAAATATTTTTATCGATCCCTTTATTCGAGAAACTTGGATATCTGCCTACGATTTTCCTCTATTCCAAACTATTAGAGAGGCGTTTCGTATTGGTGGCTCATTAAGAAGACTAGCTCATCCCGAAGCTGAGGACAATGCCCTGCCTTGGCATCGGGCAGTAACTTTTGTTATTAATCATGACATTCCCTATAACGATGGTTTTCGCACTTGGTTATTAGATCGACAGGATGAGCATTTGGCTTATGCTTATATCCTGGGAAAAGATGGAGGAGTTCCTTTAATATTTTCTGACCAGAATGAATCAGTTGGGAAACATCCTGAAGACAGAGATAGATGGACAAAGATTACCGAACGACCAGATATTTTCAGCATGATTAGTTTTCATAATGCCGTTCATGGAGAACCGATGGCAATCTTATATGAAAGCGATACTGTATTAGTGTTCCGTCGAGGAAATATGGGAATTGTTGCCATTAATAAAGGTGGAACAGAGAATTGGGTTGAATTTAATACTTGGGGTTTAAAAAATCCAGGAAATTATACAGATTCAATTCACAAGCATCGGATGAAACTTTCGGGTAATCGTTTTACTCTATATATCCCTCCCAGAACTGCTCAAATGTGGTTAGAGGATGAGTTACATTCTATATAGATATAAAACAGGAACTAAATTCTCTAACTTGTACTGGAACTTTAGAAAATTTTAGCTTGAACTACTTGGTGCAGCATCCCTCAGTTGACAGTTCAAGAGAAATAGTAATACTTTTGATGCGGGGATTTTAGCTGGTTTAAAGTTTGAAAAGGAATTGATTCGTCAATTTTTAAGCGAGGATGTAATGCTTGAATCGGTAAAATATCCTGATATTTTACATAAAGGGAAGCAACTTGAAGCTCAAAATTTTTGTATGTCTTTACTTGAAGAACGCTTTGGTAATATTGATGCGTCAATTGTTGAGCAAGTCGAAGTTTTAAGTAAGGAACAGTTAGAAGCTTTAGGTAGGGCGAAGAGTGGGAATTTCATCGATAGCTGATGAGCGTAACTTGGCTACAGCAACAGTCAAGTCAGCCTTGAAACTCCAAATTTCCCGCTTCTGGTAATTTCTTCTTTGGTGATCATGGGCTGTTTACTTCTATAATTTCTTATCTTTAATCGTAATCTTCAGTACGGTTTGTTTCTGTTCAAAAGATTTGAATATTCTGTAGATTCTACACTACAAAAATCTATCCTTTAGGCGGGAGCCACCGTAAGAGCCAGCAAGAGTATTAATTTTTAACTGATTATTTACTCTTTAGCAGTTGAGTGAACAAGCTAAACGCAGAACTTAAAGATGTTCGACAGAATCTCTGTCTATCATCACCAAAGGCTTTTTTTTTAAAGAAGGGTAATGAACATGGGTAGGTAGCCAGCCGCTCTTAAGAAGGAAGATAGAGAAAAGTTAACTACCACCAATATCCGACTTAATCCTTTCGCTATCCTCACCGATAAATCATTCATTCATAATCAAGTTATAGTCGATATAACCAAGCATCGCCCCTCTTTTTATCGCCTCATAACGGTTCTTGACGTGCCATTTACGGACTTATTATTGATGCTTCTGCCGTGGGTGTCCGTGCTGCCGTAGCAGTGCCGTAGGCTACGACCTATACAGGGTGGGGATTGCCGTGATTGTGCCGTATGCCGTGTCCACTCAGAAAAGCCTGTAAAACATCCCTTTTTATGACCACGGCATCACGGCAGTCCTTTCACCAATCAGGTAGGGAGTAGCTATCAGGAGCGTCAGAATTTACCTTCTCAGTCTTAACTAATTCAGCTAAACCATCAATTAATTCTGACTCTGAATAGCCGGATAACCTATCTGCTTTCTTCAAATCGCGTAATGTTTTTGGTGTTTTAGTCTTGACATTTTGGAAGTATTCATAAATCTTTTTTGCTACTTCAGATAATGGCTTGGGGTGATGAGGGTGAGTAGCAGTTAAATTAAATTCCAGGTCAAACACTCTATCTAGATATTCCTGCTCCGAAGCAATTGAATTGACTTGATTAGATAATTTAGGCATCAATGCCACAACAAAACCGCCAACGGAAGCAATCATAACTGGACGTAAGTTTTGATAAGAGACTGCTTTAATATCCAAGTATTTAGATTTAATTTGCTCCCGCTCAAGCTTACCTGGAATAATGTCACCTCTATTTAAAATCAGTTCCAGCACCCCATAAGATTCTTGCTCCCTTCCATTCTTGATATACCTGTTACCTAGCAACAATAAATTCAAACACATTCTCGTTTGAGCATCCATCTTTTCAATGCCCAAAGCCGCCAAATTAAAAGACTGTAGGGAAGCAATAAACTTAGTATTAAACTCTCTACCAATTAGTAAAACATCGAGTAATTTACCCCCATAATTCCAGTCAGAGTAATGCTTGCTCAATTGGTCAGCAATCACTAACCAATCATCCAGAATTAGAATCAATGGCGGTAAGGATTCGCGCTGTGATTCTGGTAGCTGTTTACGCTGTTTGTAGTCGGTGTAAAAGTTGTCAATTACCTCTTTGGCTAGGTCTGGGTTTTCCCCGTCAAAGACAATTACCCGCTCCTTCTCCCGTAAACCGCAAAAACTATCATTCTTAGCACTGATTACCCAGATATCAGCACTCTTGTAATCCGCCAAGATTTTCTGAATTAAGTAATTGAGGGTAACTGATTTACCGCTTCCTGGTGCGGCGACTAAAGCAGTGGAACTATCTGCTCTGGCTAGGGCTTGCAAAGTATTTAGGGCAAGAGATTCTGATGGGTCAAGGCTATGGGCAGTATTTTGTTGTAACGTCTCTTGAGAGCTTCCCTCAACCTTATCCCCAGGATTAGCAATATCCTGCATTGATTGCCCCGGCAATGCTGCGGCTGGCTGTCCAGTTACCTGTTGCAGTTGCACTTGTGCTTCGGCTTCTGCCCTTAACCTCACTTGCTCCTGAAAGATGGCTAACTCTTGCGGTGTCATTTTTGACAACTGCGCTTCTCTTACCCGTCTATTCTCCGTCCATTGGTGGAATTCGTAATCTAGTTGGGCGCTATATGCTTCCTTATGGAGCCTTAACCCTGACCAAAGTTTAGAAATTAACCAATTGCTACGAATTTCTTCCCTAACTGAGGGCATTAGTTGTAGCAATCGCCATTCCCTAGCTTTGGATAAGGTAAAAGCTCCTCCTAGAAAAAACACTGAAGCTAATCCCCGCAAAGCCTTATCAGGGTTACTTGGGGGGATTATTCTTAAGCGGGTAGCTTTGGTGGGCAGGAAGTTATCACGTTGAAACTCTGGGTTAGCTGGGGCATAAGAAGAGGCATAAAACTCCGATTCAGGCATTATGTAACGCTTGTTGGGAGTGCAGTACCTTTGACGGTTAACCGGATTAGTGAGTGTTTCGGGGATGAAGCAATATTCAACCAAACTAATTTGAGTGCCAGTAAATGACTTTGCCCCACAAATCAACCCGATGGCCGCCAGCACCCCCACAGTAATATTGTTGGCTGTTCCTGAACGCAAGTATTCTTCAAATTGTTTGCGTTTCATTGGTTTGTTCCCCTGACGATTGCTGCAATCACCAACAACACAAAAGCACCTACCCCAATCAAGCCCCAAGGTATTTCACTCTTGGGAGCTGGCTTAACTTCGTAGGTTTTAACCTCCTGATAGAAGCGTGTCTTACCTGTATTAGTTGCTTCTGACACTGCCCTATATTCATCAAAGGCAATCCACAACGAAGCCCCTACACTTGCGGTTTGGGCGGTCGCTACCAAAAAATCTTTGTCAATGTGGATTTGTCCGTCGTAGTGAAGCTTGGTCAGGGTATTGGCGAAGAATAGCCCCAGTACAATGCTGCCCAATGTGCCAGAAGCAATGGCACCTATTCCAAGAGTTGTGAGTAGGCTGACTCCAGCATTGGCAGTAAACACGCCCAGGAATGTAGCCAGTGCTTTGTTTAGCAGTTGTTTGTTACTGAAGACATCACGAATAGACTGTTCTAGCCGTTCGCCATCTTCGCTCTCTGGGGTCGGTTTTTCTGAAGTAGTTTCACCCCACATTAACGGTGTGGACTGTTCACTGGTATTTTGGAACTGTGATAATAGGGAATCAATTTCATTCATGTTTACCTCGCGTGGGTGAAACAGAAAAAGCCAGAGTTGAATGGCACTACTGGCTTTTAGCTAACTATGGTTAGATGCCCATGAAGTTGCGGAACCACTGCCCTACTCGGCCAATCCCAGCAGTGCGCGAGTAATTGGGCTTGGGTATGCGGTCGGTTTTCGCTTCACTACCGTTTGTCCACAGTGCGCTAGTTACCGCAGTTTCATAAGCTCTATCTGCTGCGTCTTGGACTTCTGGGAGTTTGTTAGAAGCTTTGATTAAATCAGCCTCATATTTTGCGATCGCCATGAGGTCGGCTGTAGCCCCCGATATCTGAATCAAGGATGAGCGTTGAGCGTGACGGGTTGCCTCGGCAGTAGTGGCGTTGACGTGTTCCGCCTGCATCTCGGTCATCTCATTTTTGAAACGCTGCTCGACTGTCTTACTGGTGTTGATAGCTTTCAGGGTTTGCGTTCCGTGCTTCTGGGTCAGTTGCACCAGTTCGGCATAAGCTTGGTTTACGTCCCCTGTGGTTTCAATGATTTTCCGATATGCCTCCAAAGCTTTAGGCAGATTAGCCTTAGCGGTGTCAGACAGTCGCGCCATATCTGCAATTTTGGTGATTACCGTTTGGTCGCCAAGGAGGGCTTTGTTGAAGTCCGATTCTGAGACATCAAACAGTCTGCCCATTGCTCCTAACGTACCGGGGGCATTGTTGTGAATATGGTTTTTGAGTTTTGCTGCTCCAAAATTACGTGCCATTTTATCTCCTAATAAGGGATGTAGTCATAGTCGATATTGCTGGATGATTGGGGCAACTTATCCCAGTAACCCATCTCTTCAAATCGGCTATAAATTCTCGTTGCTAGTTGCCTTATGGGGTCGTCAAAATCATCAGAGATTAAATCAAATCGCTTATAGCCAAATGCCAAGATATTCGCAATGTCCGCGTCAATCCCATTACCCAAGAATTGACCAAATGCAGCAGAGTATGGATGATCATCAATGGTTTCATGAGTTGCTAAGAATTCCGTTCCTGTGAGGGGTAAGTAAAGGCTGCAAAGAAAAATATTTATTTCGCGCTTCGTAGCTGTTGGGTTAAGAGCCTTAAATTGCTGGAGTTTCAAAGCATTATCAGTCAAAGAACAGCGTCCCCAATCATTGGGATTTCTATAATCTAGTGCCATTTGTTAGAATCCTTGTAACGATGTGTACTTGATGCACTTTCGGATGGGGCGATTGCACTTACTTTGCTCGGTCAGGGCAATCGCTTCATCATCAGTTCTCACAAAACTCATTTAATTCAAAAACCTCCCTCTGCACTTGGTTTTGGCTTAATTCTCTTCGCTTGCCTTTCGAGTCATTGAAAATGAAAGGGGCATTGACTCGACAATTAGAGCGATGGCTGTAGCGCAGTTGTTGACCACGGAATTCATAGAGGTGGTTACGTTGCAAGGCTGTCATTGAAAGCATTTGTTTGTCCCTCAACTTGGGAGTAGAACTCGATATTTAGGATTGCTTCGTGAATCTCCATCAAGGCTTGGACAGCATCACCTATTTTTAAGTCATTCGATGTACTGAACCGCTCGGAGGCTTCGATTTGTTGATAATTTGGCGATGCTTGCACAAACCTAAGAGTCTGTTCGCAACCCAGGATGATGGTCATTATTTCGGTTGTTTTTAGGCTTGGCTGTGTCTTTTGGGTGTCTCGGTCGCTCATAACTTCTTTCCTTTCCTTTGGGTTTTGATTGGTGCGGCTGGCGCTTCTGGCTGACTCGGTTTTTGCAGTACATAGCTGATGGCCCCTGCACCCCCGACAGCTGCGGCGATAATGAACATATTGTTTCTGCCAAGCTGCTGAACTCCGAAGTAGCCAAGGGCTAACGCTGCTGCTGTTGCTCCAATGCCTAAAACCGTGTTTCTAAATCTGGCTTTGCTCATGCTGCCCCTTTGAAATTAGTGACCATTGCGCTAAGTGCTGATTTATTGGGCTGTGTAGATTGCGCTGTTTCAACTTTGGGCGATGGTTGTACATTACCGTGTTGAAAAATCAGTTTCTCTACACCTGCTGATAATGCTTGTGTCGGTGCATCTTGAGGTAAATCAAACATTTTGCACAATTCAATTACTGCTAAGTAGGAGATGGTTATACGCCGAGATTCGTAATTCATTGATTAAGCTCCTCTTGCAATTTGAGTTAATAGTTTCAACCCCAAGGCATTGATGAATTGGGGATTATTCAAGACCACAAAACCTAAATCGGCTAGGTTCTGATCCACCACTGGCAAGGAAACACCCCCACCCCAGGCGACAAGGTATTTAGCGCGGTCTAGATAATTGCCAGCAGTCACAAAGTTGGCGAATTTCTCAATCCTGTTACTCCACCATTCGTCTAGGCATTGGCTGTACTCGGTTTCAAACTTCTTACCAGTCAAGTGGTTGCCTCCATAAGTGAAGGTTCCTTCGATAATCCCCTGGTTCACCAAGCTGGGTAAGTGCTTCACATCCTTGGACAGCAGACTCACTCGGTCGTTTCGCTTGTCGAGAGATCGGGCAATCATGCTGTGCAGTTCACCTGCTCCACCTTCAATCAAGTGACGGTCAATCACTGCACCACTGCCGTTAAAGACAGTTACAAGCCACGTTGATGAACCGATATCGAGTGCGATCGCTAATTCTGACGGGTCAAGTACCAGGGATGCTTCACCAAATAAGCAGTGGGCAATGCTGCCAAACCCTTCGGGGTAAATGCCTGTGGCTACGATTTCAACTGTTTTGGTGACAATGGAACGGGTTACAGGGTGCAGATGTTCAAAAGTGTGAGTCCCTTCGACTCGGCCTTTAATCTCTTGGCCCCAGCGTTCGGGGTTGTGATTGCTCAAACTAATCGAAAGTTTGACCCCATCGGGAACATTGAGAACTGCTAAGTCTGCAAGGATGCTTTCTAGTGCCAGTTCTGCTTTTTTCGCTTTATCCTCGTGTAACAGGGTGTGGTCACTTTGCGCTAAAGCAGCACTGCCCCAAAAGAATTGAATATCTTTTAAGTCCAGGCGTGAACCTTCTACATAACGAACCCATGCCCCATCTTTTGAGATGGTTTCGTGGTGCATGATGTTTCGGTTGCGAACAAGTGAGTATACGGCTGGCATCATGATCGAAAAATCACCGATGATTGCCTTGCCATACCCTGCACCTGAGTCTTTACCTCCTGTGAGGTCAGTTAGCCCTGATTTGGCTAACAAGTCTGCTTGAACTAGCCAGTTTTTGGCATTGGAATATACGGTTGTCATGGTTCTGTTGTTTGTTAAAGTCTTGGTTCTTCTGGCTTTGGAGAATTTAGAGGCTGAATCCTCTTAAATCCGCACATCCAGTTAGGGGTTAGCCAAAGCGTCACTTTCTGGCTTCTATTGCCTTTGTTTTGTGGCGTTTTTTGGCTTGTAGTGTTATTATAACACTGTTTAACACCAGTGACAAGTGAGAGGTTTAGACTGACAATAGGGTTATTCAAACACCAGACAGTGTTACGATGCCCACAGGAACAAGATTAAATATTTATTTCACAGATGAAGATGACTTAGCACTTTACGACTTAATATCTGCTGAAGCAAAAACTGAAAAACGCTCTATGAGTCAAATGGTAAAACTTCTTGCTTCGGAAGCGCTCACGGCAAGACACACAAAAAAAACCAAATTAAAAAAACAGGATGAAGATTAGGGTGATCACTCTCAGTTGAACTTAGCCCAAGCAAAATACATAACCGATAAAAACCAACCAGATAACCTAGATGAAAAGAAGTTTGACCTTGTAACCGATGAGAGATTAGTCAGCAACCGAAACAAATTTTTGGTGTCTCCAATGACTACTGTGAAAGACCTACCAACCGATTTTCAACTCCCGCCGTACAACGAACCGGCATTAGAGATGCTTAGGGAGGCGAAAGACTACGAATCCGCTTTGGCTCTGGCGATTAGCGGTACTGCACTTGCTACAGGCGGCTTCATTACTCCGGTAGGCTGGGCAGCTTTTGCATTGGCTTACAAGCCATTGATAAGAATTCAAAAACTTGCACGGCTGGAAAAATTAACAGCCCTGCTTTTGGATGAGTTTAAAAGCCAGGGGATACAAGTCTTTCCAGTGCTAAAGCTAGAGGACAAGAATCCTATCGACTTGTTTGTGAGATTTGAGCGAAAAGTTCACCTGTTTATCTCGATTCGCTCAATAGGAGATAAGGAGATTGTCTACAACGAAGCTAGAGAGGTTTTGCAGATCAAGAGGAAAGACAAACATGGGCTAAAAGTGTGGAACCCTTGCCCACTGCTTGAGTTAGCAGATTACGAGAAGTGGTTAAGCAAGAACAGAGACTTGTTTGCAATGTCTTCCCGTGAAGCTACAAAAACGCCCTCAGCAAAAGTTTTGGTCTTATGGCCTCCCACCAAGGCGGCTATTGATCACAATTCACACCTTTATTCTGAAGTTGGAAGTATGAAAATTCTGGCTCTTAGAAGAAAAGGCACTGCATTTATTATTCAACAGGAGGAAGTAATCGAGTTTGTCAAGGCGACTTTAGCCAAGTACTCATAGGCAAAACAACGAAAACCCCGCGTCCCGGTAGGACAGCAGGGTTTTCAAAGGGAATTGGGGTTATCGGGTTTGAACGGCCTAATTAATATCCCTAATAGTAATTTTATCGTACATGATTCGGTGTAAAGCCAATGTAACACTGGCTTACCAGATGTAAACAACGTTTCAGGAATTTTATGTAATTTTGTTCTTATATTACTGAACGTTTGTATATAAGATTACTTTCGGGATAGCTCCAATTCCTCCAACACACTTCAGGAGGATGAGTTTTCATGTCACCATTACAACAATTTAATCACTTAGTATCGGCGCAAAGACCCTCTCACATAGAAGTCAACCACTGGAATGAATGGTTAGCCAGTGCTGTTGACCCAAAGTTAACAGCTTTGAATGTCCGCTCTCTTAGTGGCCCCTCAGTATACGAATATCTGCTGTGCGCCCTACCTCAAACTGCCAGACGTAACGATGGGCGACTGCGTGATGGCTACTTGAAACGATATGCCCACGCGGAAGCCGGTGCATGGTGGGTCAGTGGACTTGACCCGCTTAATGATTGGTTGGCGATGGACTGGGGACGGATGAAACCAGATTACCCCCGCCTTGAATGGGACAAGACAACACAGCAGCAAACTCAAAAGCCAGTCAAGTACGAATCACCACCCAAAACTCCCAACCGAGTTACCTACTTGAGAATGCCCCTACATTTATGGCGGTTGGTATCACTCCGGTATAACGTGCCGATGCCAGAACATATTACCGTTACCGAAGAAGGAGAGGCGTTAGGTTTTTGGGCTTGGGTAATGGCACATCCCGAAATCCCTGTAATCCTTACAGAGGGCGAGAAGAAAGCAGGTTGTCTCCTAACTTTGGGATTTGTGGCGATCGCACTCCCTGGAATCTGGAATGGTCGAGTGGGCAAGGAGGATTTAGAACGACTTCACCCTGATTTAGTCCCAATGACTCAAAAGGGTCGTAAATTCGTTGTTCTGTTCGACTACGAAAGCAAACCCAAAACCAAACAGCAGATTTTTCAAGCTACACGCCGGACAGCTTCTGCAATTGTAGAACAATGCTTGCAGTGTGAAGTAGCGCTACTGCCAGGGCCAGAAAAAGGAATTGACGATTGGGTTGTAGCTTTGGGTAAAAAGGCAGACAAAGCCGTGACCACGATGATTGCTGATGCCTTGAGAATGAGCGAATACCAGCAAAGATTTTTCATCAATCGTGCCAGGGGACTCCATAAATATAAGCCCAATGTAACGGTGAATACTCGCTACCTCTCGCTTGCAATACACTCCCTACCTCAATCGGGGTTAGTTGGTTTGGTTTCCGACATGGGAACAGGAAAGACTGAAATTTTGGCAGTTCTCAGAAGAGAGAACCCCCAACTCAGTTTTTTGAACAATGGGCATCGGGTCACTCTGCTCAAAAACCTCAGCGATCGCTTACAAACAGCAATGTACTCCGCGATTTCTTGCGGAGACTGGGGTCAGGTAAAAGCTCTCAGCATTACCGTTGATTCTCTGTATAAAATGGCAAATGATTTACAGGCTTATGACATTCTATTTATTGATGAAGCCTGCCAGTATCTCGCTCACTTGCTGAAGTCAAAAACCTGCAAAGAACACAGGGGGGCTATCCTGGAAGTGCTTGAGTATTTAGTTTACAACGCCAAGCTGGTTGTTTTAGCTGATGCTCACTTGGATGATTTGACCATTGAGTTTTTCATGAATTTGCGACCGACTGGTGAAAAACCCTACATCATCAAAAACCT
>NZ_JACJSI010000095.1 GCF_014698065.1 Nostoc flagelliforme FACHB-838
CATACTTGGCTCGAATTACGCTCTCAATTACAAAAACACCACCCATTGCCAGAATTGAACAGTATCGATTTCGCAGAGACCCCAAGGCTTACTTGGCTAATCTAGAGAGTCGTTTTCTCTAGTGAATTTTACCACACTAGGTTATTTCTTTTTTCCCCAGGTTGAACCTGAAGGAAGTAGGGAAGGAGCATCTTTCAGTTTTTGATTGTCGCTGTCTATTTTATCTTTTTGTGCTTGCTTCTGCTTTTGCTCTATCACTCCTTGTAATTCATTTTGCATATTGACTTCAACTTCGATGCGCTTAATATGTCCGGGATCTGAACCTAAAGACTTTAGTTTTCCTCTTTCTTTGATCGACTTGTCAATAGCATCCTTGAGTTCTTGCAGTTTAGATAATGACAAAGTTTTTAGTGTACCTAGATTTATATGATTTTTTAGCTCATTAACCTTTGGCTTTAAGCCTTGCACAGTAACGTTACTTTTAAGCTCATCCTGTGTCATCACACGTTGAATAAGCGATCGCTGCACTGCCCCGCCATTCTGTTGCACAACATGGGTTAACTCATGCGCCAACAACTCTTGTCCACCCCGACTCCCAGGATTATATTCCCCCTGCCGAAAGAACACATCTTGTCCCGTTGTGAAAGCACGCGCCTGAATTGAGCGATTCAACTGGTCAGATTGACCATCCGTGTGAACCTTCACCCCACTGAAATCAGCGCCAAACGCCTGTTCCATCGGTTGGCGGATGTTGTCTGCAAGCGATTGTCCACCACCTCTTGCTTGGTTAATGGACGTTTCCAGGTCTGGTGTAGCAGCCATCCCAGCCTGACGCTGCACCATCGGCTTCATCTGTAATTCTTCCTCTTCCTCTGGCAATGCTTCTCGTTGCAGTGTGCTGCTGTCCAGAGATTTCATCTGTAATTCTTCTTCCTCTTCCTCTGGCAATGCTTCTCGTTGCAGTGTGCTGCTGTCCAGAGATTTCATCTGTAATTCTTCTTCCTCTTCCTCTGGCACTTCTTCTCGTTGCAGTATGCTGCTGTCCAGAGATTTCATCTGTAATTCTTCTTCCTCTTCCTCTGGCACTTCTTCTCGTTGCAGTATGCTGCTGTCCAGAGATTTCATTTGCAATTCTTCCTCTTCCTCTGGCACTTCTTCTCGTTGCACCAAAGGCGTGATGGAATTTGCCAGAGGTTTCATCTGCAATTCTTCTTCTGGCGCTGCTTCTCGTTGGATAGACTGAGTATTTACAGGTTGCGCTATTCTTTGCATTACCTGCTGTGCTACGCTATCAGCTTCCTGTTCGTAAATGTCTCCAGGTTGGCTAATTGAGAGTTTTGCTTGCGATCGCAGTGGTATGCGACTTATATCGTGAGTAACTGGTTTATGGAGTGATTGTATTTTAGAAACTGCTTGGCGTGAAATTGTCGACGACTCCAAACCAAAGCCGCGTGTCGGGTGTTTCAGGGATGGAATTGAGAAACTTGTAGTAGTTTTTTTCTGCCGGCTGACGTGTTCTCTCATTTTCTTCTCCAGATGCCCAAGCAGTAGGTAGATAAATATTTTGCTGTTACTAATATCTAGAGTACTGCGATCGCATTTTCAACACAACTTATCAAAAGTAGAGTTTTAGGGGCGCAAGAACTTGCGCCCCTACGTACCCTGCGGGACGCTTACAGTTGTACTAAGTTAGACTTTTGGCTACTTTTGATTCTGATGCAGTACCTTTAGCCTGGATTTAGGGAAAGTTTTTTTATTTATGGACTCAAAACAGCAACAAAATTTTTTCACCTTCGATGGAGATGTTGGCAGTACTGCTGGCTACGCGGGGGTTTCGGCGGCATCTGATGCTAGCAAGGCTGCTATTGCTGCGGGTAAATATCTCAATGATTCACTGCTGATGAACCAGCTGACAGAACGCGTATATAAACTTTTGCTAGAAGATATGCGATCGCAGCGCGAAAGAATAGGTAGTTATGATTCTCAAAGGTGGTTGTAATGGCTACAGGCGCTAACAATGGCAACATTACTCACGAATTAAATTATGTCACTACTAATCGGTTCTACGTAGAGATAGACAGTTCTATTGCTGCATCTTTCGCTGAATGTTCAGGATTAAGCGTTCAAATTAAGAAAAATATTTTTCAGGAAGGTGGTGTTAACGACCAGCAAAGAATTTATTTAGGTCATACAGAATTTGCAGACGTAACTCTTAAACGTGGATTTACCGATCATCCAGGTTTTTGGAACTGGATAAATGCAGTTTTTGATGAACAAAAGAAAACATCTCGACGTAATGTTAATATTTTAATTTTCAATCAAGCCGGTGAAACGATGATGAGTTGGACTTTGATTGGTGCTATTCCTATAACCTGGAAAACACCTGCACTCCAAGCAGATGGTAAGGCAGTTGCCATTGAAGAATTAACTTTAGCTTATGAAGGCTTACAAGTTGCAAGAGCTACAGGAGGAGGCGTTTCTGTACAACGGAATCAAACAACAGGATATTTCGTTTCTAACTAATTAGCTGTTTTAAATCATAAATATGCAAATTATTCAATCTCCATTAGGAAACAATATTCATCCCCTTGGGGCAATAACATCTTTATCTCATCCTCAAAAAATGTTGTTGAGAAAAGACTCTCCTTATTTGAACTCACAAAGTAATTTTGTCAGTTTAATACAAAGTAAACGACCATTAGTCACATCTTCAAAATTTTTATTATCTCGTAAATATGAACAGTCTATTCAACCATTAATCGGTTGGCATACTTGGGATACTCAAGATATAAATAGTGACTTTACATCTCTAGAACTTGATTCTTTTGATTCAAGAATACTACCAGAAGATAACAACATTAATACTATTAAATCAGTAAATAATAGCACTCAAGATATACAACTAAATTCTATTGATAACAATACAGCTAAAGATACACAACAAGAAATAAATCCTAAAGATAAATCTAAATCAAGGAAAACAAGTAAATCTCAAAAGCCACCAGAAAAAAAATCAAAATCGACATCTAAAACTAAAAAAACGGTAAAATCATCATTAGCTAAGAATGCTAGCAAATTTGTTGATGACAGTAACATTGATATTAATCTTCATGAAGATAAATTACTAGTATCAGATGAGCCTCTGCCTGTTCAAGCTCAAGCTAATTTAAAATTACCTACTTTACAATTGGAAATAGACCAAAATAATAATATAAATGATTGGGATGATGTTAATAGTGTCAAGCCTATTGTAACGGCATCAGATTCGCCTATTATTCAAGAGCAATCGGCTTTGTTCAATAATATTGCTAACGATAGTTTGCAATTAAGTCCTGAGTTACCATCTAGTTTATCTAGTCCAAAGTCTTCTCTTACAAAAAGTATTTTGCCATCACAAAAAGAGATTACAATAGACAATAATACAAATGATGTAATAGAAAGTTCGCTTGGAGAATTTCCTTTGCATAATAATGTAGATCAAGGATTTTTTCCCCATAGTAACTTTACCGATAATGAGCAACCAATAATCACCGATACATCAGAATCAGTTAATATCTCAAATATCCCACTCAATCCAACACTGCCACAACAGGATATTGAAACATATAGTTTTCCTTCTGTAGTTGATAATCAAATCAGCCCTTTATCGACAAATTTAATACAAAAAAAAGACGTATCACCATCCTTAACTTCTCCATCGCCGGAAGGAGAATCACCAGATAAAAATATTAATTTAGAGACAATTAAAGCCATTGAACCAGACTTAATATCAGAAAGCATTGCGAGTGATTTTATTACAGATAATGCTGTTGTTGATAATTCTCTACCTTTGTTGTCAGCATTTCCTTCACCCAATGTTGATGATGCACCTACTTTACTGCATTCTTTGGGCAACGATCAAAATACCGTAGGGACGCATGGCTATTCTCCCCTACCGGATGTTGCTGCACCTAATTATGAGTCTTCAATTGTAAAAAGCCCTATTACAATACAACAAGAAATTGATTCTAATGTTCTGAGTGAGTTTCCAGTTAGTACCCCTGTTGAGCTAACACCTACTTCAGCCGATGTTGAAGGCACACCTAATTTATTTAAAAACTCTGATAGCAAAGAACAGTTAGTAACTTTAGAGTCACAATCTGCTATGAGGGTTAATGTTTCAGATGTCTTAGCAAATGTGACTTCATTGGAACATGACAGCAATGTTGAGAATACTACCAGCGAGT
Organism: Nostoc flagelliforme FACHB-838; assembly: GCF_014698065.1. GTDB lineage: Bacteria > Cyanobacteriota > Cyanobacteriia > Cyanobacteriales > Nostocaceae > Nostoc > Nostoc flagelliforme_B. The sequence continues at coordinate 4,227 of NZ_JACJSI010000095.1, forward strand.
CTACAGAAATTCAGCCTATCTTAGCACCACCTGAGATTGGTGAAGCACCAACAATTACCGCCACATCACCTGAGATTGGTGAAACTGCAATGTCTAACGATAAACCGCTAGGCCTTTACGCACCAATTCCCGCCACATCACCTGAGATTGGTGAACCTACGATGTCTAATGACAAACCGCTAGGTATCTACGCACCACTTCCTGAGATTAGTGAAGCACCAACAATTACCACAATATCGCCTGAGATTGTTGAACCTGCGATGTCTAACGATCAACCACTAGGCGTTGACGCACCACTTACCGCCACATCGCCTGAGATTGGTGAAGCACCAACAATTACCACAATATCGCCTGAGATTGTTGAACCTGCGATGTCTAACGATCAACCACTAGGCGTTGACGCACCACTTACCGCCACATCGCCTGAGATTGTTGAACCTGCGATGTCTAACGATCAACCACTAGGCGTTGACGCACCACTTACCGCCACATCGTTTGAGATTAGTGAAACACCAACAATTACCACAATATCGCCTGAGATTGTTGAACCTGCGATGTCTAACGATCAACCACTAGGCTTTTACACATCACTTCCGGCCACATCGCCTGAGATTGGTGAAGCACCACCAATTCCTGCTACATCACCTGAGATTGGTGAGGCTGCGATGTCTAACGACAAACCGCTAGGCGTTTACACACCACTTCTGGCCACATCACCTGAGATTGGTGAAGCACCAACAATTACGACCAGATCACCTGATATTGGAGAAACTGCGAGTATTTTCAGGCAAATTATTGACAATGAACAAACAGTAGAATCAGAATTTCCGACTGCGGTAACAAATCCTGAAATCTCAACCTTTGTTGATACCTCAGATAATCCTACCTCTTTGCAAAATGAGGTAAGCACAGTACCTGAAGTTGAGCAAAATGCGATCGCAGAAAATTTGCCAGCGCCTAAAGGTTATGCTACTGGTGGTCATGTAACAGCTTCCCCCGTTGAAAATCGTCAGCAGATAGCATCTTCCGATACTGTACCTGCAATGCTTACGCCTGGAGAGTTTGTAATTAATACCAGGGATGCACAGAAGAATTTACCTTTACTACATCACATCAACACTGGTGGGACACCGCACGATATCATCCTTCCCAGTTTACAGACACCCAATGCTCAAGAACCAGAAGAAACAACCTCTCCAGAAACTCCGACTAAAGTCGATTCTTTTTCAGACACTTCATTACAACTAAAAAGCGCTGAGACTGACTCACCTCAGATATCTAATTCTTTAATTCCTTCTTCCTTGGGGTTGAATATTAGTAGACAAAAGCTTTCGATACTCAATTCTCCACAGCTTAATCCTCTTGAAAACGAAACAAGTGATATAGATGAACCTTCACCTCAATACTCATCACCTCCTCTAATTTTTCGAAAAGCAAATCCCACCACTAACACATCTTCCCAATGGTCAAACACACCTTCTCAATGGTCAAGTGTGGAAGATTTGCTAAATGGAAATAATGATGAATTCACTAGCTTTAATTTTAGTGATATGGAATCTAACAGCCAAAATTATGAATTTTCTCACGTTTCCGAATCTCCACAAATTTTTGCTAAACACCTTCCTGCACCTAGAGGCTTTGCTGATGGTGGAGAAGTCACTCCACCAGACATATCTAGAGAAATACAACCGGTAACTGAGACAATAGAGAGCACATCCTTATCCCCTCAAAAAGATGACAAAGATGATGCGGCTAATCTTGAAGCCCTAGCCCGTGAAATTTATACCAGATTACGACAACGGATAGAAATTGAGCGAGAACGTCATGGCGGTTACTCAGGTAGATTACCTTGGTAAATTTCCATTCAATAATTAATTTTCGGAGAAATACTCAAATGGCAAGCCCAGCAATTATTGTTGTCCAAAAGCGTCAACCACAACTTCAAAAAGCCAAACTTGTGGCTTACAAAAGTGGAGGAACAAAAGATATTGAATTGATGTTTAATCCGACAGAGATTAGTTTTACTAGAACTGTTAAGTGGGAAAGTGAGCAAGGGAATAGAAGTACCGAACTTATCCCTAAAGTTAATTTTTCTGGCGTTGATCCTTATAAATTTACACTTAAACAGTTACTATTTGATACTTATGAAACTAAAGAATCGGTAATGAAGTATATAAATATTATTAAAAAAGGTGTAGAAAGTATAGATAATAAACCTGATACGCGTCCACCTGTTTATATATTTACATGGGGAACCGAATATTTCTATTGTGTAATTACGAGTTTAACTTACACTTTAAATATGTTTCTTACAGACGGTACTCCAGTCAGGGCAATGGTAGATATATCTTTGCAAGAAGTAGATAAAAACAATATTCCTGGAGGAAAAGAATCAGCTTCTAAAGGCAAAGATCGTCAGGCAAATGAAAAATTGGGGCCAACTGATAAACCAAAGTAACCAAATCTATAAATACTCATTTGTCACGCCGTTATCTTTCAAGATTATTCAAAATATCTACTGCTTATAAAATAATAGTTATGCCTAAAGAAAGTCTCTATTTAAGTCAACCTCAAATCCAGATAGAAGGACTAAATAATTATTCAGAATTGATGAAAGATTTGGTGCAAATCACCATAGAAGAAAGCCTGCATTTACCAGCAATGTTTACCCTAGTAGTACATAATAGCTATCTTTCCACTTCTGAACGCTCAGAAAACAAGCCTTGGCGATATGAGAAGGTATTTGAGATTGGGAAAAAAGTAAAGTTGGGTTTTAGTGGGAGTACTACTCAAGATGCTAATTTCAAAAAAGATTTAGAAAGTTTTCTGATGGAAGGCGAAATTACAGCAATGGAAGTTCACTTCAATGATAAATCTGAAGCTGATGTAATTGTTCGTGGCTATGATATTTCTCATCGTCTTCATAGAGGTCGTTATAATCGTTCTTTTTTGAATGAAACTGATAGCGATATAGTCAAAAAAGTAGCTAAAGAAGTAGGAATAAAACTAGGCAATATAGAGTCAACTAGTGAAGTTCATAAGTATGTATTTCAAGAAAATCAAACTAATATGGAGTTTTTGCGGGAAAGGGCTGCCCGCATTGGCTTTGAGTTATTTATTACAGACGACAAAGTAAATTTTTGCAACCCAAAAGTTCAGAAAGATTTACCACTAAAATGGCTAGTTGATATTAGTAAATTTAGTACCCGTGTCACCAGTGCTGAACAGGTGAGTTCTGTGGAAGTGCGTGCCTGGGACTATAGCCGGAAAAGATTGATTAGTCAAACAGCCAAGAAAGAGAAGCAAGTAACTGAGACAGGTAATAAGCTAGGAAGTAGTACCAATAATGCATTTTCTAATCTTAATTCGCCCAAAATGATTGTTGTAGATAAACCTGTTGCCAGTGAAAAGCAAGCAAAGGATATGGCTCAGGCTTTGTGTGATGAACTGGGAGGAGAATTTGTTTATGCAGATGCCAAAGCCACAGGGAATCCTGAAATTCGTCCGGGACGAGTTGTTAAACTTGAAGGTATGGGCGATCGCTATAATGGTAAGTACTATATTACAGAAACACGCCATTTCTTCAATCAGCGGGTTTATGAAACACATTTCAGTGTCCGGGGACTACGTTCTGGAAACTTATTCACAACTCTATCTACACAAAAACGCCTACAGCCATCTGAGACTTTATTAGTCGGAATTGTAACTAATAACAAAGACCCAGAGAAATGGGGGAGAGTGAAAGTTAAGTTTCCAACAATGACAGAAGATCATGAAAGTGACTGGGCGAGAGTTGTAGCTTTGGGAGCAGGCCCAAACAGAGGCTTTGACTGTTTGCCAGAGGTAAACGATGAAGTTTTAGTAGGTTTTGAGCATGGCGATATTCACCGTCCCTACGTCATTGGCGGGGTATGGAATGGCAAGGATGCACCGCCCGAAAAGGTGGATAACTCAGTTACAAGTGGTGTAAGATTACGTACTATTAAGACTCGTGTAGGTCATACTCTACAGTTCGTCGAAGAGGATAAAGGAACTAGTAAAACAGGTATTCGCGTAGAAACTAAAGACGGTCACAAAATATATCTTAATGATAGTCAAAGGTGCATAGAGATTGAAACCAAAGGCGGTCATAAAATCAAAATGGACGATATGGCTAAATCTGTTTCAGTGAAATCAACAGGTAATATGTCATTAGATGCTGCTGGAAATATAGACATTTCAGCCACTGGCACAATTACAGTAAAAGGTGCATTGATTCGCCTTAATTAATTCGTAATTCGTAATTCGTAATTAGTAAAAATCTTCAACTAATTTAATTACGAATGATTTTAGGGTTTGGTAATGAAAAATATTAATAAGAGGTTGTCATGGGTAAACCAGCAGCAAGAATTACCGACAATGTAGCGCACCCCTTACCTCCAGTATTAACAGGAGGGCCGGGTAGTCCCAATGTGTTGATTGGGTCTTTACCTGCATGGCGAGGCGTACTTGCCGCAGCAGTACCAGGTTTACTATCTGCCAAAACATCTTCTGATACAGCTATCCAAGCAGCTGAGGCTGCTACTCTAGCGGCGGCTGGTACACCAGGGGCACCTGCTGCTTTAGCCACCGAACAAACTACAAAGGCAACATCAGCAGCTACTATGGGTAGTGCGATCGCATCTGCTGCCGCAGGTGCTGATATTCATAATTGCGCTACACCTTTACCCGTACCTCCCCACGGCCCTGGGGTTGTGATTGACGGTAGTCAGACTGTGCTGATTAACAATCTGCCTGCCTCTCGGATGGGTGACACTATTTTAGAAGCATTAGGGCCGCCGAATAAAATTATCAAAGGTAATCCCACTGTTCTGATTGGCGGCTGATTGGAGAAGTAGAGGAGATAAAGGAGGGGAGAGTTGGAACTTTACTCATCCATCTCAGAACTCCGTTCATCCACTGTTTTATTGAAAATTGTTAATATCGCCTAAAACTGGGCGCATAAATGATCGCTCATAACTAACAATGCACTTTGTTCGACGCGCAAATTCATACGCTTCCCGACAAGCTGGATCTTGCTGAGAGTCTATCCGGTATTGCTCGTATGCTGCAAGGCTGGGAAAACTGAACAGAGCTACGGCAATATTATTAGCTCCTTCATCTGGAAGAAAGTACCCGTGATGTTTTCCACCAAATTTTTCCACCAACGGAATCCACATACATCCGTATGCTTCAAAATCCGAAATTTTGTCAGGATCGATAACATAGCGCAAATAGCAAGTAATCATATCAATCTGCTTTCAGGACTTTTCTTCTCATCAGTCATCTGTGCTAGTTTCTTCTCCCAAAATAATGCCTTGCCCATCTGAGGATTTAGCTCATAACCATTAAATCCGCACGCCTTGTATGCTAACTGGGCAACATGGTTTCCTTCCAGTACCTCTAGCGTGAGTTTGCAGCAGCCCAAATCCAACGCAATCTCCTCCGCTTTCTGTAGCAGCAGTTTGGACAAGCCTCTACCACGGTAGGGTAAAGCAACGATGACATCGTGAATATTAAGTAATGGCTTACACGCAAACGTAGAGAATCCTTCTAAGCAGACAACAAGCCCTGCGGGTTCGGCATCGACAAGCGCAAGAATGACATGAGCCGCTTTTCTTTTTGCAAGCTCTGCTGAGAGATTTGCTTTAACGTAGTCCGACAGACCTTTACCACCACCCATCGGGTCGAGTGCATACTCATCCATTAATTGAACCATAGCCTCCGCATGAGCTGGCATACTCAGGTCTGCTTCAAAAATTTCAATCATCTATTAATTCTTGATTCTTCAAATGTTGGCATAACGTTTCTGGTCAGTGGCTGCCGACAACCCTAGTTTGCGATATTTTATCTGAATTACAGCACTTTTCATGTATTTGAACTATATCTGTCGTAAGGGCACAGCAATGCTGTGCCCCTACCGCATGGTCTATTTAACTGAAAATAGCTGTAAAAAAAACTAATTCCGATCCTGAAAAGATACTAGCAGGAAAGGCATTGAAGAAGACAGATCGCTTTTAGCGTCTCCCGTTCAGAGAAGAGAAGCTGTTGAGAAAAGAATTACTAAAATAACCCTCTTTCCTCCCCTGCTTCCCTTGCTTATCCAAACCCTATTGCCTCTGCCCCCGCTTCTTCATCTTCGACCTTTGGCGAATAGGCTTAAACCTTCTGTGCCGATATCTTTGAAGATATCCATGTAACAGCTGTTTAAGTGCCAGATATGGTTTATGGTCGTGAACGAGCCTATTTGGGAACAGGTTGGGCTTATCCGCTGCATTTAAGTGTGCAAGGTGGGATACAACTTAGCCGTGAAGATCAAAAAGTTAAGGAATCTATTTGGATTATCCTCCGCACGGGAGTAGGTGAGCGGGTTTATCGACCTACCTTTGGTTCGCGCTTGTCAGAACTGGCGTTTGCACCCATGAATAGCGATACCCTACTGCGAATCCGTCTTTATGTCTTGGAAGCTTTAGAAGTTTGGGAACCACGCATTATTATTGATGAAGTTCTCACCGATCCTGACCCTGTGCGTGGCAGAGTGGACATCATTATCAATTATCGACTCAAAGACGGCCCCGATATTTATAGTTTTGTTTATCCTTATTATTTGGTTTCAGCTGGAGAGGAATCGTGATATCAATTAAAAATTGAAAATTAAAAATTAAGAAAGCTCAATTTCATCTGGGTTTCTAAACTTGTATCTGTCACATTCTTTTTAAAATTGGTATGAACTTTGATTTTTTACCGAAATTACCTTCTTCTAACTTAGACGATCGCGCCTTCGATGATTTGGTGGAAGAATGTATTATGCGTATTCCTCGCTACTGTCCAGAATGGACTGACCACAACCTTAGCGACCCAGGAATTACGCTAATTGAGTTATTTGCTTGGTTAACTGACCAAATGTTGCTCAGATTTAACCAAGTACCTCGAAAAAATTATGTAACTTTCTTAGAATTACTGGGTATTCGTCTCCAGCCTCCCGCCCCAGCCCGCACGGAATTAACTTTTTATTTAAGCGCTGCACTACCTGAAGCCTACACGATTCCGGCAGGATTGGAAGCCTCAACTATCCGCACTGAAACTACAGAAGCGATTACTTTTAGTACAGATTCTCCTCTAATTATCGGCAACCCCCGCATCCAACACTTCTTAACTGCCCAAACCACCGAAGATATTCCCCAATCTCTGCGCGAAAGAGTGACAGCTTCATGGACTCGTCAATCTGACGGTTTCTGGACAGGTAATGAACAACCGATTTTTGAAGAGGAACCCCAGCCTGGTAACTGTTTTTATTTAGCAATTAATTCTGATGATTCTTTAGACGCTAATGTTTTAGAAATTATTTTCCAAGGGGCTGCGGCTACTCCTGCTGGTATTAATCCCAATCAACCACCCCGGAAGTGGGAAGCCTGGGATGGAGAAAACTGGCAACCAGTTTTATTGCGAGAGTCAGATGATAAAACTCGCGGGTTCAGTTTTTACGAAATCGGCCAAGAGGGTGGAAATCCGTCTCAAGGTGCAGAGGTACGTCTGCATCTACCGGAAATTTGGCCTGTGGCTAATTTTACCTCTTACCGAGGTCGTTGGCTGCGCTGTAGCTTTGTTAGTACAGAAGCCAATGAAACTGGTTATAATCGTCCACCACGAATTGTTGGTTTAGCAGCCCGGTCAATTGGCGGTACTGTTAGGGCTAGCCACAGTACGCTGATTCAAGATGAGCGATTGGGAATTAGTGATGGTACACCCGGCCAGAGTTTCCAGTTACAAACAGCACCAATTTTAGAACGCCGAGAAAATGAGTATATTTTAGTTACTCCTGCTGGTGGTTTGCCTCAAAAGTGGACTGAAGTGAGAGATTTTGCTGATTCTGGGCCGCATAACTTTCATTACACCATCGATTCGATCACTGGTACAATCCAGTTTGGGCCGCTGATTCGGGAACCTAGCCAACTTAAACAACAAACACAGGTGCGATCGCGAATTCAGCAACCATCACTAGATGAGACATCTGTACAAGTTCTTGACAATAACCAATCTGAACACCAATATGGGGCGATTCCTCCCCGTGGCTCAGAGATTAAAATGGTTGCTTATCGTACAGGCGGTGGTAGAGAAGGGAATGTTCAAGCTGGGGTAATCCAGTTTTTGAAGTCTGCGTATCCATACATTGCTAGCGTGGTCAATCGTGTACCAGCAATTAATGGGGCAGATGCCGAGTCACTAGAGCAAGCTGTGATGAAGGCTCCCCGTATCCTCCGCACACGCGATCGCGCCGTCACTGCTGAAGATTTTGAAGTTTTAACTCAACAGGCTGGTGCAGGTGCGATCGCCCGCGTTCGTTGTTTGCCAGCGAATTCTCGTAGACAAGCTGGTATAGTTAGTTTACTGGTAGTACCCTTCGCAAATACAGATGCGATCGCCCAAGGCAATGGCATACCACCAGAAGATTTTGCTCTCAGTAATGCCCTGCAAGAGCAAATTTTGACTTACTTAGATGAAAGACGCTTATTAGGGGTACAGGTAGAGTTACAAGAACCGAATTACGTAGGAGTTTCTGTACAGACAGAAGTTGCTTTAGAGCCAGCATACAACAACCCTTTTGCCAGCGAAGAAATTCGCCGGAATTTAAGGCGATCGCTGTATAAATATTTAAATCCATTGACTGGAGGAATGGACGGCAAAGGTTGGCCATTTGGGCGACCCCTGTATACATCGGATATTGTCGCCTTACTGCAACAAACCCCAGGTGTGCGTCATTTAGGCCCTGTCTTACTGTTTCCCATCCGCAAGCAAGGAGAAAATTGGCGTCGGCAACCATCGCCAGAACAATTGATTGATCCAGGATCAGAAGGTTTAATATGTTCTTGGTCTGATACAAATCTGCGTTCAAATCACGACATTCAAATAATTCGTAATGACGCTTGATGACTCGCTAACGTAATTCGTAATTCATAATTTGTCATCGGGCATGGTTCAAGAATCAATAGTTATTCTTCCCCTGCCTCCCCTGCTTCCCCTGCCTCCCCTGCTTCCCCTGCTCCCCCTGCCTCCCCTGCTCCCCCTGCCTCCCCTGCCTCCCCTGCCTCCCCTGCTCCCTCATCCCCCACTCCCCAACCCCCAATCCTATGGTTCAAAGTCGCTCTAGTCCAGCTGTAAGCATTCAATTAACGCCAATGCAGATTCCCGAAGCTTTACCTGTGGCAGGTTTGGCATTTGCAAATGCAGAAAACATAGATATCGCTGGACGTAGTTTACTTTTGCATCCTGGACATCCGAGTGAGATGATTGTGCAAGTGCAAAACTTAGAACAGCGTCCTTTGCGGGTAAGCTTAAGCGTTGAAGGAAACTTTCCGCCCCAGTGGTGTCAGATTGGCACAGAAGGGAGTGAGATACCGCCTCGTGGACAAATGGATGCTGTCCTCTACTTCTCAATTCCCGACACATTTTTTGAAGACCAAGAAGCGATTTCTCCTGGAAAAAAAGATAAACTAACTCTTAATTTCCGCAGTCTAGTTACTCTACATATAGACCCAGGCACTGACAACGAACAAATCGAGAGAAGCGAGTATTTCGATTTATACATCCGTCCCTACACTGCCTACATGGAATTCTTGCCAATTTTGTATCGGGAAGTAGACTTTATTGGTCGCTTCATGAAAATATTTGAGCAAGCTTTTCAACCAATAGTTAATAGTTACAACGTCATGTGGGCAAACCTCGACCCCTTGACAGCACCGCAAGCATTACTACCCTTTATGGCTCATTGGGTTGCTTGGCAAGTAGATTCTGTTTGGGATCTCCAGCAACAACGGCGTTTAATTCGCCGAGCCGTAGAACTTTATCGCTGGCGAGGAACTCGTAAAGGATTGCGTCTTTACTTGCATCTTTATACTGGTTTACCGCTAGACGAACATTTAACTAATGAAGCTGATAAACATATTAGTATTACAGAACCTTTTGGCCCAAGTTTTATTATAGGAGACGCACAATTAGGAAATGCAGTTTTAGCAGGTGGGCAACCATATCATTTTATAGTGCGTTTGCGTTCAAATATTTCTAGTGGCATCATCAATGAGCAACTCATCCAAAGAATCATAGAACAAGAAAAACCTGCTTTTTGCACCTATGAATTATCTATCGAAAACCCCACTAATTAAATAATTCGTAATTTGTAGTTAAGTAAAATTAAACAGACTTTTAATCCAAAATCTTAAATCCAAAATTACTATGTCCCATCCTTTCCCACCCCCACCAATAAAATCATTTGAACGCCTGCAAGCCACAGACGGTTTACTAATCAATGCAGAACGTTGGCGCACAGCCCATGAATATCACCGTAATCGGCAAAATGCTCAATATCAAAGTTTAAACCAACCAGGAATTGTCTGCGGTTTAGGTGTTCGGGATGTAACCGCCCCAAGCCAAGTTGAAGCTAGATATAGAGATGGGCGTTGGGTACAAATTCAACCTGGTATTGCAATTGATTTAGCAGGTAATTTAATTGTTATACCGACTTCTTATGATTTTCCCATTGATCTAGAAGTTGTAGGTTCAGAACCGCTCATGATCTATTTAGTAGTTAGCTATGTAGATCCCGATGAATTGCGACGGGGACAGCAAAGAGATATTGTTCAAGAAAGTTATCGAATTGACCAAAGAAACTCTACACCAATCAGTTCAGAAATAGAAATATGTCGAATACTCCTGCAACCAGGACATACTGACATTACCCAACCTGCTGATGCTTTTTTCCCTGGATATAACAATATTGATTTGCGTTATCGCCGTCAGGCACAAATGCGTCCCCAAGCACTTGTTTGTATGGCACAGGCGACTCATAGCGATCCCGAATGTGCGCGTAATTTCTTCAGCCTTTCCTACTTATTACAAGCGGTAGAACCCCTATACCCCAGTTTGCGAGGTGCTGATGAACCAGGTCAGGTTTCTTTAGCAGAAAATATCCAAGACTATGACATCCTTTATCTCACAGGTGGACAGGCTATATCTTTAAATAGTCTCGAATTTGAATCCCTCAGAAATTATTTAAATTTAGGTGGTGTGCTTTTAGTTGATGCGCCAACAAATGCTAATGCTTTAATTGAGAGTACTCAAGCCTTGGCACAACAGTTAGAGAGTCCTTTAAGACCTTTAGAAGAATTGCAACGGAGTCATCCTTTAAGGACAAAACCTTTCTTATTTGCTGCTTTGCCAATGGTTAATCAACAGCAGATTAAACTGTTAATTGGTGGAGGGATTATTTTAGTAATTGGAGATTTAGCAACGGCTTGGGGACTGGATAGAGATTTGAGTTTACCCAGATTGACCATTCGTACAGCTCAGGAATTAGGTATTAATATTCTTCACTATGCTTGGAAGCGGCGACAATTAATAGGTTTGCAACAGGAAGATAATTCCGGGCAATGGTGAAAGTGCTATTTTAGACACTAAGTATAGGGAGGCGATCGCACAAATTGAAAGCTCATTATAGTTTATAGTGCGATCGCCTCAGATACAGGCTAATGATTGTTGTCGTTTTCAAGTTCTCTTAATAGAGAATCGAAATCGTTACTGTTTCCACCTTTAGTAAATAAAGACCGGATTTTAGCAATAATTGAATCTATATCTCTATACAAAAAGCTACTTAAATTTTTGACAAAGTTAATTATTTTCTCAAAAACAGCGAGTTCTATAGTCGAATATTCATTTTGATATGGATATACAACTTTGCCTTTTTCTGTCTCATAGTACTCTTGTTCAGGCATGAGCATTGATCTAAGCGGTCGATCCTGTTTTGCTTTATCTGGTTCGATTCGCTTCTGGCTGAGGAATAAAACATCATAAACTTTTCCGTTCCAGACAGCCCAGTAATGATTTTGGAAAAACCACCGTTCGCCATCATCACAATTGGGGTCTTTTCCTCGATATGGGGTTTTTCCACCTTCATACAAAAACGGTTTTAGGAGACTTTCAATCGCTATTTTTTTAATGCCAAAATACTCTTCTGCTACTTTTTTAAAGGCGCGTGCTAATGTTTGGCAGTCGCCTTCTGGAGAGCCTTTTAAAAGAGTTTCGTGGCTCTTGCTCACCATTGTGTATTTAAATTGGATATTCTCAAAATTTTTGAAAAGTTGTTCCAGAATTTTATCTTCTGTTAATGTTTCTTCTATCCCATTTACTAGTGTTTTTGCTAGTGGGTATTCTTGTAAAAATTTTTGTTTTCTATCGGCTGAGTTGTCTGCTGCTGATTTTGGCTGCTGTGCATCTTGCTTTTGCAAAGCAGCTGTATTAATTTGGTTAACTACAGAAGTAGCGACTCTATCCGCCTCTTGCTCATATTGATCTCCTGATTGACCAATAGTGAGTTCTGGCTGTATTAATGGTTGCGTTTGTGCGAGTGAGACACTATCAGCACGTTTTATCGCCATTTTGCTCAGGTTATGACCAAACTGGGAAGAGTGTTCTTTTCCTTGCTGCAACGACTCATTCATCTTTGTTTGCAATACAGTCAGTTGCTCCTGTTGCTCTGGGGTGATAGTGCCACGCTTGGCTTGTATTTGGAGTTTTGTTGCCTCAAACTGATACTGTTGAAATTTCTGATTCTCTACTTTTGTCTGTACTATAGGCTTGCGGGAACCGAGTTGAGAGTGGTTAGTTAATAAACGTGATTGCAGCTGATCTTGCTCTGACGAATAAGCGGATGAGTCAGCTTTTTTGTGGATTTGTAGCCGTTCTTTCATCGCTAGTTTCAAAAGTCAATAGTGGGTAATCTATATATTATGTCACTTACTTAAAGATCCCCGGCTTCTTTAAGAAGTTGAGGATCTAATTGTTTACGAATGATTTAGGATCGCGATAATTTCTACTAACTTAAGAACGCCGTACATTCAAGCAACACCATTCTTTACGTTTCCACAAAGTAGCGACAACCCAACCATTTTCTTCTAAAGCGTCAGCGACAGCTTTCGATTGTTCTAGTAAAATACCACTGAAGATTGCCCAAGTTTCAGGTTTAGCGATCGCACTCATTTCTGGAATTAATTCAATAATTACATGAGCCAAAATATTGCAAACGATACCATCCACTGGTTTGTCAAGCAGCTTTGTCAAAACGTCTACACTTCCCAGCGCTGGTAGTAAACGTTCTGAATTAATATCGTTCAGCGCACCATTACTGATAGTTGATTGCACCGCCAAAGGGTCATTATCTACTGCATAGACTTTCTCTGCTCCCAGTAGCAGCGCTCCAATGGAAAGGATACCAGAACCACAGCCAATATCCGCAATTACCAGATGCTCATGTTTGCCACCAGTACCCACAAATGACTGAGGAACTTCACTCAGCCGCATTTCTAGCGATTCCAAGCATAGCTGAGTAGTGGCATGGTTGCCCGTACCAAATGCTACACCAGGATCAAGACGAATCACTAACCGTTCCGTAGTTTCTGGTAATGGTAGCCACGCGGGGTTGATTAGGAAGCGATCGCCTATTTCTTGCGGATGCCAATATTGTTTCCAGCTAGTCGCCCAATCTTCCTCATCAATTAACTGCCATTGCAGTGAGGGAGATGAAAGTCCTACACAGAGGGCATCTTGACGCAGCCACAACGATAAAGCTGCCAAATCTAGCAGCTGCGTTTGAATTGTCGATAAATAAGCCCTGACTAAAGATGAATTTCCTTTGTTTTCACTAGCTGTACCACGACAGCCAAAATCTTCCAGTCGCCAAAAGATCGATTCTTCTAGGTCTGGCTCACATACAATATTCAGTTCCCACCAAGTGTTTGCCATCTTTCAGAATTCAGGAGTCAGAATGGGCTAAACGCCCCGCTACCGCTAACAGGAGTCAGGAGGAATTATTTCTTCTGACTCCTGGCTCTTGACTTTTAAAGTGTTACTGTATACGCGTCCCGAATACCAGGGACTTTTATAATCTCATCCAAAATGCCCTCTGGTAAAGGGTCATCTATACTCAGAGCCATTACCGCATCACCACGGACGATTTTACGACCTACTTGCATACTGGCAATATTCACATTAAAACTGCCGAGTAGGGAACCAAGTTTGCCGATAATCCCTGGCATATCGCGGTGCAGGGTAAACAACATATATTTGCTGGGTGGGACGTTAATCGGGAAACCGTCAACGTCGGTGAGGTGGATTTCTCGCTCACCCAACAAAGCGCCTGTGACAGAATGAGTACCTAAAGTACCCGTGGCTTCTAGATGCAGTGTGCCGGCATAGTCTCGAATCGAAGCATCGCGGGTTTCAATTACCCTAATTCCCCGTTCTTTGGCTTCTATGTTGGCATTTACGTAATTTACTCGTTCCCGCAAAGCTTGGTAAAGTAGACCTTTCAGGGCAGCGACAATCAAAGGCTGACTTTTGTTGGTCGCAAGTTCCCCTTGTAGTCGAATATTGAGTACTTCCACCCGTCCGCCAGCTAGCTGTCCCACTAGATTACCTAGAGTTTCTGCTAATTGCATATAAGGTTTGAGTTCTTCCAACACATCGGGGCCGAGTCCGGGAATGTTAACGGCTGAACGGGCTGGTAGTCCTAAAAGTACATCCCGAATTTGTTCGGCAACATCAATAGCCACATTCACTTGAGCTTCTGCGGTAGAGGCTCCCAAGTGCGGAGTGAGGATGATTTCTTTGCCTAGCGATCGCAATTCAGATTCACCCAGTGGTTCTGACTCAAACACATCTAAGGCTGCACCGCCGATTTTACCCGCTTTCAAAGCAGCTGCTAAAGCTACTTCATCAATGATCCCACCACGAGCGCAGTTGACAATCCGGGCTGTGGGTTTCATCTTTGCCAAGGTTGTGGCATTGATTAAGTGGGTAGTTTCTGGAGTTTTCGGGATGTGTAGGGTGATATAGTCTGCTTGCTGGAAGAGTAAATCTAGTTCTACCAACTGACAACCAATTTGTTCAGCTCGGTCTGTAGAAATAAAAGGGTCATAAGCTAGGAGTTTCATCCCCATTGTCTTAGCTACAGCCGCAACATGGGAACCAATTTTACCCAAACCGACAACGCCGAGAGTTTTTTTGTAGACTTCCGCGCCGACAAAGCTATTGCGATCCCAAGCACCGCGTTTCACCGAAGCGTTAGCATCAGGGATATGGCGAGATAAAGCCAAAATCATCGCTAGCGCGTGTTCAGCCGCAGCAATTGTGTTTCCCTCTGGAGAATTGACTACCACAATTCCCCGCCGGGTGGCAGCAGGAACATCCACATTATCCACACCCACACCAGCACGACCGATGATTTTTAGTTGGGTACCGGCTTCAATGATTTCTTGAGTAACGCGTGTACTAGAACGAATCATCAGCGCGTCATACTCACCAATAATTTCGAGCAGTTGGGCTGGTTTTAGACCTAGTTTGACATCAACGGTAGCAACTTGCGAAAGGATGTCAATTCCAGCTTGGTCAATAGAATCTGAGACAAGAACCTTAGACATGATTACTTCATTTAAAGCTACAGGTTTTGCTGCACAAGACTTTTTAGTTTAGTCTTTATCTGTCGCAATTCAGCAAAAATTATTCGTTTGAATATCGACTTAACTTTAACTTACACTATATGTTGATGGTATAGAAGCGTGAGCTGCTTCCGGTGGGTACTGCCTCCTAAGTATTTGAAGAATAAGTGGCTGTTTACACCACCCTGTTGCTAAATATAAAGCATGAATCGCCCTAAGCACCTATATATTTATTAACAGTTTAAAGTTACCAAAGTTTTATCGGCTGAAGCAGCTTCCTTTGAGGGGTAGAAACGCTTGTATTCTTGACTGGGCTGCAACTTTAGATGAGGCAATGCTATGCAGAACTAGAAAACGAGCTAGTAACTATCTATATCTGTCGAATCTTCTCTATTTCTCAATACCACAAGTGGTATCCCTTAGTCAAAGCAAAACATTGCATCATCAAGATAATCAGATTGTGACAGTTTGAATTTAGGTATCAAATAAATTTTGTTGCTCATGATTCCGGCAGAATTAAGATCGTCTAGTAGTTAAAAGTTGCCAATTAGTGTCAGTAGAGTAATTAATATACAGTAGTAAACTAGTAATTTGTCAAGCTAATTTTGAGAGTTTGTAGTAAACACTTGAGTGCTTAAAAAACCAGGATTAAAGTCCTGACTACGAACTTGTTCACGCCCCGTAACTAATGAGACAGATTACTAGTGACATTGCTAGGGGAGAAATCGCTATAATTCTGGTGAGCTAAATAGAGCCAAATATCCTTTGAGTTTTGGGAAAACCAGCCATGTTAGAGTACAACTTGCCAAGGTACTTGCCCTCAGCCGAGGAACTACCAGACTCTGATGAAACACCTGTGGATAATGAATTACAAGAATTGATACCAGGCTTGCTAGCCAAAGAAATTGAGCGACGTTGCCAAGCTGCAAACCCAACAGTAGTTGAGATGATTACAGTAATACTCAGAATAACAAAGTAGAGATTGTACTGAAAAAGCATGATAACAAAGCATTTAAGAGATGATCTCAACCTTATGAGATAAGTTTGAGCAAGTCGTGATCTTCCAGTAATTTTCATAATTACTTCAAAACTGTCAAGTTATAGCAAAGTTCTGAATCCTGAATTATTAAAAAAAACTATTGCTTTTTAGGAATAACATTCCTGATTCCACTTTTAGTAGAGACAGTATCACCTTTGTAACGAGGGATGATATGAATACTAGCGTGCATAATATTTTGAACTGCGGATCGATTGATATTCATTCCTACATTAAAACCATCAGGTTCAAATTCTGCTTTGAGAATTTCTTGTACTTTGTTCACCATAAACCAGCAAGCAGATTGCTCTTTAAATGGTAGTTCAAAATAATTGCTAACATGACGTTTAGGAATAACTAGAATATGTCCTTTACTTATTGGATAGCCGTCAAAGATAGCGTAACAAGTTGCTGATTCAGTTAATAATTTTAGATTGCTACGAGGATTACAAAATATACAATAATTAGATGAATTTCGCTGATGATTATAGTGTGTATATTCATATACTTCCCGATCTTCATCTAATAAAATTGAGGGAAAGGGAAGTTTGACGATACATTGGTATGTTGGTTTCTTATGGACATAATGCTCTCTGAAACCTTCTTTTTTGATATCCCTTCTTACAGCATAATAAGCTTTACCCCCTGGTTTTAATAAATGTGAGATTTCCATAAGAACATTAGCTTGTTCTTCGGAAAATAAAACATTTAAAACATAAAAGCAAATTATTGTATCAAATTTATTATCAGGATATTCTGGAAAATAATAAGGGTCATAGGCTGTAATATCACAACCTTTTTGGCGCAATATTTTAACATCATTACCAAAGCCACAACCAAAGTCTAGTATTTTGCCTTGGAGAAGGTTTTGATTTAATAAAAGCTGTGCCGGAAATGATAGATAATTTCTTGCGATCGCAGTAAGATGGCTGAATTGATTTTTTTGCTGTTTCATAGAATTTTGGTGCAGATGTCCCAAAATTATTATTCCCAGCATCCCTTAAGTTTATGCGATGTCTACGATGGGCTACGCCTACGCATCAGGGTCAACACCTAGCTCACGTAACTTAGCTGCTAATATATCGAACATAAAACCAGTCTGGGGCTTTGACAACGATTTTTTGTTGACTGTGGCTACAAGTCCAAAATTAGAGCCAATCAGCATTTGAGGTTGGATGCGTCCTGTGCTTCCCAAAGCATCGGTAAGCGCAGCAGCGATCGCAGGTTGTTGAATATTTTCCACTGGATCGTCTGGTAAAATGAAGTCGGCTGGAAGTGCTTCCCAAGTAACAATTGGTTCTTTTTGGATGGGGTTAACTTGTAGAACCATAAAATTACTCCTAATATCCATGCACAGTATATTAGTTATTTTTAACAAATCTTCAGGTAGCATCGCTTTTAAGTTAAAAACCCAGAAATCTGGAAAGTTTTCTCTTACAGGTGTATATACTCGTAGTCAAGCACTTAGCAGGCGTGAGTATGATAGTTGAGTGGTTCACTCTCTGGATAGGTCAAAAAGCGGTTGGATTTCTTGTCAAAACTATTATCAGCGAAGAGTTTTTCAAAGATTTGGTCAAGGACTACGCTAAAGATTTTTTCAAAAATATCTTTAATAATGCTGTAACCGCGCCCTTCAAGCAAGAACCGCTTCAGAAAGCTGTAGTCATGGCGCTGACAGAATTTTTGCAAGCGATGCAGGAGCAGTTAAAGGTTCGTTGCAGACTTTCTGAAGCTGAAATTCAAAATTACACTGAAGATATCAATAAATTTATCCGTGACAAGTCGGTTAAAGAAATTCTTGGTCAGGCTTTTGATATTAAATGTGATTCTCTAGATTTTAAAACACTGGCAGATAGTTGGAAAAGACTTCAACTCAAACTTCTACCACCCAAATTTAACTGGCAAACAATTACAGAACAGTATCTCATACAAGTTCAAGATATTCTTTCGGATTCAGAAGAGTTACGCTATATCTTGGAACTTCAAAAATTATCCAGTATTGATAAGACTTTAAAAGAAAATGCTGATATTCCCAAGGATTTTAATTTACCGCAATATTTAGAAACTATTCGTGAACGCTACGGCAATCTGAAGTTAGATAGTTTAGAAACTACAGCCCGCGAACATCCGGTAAACTTATGGCAAATGTTTATTCCGCAAAATGTGCGGCAAGTTTATCAGGTTTTACCAGAACTGCCTAAAGAATATCTCCGCAGGCTACAAGAAAGTAAGCAATTAGATGCGGAATTTGCAATAGAAAAACTTCAAGAAGAAACAGAACGTTATCAACGTAATTATTTTGAACAGCCAATCCGTTCAGTATTAGATGTTATCCGAGATAAGCAACGTAAAAATTATCTAATCATTTTAGGTGATCCTGGTTCCGGCAAGTCTACATTGTTGCAATACCTAGCGTTGGATTGGGTAGAAAAAACTCTCGAGCAGAATGATTTTAATCTGCCAATTCCTTTGCTGATTGAATTACGCAATTATATGCGCGATCGCGATGCGGGTAGTTGTAATAATTTTCTCCAATTTTACCATAATAGTCCCAATTGTTTTTATCACCTCAATCAGCATAAATTGCATCAGCAGCTAAAGGCTGGTAACGCTTTAGTCATGTTTGATGGTTTGGATGAAATCTTTGAATCGGCGAAACGGGAAGAAGTAATTACCTGTATTCATCGCTTCACTAATGAATATCCCGATGTGCAGGTAATCGTCACTTCTCGGATCATCGGTAAACGTTCACAGGAGTTATCCTGCTACTGTAAAAAATAAGTACACGTAAATAGTAGATTAAGAGGCATGAATGAAAACTGCCTCGCCTACGGAATCGAAATTTCCGACTTAGATTGGGAAAAGACTCCAGCCATTGTCAAAGAACTGGTGGAGAAAATGGGGCAG
>NZ_JACJSI010000096.1 GCF_014698065.1 Nostoc flagelliforme FACHB-838
CGCTACCGTAGGGAAAGGGCTTTCACCTCAGCACTTGAGGGGTAGGATTTACACCTACATTATTAATCAGTTGTCTAGGCTTGAACCTAGCAGTCAATCCCCTAGACCCATACGGGTACTAGTTTCTGACTAACGAATCGCACCCCAAAACGGTTTGTATTGGTTGGTCGCTTTCACAAGTCCGTTTACCCCCATAGCTGGGTTACGCACAATCTGAGTGGGCATTCCTTCTAACTGCCACTGTGACCAATAAAAGGGGGTCATGCGAAATGGTCTGTTATCTTTGTCCTGACACACCAATGTTTTTTTTGGGGTTTTGACACAGAAATAAATTCTGTCGCTGCTGGTTCCTTTCCAAGCCATCGCAGCCGAGCTAATACCCACAGTTAAACTTAGCCCAATTGCAACAGCTTTTTTATCCATCGGTAACTGTCCGAACCACTTCATTAAACCCGATTGTTGTGACTCGGATAACTGTTTATGTTTTTCACTTAAATAATTCATTTCCTTTGACTACCACCAAATAGAAAAATCATTAATATCGCTAGAAATATGCCCACTCCTGCACCATCCATCCAACTTGAAGATTCAGTAGTTTTTGGCTGATACACCTTTTCAATTGAAGTATTAGCAGTAATAGTAGAAGTTCTCGCTTCATTCCATTCACTAATCGGTTCGGAAAGCGCACACAATAACGCCAGTGATGCACTGCAACCAGTCATTAAATTAGTGACGAAATTATTAAATCCTTCACCTGTTGCAGTGGCAGTAAAATACAAGTGTGCAGTACCCACAGCTAAAAACATTCCAACAGGATGAACCTGCAATAGATGAAAGGTGAAAATTACTGCACTATTCAAGCAACTGCCAGCGACAATTTCACAGGCATTACCAGCACGTCTAAATGTTCTACCTCTGTTATTTTCTGGTAATGGTTGTGGCTGTTCGGGTTGTTGATGCTGCTTAGTTGATTGTGGTGTTTGTGCCAGCCCTTCATGCAAGAAAGGGCTGACGCTATGAGGATCTTCATTTCGTTTCCTTACTAGCATCAGCCTTACCTAATTAATTGATTATCTGTCGCCTAATTTCTGCCACAAGTTACCCAACATTGCACCCCAACCGCGAACTGTTCCTGTTGCAGAAACACTTGATGCTGGTGCATGATTTTGGCTAGTAACTGGTATTACTTCTTGGGGTGCAAGATTTGGTTCTAATGCCCTTGAGCCAAACCTTGCACGGGCTAAAAGTTGTTGACGTTTCTCTCTCAGTCCTGTTGTGATTGCTTGCCTTTCGGCTTGCACAGTTTGCTTATTTTCTATACCGCTAATCTTGTTTTCATGTCTCCACAATTCAGCTTGTAAATCTTGATGCAATTGGGCTGCAACTTCGGTTAAAGCGTGTTTGCGTTTTTGGTCAATTCGCAGCAGGTCGGCTCTATCTTGGGCATCTATCTTACTCATCTCTGAATCAAATTCCGAATTGAGTTTGCGAATCTTGGCGATAGCACCCGCAACATGAGAGCCATATTGTTTACGAAGTTCGACCCAGGTTACTTGTCCTTTGGTCAGCTTCTCCATTGCCTCAAAGACGACCTTAGCGTTGTCTAAAAAAGGCTCTAGTCTGTCAGATAATTCTTGGGCATTATTCGCATAATCAGCGAACTGTTCGAGCTTATTTATATCCGAAAGATAGCCCAGAATATCAGACTCAAATCCCCCCCAAGATTGCGCTTTTTCATCAATGTGGCTTGCATGACCAACTACCGGATTACGTATTGCAAAGTCCATTGCGTTATTCTCCTAATAAGGTATGTTGTCGTAGTTGATATCACTCGACTCTTGGGGCACTTGATCCCAGTAACCCATCTCTTCAAATCGGTTATAAATTCTCGTTGCTAATTGCCTTACGGGGTCGTCAAAATCATCAGAGATTAAATCAAATCTGTTTTCACCAAACGCCAAGATATTTGCAATATCAGGGTCAATCCCATTGCCCAAGAATTGACCAAATGCAGCAGAGTATGGATGGTCATCGATGGTTGAATGAGTTGCTAGAAATTCCGTTCCTGTGAAGGGTGGGTAATCTTCACTCTCGAATATTGGTGTGGAGAGTGCCTCAATATCCGCCGAAATCATTGCTGCCCATTGTTCAGGATTTTCTACTTTGAATTGCTGCTTTCTTAGGGCGGAGTCAGTCAGAGGCGATTTGCCCCAATCGTTGGGATTTTTGTAATCAAGTGCCATGTTAAAATCCTTCTGTACTTTTCGTTTTTGCGGCGAGAGATACGTCCCCTAGTGAGGCGATTGCAATGATTGGTAGTCGGTGCAATCGCTTCATCATCAGTTCTCACAAAACTCAACAAGTTCAAAAACCTCCCTCTGCACTTGGTTTTGGCTTAATTCTTTTCGTTTGCCTTTCGAGTCATTGAAAATGAAAGGGGCATTGACTCGACAATTAGAACGATGGCTGTAGCGCAGTTGTTGACCACGGAATTGGTACAGATGATTACGCTGTAGGGTTGTTTTTGAAAGCATTTGTTTGTCCCTCAACTTGGGAATAAAACTCGATATTTAGGATTGCTTCGTGAATCTCGAAGAGTGCCTGAATTGCGTCACCGAGGCGGAGGTCATTTGACGTAGTGAATCGCTCTGATGCCTCTAGTCTCATGTACTCTGGTGTTGCCCTCAACATCCTCAAACTCTCTTCTTTTCCTTTGATCATTGCTAAAATTTGCTCTACAGTCAAAATTTGCTGCATAGATATACGCTCCAAAGAAACTAGGAATTGTAATGCAAGCTATTAGAAGGACTGGGCGGATTTTGAAAGCAAGCCACTGATAATCAGACTCTAATTTGTCCCTATTATTGTTTGTTTTGGTTGACATACATTACTAAGCCCACAGTAAATAACCCAACTCCCAAAGGCGATATAACTGCTGCTACACCACCAATTAGCGAGAGAGTAGCCACACCAGAATAAAAACAAACTTCAGTTAGTAAGTGCATTTTTCTTGATTGAGAAACTTTGTACAAAAGGAATAGAAATCTGGCATCGGATAATGCCATCCTTGAAGCAATATCTAGGGGTTTGCTGCTAGGTTCAGAATCTCTTGCAATGACTTTTGAGCAGTGCGCTGTTTCTGGGTTATTCCCCGTTGGGACAAAAAATCTTTTGCGTTCACCCCTTTGATGGAATGAGCAGCAGTCACAAACTCGGTTGCAAACTGATCTAAATAGCTTTCTAAGCCATCTCTGACAGTGTTGGAATGAATTTCTACAAAGTTGTCTACAACTGCTTGACCACTCAAATAAGCGAGGGTAGAAGCAATTTTCTCAATAGTCAGCACGTAATTACCAGCAAATTCCTGAAGGGCATTGAGAGTACCATCAATAATCTGTTGCTGTTGTTCTATTGGTAAAGAACTATCGCTAGAAGGAGCAATCGCAGCTACTTCCCCCGTGTTTTGTTCAAGAGCCTTCTGCTTGAATGTGTTGGCTAGGGTTTCAAATTCTGCCAAAGTTATTTCCTTGAGGCTATCAAAATCATCGGGATAAGCTTCAGTGAGACTGAATCTGACAATCTCCTCAGCAACTCCCAAACGTTCGGCAGATTCTTTAATAGAAATCATTTCTGGCTTATTGGTTTTAGTGGAATTAGGATTCATGCAGCTGTACCTCTTTGAATTACTTGGGCGAACTGTGCTTGAAACTTGGCTTGACTGAATTCCTGGGGATACTTTCTGATGTAGTTCTTTACCCGTTCGACAGAACGCAGATTAGCCATCACTCGTCCAATGCGGGACAGAACCCAGCTTTGGTATGGGGATAATGGGCAAGAGCGATCCGTACTGCCATCAGTTTTTACTGGGTAGGCTTGCCGATAGCCATCTATGCGGTAAAGAGCTATGCCGTCCCAGCTGACTAAAGTTGAACGGGCAACGTTAAGAATTCTTGCGAGTTCAGATTTCGTAACATAACTAGAGCAAAACAGACCAGGGGAATCTAAATCAAGTCCCCGTGAGGAGTTTGACGCTTTCATAGAGCATCTATTGGTTAATGGGCAAATAGTGGCTGACGGTCAGCGTTAGGTACTGATAGGGGTAAGACAGGCATCTGATAGCTACCGTTACTTTGTCAAATCCACACGCTAAAAGGATTGATTTATATAGCTTTTCCTTGCTCGGTGGACAGGCATCAGTTAACGGAGCTTGCTGTTTTCCTGTCTTGTCTGTTATTATGGCTCCAGGTGAGTCACTTGTCAAGTAAAGACTCCATTGAATCGACAAAGGCTTCTTTCGGATGATAATGAGTTACTAGGAGTAACTTGTTGTTTTATGCCGTCAGATAAGCCAAGAATACAAATTAGGTTTGAGGAGGAAGATTTTGGCTATTTAGAGGAATGGGCTAAATCGGAATTTATACCAGTAACGCAATTATGTAGATCATTGATTCTTAAGGCTGTAGCCAACCACAAGAAAGAAAAAGGAGATAACAAAGGAGAAACAGGATGACTTGGCAGTAATAAGACAACTGCTAACATCAGCAACTACCTATGCTGAATCAGCAAATTGTCGGCTTGACCGCGTTGGAGAAAAACTAGACCAGGCGGTTAGTAGACAAGATGCCACTGATGCCTAAATAGCCTAACTACTGTCAGCGCAAACAGCTACGGATGCCAAACTAGAACGACTGACTGAACGGGTTGACCAACTTTCCAGCAGGATGGATGAGTTTGTCTTTCACACACAGCGAATATTCAACCAACAGGCGACAGTTTTGGAACGTGCGGATGGACGCTCTGAACGATTAAAAGCCATCATGCAACGGCTAGACCGTAGCTACGAAGAACAAAAATCACAGTTTCAAGAGTTTCAACGCATTACTGGCGCAGCTTGGAGCGAATTGACAGAGTTTTGGACTACTTACTACGTCAAATTGGGGGTGATGCGAGCTAGAGAAATAGTGCGAATAGCGCACCAGGAGTGCTGTCTTTCAATCTTAAAGTCAACTTAATTCAGGAGGTGAGTAGCATGAAGCGCCAAAAAAATAAAAGCCGAAATAGCCCCTCTGTTTAAAGAGCGGCATTTGGCTGGTATGATTTTTTTTACAACCAAGAAGTGGGTCAGCTAATCTCCTACAACTTCAATCAGTGGCGGCGTCGGAAACCAAAAACTGATTTAGTTACGAGGGGACTGCTCTGTGATGCGTGCCCTTACAGGTACGCCCGTAAATCTATATTACAAGATTGTTGCCCAAATCTTGTTACTTTCTGTTGGAAAAATTCCAGTTAAAAGTGACAAATTTTTTTACATATCTTTTGATTTCATCAAAATCTGACAAAACACTTAAGAAATTGGTGAAATTAGCTCTTAAGCAGCAGCCTTGAAATATATCCAGCATTTATGGCACAGAACCCGCTCCAATGACCACCGTTTTCACAAATTGGAGTTAACTATGACGAGTACCGGGTTACTACCAGACAACAGCCTCAAAACTTTTGATATTCGGAATTTTACAGAACAGCTAACTCCTGCTAAAGAGAAAAATAAATACATCTGCCCAGTTTGCGGTGGGCATAATTTATCCATTGTCCAAGAAACTGGGAAGTACAGCTGCTTTAACCAGTGTGAGTGCAAAGACATCCGGGAGGCGATTAAACCCTGGGCTGAAGTGGTGGCAGAAAGAGCAGGGGCTAATTACACTCCATCCCTAAACCGTTTGGCTGCGAAGCCTAAGAGAATCTTGCCCAAACCAGCACCAATTCCAGATGGTGAATTAGGTTTGGTGATGTTGACCCAAGCGGCGACTGACATACCCCAAACTCAAAACATAACTTGCAAGCTCCCAAAGGGAATACCAGGGAATGCAACACAAACAATCTATCCTTACTCACAAACCCAATGGGTAATTCGCTATGAATGGGCAGATTACATCAAAGAGAAGGGAAAAGATAAATCTTTCCGCCAATGGCACAGGCTTCCAGATGGCACTCCAGAGATGAGAAAAGGGGATGAACCCTGGAAAGCTTACCGCATTGATGAAGCGATCGCTGCTAGTAAATCTGTACAAGGAACCCCGGCACTACTCCAACACGAAGGGGAGGGGTGCGTAGAAGTTGGTCGAGAGCATGGGCTTGCTGGATTTACGTTTCAGGGCAGTGGGTGGGATAAGAAAACCATCACCCCAGAATATCAACTTTTGAAAGATTCAGGCATAGGATTAATCGTTTTTCTGCACGATGCCGATGACACTGGACTAAAGAAACTTGCGACCTGCCAAGAATGCGCGGCTGAAGTAGGAATCGCATTGATCGGAATTAACCCTCACGACATCTGCCCTGGCTTACCATATAAATCAAGTGATATCAAAGAAATTTTGGGGCAGATGGAAGTACCAGAGTTTATCCGCAGGCTAGAGCAGGAGATCCACGCGGCTGTGGCAGAACGGCAAGAAATAGAAGCTAGCGTGTCCAATGTCCAAAATAATGACTCTGTAGGGACGAACTTTACCCAGCAAGCTTTTCACGCTTTATATACAGATAAGCATTGGATTACTATTAACGATGAACTTTATTTCCACACTGGGAGCTACTACAAATTATCTCCAGACTCCAAAGAACGTAAGCGCATTACTGACTTCTGCGATTCTTACTCAATCGAAGATGCCAATGGTAAAAAAGATTATCCTTATGCAACACCAAACTGGGTTAAAAAGGTTCTTGAATGGGCGAAGCTACGAACAGAAATTGACCCAGAACTAGTTAACCCTCCCGGAACAAACTGCACTAATGGAGTCCTAAAAATTATTTGGGATAAAAAAGATTTTACTGTTGAACTAAAACCACACACACCAGAGGATTACTACACTTACAAGCCATTAGTGGAGTACAACCCTAACGCAGATGATACCTATTGTGAGCAATTACTATCATGTTTGGATAAGCCACAACAAGAGATATTTATAAGGATCGTAGCCGCATCTCTTGATTTAGAAACTGTCAGAAAATTTAAGGGTAGACAGGTAAGGGCATTATTAGCAGTTGGTCTGGGTTCTAACGGTAAAGATGCTTTACGTAGGTGTTTGTCCTCTATTTATGGGGAAGAGAAAGCCTTTACATCTGTTCCCCTGACTGACTTCCAGCTATACGATGAAGGTCGAAAATTTAATTTACATCCATTAATGGGTAGCCGTGTTAATTGGGCTTCAGAAAATGCCCAAACTTGCAGAATTGATAGAATTCAAAGTTTAAAGCTTTTCATTACTGGAGACAAATTACATTATGAACGCAAGGGGAAAGACCATACAGAATTTACGCCGAATGGAATAGGTATCTTTAACTTAAATGAAACCCCAGCAATTCAAGGAGTACTAAAAGCAATTGAAGATAGAATTGCAGTTTTAGAGTTTAGAAAGACTTTCACCGATAACCCTGACCCCAATAATCCAAACGAGTTAAAAGCTGACTCTCGATTTGTTTATGACTTGGATTTCATTAAATCTAACGTAGCCCCAGCATTTCTAAACAGGATGATAAAAGGGCTGAGGGATTTAATAGAACAAGGCATAGATTATAGCTGTACTTCTGATGCTTTTCGCAATCTCCAAAAAGAAAATAATCACCTTTTTGAATTCATTGAATCTGCAAACATAGGTTACGCAGAAGATGGAGAAATAGCAGTAAATGCTTTGTGGTCAAGGTTGGAACAATGGTACATCCAAAACGGGACATTAACTATGGACTCTGACGGCAACAGGAGAAGCTGGATAGACCAAGCCCGACCCAGTGACAAGAATGTTAAAGGGGCGAACCAAGTTGCTCCAAGATTTATGCAACTTTTCCCCAAAGCCATTAGAGGTACTAAGTACTGCAACATTGCGAAAAAAGATATTCCTATACTCAAAGGGATTGGAATTACTGAAGTTACCCGACCCAGTTTGACCGAAACCCGACCCAGTTACGACCCAGTTACCGACCCAGAAAACCAGCTACAGCAAGCATCCCGACCCACCCGACCCACTTTTTCTAACTTTCAAGAAAGTAACGTTGAGGAACCAATAGAAAAATTTACTTCGGTTCCTCTTCCAGTGCAAAAAGAGGAATACCCCCCCCTAACTGGGTCGGGTGGGTCGGAAGTCTTGCCCAGCAATGATTATTGCCCCGGCAACTGGGGCGGAAATGGGTCGGATGACTTAGAAGGTGGGTCGGGTCAATTGCCGAGCGAGTCTGAGTTCTCATACTCACTGTTGCAGCTTGAAATCGACGGCGGGGATATTGCAGGGTTTGTTGGTTGTCAAGTTGAGGTGCGATCGCTCAGTGGAGCAGTCAAGTTTGCAGGTGAGATGATTAACTACGACTCCAAGAATGGGATTGTGACTGTGGCAACTGAGCAAGGGAACCGAGATGCAATTTTATGCGAGACGTTTGTAATTGACTAAGGAATATTCTCTATGAGCGAAAAAGCTAGATCCTTATCAGATGTTGAATTTGAGTCAAATATTGTTTGGCTAAAAGACATTAGCAGTATCCCTTATGTTAGAGAACATCTTGAAAAATTTGCTAGCAGAAGAAAGGGAAAGCTTAAATACGGTAAGTATCAGATTATTGGTTATTCTGAATTAGAAAGTGACGCTCCTAGTAGAATGCCAGGGTGTTTCTCACGTCGGGTATTTTGGCTTGCAGATCATGATCGTTTTTATGAAGAAGGAGGAGTTTATAAGGTTAGTTGTCCAATGGAAGCTGTAGATCCGTTAACCGTTAAAGCAAAAATTTTAGGGAAGAAAACAGAGAGAGCTTGGAACGGAACGTTACCAAAGGATGTTTACTAGCTAGATTTCTTAGTACCCCAACGCGATCGCAAACTTAACTTTTGTAAATGCTTGTGCAGTTGTAATGCCGACCGTTTAGGCTGACCACTATCGTATTGAGGTGCGCGGTAGAGAGTTAGTCTGAAAAAAGTTCGTATACGAACTAAAAATTTACCTCAATGGCAGAATTATGGCTTCTTTATGTATTATCAAAAATTAGCTCCCATTATGGCTGATTTATGGCATCTCAATGCCAAAAAAGTGATCGCGCCAGATCAATATATATAGGCAGCAATTACACGTAATGGCTCAATCGTGTAACGCTGCACTCCTTAACTTGGTAAGGAACGCGAATGCTACTCATCATAATCTTTTTAGTTTTTACGTAGACGGATATAATGTTTAGGTCGTAATCGGGCGTGAGTCTTCATGGTCGAGCAAGGAAGTCAGTCACCGTCTAGTAATCAAACTATTGCAGACGAGATGACAGCTTATCTTCAAGCATGTCTGGCAAATCGCTACTTCATGGGATCGGTATTGGTTGCCCGTGCAGGTGAAGTACTGTTAAGTGCAGGCTACGGCATGGCTAACCTGGAACATGATGTTCCCAATACACCTCTGACAAAGTTTCGCATCGGTTCCATTACTAAGCAGTTCACCGCAACAGCAATTCTGCAACTTCAGGAGCAAGGTTTGCTATCGGTGCATCAAAAGATTTCAACTTATTTGCCCGACTACCCTAACGGCTCACCACCTAGTTCTTGAGCTAATCGCCCAATTACAAAGCGTTTACCATCAATTTCAATCAATACTGACTGGTCATCGGGCTTGAGCCGTTTCCACTGGTATTCACTGACTTCTTTCACGACACTGAGCAGACATTGCACAACGTTATTGGGGTCAATCCATTTCACAAAACGGTTGCCGCCATCAAAAACTACTTGCGGTCTTATCTGTCCGTGCTGTGGACTTACAAACCCGTTACTTGGCGGATATGATAAGCCGTAAACTGGCTGGATATATGCGTTTGTCATGGTTCAGATTTTAGAGTTAATCCTTTGATTGATAAGCGTTTGCGGTCAATTCTAGGCGGCTACTCAGTCCACTACCTATTTATCCTTGGTGTGGCATTTCACGCGCTTTATCGTCCGTTTTGCGCTCATGTCTACAATTTAGCACATTAATTCACTTTGTACATTAGTGAAATAGTGAATTTACAGCATAGTTACTTATCGATATGCAAAAATGAATAATGAAAATTAATACAATATTTCACTAAATTAGATTTAATATGACTGAGAAGCAAGTATTTGTGAGGGGGAAGATAAGTGAATCTCAAAAAGCAAGATTTAAAGCTGCTTGCGCCCTAATAAATAGACCTATGGATGAAGTAATGGCAGAGCTTATTGAAGAATGGCTTAAAACTCAAGACATTAAATAGAAATGAACTAAATCAGTACATACGTATTGATTTTTAGTACTTTAGTACTGCAAGTCCATTAAAATTGATACTGTTTCAATCTTTATAATGCTTGCAAAATAAGCATAATTCTTAAAAAGACATTGCTAACAATATTAGTAACGTCAGGTATTCGTATGGATTTTAATGTTATTAAAAAGCTTGTAAAACCTTGTTCTGCCTGGAATTAAAGATAAAAAATAAATTATTTTATTTTGGAAAGTCGCACATTTACTATTTATTTTTATGGAAGATAAATTACTATGTAATAAGACTATACCCTTAGTCCATCTTTTCTAAGTGTCATGTCACCAGATATACATAAGGAAAGAATGCCTCCCCGGACTCAACTTGCTTCTAACAAGTTGTTTAACAGTCCCAGAAGACACCCCTTTGTTTTGTTTGAAAAATCATTCAAATTTCTTTATAACCTAATGTTATCAGTTCCTAGTACTTCTTACAACTTCCTACAACAGGTTATAGAGAAATTTAATTAAAACTTTGGTGAATCTTCGGGGGAGGTAAAGCCCACACAATTTACCTCACAAGGATTTCACAATGGTAGCGATTTTAAAAGGACAAGAGACCGTTGGCGGCTCCGTTATGCCAGGGGCGTTCGCCTCCTTCGACATCCGAAATTTTCAAGACCAGTTAGAGCCATCCAAAGCTAAAGATAAGTTTATTTGTCCAGTTTGTGGGGGTAATGACTTATCTATCGTCCCAGAAACCGGGAAGTACAGATGCTTTAACGGTTGTGAGTGCAAACACGTCAGAGAGGCGATTAAACCCTGGGCTGAAGTGGTGGCAGAAAGGGCAGGGGCTAATTACACTCCATCCCTAAACCGTTTAGCTGCGAAGCCTAAGAGAATCTTGCCCAAACCAGCACCAATTCCAGATGGTGAATTAGGTTTGGTGATGTTGACCTCTACTGTAACAGATATACCCCAACCTCAAAAGTTAACGAGTAGACCACCAAAAGATGTTGAGGGTAGTGCCACCGAAACAATTTATCCTTACTCAGAGTCGCAATGGGTGGTTCGCTACCAGTGGCCAGATGCGAATAAGGAGAAAGGTTACAGCAAGACCTTTCGGCAATGGCATAGGCGACTTGATGGCACACCCCAAATGAAAAAAGGCGATTTGCCTTGGGGAGCATATCGCATTGATGAAGCTTTAGCTGCTGCTAAATCTGTGAACGGAACCCCGGCACTACTTCAGCATGAAGGCGAGGGATGCGTAGAAGTTGGTCGGTCGCATGGTCTTGCTGGAATTACGTTTCAGGGCAGTGGATGGGATAAAAAGACTATCACAAGAGAATATCAACGCGCAATTGAAGCAGGCATAGGATTAATCGTTTTTCTGCATGACCCCGATGACACTGGCTTGAAAAAACTCCAGACGTGTTCTGAGTGTGCAGCCGAGGTAGGAATTGCATTTATTGGAATTAACCCTCACGACATCTGCCCCGATTTACCATATAAGTCGAGTGACATCAAAGAAATCTTGGGGCAGATGGAAACACCAGAATTTATCCGTCGGTTAGAGCAGGAGATTCACGCGGCCGTAGCGCAGCGATCGCTTGAGTTGGCAGAATCCGAAACTATTGAAAAAGAAGTTACGGATTTATCTAATTCCAAAATAGATATTGACCCAGCAGACCCAGAAGCATTTTACTTGCCTGTATGCACTGCCATGAATTTACCCTATTCTAACTGCGTGACGGCGGGTACTTTTGATGGCTGGGCTTACCGAAAAATCTTTCCTCAAACTGAATGGATGGTAGTAAATTCATCCTTTTACAAGTGGTCACAAGAGAATAAGCAATGGCAGCACCAAGATGATAATAAAGCTTACAAGCTCCTCGCTGACGCTGGAGAATCCGCTTACAAGCTCTCTTACACAAAGACATTTGGCTGGAGAATAACCAAGCCTTACGAAACTAACGCACACAAGGAATCTGCCTTTAAATATTGCCGCAGTCGCTTAGAACCAGCAGAACCACTGCCAACCAATACTCATTTATTAGGGTTTAACAATTGTGTCGTTGATTTGCGAACTGGTGAACAAATGCCTCATCGCAAAGATTTTTACCTGACTAATATCATTCCCCACGATTATGAAGCCAACAAACCATGCCCAGAAGTTTTTCTCAAATTTCTAAATGAAAGCTTTGGGTCAGAATTGGTTGAAGTGATTCGGGCGTTCACGAGTATGTTTTTAGACCCAACTGCCCCTTATGGTCGGTTTCCCCACTTAATTGGCTTAAGTGGTGGGGGCAAGGGGACATTGGGAAGGTTTTGGAGTAGTTTATTTGGCGAGTCCGGCTCTAGTAGCGCCACACATTTTGCGGATATTTCTACACCGGAAGGACGGCATCAATATTTAAGTGGAAAGCGGATATTTGGATTTCCTGATGTAGGAGGTTATGCCGAAGGAGTCCGAGCTTTTTACGAATTAGTTGACAATGGGCCAATGAGCGGACGCGCTTTATTCAATCCAGTAGCTTATTCAATCCAGTGGTACATTCGGTTTTGGATTGCCTCTGTAAGTCATCTACAAATCGAAAATGCTGGCGACGGCTGGATGCGTCGAGCTTACCCAATCCCAGTAAAAAACCGAGATGTCACCCCTGACCCAACCTTGTGGCTGAAGCTACAAGAGGTGAAGTCGGACATAATTTCTTGGGCTTTAGCAATGCCACGAGCAGAACGCGATCGCATTTTGTTATCGCCTCCCTCTTCAGATCGGGCGAAGAATCTGGCGCTAGAGGCATCTTTGTACGGGGACTCAACCAAATCCTTTGTAGACTTGTGCTTACGCCCCTCAACGACCGAAACATTTATCCCACAAAGTCGTTTACACAGCTGGTATGTACTTTACTGCCGGGAACATGGTTATGCTCCTTTGGGGATGTCCAAATTTATTAGCCATTTAAAAACAGTCTTGCCCCACAACTTCAAGGAACGTAGCTGGACACCCACGGTCAACGGAAAGCGTGAAAGAATTCAGTCCCACTTTACATTCATTGAACCACTGGCTGGGGTCTTTGAGATGAAAGTACCGGAGGGGCCACCGGATTCTTCACTTTCCAGGGCGGAATTTTGGTATTGCTTTAAAGATAAATGCCTTGAAGGGGGAATAGAAGAATTTGATGAGTTTTTTCACCCTACCAAAACGCCAGAACCCTTACACAGCTTACCTGTCCACCCTGTCCACCCACTAAATCCCCCGACATTTGACCCTGGACAGGCTGAAACCCTTACACAGCAGGGCTGTCCACCCTGTCCAATTGTCCTCCCTCAAGAATTAGCATTGCAAAAAAAAGATGAGGAAAATAATGAAAGTGAAGTTAATCAATTCGTTGATGTAATTGATAACCCTTCAGTCCCCAATGAAAATGTGGACAATCTGGACAGCCTTGCTGTGACTGGCTTTGAGCCTGTCCAGGAAGTAAATCTTGCCGAAAACGGGGTGGACAGCCAGGACACCCCTGCTGTGACTGGATTTTCTCCTCGACAAGATGGTGAATTGATAAATACACGAGAAAGCGAATTATCTTGCCCGGAATTGAAAGTTGGGGATAAAGTTGAGTTTTTCAACGACAGTGTTCGCAAGTGGCAAGTCGGAATCATTAAGAGCGTTCAACTAATGGAAACATATTTCTGTAGCGCAACAATTGACTATCGAGGCTTTAAAGGTCAATTATGTCAATTAGAAATCTTTAGGAGTGATTGGATAAAATTTCTGCATCATTTGCGTTAAATCAGTTAACAGTTATTGTCACCGATGTAAAACCCGATTAGGGAATTTTGCAGCATCGACAATGCCGCCAGTGATGTAGACACTTGATAGACAATTAAGATTGAATTAGACCGCGATTTCTCCCCTATTAACAATAATCATGGCATCTGCTGAATTTACCTCGCTTGAGTCAACCCAAGCAGTACCGACAGTTGAAACCCCATTGGATGAAGAACAAGTAAATGTTGATACGCCAACAGAAACAGAAATTGAATCGACAGCAGCAATATTTCAAGCTGTTGGGGTAATTACTGGGTCGGTCAACTTCAGTTCAGATGGACAAAGCACTGTTACTATCGGTAGCTATGAATACCCACTTTACTACTCGAAGCGACAATGGGATGTATTAAACGCTCTCAAGAAGGAAATAGAAAATACTGGCAACCATAATCAGCGTTTGGTTGTTTATCCAAAGGCAATTCACTTTCCACGCAGAGAGCAACCGCATCGCATCGCTTTTCAGTTAGTGGGCTTTGACAGAGGGCGAAAACTAGATGCCGTTTCAGGAGAGTTAGAAGACCTGGAGTTTAAATTATCGGGATTATGGCAGTTCATTCCTGTCTGCTCAACTCCCTGTATCTCGGTGTTCCGAAATTTCTCTGATGAAAGACTCGAATTTATTAAGCAGGCCGAACCTGCCCGAAAGGTGAAATTCATGAAGGCTAGTCATATACCTTTGCTATGGAAGGATGCATCCGTCCGACCCTTCAGATTTAATCCCAAGGTGGCTAAAGAGGAGCAAGGACGCGCAGTCTTTGTCACAATTAAGGCCAAATTTCTGCCAGGGCGTGATGTCTTCGGTTTTGTTGCACTGACTGCGCTACCTAAAGATTCTGCACCCAGATTTCTCAAAGCGTCTAAGGAGGATAAAGCCACAGTGCAGTCAGCAGCTAAGAAAGCGCAAAGAGCAGCAGCACCACCTGCACCAAAGAAAGGTAAGTCAAAAGCGACTAGTCAGGATAATACCTCTGTGCCGCGTACCAAACCATTACCAAAACCAAAGTTAAAAACGGGTGACTAAAACCGCTTTTTTGTTTTATCAGTCAATGCCATCGCAGATCGTACTTTAGCTCAGGATTGAGTTAAACTCAACCTCGTTATCTCTTGCATTGGTGCAGTAGGGATCTCGCCAGATCAATTGGCAAGTAGACACTTTTGACAGCAGTAAAATCGAACCATTATGAACCTCTGTAAAGGCTGTAAGTATGGAGTTAAATTCCGAACCAACATCGCAATCCACTCAAAAAGCCGACACTCAGGTGAAAATCACACGGCATGATTTACTCCGTATGGTTGAAGAGAACGGTGGTCCAGAGGGACTTGACCTATCAAACGCTGATTTATCGGGAATAGACTTAAGCAGTAGCAGTATAAGTCGCGATTTGCAAACGCTTCAGGTGCAAAAGAAAATTCACCTTCCTGTTTGGGCAACAGAGATAGTGAAGACAAGCCCTAGTGGTGCAGCCATGTGGAAGCTCAATCTGACTAAGGATGACGGAGCACCTCTTTCCCCAAAAGAAATTTCAAGTTCTCTTCGTTATGGCGTGAATCTCAAAGGCGCAATCCTGAGCGGAGCCGACTTGCAAGGAGCAAATCTTGAAAGAGCTGAATTGACAGGTGCCGATTTAGTTCAGGCAAATTTAGAGAGCGCAAATCTATGGGCATCTGTACTCGATAATGCCAATCTGTGGCGTGCAAATCTAAAAAATGCTTATCTTGCTAAAGCTAGTTTTCAAGAAACTATTGTATCAAATGCTAATTTGGAAAATGTCAATGCGCCCTTCACGGACTTTCATCGAGCAGATTTCTCTGGAGCCAACTTGAATAATGCATCTTTTTACGCTGCAAATCTATCAGAGGCGAAGCTAAACGGGGTGTTTTTAGGAAGAACTAGCTTATGGCGAGCGAACCTGCGAGATGCACAGATATCAGTTAAGAGTATTGGTACAAGTGTGTTACAAGAAGATCCAGAAGCATTTATGGCACACTTGGAACACCACTTAGGTTCGGAGCAGACGCCACAATCTTTTACTAAACCCTTTAAGCGCCGTTTTAGTGAGGCACGAGATGTCTATTTGGCATTGAAAGCAAACTTCTCTGACACTGGGGATAACTTGGCAGCAAGTTGGGCACATTTCAAAGCACGGGAGATGCAAAAGCACACCCATCATCCTCAACGAGCGGGGTTTTGTTACTATCGCGAATTGCCACAAAACTCATCATCCCGGATTTCTCCGCGTTTATGGTGGTTTTATTTCAAGCACACCGTTCACTGGCTACTCAGTTGGGCTGCGGAGTTATCCTGTGGATATGGTGAACAACCCTTCAGAGTTATTGCTTGTTCAGCTGTTATTCTTCTGGTCTTCCCTTTTCTATATGCCTTAGTAGGTGGTGTAATTAACACGTCAGGGCAACCATTACGGTGGGTTGACTATTTCCATTACAGCTTGGCTGCATTTAGCACAATTGGATTTCCCGATTTGGTTCCTGCTAGTGATGTTGCTAAACTGCTCACTAGCCTGGAGGCTTTGTTGGGGATTGCGAGTCTATCACTACTCATGTTTGCGTTAGGCAATCGGATAAGTCGTGGATGAAGAAAGTGGCTTTAGATGACCGTTCAGAGTTCAGCTTGGCGTTAAAACAACGGTAAATCAAAGGTTTTGAAAAGTTGCTTGACATAACTTTACAAGGTGTCCCGTTTGCCATGTATTTCGGCATATCCCCTCTTACTCTCGTCTCACAATTCACTCACGGTAATTGGATCTGGTAGAGACGCTAAAAACTGGCTAATTAAGCAAAACTTATGAATTCACGGAAGAATGAGGATTACAGACAACGCGATTGATAAGCATTATTAAACGATGTGGAGTTGCAGTGTACTCTTCACGGGAAATAAAGGTTTGGGGCAGTTACGCTATCAAATTGACATAACATTGTCTAAAAACTATGAAAATTAGTGGTTATTTCATTTGTTTGTCAAGTGGTGTGTTACAACTTGTCAAAAATTAAAGATAAAACTCTAAGGCTGTACAAATTAACCATAATATGAGTGACGGTTTTTGGTTGTTTCAGGTGCTTCGCATAACCCCGATTTATTCTCATATATATTTTTGATCGCTGAGTGCTAAATACGGCTGAAATACCCAAATTGTGTGTAGTACTTATGTACAATGCGTAAGTCCTATAATTGTGTGCAAAAGTGAAACTCTATAAACTCTAATAAAAAATAAAAAACTGATTACCGATTTTGATATACACTGCTTCAAATTGCTAAAAATTTGCTAGCTGTACCGCAACTGTTACTTCTTTAGAAAGGTAGGATATAAACTATGAACAATCTTTCGTACTGGATTAAATGTCTAGGAATTGCAATAAGTGGTGCAATAGTTTTCTCTGGAAGCTCTTTAATTGCCCAAACAAATATTGACCCAACTAAAATTCAAGTTAGCGATACGAATT
Organism: Nostoc flagelliforme FACHB-838; assembly: GCF_014698065.1. Classification (GTDB taxonomy): domain Bacteria; phylum Cyanobacteriota; class Cyanobacteriia; order Cyanobacteriales; family Nostocaceae; genus Nostoc; species Nostoc flagelliforme_B. Next base: position 17,524 of record NZ_JACJSI010000096.1, read on the forward strand.
GTTCACAAGTAATTTTAGGTAAAGATGGCACGCAATGGGTTTGCTTATGTAACGGTCAGATGACTGATTGTCCTTGCCCAAAGCCATAATATTATTGTCAAGTTAACCGCCCCTTCATCATCGCTGATTTCGTTATGACCTTCGCACAAGCTATCGCCCCTTTTACTAAACTCAGGTGTGGTGTGATAGCTTTTTCGCTAGGGATTTGACTGGAAAAAGCGGACGCATTTATTAATTGATAGTCATTCGCAATAACTTCAGAGTGGCTTGTCTTTCAACGGAGTAATGGGGCTTCAAGCAGTGTAGACTGTCCATAATAATATGACGCGTACACCGGACACTATCCCGAAAGCTAAATGAGGCCGCCACCCCCAACTCGTCTACCAAACAAGCATTACAGGTCTAGAGAATACCTTACACCAAGTGAGGTGCGATCTCTACTCGATGCTGCGCTCGATCGTAAAGCTCGTTATTCTCACCGTGATTATACACTGATGTTGCTCATGTTTCGCCACGGTCTGAGGGTGGGGGAAGCTGTAGGGGCTAAATGCGGGTTGCGGTGGGATGCCCTGATGTGGGCCGAACGTCAGATTTTCATCACCAGGGAAAAGGGCAGTGATTCAGGGGTGCATCCCTTGAGAGATGATGAACTGGAATTGCTCAAAGAACTCAGAGAGATGTTGCCCGATAGCAAATACATTTTCGTTTCCGAACGCGGTGAGGTGATGTCCACTGATGCGGTGCGAAAGCTGCTTGGGCGACTGGCGGCACAGGCCGGGCTTGATATCAAAGTTCACTGTCACATGATGCGCCATGCTTGCGGTTACTATCTGGTGAATCAGGGTTATAACACTAGAGAGATTCAAGACTTCCTGGGACACCGTGATATCAAACACACTGAAAAATATACCAAGCTGAATGCTCGACGTTTCCTTAATTTTGATTGGGGTGATTTGTAACATTTTGACTGGGGGGATTTATCCCTACTCGACCAAAAAGTAATGATAAATGAGACATTCAGTTAATAGTAAAAATCACCGCCGTTATGAAGGTATTAGTTACGGGCAATGAAGGAATGATTGGTTCGGTTGTGGAAAAAGTTTTGCGTGCCGACGGATGTGAAGTGATTGGCGCGGTGGTTACGAGTATGAACTAGAACCTTACAAAGCCCTGATTAACACTCAACTTGCTAAAGAAGTCATAGGTTGGGTTCCGCTTCACAGATGGCGGACATAAAGTATCTAACATCGGCGCAACAAAGGCTGTAGCCTGAATTCGGGAAAAGTCGGCTTATATAATTATGACGACATTTCATCAAAATCACCAGAAAACAGCTTTACAAGCGAAATTTGATCTGACGACGATTTTTACTTATGATTTGTTAAAACGGAAAATGAAACAAGAAACATTTACTATTTTGTCCAGAGTGTACGACCAACTACAGGAGATAGCAGCACAATTGTACACAGCAGCAGAAGTAGCATTACAAAATAATGATTTTGACGATGCTAGTTTGCTTCAGAGTAGAGCGGATAAAATTTATGAAGAAGCTGAAAATATAGACACCTTGATAATTGAACTGGAGGATAGATGAAAACTGTAGAACAATTAAAAACTCGCATTCAAGAACTAGGCAGACAAGCTGCACAGTTCAGTCAACAAGCTGTTGAGATTAGTAAAACCAACCGGGAACAAAGTAAAAGTTTAATGCAACAAGCTAAAGAAGCTAGTAAAAGATGTCAATTATTAATACAAGAATTAAAAAGACAAAGTAATTAATTAAATAGCTCTAAAAACTCTTTAACGCTGAGGGGTTTTCATTGCATTGTTCTGCTGAAAATCTAACTTTAGAAATACCTTGCCGCCACATACAGGAGATATCGGGACATTGGACGAATGGCATTGGAGCGTTATTTGGGTGTCACTGAAAAGCAGAAGCAAAACGCGACTCTGCAATGTCTAGTTTCTTTCTCTAGAAAGATGTTTGCCAGCACTATAAATTCAACACTAAAGAAAGCTGTACCATTTAGCAACTTATGACTACCGATAGCTCAAAGCCACTCATAGATTTTTCTGACGCTAAAGAACCTCCTCGGTCTCTTAATCTTGAGCATGAAGCGGCTCCCATTGAACCAGAAGAAGTTAGTAGAGATGTCCAGCCAGATCCTGTTCCTGGTGATTTCAATAGCCAGGAGGGAAACACAAAAGATATTGCGAATAGCTCAATAATTAATGCCAATATTTCGGCTGGCTAACAGTTCCAATCTGAATTATGAACATTGTCAGCTCAGTTAGGGCAAACGCAACTGAATTTGTCAAAAATATAACCCTTATAAGCGAATGGCACGCTTGATTCATGTGAAACCTCGTGAGGGCTATCTTGTTGGGGGTAGGGTTGCAGCTTCGTGTGTTCCAAACAATTGAATGCGAGTGCGTTAAGTAGTTCAACATCTTCTTAATTCCCTACACCCGAACCTGCAACCCCACACCCTTTCATCCAGGAATACCAGGGATTTACGCTTTACAAGCGTGCCATTCCCTTATAGGCAAAAGAATCAAAAATCTAGATACGTTAGCCCTGCTGAATTATTTTCCCTTCATGTCGGGATATGGTAGTTTGACGACATCGAATTAAAGGCTGAACACACAAGGAGTTGAGGTATTTTGTGACTTGTTTATTGGGTTGCGAACGCAACCCAATAAACAAGTCACAATTTATTTACCAAGCACTACGAACTGCCTCATCAATCCCCTCTTTAGCCTGTCTGATTGCTGCATCTTCGGAATAAGCATTGCCAGAATCCGTAATAATAATAAGGCTAGTATATTTTGTATCAATCTTCCAGTCCCAACGCCCACGACTGTCTTCCATAGTTTTAATGGTGCAGCCTTTGTAATCCATTTCGTTAACGCCATCAAATCTAGACATAATTTTGCTCCGTAGTTTAGGTTTTATGAACCTCTTAACGTCATATTTAGCACATATAAGGTTGAATATCTCGCACCTAGTTGGGATATAGAGAAGCAACCGCTCTCGCTCACCTACACCAAAGTTAGCCAAAACTCGCCAATCATTGATAATATTTTGGCGAGTTTCGATATTTGGCGAGATTTATGAATAAGCAGGAAGCAGCAGATTACTTGGGTGTCAGTGTTAGGGCTTTAGAGCGCTACGTTCAACAGGGGCGAATCAGCGTCAAGTACGAGAAAGGTAAAACTCGCCCGACTGCCAACTTTGACCAAACCGAACTGGAAGCATTCAAGGAAGAACTAAACCAACCGACCGTAAAACCTGCCTTTGAATCTCGCCAAATAGCGACAGAGCAACAGTCACAGACAGGTAAATTAGTGCATTCTTCTGGCGAGATTGCGGAGTTTGGCGAGATTGGGGTAATTGATAAATTGTCCTCAATCATTGAAGGGCTGCTGGGCAGAGGTGACAATCAGCCAGTAGTGCCGATCGCTGATAAGCTACTACTGACTATTGCAGAGGCACAAGCGCTAACTGGGTTGTCTAGAGAATTCCTGCGAGACACAATTACGGCAGGTGAGTTAAAAGCCAAAGTAATTGGCAAGGGTTGGCGAGTTAAACGCAGTGACCTACAAGAGTACGTTGACAAGCTGTTTTGATTCTCGCCAAATGACGACAGGGTAAATCTCGCCAATAGCGTAGAGTATATTCCGGTATTTGAAACAGTGGCGATATTTGACGCGATTGCATAGGAGTGCAGTCTTGAAAGCGATCGCAACCAATGACCAGATGGAGAAATAATTAGTCAATCTCTTGTGAAAATGTTCCATTCCAAGCTCTTGTTGTTATCTGCCCTAGAACTTTTGGAAAAACAGTTAGTGGATCTATAGCTTCTATTGGACATCCTTGCTTATAAACTCCATCAGGCTGATAAAAGCGATCATGCTTTGCAAGCCAAAATATTCGCCGAGCAAAACATCCACTTCTACCAGTGTTAGGAGCTTTGTCTTCTAGTTCTGCATAGCCAATGATCTGATAGGTTTGATACTTAACCTTTCCCTTTCTTCTACTGCAACAAGTATTAAAATATTCTCTAACATAAGGAATAGCATCGATATTGCTTAACCAAACAATCTTTGATTCAAACTGAATATCCGAGGGAGTTTGAGATTTTACACTCATAGTAAAACTTCCTTGTGTAGCAATGCTGCCTGCTTTTAGCATTATAGGCATCACCGTGCCTATAAGGGGTTGCATTCTACGCGCTTGGCTTCAAGATGTGTCTTTCGTTGCTCGGAAAATATTTGTATTATATATAATACATAAAGAACATAGGGTTGAGAGTATCTCTTATGGCTGAACTTATTATAGTAATGCAACCCACTTTGAAACATTACGCTGATTACTGGTTGATGGGACAGGCATCAAAACTTTGTTCGCATGCTGAAATCATTGCTTGGGCTGACCAACTTCTCGAAGAAAGCGACCATCCAGCAGACTGGATGATTGAGTTATCTACAAGCCAAGATAAACATCTATTAGACGTTATCCACCTGCTCGATTGTATTCCAGGTGAAAGAGATTTTGAAGTTTCCTTCAGATTGTTAATTGCAAAATTGGGTGTAGTTTATCCAATTGTTTTACCTGAGAATGGTCGATTCGCACAACCGGAACACAGTCAGTTATTTAGCAAGCTGTATTTCTTAATTAATAAGCATAACGAACTCTCAGACGACTTACAAAAATGCATTTATCAGATTTATTCTGACCTTGACGATATTGAACAAGGGTATTGCGATTGGTCAGTGATACAGCAAGACTATGAGGAACTTCTTTGTGCTGGTCGTGATTACAAGCAGTGGATTGATTTCAAAGCTGCGTAGCTAAAAACTCAGATGAAATGAACACTATACTTGAAGGCCCGTCATTGAAGGGGAGCAGGACTGGCTGATGGAAAGCTTTATTACAAGTGATTGCAAGCCTTTATAAAATATCTGTCGCTTAAGAGCTTTTCTTACATCAGGCAGGCTTGTTTGTTCAGAGTATATGCTCTACTCATACAGGTTTAAATTTGAACTGTTCCGGTATACAATCTGTTTTCTGAGGGGTCATGCTTAAAACTGCTGGAATTCATGTGCAATAGATATTTTGGCAGTTTTTGACTCCTCTTTTCTCCAGCTTCGTGAGAAATCCGGGTAACGCACGACCCGCACCACCGTTAGCAACAAACTGATTGACTATAGCGGCGGCGGCCCTAATGGGTAAGCCGACAATCATCACAACAGCCTTGGCGCAAAAATCTATGATTTGACCAAGCGTTCGCTTCTTACCTTTAGGTTTACCATCACTGTTACCAGTGCTATTACTTTCTGCACTTGATAAACCTAACGCCATTACTTTTTCCTCACTGGTTTGATATTTTGAACGCTTTTACAAATCCCTTTGGCTTTGTGCTTCCACTTCCAAATTCCTTCTTCAATCTGACCTATGCAGCGCCCAGAAGCATGAAAAACATCAACAATTTCATCATCTTGATAAAGGGTTGGGTCTGGTCTGGGATTGCGTTTACTGCTGTCAAAATAATTCGTGATTCTTAGAGAACGAGTTGTGGGCATGACTCCGGCCTCATATAAGGCATTGCTGGTTTTAGCCCGTTCTTCTATGCGCTGACGTTCTAATCCTTCGGTGGCTTTTAAGCGTTCTGCCTCTGCATAAGCCCCTAACTTGGGAATCAAGGGGATGAAGAAAGGCAAAAAACAGACACTAACACCAGTCAAAGCTAAATACAGTTGCTTCTTGTACATCTCACTGTGCCATTGCGCTAATCAGTGCAAATTTTTCCCATTGCTTTAACTCATGCAGTCGTTTCAATACTGACTCCGCTTCGTTGCTAGGAGGGTTAGAAGGTTCACACTCTACCCATGCTTCATGAGCGATTTTTGCAATTAACCAGAATGTGTCTGATTCGTTCATCTTTTCTAGCCCTTCCCCCCATGTCTCACACATATCTTTAATGAGTGCGTTGTCGTGGGAAAGTGAGTAATATCCTACGGGGTGCGCCATTTTGA
>NZ_JACJSI010000097.1 GCF_014698065.1 Nostoc flagelliforme FACHB-838
TCCATGACACTGCCATCTTGGACGACCACCTGACCCCTCCTCCACTGTTCAATAGCTTTCAAAGCTGTAGCCCTTATTCCGTATAGCTTAGAGCTTTTCTTAGTGCCATTCGGACATAGCCCCAATCATCGTTACATTTTTCCCCCGCCCGTAGGGACGTGAACCATAAGCACGACTACCTTGGGGCGAACGAGCGAAGCGTCTGGTCATGGCGATGTTAACTCCGGCTTCATCGATAAACACCAGGTCTTCCAGATTTACGGTGCCAATCGTTGTCCAATACTCTGCTCTGAGTTTCTGTACCCGTTCTGTGTATTTTTCGCTGGCGTGCAATGTTTTTTTTTGCGCGTTAGCTTTAGCTTTTGAGTGATTCTTCCCATTGTCGCTCTGCTGACTAGAACACCCGTTCGTTCCTCTAATCGAGAACACAACTCAACCAAAATTGCATCGTTGTCTTCCTCCAGTAAGGTAACAACTATTGCCATCTGCTCACTACTTAGCTTACCTGTATTACCTCCACCATGAGCTTTTGGCTCAATTGTCGCCTTGCTTCGATATCGCTTTAGTAGCTTCTGGATAAAAGTTAAACTGACGCTAAATCTTGTTGCCAGCTTTCGTTGGGAGCTTTCTTGATTATTATATGCGTCAATTACTTTTTGACGGAGGTCAATGGAGTATGCTTTCATGCTAGATGCACTTTGCTGTTGACTTTGTTCATCCTCCCACATTTTGTATTTCACTCAAGCGAGAACCGCTATAGATAACAATAAAACTCGTCATTAGTTTGAAGCGGATATGTTTAACTTTTCAAATTTTCAGAACTATTACCTCAATTTTTATGAATATTTATATATTGTTTTTAGTTTAAATACTGCTTACATTAGTAGTGTTGAAAACAAGGAGAAGAAGTATGATTGACGATCAAAAGCTTATACTTGCAGATGTAATTGTAAAAACTTGGCAGGACTCGCAATATAAAGCAAGATTATTTGCTGAACCAAAAAAAGTTTTGCAACAAGCAGGTGTAGACAATATTCCTGAACAATTGGAACTTCAGGTAGTAGAGAACACCTGTCAACGCAAATACTTTGTCCTTTTACCAGAGTTCTCTAGTAATGACCATAATGAACTAATGGTATTCATACAAAGTTCTTTGCCACTGCAACCAGGACAAGAAATAGTTGTTGTTCAAAATACGGAAAGTTTGCAATATATTCTTTTGCCTACTCCTCCAGAGTATAGCAGTGAAACTACTGATGCTCTGTCTGAGGGAGAACTAGAATCAGTAAGCGGAGGAGGCGCGGTTGCAGCCAATAAGGTCGTGGTCGGTAATGTGGCACTTGTAGCTACTGTTGCAGCAGTAGTCACAAGGACTAAGGTTTTTTGACCTATAATATCAGGTTCGGTTAAACACTTATAATATCTGCTTTGTTGAACCTATCTCACTAATAAAATTTTTGCTACAAAGCTTAAGCCGATTGAAAAATAAAAACGAAAAATCGAGCTTTTTAAGCACATTTTCCGAAAAGAAGTAGAGATTTTTAGAATAGTGGGATAGGTTTTTGGGTTTCGTTCCTCAAGCAAACAGGCGATCGGAGTTCATGTTGGGTTTTGCTGCTGTTCAAACGCCACTTTGCTCAAGTCGGGAAACCCGCCCACACAAGTGGCTCCCCAACCTAAATTGATAGATTTTATTATGAGTAATCACCCGAACTTCATGAAAAGAGCATGGGGAACTAGAAAAAAGGCATTGCTGATTAGGTGATTAAGTTTAGCAGATATGAAATTCACAAACTACGATTAGCCTGTCGACGACCGTACACAAACCATCAATTATTCTGCAACGCCAAAAAAACTTGGGAGATTTAAATATGCAAGTAACAAACAAACCGAGTTGGAAAATGACAACAAAGTCGATCGAACAGGGGTTACAAACAGGGGAGATAAAACGCTTGTGGAGCGATCGAAAGAATATTGATACAGACTATCTCTCAAATATAGCAAAGATAAAACGGTTCCTCGAAAGATGGTCAGCCGATCGCCAATTCCGAGAAACTCTTCCTATCGATCCTTATGGCGTTACGTGCAGATATAACCTTGATATAGATCCAGAAGAAATCAGGCTATTATGGGATGCAGAACACCTCAAAACTTACGATAATGCAGCCATTCCCCTCAAAATCGGATAGACTTTCGACCCGATCTTAAATATAAGCAAGTGGAGAATGGTTTTCGTTTCTTATCCCATTCAATGACGCATAGCTTTGATGGTATGCCACACTTTCAAGATGTAGCGGAAGTTGCCTTTAACAAACATTTGACTGTTGGCGAACTTGCTTTGTTATTGGAGCACGAAAAAGGAATTTCTTTTACTCAAACCCTGCATTACTTAAATGAATTTTTTAAACAGGGCATAGTAGAAAAGCAGTTGCCATTTTCAGCTTAGTCACCAGTCTGCCTGTTGCGTTAGCTTGCCGCTCTTGACGAAAATCACGCTTGGTGTTGTATGGGATTCAGACCCATGTTCTTGCCTTCATTTCGCAGCATGAAGAAGAGGTCATTTCCCCCAGCTAAGTGCCCCTTATCCTTTGCCTGAACGAAGAGGCAACTCATTTAATAGACTCTAAAAATGTATGTCTGTTGAAAGCGCACAAGCCTTTTACAAGCGGATAGCCACGGATGAAGTGTTGCAAAAGCAACTCCAAAACGCTGCCAGTGATGAGCAACGCCGAGAAATCATACTAGCTGCTGGCTATAGTTTTACACTGTCAGAATGGGAAGTTGCTTTAGCTAAAATCTCAAAGTCAGGTGATAGTATCAGTGATGCAGAGCTAGATGCGATCGCAGCCGGAGTAAGTGCTGTTCCTTACCAGCCACCCAGCAGTGTATGGTCGGGTTTAGAGCAAATTAGCTTTGATAAATTGCATCGGTTGTTTAACCCCTCTGCTTGGTCTATTAGGACGAAACTCTCGGTAGCACTACTCTGTGTTGCACTTATACCGATGAGCTTCACCACCTATCACAACCTCCAAGAAAGTCTCAAGAGTGCAGAGGACAGCGAATACCGCAAACTGGAACTCTTAGCCACCAGTAATGCTAGTCGCCTCGACCAGCTAATTATCGACATCCAGCGTGTTGCTGTTCAAGTCAGTACTGATAAGGATGTGGTGGGTTTTCTCGCTGCTACCACCCCTCAGAAGCAAATAGCTTTCCGCACCTCGATGCAACGAACGTTAGATAACGTCTTTCGCTCTAATCCCGACTATGATGTTGTTTACATCATAGACACAAAGGGACGCTGCGTCGCTGCCACCAATCCTACATTCATTGCTCAAAACTACGCCTTCCGCGAATACTTCCGCTTTAGCATCCAGGGACGCCCTTACGTCTCTAGCGTTCTTGTCGGAACAACGAGTGGACGACCAGGCATCTACTTCTCCAACCCTGTGCGGTCTGAGGGCGGCAAGATTGTGGGCGTGGCAATCTTAAAAATCAAGGGAGAAGACATCTGGGCGATCGTGAATGCGTTGCAGGCTGGCTCTAAAAGCTATGCCTTCTTGGTTGACGAGCGTGGGGTAATCATCAGCCACCCTGATAAATCACTGCTTTATCATAGCCTAGCCCCCTTGCCGCCAGAGAAACAAAAGCAGGCTGGGACGCTCTATGGCATCGATCAGATCAAAAGCTTGAATATTCCAGAGTTAGCAGCGATGGTAGGAGCCAAACAAACGGCTTACACTAGCTATTATTCCTCTGTTGAGCAGACACGCCAAATGATCGGCTTTGCCCCTTTACAAGAGCAACCTTGGGTGTTGGGCGTCAACAAAGCCCACGCACAGTTTGATGCTCCCTTAAATCAACTCATTTGGCAGAACAGTCGTAGCTTACTAGCAGTAGGAGCGATCGCCGCAATCATCGCCCTAGTCCTGGCGCGAAGCATTGCCAAACCGATTCGTATCCTCACTAAGTCAGCCCAATCCTTGGTAGAGCAGGATGATTTTGATGACCATCAGTTAGCTAAGGCATCTTACGCAAATGATGATATTGGTCAACTGGTACACGTTTTCCTGCAAATGGCTCAAGAGGTGAAAGCACGAGAACAGAAGCTCAAACAGCAAGTACTGGAATTAAACGTTGAAATTGACGAAGCGAAAAAGGCACGTCAGGTAGCTGATATCACACAGACAGATTATTTCCAGCAACTGCAACAAAAAGCGCAAACAATCAAGGGGCGATTGTCCAAAAATGATGCGGCAGAGACAGATTACTTCCAGCAGCTACAGCAAAAAGTGCAAAATCTTAAGGGTAAATCTATTAGGACTTATGCAGAAGTTACGGAAGGATCAAACCACAAAGACACAGAGGATACACAGAGAAGTCTGAGCGGCAAAAGCCAGCAATCAGAACCTCTCCCTTTGGGAGAAGGGGAGACGCCAAAGGCAAACGGGAAAAATCAAAGTTAGAGAGGTATTTTGTGTAAGTTCTATCTATAAAAGTAGCTGATTGAAGAAAGGCAGAAGGTAAGAGGGTTGAAGAAATCCGCAGATAGCAACTATATCGAAGTTTTCACATAACTGGGGTATGACATTATGTCCAAAATTGTATCTATTCACTCGTTTCGTGGTGGTACTGGCAAATCAAATTTGACTGCAAACTTAGCTGCTACTATTGCCCGTCTTGGAAAACGTGTAGGTATTATTGACACTGACATTCAATCACCAGGGATTCATATTATTTTCGGTCTAGACGAGGAAAAAATGAACCGCTCCCTCAATGATTACTTATGGGGACGCTGTGTAATTAAAGATGCTGCCTACGATGTTAGTCATACTTTAAATGCGGAAGGGGAGACATCTAGAGCAAATGGCAGCCTCTACTTGATTCCTTCGAGTATTAAGGCAGGTGAAATTTCCCGAATCTTGCGCGAGGGTTATGACGTAGGCAAACTTAACGACGGCTTTGAGGATCTGATACGCGATCTCAATCTGGACTATTTGTTGATTGATACTCACCCTGGTTTGAATGAAGAAACCTTACTGGCGATCGCTATCTCTGATATTTTAGTCGTCATTTTGCGTCCAGACCGCCAAGACTTCCAAGGTACTGCGGTAACGGTAGAGGTGGCGAAAAAATTAAACGTGGACAAAATGCTGCTGGTAGTTAATAAGGTGCTACCTGCAATGGATTTCAAAACTTTACGAGAACAGATGGAGACTACATATGACACCGCAGTGGCTGGTATTGTGCCTCTATCTGAAGAGATAATTCAGCTAGCCAGTGGTGGTTTATTTTGCCTGCGTGACGCTGACCATCCGTTTAGCCAGACGGTGCAAGAAATTGCTCGGCAGATTGTGGATCGGGTTGAGTTAAACAAGGTATTGGTGGGAGGTGATCGCTTTTGAGCAATCAACACCAACTTCGTGCTAGTGTACTTGCCTCCTATGGTGCTACTGCCTTGGAGATAGAGGAATTACTTGCCTACAATCAAAACATCTTCGATCGCAGTTTTTCAACACTCCCCACCAAGTTTCCGCTTCCACCCGAACCCCATGTAGCCGCCTGGGAAGAATACGCCACTTTGGCTCAAGAGATAGGAGTCTTTCAAGCTTTATCAAGCAAGTTGGTACAGTTGCAGTTCCCCATACTCGAAGGCATCAGCCAAACCCAAGTATACCGCTTTGCTACTCGTAAGGGTGTTTCAGCGGATGATATGGTCGAGGCGACTGGTTTGATTTTGCAGCAACCCGAACAACTCCAGTTGATCCTACATCAAAGCTTCGTTGGAGTTATCCCGGTTTTGCTCGCCAGCAATCGAGAAGATTTTGTTTCTTTGGTACAGGCGCTAACGATGCGGAATGAACCCAAGCCAGTCCCTGATTCTATGGGAGCTTACATGGTTACTGGTTTCAACAACTGGGATCGGGTTCGCCAGTATCGCCAACAATGGTCAGCTAAAAATTTTGGTAACTGCTCCGAAAGTAGTTGGTTAGAGGAATTTGGGCGACTAATCCTGCAAAAGCACCTCTATCAAGATCGGTTGATTATTTTGAGTGACGGTTTTTATAGCAATGTTTCAGCCAGCGACATCGGACTTTCCGAAGTAGAATGGCGGCGTATCTCCCTGACTATTCGCCTAGAACATGAATGTACTCACTACTTCACACAGCGTTTATTTGGCTCAATGCGGAACAATCTGCTTGACGAACTGATTGCTGACTACAGAGGTATTGTGGCAGCTATAGGACACTATCGGGCTGATTGGTTTTTGCGTTTTCTGGGGCTGGAGTCATTTCCAGATTACCGAGAAGGAGGCAGATTACAAAATTACCGGGGTCAACCACCGCTTTCAGAGAACGCATTTAAGATTTTGCAAGCATTGGTGAAGTCTGCTGCTGAGAATTTGGAGCGCTTTGACGCTCAATATGGACAGGAGTTAAGAACTCTCAATAGTCAACCGATTATGTTAATAGCTTTGACTTATTTAACATTAGAGGAATTGGCTTGTTCTGAGGCGCACTCATATATTCAGAAAATTCTAGACCAATTGCGGACAAGTCTGAAAGAGGCAGAGGAGCATCTAAAATCTAAACCATAATTAATATGAGTTATGACAGAAGTTCTACTTAAGGAGTTGCATAATAGCGACATCGATTGGATAATCGCTACGGGTCGGAAAAAGGAGATCCCTGCTGGCACTATCCTTGTACAGCAAGGAAAAGTCCTTGATACCCTACACATCATACTAGATGGAACATTCACAATCACTGTGTCACAAGCTACGAACAATCCTCTAGATCGAGCTTTTGCAGCTATGGAAGATAGCGAAACATTAGAACGAGAGATTGGTAGGTTATCAAGCGGTGAGATAGTAGGAGAAATCCCGTTTCTTAATGTTCGCCCAGCTGTTACTACTATTGAAGCTGCCCAAAAGTCGGTGGTAATATCGATTTCCCAGCAGCAATTGAGGGCAAAATTGCAGCAAGATGTTGGTTTTGCATCTCGATTTTATCGAGCGATCGCTATTTTACTTGCAAGCAGAATCACCCAACTTGGTCATAGCAAACTTGTTAAGAACAAGACGCTTAGAGATATGCTATTTGTTTTGGAACAATTGCATGATAGTGACATCGATTGGCTGATTGCTATAGGTACTAGCCAAAAAATTGCCGCTAACACAGTACTTATCCGTGAGGGAGGAGCTGTAGATGCGTTGTATATCCTGCTAGATGGAACAATGACACTTTCTGTTTCTGAGGATGAACGCAATCCTTTAACTCGCGCCTTTGCAGCTTTAGAGGCTGAAGAAACCACAAGCAGAGAGATAGCGAGATTATCAAAAGGCGAAATCGTTGGAGAAACAGCTTTCATTGATACTCGTTTGCCGGGAGCAACTGTTAGGGCTACTGGAGACTCGCTTGTATTGTCAATTCCTCGACAACAATTAGCAGCAAAATTACAACAAGATATAGGTTTTGCGTCTCGATTTTATCGGGTGATTGCTACTCTGCTTGCAAATCGATTACAGGAAATGTTCAGTCGGCTTGGTTATGGTAGGCGCATTTATAGCAAAGGTCAATCACTAGATGAAAATGTTGAATATGAAGATGAACTCGATGCCAATATTTTAGATAACATGGCATTGGCTGGAACCAGGTTTGATTGGATGTTGAGTCGTTTGAGAAAAAATTAACTTGATTGGCAATAAAGTTTAAACTTTTAGCTTTTGACTTAACATCTAAAGAAAAAGGTGTGTTGTTTTCGGAGATTTTACCTTTTAAAGTTTAAGTAGGATTGGCAGACGGGCTTCGTGGCGAAAATAGTGGGGAGTCAAACTTGAACTACCTTGGCGGTAATGTTGTTGGAGGCGTCGTAGACAGCGTGGGTGGTGTAGTAAAGGGTAAGTGATAGCACATAGATAGAAAGTCATACCTTTTTTGACTGACAAAAGTCTTGGGCTGCACTTGATGAGCAACCCTCTTGTTGCTGTTGATTTTTTCAAGCAAGCTATTTTACTTCAACACTAACCGTAGCGTTTAATGCAAGTTTGAATCTTCCACCAAATTTTTTCAGTCTCCAGTTCAAGCACAAATGATTGTCGAGGCATTTTAAATGGTCGAACAAAATCAAAATTTATTCCGAAAAGAGTCATTAGAGCGTTTATCTTCACCTGAAAGACTAGACCAATTAATGCAGGTTGTTAGCCCCAAAAGTTGGCTACCTTTAACTGCCTTGGGTTCTTTGGTAGCAGTCGCCCTGGTTTGGAGTGTTTACGGACGCATTCCGATTACCGTGGAGGGTCAAGGGGTACTGATTTATCCACGTAACGTTATGTCACTACAATCGAAAAGTGCAGGGCAGTTACTTGCTTTGAATGTTAATGTTGGGGATTTAGTCAAGAAAGGAGATGTACTGGCAACGGTTGACCAAGTTGACCTGCGTAAGCAATTACAACTAGCGCAAGCTAAACTAGTCCAACTAGAGGAACAGGATCGCAATGCTAGTTTGTTACAAGGGCAGCGTCAGCAGCTTGACACAAAGGCAATCCAAGAGCAACGCTTATCTCTTGAGCAAAGACTAAAAATTATCCGGGATTTGACACCTGTGTTGAGAGAGAAAGGACTGGTGTCAATCGGGCGCGATCGCCTGAACCTACAGCGACGCTTGCAAACACTTCAAGGGCTGCTTCCTACCCATAAAAAGAGACTAGATAATCGTCAGAAGCTTTTAAAAGAGGGAGCGATTCCAGATGATGTGGTCTTAGAAGCGCGGCAACAATACGACAATGCCCGTGCAAGTATCGATGAGGCACAATCTCAGTTGAAGCAACTAGACCTTAAGGAAGCAGATGCACAACAGCAATACCTCTCAAACGTGAACGAAATCAAAAACATCCAAGCCCAGTTGCAAGAACAAAACAGTAAAGCAGCGACTCTCGCTCAAGAAGACCTGCAAACTGCAACTACTCGCAAAAACGAGATTCAAGAAGTTAAACGAGAAATCGCCAAACTCGAACAGCAATTAGGCAATAACAGCCAGATTATCTCTCAACACTCAGGACGTGTTCTAGAAATCACTGTTAGTCCTGGACAGGTGATTGATGCCGGAACTCGTTTGGGGAGTATAGATGCAGAAAACCCATCTAGCAAAATGGTTGGCATCACCTATTTTGCGGTTGGAGAGGGCAAGAAAATTCAATCAGGTATGACGCTACAAATTACACCCCAAACTGTGAAACGGGAACGCTTTGGCGGTATTGTCGGTAAGATTACCACTGTCTCACCATTTCCAATTACCAGAGAAGCAGCCGCTAGTGTAGTGGGTAATCCCGAAGTGGTAACAGGTCTAGTGGGTGAGAAGCAAGAGGCACTTATTCAAGTATTTGCTGACTTGCAGCCAGATTCTACCACTTTTAGCGGCTATAAGTGGTCTTCTTCCGATGGGCCGCAGCTAAAAATCTCTTCTGGAACGACTACATCTGTGCGAGTCAAGGTAGAAGAGCGAGCGCCGATTACATTCGTTTTACCTATTCTGAGGTCTGTCAGTGGTATCTACTAATCTTTTATTAGTGACACCGATTAATCTTTTGCAGTACCTGCAAAACCTGTTGAAAAATCCGGCTCAACGGTTAAAGACCCCTACGCTTTTGCAAATGGAGGCAGTGGAATGCGGTGCCGCTGCTCTGGGAATTATTTTAGGTTACTATGGTCGGATTGTGCCTCTGCCAGAACTGCGTCGAGAGTGTGGAGTCTCCCGCGATGGTAGCAAAGCTTCCAACGTCCTGATCGCAGCCAAAAGCTATGGACTAGAGGCAAAAGGCTTTAAAAAGGAACTGGATCAACTTCCAGAGTTAAGCCCTCCCTATATTGTGTTCTGGAACTTCAACCACTTTTTGGTAGTAGAAGGATTTAGTTCTAGTTGGGTCTATATTAATGACCCAGCTACAGGGCCACGAAAGGTATCCCGGCAGGAGTTTGACGAGGGGTATACCGGAGTGGTGCTGGTCATGGAACCAGGGTCGGAGTTCACCAAAGGGGGCCGTAAACCCAGCCTAATTTTATCACTATGGAAACGGCTACAGGGTACTACTGGTGTCTTAATTTACTGTCTGCTGGCAGGCTTTTTGTTAACACTCGTCGGGCTGGCAGTACCAGTATTTAGTCAAGTATTTGTAGACGAAATCCTGGTGCAAAGACGGCAGCACTGGTTGCGTCCGTTGTTATTGGCAATGGCGATCGCAGTAGTCCTCCAAGGAGTACTGACACTGCTGCGGTTGCGGTATCTGCGCCGCTTGAAAGTCAAACTGTCTGTGGGAATGTCCAGCCGTTTTCTGTGGCATATCCTGCGCCTACCAGTTGGTTTTTACGCCCAACGGTTTGCAGGTGAAATTAGTAACCGCACCAGTCTCAACGACCAAGTGGCTGATGTGCTTTCGGGGCGATTGGCGACTACAGTTATCGATGCAGTAATGGTGATTTTTTACGCCTTAGTCATGCTTCAATATGACTGGGTACTGACTTTGCTGGTAGCTAGTTTTGCTGCTGTAAATGTCTTAACTTTGCAGTGGATATCCCGTCAGCGCGTCGATGCTAATCAGCGATTAATCCAAGAGTATGGTAAAGCGGCTGGTGCATCCATAGCCGCTCTCCAGAGTATAGAAACTCTCAAAGCATCAGGGTTAGAATCAGATTTCTTTTCGCGGTGGTCAGGGTACTATACCAAAGCGATCAATTCCCAGCAAGAACTGGGGGTAACAAACCAAACTTTCTCAGTATTACCTACACTTTTGTCTTCGCTTTCATCAATGGCTTTATTGGTTGTAGGTGGTTTACGAGTAATAGATGGACATCTCAGCATCGGAATGCTCATCGCCTTTCAGGGACTAATGCAGAGCTTTTTGCTACCTGTCAACAATCTCGTCAACTTCGGCAGTACTCTCCAAGAAATGGAGGGCAATTTGATTCGCCTAGATGATGTGTTGGATAACCCGATTGATGGAGCAAAGGGAGCAGGGGAAGAAAAAATCTCTTTATCTCCCTCATCTTTTCTGTCAACATTACAAGGATACGTCGAGCTGGAGAATGTGACATTTGGCTATAGCCACCTAGATCCGCCCTTGATTGAAAACTTTAGCCTCTCGGTCAAGCCTGGAGGGCGAGTAGCTTTAGTAGGCGGGAGTGGCTCTGGCAAATCTACCATAGCCAAACTAGTAAGCGGACTCTATGAAGCTTGGGAGGGAGAAATTTGCTTTGATGGAAAACCTAAAAAGCAGATTCCGCAATCGATATTAACTAACTCCATCGCTTTGGTGGAGCAGGATATTTTGATGTTTGGCGGAACTGTTAGGGAAAATTTGACTTTATGGGATACCACAGTACCAGACAAAAATCTAGTGCAGGCTAGTAAGGATGCTGCCATAGATGATGTAATTTTCTCCATGCCTGGCGGATTTGATGCAGAACTGATTGAAGGAGCCGCTAATTTAAGTGGAGGTCAACGACAGCGACTAGAAATAGCCCGCGCTTTGGTGAACAATCCCTCAATCCTGATTATGGATGAAGCTACTAGCGCCTTAGATTCGGAGACGGAAAAAATTATTGACCAAAATCTGCGGCGGCGTGGGTGTACCTGCTTAATTGTTGCACACCGATTGAGTACGATCCGAGACTGTGATGAAATCATCGTCCTTGAAGGTGGAAAGGTAGTGCAACGAGGTACTCATGAGGAATTGTGGCAAGTAGAGGGGGTGTACTCACGGTTGATTAACAGTGAAGAAGGAGCTTAATTATGGTCATCAATCAAGTTACGATCAAAGACCTTGAGGGGCAAGTATACAGCCTTAAAGGCAATGAACCAATACTGCTAGACGACCCGCAGACAATTTGGGTTGTGCAGTCCGGCTCTGTAGCGTTGTTTGCTGTCACAGTTGAAAATAATGTTATAGAAGGAACTCGCCGTTATTTGTTCACTAGCAATCCTGAAGAGGCACTTTTCGGAACAGCTTCTGACTGTATTCATCAGCACCGCCAACTTTTAGCAGTACCGATGGGAGAAACAGAATTGCTAAAGGTAGACCGAGAATACTTTGAGGAGTTAGTTGTTGATGGGGATACCAGAATAGTTGCTTTGGTAGAGGGTTGGGTCGAGCAAATCAACACTACACTTTCCCATGTCGCCACCCCAGCAATTCAAGTCCGGGCTGTGAGAGAAGCGCGATTTTCTCTAATCGATGGTCAGACTCTCCAGCCCGAACCTGATGCGATCGCCTGGGTGCAAATTCAACAAGGAAATGTTCGATGGATGGGGTTTGAGGAACTGACTCTAGATGCCTCAGCAGAAATTTTTCCTCTGGGCGACGGGATGTGGTTGGAAGCCGTAGGGGAGGTTCAGCTTACCACGGCTTCCACAAAGGACATCCGCAACCCAGATACTCTGCTTAGAGGGCTATCCCAGCTTCATACTCAACTGCTGCAATATATTAACTTCCTAGAACAGCAAGAAGCTGATGAAGAAGTGCAACGGCTGAGTGAGCGGGAACGTCTCAATCGTCAGGTGACAGCAGAGGCTTTGGGCGAACTAGCATCTTCCTTGGGAACTAAAGAAGCAACCTTTTTCCTGGAAGGCACGCCATTGTTAGTTGTTGCCGGTGCTGTGGGTAGGTCTTTGGGTGTGAAAATTCGTCCTCCTGCTCGTTCACAAGACCTGAAGCGGATGAAGGAGCCATTGGAGGCAATTGTCCGGGCTTCGCGGTTACGAATGCGGCAGATTCTGCTACGGGACAACTGGTGGGAGAAGGACTGTGGCCCTTTGGTTGCCTACACCGAAGAGGACAACCGACCAGTGGCACTGCTGCCCGTTTCTGCCACTCGCTACGAAATATTTGACCCAAGCGTTGGCACTCGTCTGACTGTAGATGCCCTTATTGCTTCTACACTAGCGCCCGTTGCTTATATGTTTTATCGGTCTTTGCCCGATAAAGTTCTTAACGCTAGCGATTTATTTCGGTTCGCGCTTAAGAATCGTGGCAGAGATATACTAATCGTTTTTTTAACTGGTATTGCCGTGACACTGCTGGGTATGCTCACACCCCACGCCACTGCCATTTTAATTGACAACGCCATTCCAGATAGCGATCGCGGATTATTACTACAAGTTGGTTTGGGGTTGCTGGTTGCAGCTTTTGTGACGGCAGTATTTCGGCTGTCTCAAGGGTTTGCGCTCTTGCGGGTAGAAACGATTTCCGATGCCTCTACTCAAGCTGCTGTCTGGGATCGGCTACTAAATCTGCCAGTATCCTTTTTTCGCCAGTACACCACAGGGGATCTTCAGTCCCGCGTGACATCGATTAGTACAATCCGTCGTCAATTAAGTGGTACAACCCTAATTACTCTAATCACTGGTCTGTTCTCATTATTAAACTTAGGACTTTTATTTTACTACAGCTGGAAATTAGCTTTAGTTGCTGTGGCTGTAGCAGTAGTTGTTATAATTGTGACGGTTCTGTCGGGGATGCTCCTCGTCCGCAAAGTTCGTCCATTGTTGGAAATCAAGGGAAATATCTTTGGGCAGACGGTGCAGTTGATCAATGGTATTTCTAAACTGCGTGTCGCCGGGGCCGAGGAGCGTGGTTTCGCTTCTTGGAGTAAAAACTATAGTCAGCAAATAAAACTGGAACTGGGCACCCAAAACGTTGAAGACGCTGTGGTTCTTTTTAATACAGTCATGCCGACGATAACTTCTGGTATCCTGTTTTGGTTTACTATCAAACAGTTTGAATCAGCCCAGACTACAGGTGCGATCGGATTGACAATTGGGACTTTCCTGGCTTTTAACAGTGCGTTTGGTACTTTTATTAAAGGTGCCACAGACGTAAGCAATACAGTTACCGACGCTTTGCAAATCGTCCCCCAGTGGAAACGCGCTCAACCAATTTTAGAAACTATACCAGAAGTGGATTTCAACAAAGCCGATCCTGGTCAGCTTATGGGCAAAATCGCTGTAGATCGTATTACATTCCGCTACCGACAAGATGGGCCTCTGATCCTAGATGATGTCAGCCTGTATGCCGAGCCTGGGGAGTTTATTGCACTTGTAGGCGCTTCTGGGAGCGGTAAATCTACTATATTTAGATTGCTATTGGGGTTTGAGACTCCTGAAGATGGCACTGTCTATTATGATGGTCAAGATTTGTCTGGGTTGGATGTTGAGGCAGTGCGCCGACAGTTAGGTGTCGTTCTGCAAAATGGCCGGATTATGTCAGCTTCTATTTTCGATAATATTGCTAGCGGCGCTCAGATTACACTCGATGAAGCTTGGGAGGCAGCGCGGATGTCTGGCTTTGCTGACGATGTTGCAGCTATGCCCATGTCTATGCATACTGTGATTAGTGAAGGAGGTGGCAATCTCTCTGGAGGACAACGACAACGGTTACTAATTGCTCGCGCTTTGGCCTTAAAACCCCGCATTTTGTTATTTGATGAGGCTACCAGTGCACTCGATAACAGAACCCAAGCGATTGTTAGTGAAAGTTTAGATAACTTACAAGTTACCAGAATTGCGATCGCTCACCGACTTAGTACTATTCGCAATGCTCACCGTATTTATGTACTCCAGGGAGGACGGGTTGTACAACAAGGAACTTTTGAGGAACTAGCTGCTGTTGATGGGCTATTTGCCCAGTTAATGGCTCGGCAAATGGCGTAGTTACTTGAGATTTGCTTCCAGTGAAGTTTAGACATGGAAAGTACTTTTAATTCATACTTAAATGGTGCTAATAAAAGCCAAAACATTTATATTTAAGCAGTTTATATTTGCATATTTGAGTAAATGATGAAAAAAATTTTAGTAATAGAAGATGAGCCACAAACACGAGAGATATTAATAGAGAGTTTGGAAGCAGAAGGTTTCAATGTTATTAGTGCAGAAAACGGTCACATTGGTATTAATCAAGTAAAACAGCATTTACCTGACTTAGTTATTTGCGACATTATGATGCCAGAGTTAGATGGTTACGGAGTTCTCACTACATTGCGTCAAAATCCCATAACAGCAAATATTCCCTTGATTTTTCTTACAGCTAAGGCTAGCGAGGCAGAACAGTACTATGGCATAGAAATAGGAGCAAAGGGCTATCTTAATAAACCTTGTACAGTAGAGGATTTATTGAGGGTGATTACCAACGTCTCGGACTTATATAAGGAGCAAACTGTAATTAGCGGCTAAAATTAATGTTTGTGGCTGATTAGTCATGATTTTAATCAATTCCTTAAAAAAAAGAGCATGGGGAAGCTTTCCGCTAGTCATGCTCTCTGTATTTACAAATGTCGCCAGAAGTTCTTGCTGATAGTCTTGAGGCTGACTACCTTGGGTTCTGTTGTTGCTTCAGGGGCATAACGAACAGCCACCGCAGTAGCTTGTGGTGCAGGTGTCGCTAACAGAGAATTGAGTAATTCTTGTTGATAGTCAATATCTGCTACTGTGCGGTAAACTCTGTGATAATTTATCTGCATCCCCAAAGGTGTTGGGACAATTTTCAGATATTCATTAAGAGCAGATATGTAGGTATCACCAAAATTCTGGAGAGCAACAGCCGGACGGATAATATTCAACAATTGAATAGCTCGTCTAATGTCTGCAACACTGCGGCTAGCATCAATCTCTGGCTGACTTTCGCTGTAGCCTTTGGCTTTCTTTTCTGCTACCAAATTATGAAATTTAGCAATGGCTCTTTGATAACTGACTAATTGGTGAACTTTGGTTTGTGCTTGATAACCAACTTGCCCCCACTGGATTGTCAAATTCCCATCTTCGACAATGGCCGCCCAGAATTTATTGCTGTTTTGAATTGTGTCAACAAAGACTAAATAGATTTCCATCTTTCTTACCCTGTCAATTTCCTAACTTCAGGGCATTGCCCCATCTGAGATAGATATACTGAACGCGATCGCTACGAACCTAAAAGAGCGATCGCCCCATAGATCAGGAGACAATCGCTTTCTCATCAGTTCAGATTCCGAAACTTAGCAGCACGCAAAGACTGAGTTTTCGCTGCAACCACAGGACTACTAGCCCGTCGTGCGGTAGATGCCCAGGATTGCATACGCTCGACTGCCGCAGCGTCCTGAATCGCAAGCGGGGTAATGGTTTGACGGCAGGTTTCGAGGTCAGCAAGCGTTACCTTTTGTGGTCTACCCTCATCGAATGCCAGCAGAGCAGCTTCCGAAGCAAGGGTTTCCAATTCTGCACCGGAGAATTTCGCGGTCGAAGCTGCGATCGCTTCGAGATATTCAAGCTGTACTTGAATACCGAATCGCTCTAGGTGAATGCCTAGAATCTGTACCCGTTCTGGCTCTGTCGGCAGATCGACGAAAAAATTCTCATCAAATCTTCCCTTTCTCTTTAACTCCGTTGGTAGTGCTGAAGGGTCATTGCAGGTTGCTACGACAAACACGCCACACTGAGATTCCGACATAAACGTGAGGATATTGCCTAGAATCCTTTGACTGACTCCACTTGTATCGCCACTACCGGAGAGGGCTTTTTCTATCTCGTCCACCCATAAGACGCAGGGTGCGATCGCCTCGGCAGTTTTCAAAGCACGTCTGACATTCCCTTCAGACTCACCGACCAGACTGCCCAAGAGGGACGCAATGTCTAGTTGGAGTAGTGGTAAATTGAGAATGTTAGCAATATTCTTGGCTAATAAAGTTTTCCCAGTACCGGGTGGGCCAGCCAGCAACACACCTTTTGGTTGAGGTAGGTGTAGCTCACGCGCCTCTTGTGTGAATAGCCGCCGCCGCCGAGTCAGCCATTCGCGCAGTAGATCCAAACCGCCGAATGGGATTATCGCAGGTTTACCCAACTCAATGCTCATTTGAGAGAGTAGCCGAGTTTTGTACTCGACGGCTTTAGGGATGAAATCAGCGTCAACTACGACACCATCATTAGTTAAGTTTTCTTTGACTGTTAACCGAAGGAAGTCGCTAATTTCTTCTAAAGTTAAACCCAGCGCTGCACGAGAAAGAGTTTCAAATTCAGCATTTTCTAGCGTAACAGTGAAAGTTAATTCTTGCTCTCTAGCAGACTGTTGTAGGTCACGCAAATAAGAAGTGATATGCTCAAGTATTTGGTCAATACTAGGTAAAGGGACTTCACAATAAGGAATCAATCTGACTAGTGATTCGTGTAATTGTATATTCTGACCCAACAATACAATGCGTTTATCTGTGGGTTTTAACCTGTGGTAAAGGTTTTTTACCTTGCTTAAAATCTCCCATGATAATTGGGGTGAGTTCTTAGCAATAAAGGGGTGAATATCTCCGAGAATAAATACACCATTTCCGCTAAAATTCGCAATGTAATTAAACACATATAACAATGGGTCAGCGTGTTGTGGTTTCTTATACTCTGCAACTGGTTTAAACACCAATCCCCCATCTGCTGCGATTAAACATTGCTCCAAGGTTGATACTCCCAGATTCCAGAAGAAAACTGGACATGAGAGCTTATTGTTAGCTTCAGCAGTTAACCACTGAATAATCGTCGCTTCATCAGGAGATAGAACATCAACCGCAGCAATGGGGATTTGTGAATCTAGTGTGGAGAGAAGATTTGAAAGTTTCATTGTTTTTCAATCTGATAAGGAACTGGAGCTAATCCATCGTGAGTATTAACAAGTCTCACGACTACTTCATAAACTTCGGCATCGCCGTCGAAAACCTCTGCTGTACCGTTGTTCTCTTGATAGGCGATTGCTGTTACTATGGCATTCAACAGCACACATAGCCCTTCAGTATTCGCTTTGATGATCACGGAAAAAGCGTGGTTTTTGCTGGGCGTAAATGTGGATGAAAGGATACTCTTTAGGTAGGTACATAAAATTTCTTGGGGGAACCCAATCGTCACGGTTCCCCTTTTCCCCGATTTACTGCCGTAAGCGAATAGAGTGGGTTGAAGTTGTCCGAAGTTGTTGGGTTTGGGCTTCGTCCTTGTAAATGCGATCGCCCTCCACAACTCCAAGTGCTTCTTCAAATGGTTGCGTAGCCGATAAACAACTCAAGCCCTCGAATCCCTCAG
Source organism: Nostoc flagelliforme FACHB-838 (assembly GCF_014698065.1). Lineage (GTDB taxonomy): Bacteria > Cyanobacteriota > Cyanobacteriia > Cyanobacteriales > Nostocaceae > Nostoc > Nostoc flagelliforme_B. The sequence continues at coordinate 18,073 of NZ_JACJSI010000097.1, forward strand.
CTTCCACTCGAACTTCACCTGTAGCATTGTCGAAATGAATCAGTATTGAACGTTCCATATTTATCTCCTCACGTACTGTTTAACTTCCTGATGTCCGGCAAAGGTTAGGCGTAGGGTTTGCACACTTCCGTTAGTAATTTGTGCGATCGCACATTCTCCAAACTGCTCTTGTAACTCGGCAGCTTTAGCTCTCACCAAACGTTTACCGTAAGCCAACATCAACTTGTTACTAAAGAAGTCTTGTCCCAACTTCGGAACTGTTTCATAACTGTCGTGTATTACCTCGTACACGCCGCTTGACTGATTCCACTTGAATCCGATATCTGCACGGGCTTTTATGGTGTGACCAGATACGATAATTTCAGCACTTTTTTCTTGAGAGCCACCGTAGTATCCTTTTAGTGATTGTGCTGCTTCATGTACTTGTGGATTCAGTTTCAAATCTTGTAAAGCTTGCACCAGGCATTCACGGTTAGCAAGCTTGGTTGTAACGATTGAGAAGTGTGACATAAAGTTATCGCATATAGAGTTGAAATTGAAGAAATGTGATCAACATAGAAGCGCGATATCATACATAAGATATTGTGCATATCGCGCAATTAATCCATTTGCAAGCAGTCTTGAGCAATACACTCTAGCTCAAGACTATTTTCTACCTGAATTTGAACGACATGACCGTAGCTTTCGACAATCCCACGTCGTCAGTCGCAAGTGATTGTAGATTGCGTTGTTCATCTAACAACTTGATGCGGATCTCTTGCATTTTTTGCTGTAATTGACTGCGCGTATCAGAACCAAGATTCTTAGACTCAATCGCTGGATCGTTAACGATAGAATCTAAGTGCGTCATCATCGCCTCTAAGCTACTGCCAGCCTCCGGGTCAGCGTTTGCCAATAGCGCTTGAACCTTCATCAGATGACGCTCCATTTTTCTTTTAAACTGTATGGGTTTCCTCCCTGGTTCCCAATCAGCCAACTCTTCAAGCAACTGAGCCGCTAGTTGTTCACCACCAGCTAAAGCAGATTCCCTCAATCTCTGTTCCAGATTTTGGTCATACTGTTGGATGAATTTGGTAATCTGGTCAAGACATTCGGCTTGTTGCTGATTGAGTTGTTCGGAGAGGGCAGGAATAATCACCGGACGACCAATCACGACTTGCAAATAATCTTCAAGGTCGGTCAGAGTCGGGAATGCTCTTAGCAAGTTGGCTTTGACTGACTCTTGCTTATCCTGTGCTAATTCCCAGGTGTTAAGTGAGAGGAACTGATCAATCCGTTCTTGATAATCAAGAAGTCCCGCTTCGTAATCAGCTTTCAATTGATTGCGTAAACCAGGGGGGATATTATCTCTAATATTGATTAACTGATTCCACACAAGTGGAGCCAAATCAATCGGACAAACCCAATCACCAGTATCAGCAGACATCCATTCTTGAACAGAAGCAATCTCTTGACGCAATTGGGCAGCAGCTTCATCCAACTTCTTAAATACCTTAATACCCCGCAAACCAACTTCAGAATTAGTAACTTTCACAAGGTCTGATTCAATTTCAGAGACTTCAGCTTTTAGTACATCTGCCCATTTAGGCGCGGCAGACTTTGTACTTTTCTTTAGTTGAATACGAAAGCGAATGCGAGTTTTATTTAACTGTGAGAAATTGTGACGCTCGACTACTGCATCAGTTAGGAAATTTGCAGCAATAGGGTTGTCAATTGCTTGTACCATGATTATTTACCTCAACCATTATTTTTCACTTTCAATTAAGCGAAGCTTTCTTTGTAACTATTTGAATGTCTGTAGTAGCTCTATAGATTACTTTTGTAAAGCTATTTTGTAACCTAATAGGTCTTTTAATGACTGGTGGTTTATGTATGGACATGGCTCAAAATAGTTGAAGTTGCTGTGAATTATCCTGTACCGCAGGCTTCTCATAGACCATGCCCTGCTCCAATTCGTAATTCGTAATTCGTAATTCGTAATTAATACCGCATGAATAAATTCAGCGTTTTGGAATAAGGAGCAAGAGCATTTATTTATCTTCCATAACTGAAGTTAGAATCTTGAAATCTAAATGAACTAATTATTAATTTTGTTCATAATTACGAATTACGAATTACGAATTATTTTGTCATGAGTTTGTTTCGGTTTAGTCGAAAGCTGGCTTTTTTTCTTTGATTTGGCAGAGGTACAAATAGATACTGTGGATGTTTTATAGTACCTTCATCACCCAAATATCGGGAAAGCGTACCGTTAATCTGGTAAACTTTCGATGAGCTTAATAGCGTTGTATCGTAAACCTTAATCAAATTTAATTCCATCTTATTAGCAGTGAAGTGTGCCATAATTTATCGTGGAATCGATTTTTCTCTACAGTCAGGCTAATTAAATCTGACTGTAGAGTTTTTCACGCATAATCTGATTCTTTTTTGGTCAAGCGGCAATTTTCTCTTTATTGTGTTTAGACAATCTATAACCACTATCAGATGTACGTTTAGTCGTTGAAGTCGGTGAAATGGAAAATGACAGAAAATTACAGAAAATTACAGATGCAAATGCTCAAAGATTTGATTGATTTTTTCCTTATCTTCATCAGGCAGAGCCTTAAAATCAAACTCTTTGGAGTCCCAAACTTCATCAAGGCTTGTAGACTCATCAACGATATTTGCAATCAAACAAGATTCGTCGTCGTACTTCCAACCATTTGCTAATAGCCACGGTACAACCCCGTCAGATTGCAATAGTTTCTCAATATTCAATGAGTCAGAAAACTGCTGTAAGTTTTCGATACTAGGGTGAACGATTGTTATAGTCATTTGTTGTTATTGGTAGTAGTGAGTACACAGCGCAACAAGCTGTAGACAAGGCTTGAAAAACTGATGGTATTGCTAGGTACAATTCCTGTTTACAACTAACTGATTAATCATGCTTAGGAAATAACTTGAAATAAGCTTGTCACTTAAGCTGCAATAATTGATTTGGTAAGCCAGGCAGGATTAATGACTACCTGCCTTTTCTCATCTCTACCTTTGAACTAAAAGGTCATCTCAAGAGCAGCTTTTGTTACAGCTAAAGCCTGTTTACTGACCTCGCGCCAGTTCGTTTCCTCGTTGTAGGATGCCATGACTAATTCCGACTCTACCCACACCCGACAGAACAACACATTTTCATCTGTCGTCCCCGGAGTAGGCTGTAATGTAATGGGAGAATATAGTTGTTGTGGGGTCAAAGTTGCGTTCCCGCTTCGGGTTGCCGCAGGCATCGCCGCAAGTATACTTTTGGTAAAATGAGTATCATGACCAGATTCGAGGATGTACGTTCTGTCTGCCTGAATTGTAGCTAACAGTTTATACACTTCTTTACTTCTGCGCTCACACTTTTCAAATTTCAGTTCTCGCAAATATCCAGTCAAGGCAGTAGAAGCGATCGGAGTTACTTCATTATTACTGAGGGTATACCACAGTGAACCATTGTGACGATTGCAGTAGATTTTGCAATTGCCAGCTTCAGAGTGCAATCCCAGTTTTGGCTTATTGATTGAAGCGATTAATTGCTTGAGTAGTTCCTCTTGGCGCATTAAAGCAGCAAGTAAATCGGCATTTTCTTGAGGGTTCATTGTTCAATACCAATACATTTCACTTTCGCATTGGCGAAGCCTGTGTTTGACTTCTCGAATCAGCAGGCGCGACCGATGTAGATTTCGGTCACGCCTACTGATTTTTTCTACGCCGCCTCCAACTCCTGACGAACTTGCGGCAGTTCAATCGGAGCAGTTACCCTGGACAGTGCTTCTACAGCCTCTTTGACACTCCAATACTGGACTCCATCACCACAGCGCCAGTAATAAGTCTTGGGGTCGTTTTCCCAGACTTCATCAGCGTTTCTGACCTTGAAGATAATTCCTAAGAATTCACCATCTAGATATACGTTGTGAGCCGTCTGAAGGTCAGTGCGTCCTACATAGGTCAGTCGATAGTCGTCCACTGGTTTGCACAAGTCTTCTGCACGAGTCCCGCGATACCCACAGTTACCGCACCCATGTCCTTCGCAGTCTGGACAGATGGCAGCAGGCATATTCCACTTCGGCAGGGTGAAGTCCCATTCAGATGGCGGGGTTAATATTCGAGCCTTGTGAGAGATATAACAACCAGCATGACCGATTATCTTATCAGAATGGTATTGAACACTCAACGATAGCCAATCACAATCACCTAACAAGCCAATTTTCTCAGAAGCTTGTTTTAATTCCTTTTCTTCCTTGTGATTGCGCTCTACTGGAGCAGAAAGACTCGCTTTTACCTCTACAACAGCGCGTTTGAAAGATTTTTTGTGGTATCGAGCATAACCGTGGGTCATTTTTACCCAGACGATATCATCACTGTTGATCCAGATAGTTACTACATCTTCGGGCTTGCAGTTTTTGAAGTAGTCCGACTGATTGACGATGGTTGCAATGATTTGGCGATCCTGTGTGGTTAACGGATCTTTTGTTGGCGTAGGGGCTAAACTTTGTGTCATCATTAGAAATTGCCTCTTCTTTTGTTAGTGGGGCATAGGGGCGATCGCGAGTTTTGCAGACAGAGCGATCGCCCTATTTTTAATGGTCAGTTTGTTGTGCTTTCAGCACAACACTCTCAATTTAGAATTGGCGAAGCCTCATATTTATGGCTCCTAGCCAGTGACCGGAGCTTGCTACAGCAGCATATCTCTTGATCAGGC
>NZ_JACJSI010000098.1 GCF_014698065.1 Nostoc flagelliforme FACHB-838
CTTTAAATAATCTGCGTCTCATTATCCAACCACTTTTACTATTTTGGTTGATTTATCCCTGGTTAAGTATTTTCCCTAATTCACATTTATTCCTGGGATTCAATCATTTAATTGCTGCCATGAATCAATTTAAACCCTGTTATGCTTCTGGATGATTAAGCTCCTGAACTACTTGCTTATATCGGAAAGTGACAGAAGAGGGTTAACCGCAGCGCTTGCCTTCAGTCAAATTAACGTCTTTTGAATAGTTCACAATCCAAGTTGTGCTATTGCTCGCAGTTCTTCAATGCTCAAGGTGTCATCGTTAGAGATACCAGTCGTGTTCTTAATTGCTTGTTGTGTGGCGTGGATCTGGATGGTACTTTCGTATCTTTATGAGCGGGTAAGTGCCTTACCACCCAAATCAGGGAAATTGACTTGCATGAAGATGAAGCGATCGCCTTGCTTCTTTGCTACTTGGGTAACTACTCATTTCGGAGCGTTTCCAAGAGCTGGCGGTAAACGGGAGCAGCACTGTATCAAGGATAATCGTCTGCCCCGTCTCAGAGCCTAAAAGCTGTAGTGCTTATCCTGCACAGTTTAAAGTTTTACAAGCGTGCCATTCGTCCAAATCTGATAATTTCAGTGATTTTACGATTCTTTTAAAGTTTTAATTAAATTAATATAAATTATAAATTTATTAATGATACAAGTTAAATAATCATTAAACATAAAGGATATTTAGAATCACAATTATTTAATTTCTCATTAAATAATCTCCTAAACCATTCAGGTAAACATGGTTACTTAAAACCTGCAATATCCCATTAAACAAATGGACGAAACTATCAAAAACAAGCAAAAAGTTGATGCATTTATAGATAATTCAGACAAATGCCAACAAGCTAAAATTGAAGATATCATCAGCCATCAAATCTCCAAGTGCATTCCTGTTTTGATGCAAATATCATCAGATGTAGAGATAACAAACTCATCTCTAGCAATAGCGTTTAAAGAACAAGCGGCAGAATTAAGCAAAGTACTGACTCAACTAAATAATGAAATTGCAAAACATAAAAAAGCGGAAGCAGAATTTTGTCAAAAAGCCTTAGGAAATCAAACAATTTTCAATCAAATAATGAGCTATATTTTCGGATTGATGCTAATGCCAATATCCTAGATTATCAACTACAAAATCCACAAATTATAAATAAACTGACAGAAGCAGTTATAGGTAAAAATTTCCTGGACTATTTACCATCTACTATAAAAATTCGTTACCAAGAAGCCATTACTCAAGTACTAAGAAGTAAGTCTTTAGTACAATTTGGGTATTTTGCTATAGAAGATAATAGCAATTCTGAAGCTAGGTTATTACCATTACCAGAACAACAAATAATAATTTTTTTATCCCAAAAGAAGCAAGTAGCAATAGTAAATAATAATATTGACTTTCAAAGGATTGTAGAAAATAGTAATAACATTATTTTTGCGCTGACAATTGAGGGAATATTTTCTTATATTTCTCCTAACTGGACTGAAATCTTAGGGCATGAGGTTGAAGAGCTTATAGGAAAATCATTTGCTCCTTTCATGCATCCGGATGATTTACCAATCTGTGCAGATTATTTTCAAAGAGTTTTGACAACAGGTCAAAAGCAAGATGCAATTGAATATCGGATAAAACATAAAAATGGCAGTTGGCAATGGCATACAAGCAACTCATCAGCCATAAAAGATGCTAATGGAAATTTTTTGTATTTCGTTGGCATCTGCCATGATACAAGCGATCGCAAACACGCACAAGAGGAACTAGCGCAGCGATCGCAATTAGCGAATTTTCGTGCCGATGTAGACGCTGCTCTTGCCCAGAGTCAAACGTTAGAGTATATGATGCGTCGCTGCACCGAAGCGTTAGTCGAACATATAAATGCAGCCTTTGCTCGCATCTGGATACTGAACAAACAGGAAAATGTCCTAGAGTTGCAAGCCAGTTCTGGAATGTACACCCATATTGACGGGCCTCATAGACGGGTGCCAGTTGGTCAATTCAAAATTGGTTTGATTGCCCAAGAAGGCAAACCCCATTTGACTAATTCTGTACTAACAGATCCCCGCGTAAGCAATCAAGAGTGGGCAAAGCGTGAGGGTATGGTTGCTTTTGCTGGCTATCCTCTAATTATTGAAGGTGAGACTGTAGGCGTTATTGCGATGTTTTCTCGGCAAATAATCACGGAATCTGTTTTTGATGCGCTAGAATTTGCCGCCCAAGAAATTGCTATCGGCATCAAGCGCAAACAAGCAGAAATTGCACTCAGAGAAAGTGAGTCCCGTTTCCGTCATCTTGTAGAAACTACCAATGATGGAGTGTGGGAGTTAGATCAAAAGGGCGTTTACACTTACGTCAGCCAAAAAATTGCTGACATTTTGGGGTATGAACCAGAGGAAGTTTTAGGCAAAACTCCTTTTGAGTTGATGCCACCAGTAGAAGTAAACAGAGTACAAAAGATTTTTCAAGTTCTAACCAATTCCAAACAGCCTCTAATTAATTTTGAAAATAAGACCCTTCATAAAAACGGACAACTGCTTGTTCTAGAAACTAATGGAGTTCCTTTCTTTGATACATCCGGTAATTACCTGGGTTATCGTGGTGTTTATCAAGATATCACTGAGCGCAAACAAGCAGAGGAAGCAATGCAAGCTCTAGTAGCTGGAACGGCAGCAGTCACAGGCGAAGAATTTTTTCCTGTCTTGGTGCGTCACTTGGCAAATGCTTTGGGAGTCTGCTACGTCATACTAGCAGAGCGAATCACTGGAGACTCCGATACAGCTAGAGTTTTATCATTTTGGGCAGGTGACAAGCTTTCAGAAACATTCGTCGAGTATGCCTTAGCTAATACTCCTTGCGAAGTCGTGTTACAGGAGGGAATGCGTTCTTACCCTTGTAATGTACAGCAATTTTTCCCTCAAGCCAAGGATTTAGTCGTATTAGAAGCAGAAAGTTATCTGGGAACGCCTCTTGTCGATACATTCGGTATACCCATAGGCCATCTTTGCGTATTAGATACCAAACCGATATTACAGGAGGAACGTGCCAAAGCTATTCTCAGCATCTTTGCAGCACGAGCTACGGCAGAACTACAGCGCCAGTGTACAGAAACCGCTCTCCGGAAATCGGAAGCTAAATTTAGAGCGATCGCTCAACGGGAAGCACTACTCAATCGTCTTGCCAGCCAAATTCGAGCTTCTTTAGAACTCAATTACATTTTAGAAACCGCAGTACAGGAAATTCGCAACTTATTTCAGATTGATTACTGCGCTTTCTTTTGGTATCGGCAAAACGCTGATGTACCTTACTGGGAATGTGTATATGAAGTAGAACATTCTATTTTACCCAGTCTGCTAACAGCCCAAGCAACTCATCCAGGATTTGAAATAATTGCAGCAAAAACCTTAAACAGAGAAATCATCCGCATCGATGATCTTAAAACTGATGGTGAGCGCACGATGCAGCAATTTTTAAATGATTTCGGTTTCACCGCTTTTATGTCTTTGCCTGTACACACTCAATCTGGTGAAATTGGCGCTTTAATCTGTGGTTACTGTAGTGGCTTCCGACCTTGGCAAGAAACTGAAGTAGAATTGCTACAAGCAGTGACAGTTCAATTAGCGATCGCTATTGACCAAGCAAAACTTTACACACATAGTCGCCTAGTTGCCCAAACTGCCCAAGAAAAAGCACAGCAGCTAGAAAAGGTTTTGCTAGAACTTCAACAAACCCAGGCTCAACTCATTCAAACTGAAAAAATGTCCAGCCTGGGGCAATTAGTAGCAGGTATTGCTCACGAAATTAATAATCCCACCAATTTTATCTATGGAAATATCAAGCACACCAGTGAATATGTCACAGATTTGCTGCACTTGGTAGAAATGTTTCAAGAACATTACTCTCCACTATCACCAGAGATTGAAACGCAAATCCAAGAAATTGATTTAGATTTTCTCTACCAAGATTTACCCAAAGTTCTAGATTCAATGAAAGCCGGCGCTGAACGCATTCGGCAAATTGTCCTATCTTTACGCAATTTCTCCCGTTTAGATGAAGACACTACAAAGCGAGTGGATATTCATGAAGGCATTAATAGCACTTTACTGCTACTGCGAAGTCGCCTGAAAAGTAAACCACAACGTCCCGAAATCAAAATTATTCAGGAATATGGCAACCTGCCACAGGTCTTATGTAATGCTGGACAGATGAATCAGGTGTTTATGAATCTGTTAACTAATGCCATTGATGCTCTGGAAGAGGGATTTGAGACTAAGGATTGGGAACTGGAAAAAGAGGATTCAAAATCCTCAATCCTCAAAATTTGCATTCGTACCCAAGTTCAAGAGGATGAGTGCATAATTAGCATTGCTGACAATGGTTTAGGAATGACCGATAAAGTACGTGATCATATATTTGACCCCTTCTTTACTACCAAACCTGTGGGTAAAGGCATTGGTATGGGGTTATCAATTAGCTACCAGATAGTCGTCAAAAATCATCGAGGGCAACTTGAGTGTATCTCAGCATCAGGAGCAGGAGCTGAGTTTGTAATTACCATTCCAATACAATAAAAAATTTAACATCGGATTATGGAATTGGGGTTAAACCATGTCAGATCAAGGGAGCCTCAAGAGCTTATCCGAACCGGAACCGTATTGAAAATTATGGTGCGAGTAATTGAATACACTATTGATACTGTTGGAGAGCCAGAAATTTACCGCCTGATTACCAGTGTGACAGATATTGCTCTGTTTCTTATCTCAATGAAATGCAAATTAATCAATAGCTAATTAGGGACTTCCAGAAAATAAAATATACAGCTAATAAAAATGATAATCATTGTTAGGGGGGTGGAAGAGGCTGCCGTTGGCAGCCTTTCCCACCCCAAGTTGTAGTAAATTGGAAAGCTGCTCATCTTACGGTTACAGGCTTTTAGGATGTACCTCATAGCTGCCGGAAGTGCTGTAATACTATACTGAGTTGAGCGCAACTTTTCCTTACCCGCGATTTAGATTCTTTAGCAGTCACTAGTGCCTGGGAAGTGGTGGAGCAAAATGCTAGGGTGCAAACTCAGTTATATTAAGCTAGCTATTCATAAATCTTTAAGTATAATTACAGAAGTATTTTTTATGTAAAAAGTATAAATTGCTTTTTACATAACAGTGATTGCCAAAATATCGCTATATTTTTATAAATGCATTTGATTGCATAAATAAAATAGTAATATTTTATCCAATAAATAAGTGATTTACTTGCCGATTCAATTTGGATATGGAAGAAAATGGAATGTTGAGCTTATTAGCTTTCTTCCTGATATTGGGTGAGAAATATTACTAAAAAAAGACTTTAATAATTGCAAGTATCTTATTCAATCTAGAGTTTGATAAAAGGACAAGATTTATGACGCAAGAGCCAGAAAAGAATGTTTCGGCAAACTTACTAGAAGCAAGTGCAAATCTTGTTTTTATAGATACAGCAGTTATCAATTACCAAAGCTTGATAACGGGTATCACACTCGGCAGCGAAATCGTTATCCTTGACTCCAATAAAGATGGCTTAACGCAAATCACCGAGTTTCTAACAAGGCGGAAATCTAACTCGGTTCAATCAGTTCACATTATCTCTCACGGCAGTGAAAGTAGTTTGCAACTGGGTTCAACTTACCTTACTTTTACTAACTTGAACAGCTATGCAAATCAGTTACAAAAGTGGAAACCTGTTTTAACTAATGATGCTGACATTTTACTTTATGGTTGTGATATAGCTAGTGGTGAAGGCACAAAATTTGTACAGGTTCTTAGCAAAACCACAGAGGCAGATATCGCCGCTTCTACTGACAAAACAGGAAGTCTAGCTTTAGGGGGTAATTGGAATTTAGAGGTAAAGACGGGGAAAATCGAGGCTTCCCTTGCTTTTGAATCTGAGGTAATAGAGGCTTATAACTCTATTTTAGCAGCTAGTTTTACTGGCACTTCTTACTCCCAAAACTTTAACTTATTAGCCAATTCTGGAACATCTATTCCTTGGACTAATGATTCAACCATTTCAGGCTGGTATGCAACAGCAACAAGCTATAACGCTGTAAATGGTAATTCTAATACAGGTGCATTGTATAGTTTTGGTTCGACTTCATCAACAGAGCGGGCACTTGGTTCTGTAGCTTCTGATACTACAGGAACTATTTATTATGGGTTGCGCCTGCAAAACAATACAGATTCAGCAATTAGCCAGTTGAGAGTAAGTTACACAGGTGAGCAATGGCGTAATGCTAGTAATACATCACAACAAAAACTGAATTTTAGTTATCAGACGGGGAAAACTCTTACAAGTTTGACAGCAGGAACATGGACACCTGTTACATCGCTAAATTTTACTGGGCCAATTGCAACTTTAGTCGCACTGCCTCTGGATGGAAATTTAGCTATAAATAAAAATGTCAAAACATCTATATCAATTAATCTAGCTACCCCAATAGCTGTTGGTGAAGAGATTATATTACGTTGGGAAGACATTAATGATTCAGGCAACGATCATGGCTTATCAATTGATGATATTTTTATTCAAGTAGACAAAACTACTTACGTAGTAACCAACACCAATGACAGTGGTGTTGGCTCGTTAAGACAAGCTATTATCAATGCCAATAACGATCCTGGCGTTGAGACAATTGTCTTCAGTCGGACTGGAGTCTTCGGTGATGCTACTCCTGACATTATTACCCTCACCTCTGGGGAATTAAATATCGCAGAGGAAGTCATTATTCAAGGAACTGGGGCTGATAAACTCATTATTAGTGGCAACAATACTTCCCGTGTTTTTACAGCTACTGCACCCCTATCAATTGATAGTTTAACAGTAACTCAAGGTAATGCGCTTGTAGGCGGTGGCGGTATCTTCAGCACCAGTAGTGTTAGTGTTAGTAACAGTACCATTTCTCTTAACAAAGCGATCGCCAATGGCGGTGGTATCCTGAGTCTGAGCCTCACCGTTAGCAACAGTACGATTTCTCTTAACGCATCGCTGGCTAACGGCGGCGGTATTTTTAGTACTGATGCCACCCTTACCAATAGTACGATTTCTGGGAATACAGCGATCGCTGCTGGCGGCGGTATCTCCAGTACCAATCTCACCGTCAACAATAGCACCATTGCTAATAACACCGCAGACACTGGTGGCGGCATCTTCGGCACCAATGCCACCCTCAACAATAGCATCGTCGCTAGTAACAGCGCTAGCCTACTGAATTTAGGCAATGATGTCTTCGGACTGAACTTAGACGGTAATGCTTACAATTTGATTGGCAACCTGACTGGACTAAACGTATTATTAAGCACATTGGGAATAAGTACAGATATTGTTAACTCTAACCCTGGACTCAAACCATTGGGAAATTACGGTGGTTCTACCCAGACTCATGCCTTAGAATCTAACAGTCTCGCTTTAAATGGCGGCAATCCCAGTTACAGTGGTAGCTTAACGACTGACCAACGTGGCACAGGTTTTAATCGAATTGAATACGGTAGACTTGACATCGGGGCATTTGAATATATAGTTCCGAAAGTCAACTTTGGTGCTGCTAACTACAACACCACAGAAGGTAGCACTGCCATTACAGTAACTATCCCCATTACTTTAGATCGGATTCCCGCAGTTGATGTCACTATTCCCATAGTTATCAACAGTAGCAGCACAGCTACTCAGAACCTAGATTATACTATTTCTTCCACTACCCTTACCTTTGCTAATGGGGCAATTGGCTCAGATTTAACCCAGCTAATTACTTTTACCATTCAGCCAGATGATTTACCAGAAAATGCCGAAACCGTGATAGTAAACTTCGGCAAATTGACGGGGGCTGAGGCAGGAACAATAACTCAAACTACTCTAAATATTGCTGCTAACGATCCAATTAAATATGCAATTTCCACTATTCCAAGTGTGACTGAAGGTGACAGCGGTACTAAAGTTGCTGCCTTCACCATTACGCGTACTGGTGGTATTGGTGTGGCGAGTACTGTAGATTATGCTTTTAGCAGTACAGCAATTTTTGACACTGATTATAACAATGTTCTAATTCGAAGTGGGGAAGTTAGTCCAATTGCTGAGTTTATAGATCGTGATTTATCTGGGACTTTAAATTTTGCAGTTGGGGAAAATACAAAGACAATTACAGTTGATATTTTAGGTGACAAAAAATTTGAACTAAATCAAGATATTACTGTCACATTGAGTAATCCCAATCTCACATTTGCACCCGAAAGTTCTGTCATTACTACCAGTTCAGCAACAGTCAAAATTATCAATGATGACAAGCAACCCAGCATCAAAATTTCCAATACCTCAGTGATTGAAGGTGATATCAGCACAACGAATAATGCCAATTTCGCTCTTACTCTTTCCAATCCTAGCTATCAACCAGTGATCGTTAATTATAATACGAGCGATCGCACAGCTAAAATTTCTGATTCAGATTACAATTCTGGACTGGGAACAATCGTTTTCAATCCTGACGAAACTTTCAAAACCATTAGCTTTGCTGTCAAAGGCGATCGCAAATTTGAAAGCAACGAGACGTTTGCCACCACTTTGTATGGCGCTGCAAATGGTGCGATTAGCGACAGCCTGGGAGTTGCCACAATCATCAATGATGACATTAATGAAACACCCAGTATCCGCATTTCAAATGTCTCAGTCAATGAAGGCAACACAGGTATGATAACTAACGCCAACTTTGCCGTCACTCTCTCCAATGCCATATATCAGCAAGTTATTGTCTATTACAGCACTAGTGATGGTACTGCCAAAGCTTCTGATTCTGATTACAATTCTGGATTGGGAACAATCATTTTTAATCCTGGCGAAACCTTAAAGACTATTAGCTTTGGTATCAGAGGTGATAAAAAAGTTGAAGTTAACGAGACATTTTCTGTCAATCTCTATGGTGCAACGAATGTACTGATCGCTGATGACCGAGGAACTGCCACAATTATAAATGATGACTTTTACTTATGAAGTTTTACGTTTTTCAGCCTAGCCTCTAATTATTGATAAATAGCATATTCTATGATTTTGTTTCACAAGATAGCATCAATTTCCTTTACTGAGGTGATACTTGTAATTTGGTTGGGATTAGTTTTAATGCCGGGTGGCAACTGTCTGATCAAACAATTCGCAATTACCAATTCGCAATAAGCGAAGCCCATTGGCTAATTAGTTACAGTTACCACCTCTGTACAAAAATCGGAAAACTTCTTTGAATGATTAATAAAAGCCTGAAACGAGGTATTTACGTTGAAGCACAACATATTTATTTTATACAGTGCATAAGTAGGAACAAAATCTATAAGCATTCCATGCGAACTTTATACCAGGCTTTCGTCTTCATCCTTTAACTAGGTGGTAAGAGAACATAGGCAATAGGTAAAATTTACCATTTTGCCGATTCACGCAGCAACGCCGCCTTCTATTCCTCATATCTGCGTTTCATCTAACTGAACCGTAACTGTCCGCGATCATTTAATTGCGTAATTCATCATAATTACTTTGACACTACATCGTCAGCACATTCCTCAAGCGATGCCTTTTATGAAGAGACGCTACCACCACTTTCAAAAAATAAACTGAAAATGATTCTATAGGAATTGCCGAGGTATGAACAGCTAAATCAGGGTTTTGCTGACTGCTCATAATAGAAAGCTTTTTTATAAGTACATACTGTAATTCTAATTTAACAGAAAGCGACAGTTAATTTGTCATTATGAAAATACACAAAAGCTTTTTTATCTTTGATGAAGCGACAGCTAATTTGTCACTATTACAGGAAATGACAGCTAATCTGTCACTGCCAAGATGTTATCCTAATACTGTCAAACTGCTATAACCTATATTGAGCAAGGATTTCATGGATGACATTAATTTGTCTCAACGCGATTTAATTAGTCACTGTACACAAAAACTCCACTTTCTCAAAGTAAGTGGAGTAATTAATGTTAGACTATGAGTCATGAATCATCGCTAATCTAGTATTTCTATTTACACTGCAAAAACTAGATTAATCTAAAGCTTTCTTAAGTTCGTCTTTAATGTTTTCTACAGTGTGAGTAGCTTGGGCTTGGGCTTGCTTTGTTTGCCCTTCAGCTTTATCTTGTGGATTGCCAGTTATTTCACCCACAACCTCTTGAATTTTCCCTTCAATATTCTTTGCAGTAGCTTCTACTCTTTTTTCGGCGCTCATGGTTTTTACTTCCAGGTTGTAGTTGATTCAGCTATTACATAAACTAACAGTAGTGTATTATTTGTGACTTCCATCAACCGAGATAAGAATTTGGTAGATTATGTATCTTAAGATAGATACGGGCTGCGACAGAACACTCTCCTTGGAAAATATGAAAATATTATAAATTGGCGGTGTTTAGATCCCCGGTTTCTCAAAGAAACCGGGGATCTAACTTTTCACGAAGGATTTAGGACTGCTATATGCATCTTCATAGAGAATGAGTATAAGTCAAAGCAAATTTTCAACAAAAGGAAAGTCCAGGAGTGGGAACAAAACGTCAAAAAAATATATGGAGGAGTGAGATTAATGACATCATTAGGGGTGCTTGTGGAGGTTTTTTATTTGGCATACCCTTACTGTATACAATGGAGGTTTGGTGGATTGGATCAGGGGCTAAACCACAACTGATGATGATGGCGATCGCATTAATGTTTATTGTGGTTTTTTTGCTCAATCAGATAGAAGGCTTTCGGAAACGCAGATATACCAGGCTAGCTTATCAAGCCGTAATGGATACCGTAGAAGCGATCGCGATCGGACTAGCTTGCTCTGCCTTTGTGCTGTTACTATTGCGAGAATTGACCCTAGAAACTTCCCTAAAGGAATCTTTAGGTAAAATCATCTTTGAAAGTGTACCCTTTGCCATCGGTGTAGCATTAGCAAACCAGTTATTGGGAGATAGTGAAAACAATAATACAGAAGGAAAAGCCACCGATCAGCTAAATGACGCAACCAAGAATAAAGGGGGTGAGTTACATGCCACTTTCGCCGATTTGAGTGCAACTCTGATTGGTGCAACTGTAATTGCATTTAACATTGCTCCAACCGATGAAATTCCCATGCTTGCAGCCGCAGCCTCACCACCTTGGCAGTTGGCAATGATCGCCACATCTTTGCTGATTTCCTATGGCATTGTATTTCAAGCAGGCTTTTCTGACCAACAAAAGCGAAGACAGCAAAAGGGAATTTTCCAACGCCCATCGAGTGAAACCATTATGTCCTATCTAGTATCACTGCTAGCAGGCGCTTTTATGTTGTGGTTCTTTCAAAAATTAACTTTTAGCGACCCTTGGACTATGTGGTTAGATCACACATTGATGCTGGGATTACCTGCAACAATTGGCGGTGCAGCTGGAAGGTTAGCAATATGACTAAAACAAAACAACCACGCTCAATTGCTGAGTGGGTAACATTTAGTATCGCCTCCTTTATCCTAGCAATCATTGTAAGTCTGGTGGGCTACACTTGGCTGAACGAAAAAAATCAACCTCCCATCCTTTCTGTCACTAAAAAACAAACCATTCGGGAAATTAATGGTCAATTTTATGTTCCCTTTGAAGTTGTCAATAGTGGAGGAGATACAGCTGAGTCTGTTCAGATTATGGCTGAGTTAATGATTGATGGCAAAGTTACAGAAACAGGAGAGCAACAAATTGACTTTTTATCTAGTGGAGAAACTGAAGAAGGCGCATTTATATTTAGCCAAAATCCGCGCCAAGGTCAGTTAAATTTGCGTGTTGGTAGCTATAAATTGCCATAATGAAGTTATATCATGGCTGTATGATTATTTACTAATACTAAACCCGGAGAACGCCACCCCGTTAAGGCTTACTTTGTCTCCTCTCCCTGCAATCTTAGGGTGTACACACATCTCTGTACAAAAGCAAAATTTTTGTAAATCCCCTTAAATTCCCTTTTTTATAGGGACTTTGAGAATTTTTACCCCCCTATCCATTACCCGGATCTTTCTTAACATTTGTGAGGTATTGACTCACGTTTTTTTAACCTGATTCGTTCATTGTCAATAAAAATGCAGTTTTAACGAGAAGATTAAAAACGAATTTGTCAAGTATGCCTAACTCCTCAGTGTCTAAGACGTATATAGAATATGGGTTTCAAGATTGTAAAGAAAGATGTGGGTAAAGCATAGCTTTTAAGGCATGGCTGATTTGTTTCATAAAAGCAAGGAGTTTGTCAATAATCATGAAAAATAAATTTTTCTCTACAAGTAGTTGATAAATCAAATACGATTGCTATAACAGTCTCAATTATAAAAATTTGTAACGACTTCGGAAATTACTCTATTAACGATTGTATTTATATATGTCGGTAGGCTGTACCTTAATTTATTAGTGAACTTTGTTTTGTTTTAGGGACTTCCAAAAAAAATACTTAACTATTTCTTGTGGGGCGGACGACACGAGCGTCTCTATACAAAGCGCTCGTGTCGCCCACCCCACAAGATGGGGTAATTTATTTATTAGGAGTCCCTTAGTACTTGACTAACCCAAAATTATTAGCTAATACGCTTTTTTGCTTGGTAACTCACTAGTTTCATTTCTGAATAGTTCATGAGGATGAAACAAATTTTGGTAACATCTGGTTTCAGGTTTGGGTAGTAATGAGAGCAAAGGTAAAGCGGCTCAAGCTAATTCATATTTTGTCGTATAGTCTGCCGAAATTTACATAAATTCAACAACAGATTCAGAAAAACAAATGAGCAATGGTAGAAACACTAACCATAGCAGCTTGCCTGAGCGTGAAGTGCCAAAAAACATAATCCTGGCGCGCAAGAAAAGGGTAGGCAGTTCCGCTCCTCTTTTAATCGAGATGTTATTAAGGCTGTTGAAGAGCATACAAATGCTGCCAATCTTAGTAATAAGAATGCTAAATCGATTTAGCGCAATAGCATCCAAGTTTTCTAAAAGCATAAAAAGCAGTATAACCATTGCTGTACTCGTGGTAGCTGTAGTTTTAGCTGGACATACCATGTCAGCGCAACTAGTATCGGCGCAAGTACCCCCGCTCCACTTAGCACCGTCCCAGTTCCAGAACCTAGCAATATTGGGGACTTCATTAAGAACAAGACAGCCGCGATCGCTTTAGGTAAAGCTCTGTTCTGGGATATGCAACTCGGAACCGACGGTATCCAGGCGTGTGCCAGTTGTCACTTCCACGCTGGTGTAGATAACAGGTCTAAGAACCAAATTAATCCAAAAAATAATATTTTCAACGTCGGCGGTAGGCCAAATTACCAGCTAACGTTAGCGGATTACCCCTTCCACAAACTAACTGATCCAAATAACAATGCTTCAACCGTTACATCCGACAGTGACGACGTTGCTGGTTCTCAGGGAGTCTTCCGGTCAAAGTTTAATGATGTTGTTCCCGGAAGCGCTCAAGACAATGTAACTCCTTTAAAAGACACAGTTTTCAATGTGCAAGGCACAAACGTTCGTCAAGTGACCAGTCGCAACTCCCCCAGTACGATTAATGCGGTGTTCAACTTCCGCAACTTCTGGGATGGACGCGCCCAGAATATTTTTAACGGGGTAAATGAATTTGGCTCAAGAGATCCAAATGCGCTTGTTTTGAAGGCATCTAATCCGAGAAGATTAGAAGATGTGCAAGTCCGTCTGAATAATTCTTCACTGGCTTCCCAAGCGGTAGGGCCTCCACTCGCTGCCGTTGAGACATTTGCCGAAAGCCCAATCATCGCGCCCTTTGCACCATTGGTAGCTGATTTGTCCGAAGCTGACAGTACAGTTAAAATAACTGATGCCACAAGCGGTAAGGTTATAAATACCATTAACAGCGACGCGGCAGAGTCAACGGCTGAAGTATCTGATAGTGCGCTCATCTCAAAACGACGCCCATCAACCCCCACCACACCCTTGAGAAGAATTGGTAGAAAACTTGGCAAAAAGCTACTTGCAGTGCAGCCACTCGCCAAGCAAACTGTGGCTTACGATGACAGCGTTCTCGGTCTTTTAAGCAATTCCAGCAAAAATCTACCTCAAAAGGGTCTAAACAAAACCTACGAGGCTTTAATCCAAGAAGCTTTTCAACCAAAGTGGTGGAGAGCGAATTTGGTTATCCGAGTTGACCCTACAACAGGAGAGCGTTCATTTTACCGCAAACCAAGAAGACGTCCTTTGAGTACTATAGAGTACACATTGCCGGAGTATAACTTCTCGCTGTTTTTTGGGCTGGCGATTCAGGCCTATGAAACCACTTTGATCTCTGACCAGACACCATTCGACCAGTTTCTAGGTGGTAAAAGCACAGCCTTAACACAGCAGCAACAAAGAGGATGGCAAATTTTCCAAAACCAGGGTATTTGTATCGCTTGCCACGTTGGGTCGGAATTAACCGCCGCTTCTGTGAGCAGAGTGAAGAGTGTAGGGCGAATTGTACGTACACCAGTACCTCCCTTCTCTGCCGAAGATACAGGCTTTTTTAACATTGGTGTTAGACCTCAAGAAGAAGACCTCAGCCTAGGTGAAAATGACGCTTTTGGCAATTCACTCTCGGAGGTACGGCTAGCCCAACAGGGCAAATTCCAGCAAATTTTTGGTGAAGCTGCTCCCATCCTCAATCCACCACTGACTTCAAGTGAAAATGTGGTTGCAGATGGAGCGTTCAAGGCTCCCGGACTTCGTAATGTAGAACTCACCGCTCCTTACTTCCACAATGGTGGGCAGTTAACTCTGCGGCAAGTGGTAGAGTTTTACAATCGGGGTGGAGATTTTCGCTCATCTACCAATCTACTTCCGCCGCTTAACTTAACTGAACAGCAGAAAGATGATTTGGTAGCCTTTCTGCAAGGACTAACTGATGAGCGAGTGCGCTATCAAAAAGCGCCGTTTGACCATCCACAATTGTTGATTCCCAATGGTCATCCAGGAGATCAAAACGCCGTTGTTGTTGATTACAATGTGACAACTAATGATGGTACTAAACAAGCTGCTGATGCTCTACTAGAAATCCCCGCTGTTGGTCGTAACGGTGGTAATCTCCTGCCAAACTTCTTAGTAGTTGATCGCAAAAAGGGCCCAGTCATTGTTCCTAAGTCTTAACTGTACCGAGTAAATAAAAATATTGACTTGTAACAAAAGTAAAAAAGCCTGGTTTTCCAGGCTTTTTTTATATAAAATTTGTACACTATAAACAATCACCCGAACATAATATTATTGGTAGGGACACACAGATGTGTGCCCCTACAGCCTGTGATTATTAATTACCAACAACACGAAAAGATATATAGTTGTTGACGCGCGGTAGTTTAAGCTTTGACCTTGGCTTTTGACCAGACACCATTTTCATCTTCATCATATTGCTGATGAACGGACTCCCAGGCAGCTTGTTCAGCCGTGAACTCGTCATTCTTCTCATTAAAGACAGTGTTATAGCGCTCAATGAATGTGTGTTGAGCTTCTTCAGAAAGATGAGCGCGAACCTCAGGAGACAAGTCTTGTGGGCTGTTGCACTGTCCAGGACAAGGGCGAGCAAAGGTTTTTTCAATTGTGTGAATTTCTTCGCCACCAGCACTTTCGAGTAGCAATTGAAATTCGCCAGTGCGATCGCTCGGAACTTCTGCCATCACTAAGAACTCACCAGCCTGTAAACGGGTTTGGTAGATAGCCGCTTTATCTTTTGGCATCCCTAGAGTAGTTAGAACCGATACTAGACCAGCACCTGCACTACCTGCGATCGCTCCGCTAGCAGCCCCCAACAGCACTGCACCAATAGGCCCTGCTGCCACGATTGGGCCGACAAAGGGAATAAACAGTACGCCTACACCCGTGAGCAAGCTGAGAAAGGAACCAAACAAGGAACCAAAAACTGCCCCTGTTCTCAAACCTCCTAGAATCACATCTTTTTTGCTAATAAAGCCAGCGATTCTAGTTTCGGACTGGAAATTTCTACCCATGACCGAAATATGATCTCTCGGCACACCCCTGTCTAATAACCGCCGAATCACATCATCAATTTGCTTCTGTTCTTTAAATACAGCAGAGATAGTCCGTTCTGCTTTATATACTTCTGGCACTTAAAACCCCCTGTTTGGTTTGTATTATCTTGTTTTTGTAATGAATATGGCGAATAGGTAGATGCAGGCAGATATTAATTCCTTCACACCAGTTAGAAGGAGAAATCAATCCTCCTTCTAACTGGTTTTACAGAGAACCACCCTCTACTCAGACGTTTTGAGCTACACACCTACAGGAGTCTTGGCCCCTTCTGCTGGCTGTCTACCATCTGGGCCTAGTGCTTCGCCTTCAATGAATGAACGTAACATCCAAGCCATTTCCTCATGCTGTTCCATCAGCCCAGTCAGAAAGTCAGCAGTTCCCTGATCGTGGAACTGATCACCAGACTGATCTACATGGTCTCTTAAGTTCCGAATAACTTGCTCATGATCATTCACGAGATTAGATACCATCCCCGTAGCTGTGGGAACATTACCAGCATGTTCCTTGAGGGTAGCAATCTTGAGAAATCCTTCCAATGAGCCAACTGGATAACCGCCCAAAGTACGAATCCGCTCTGCCAAAGCATCAATATTTAGAGTCAGCGTTTGGTAGTGTTCTTCCCAAAGCTGGTGCAAAGAGCGGAACTGAGGCCCAACGACATCCCAGTGATACTTTTTGGTTTTCACCAACAGTAGATAGGCATCTGCCAAATCTTGGTTTAACAGATTAATTACACCTTGACGCTGTTCTTCAGTCAAACCAATGTTTATCGAACGCATTGTTTTCCATCCCTAAGCAAACTTATTCATTAATTTCTCAAATTTCAGACAGATTCCACATCAACCAAAGGTAACATTGTTGGCTGAAATTAATTACTAAATTATTTACTATGCCTATGCCTGAATAGGTAGTATTAAGCCAATATTCTAGTAATTAGCGAACTTCATTGATTTTTTTTGGCTAAAATAATAAAAGATACTAAATATAATTATCAATTAAAATATATTTAATCAAAACTATGCGAACCCAGTTTCACATATAGATGCTCAAAGTGAACATATTTTTATAATTAAATTGTAGTTGCCAGGCTAATAGTACTAATTAGTAATGGATGATTGCTATTACGCAATCACCCATTACTACAGAACAATTACCAGAACTATTAATTTAGTTCTTACCTGTAACTTTCCCCAATGCATTCTTTATATTTTCTTCCACTGAGGTTGAACTCTGGGAATTTTCTGGACGCTTCTGTTTGTCAATATCAGCAGCTCCTTGAACCTCATTTAGCCCTTCGTTAGTCTCTTTTTGAGTCTTTCTCAATCCTATTGGTGGTGCTTTACCGGCTTCGTCAGTTTTTGCCTGAATGTCAAGCAGTTGTGTAGTAGCTTCGGTAGAATCACTTTGGTAGCTATCGATCGCAAGAGCAGGAAAAGCATTAGAGAACAATACT
Organism: Nostoc flagelliforme FACHB-838; assembly: GCF_014698065.1. Classification (GTDB taxonomy): domain Bacteria; phylum Cyanobacteriota; class Cyanobacteriia; order Cyanobacteriales; family Nostocaceae; genus Nostoc; species Nostoc flagelliforme_B. Next base: position 17,514 of record NZ_JACJSI010000098.1, read on the forward strand.
AGGGTACAAGTAAAAGCCACAATTAGAAAACGTACTGGACGGAAAATAGATAAAACAGAAGCAATAATCTTCATTGGAAGTCCTCGATAACAGCTTTTACAACGCAGAACTTTCATTAAAAGAGGGAAGCATATACCTTTATTTAGCAATTTGAGCAATAATAAAACTGGCAAGCTCCGCTTCTATCTAAAAGTTCTTGATAAACGAACCTGACAAAGAAATTGTCTTTGTTCTTTGTATTTCTGCATAGAATTAGTAAGGGATAATAAGCAAATATCACTTTAATTCTTGAGCAAAATCATTACATTTCAAAATTAAATTCTTTTTTTCAGGTTCCCTATTCATACTTTTACTTTTAAAATGCTAACGTCTGCATCAATCTGTAGAATGAAGTTTCCTCTATCTTTAGTTGCAATAAAATCAGTCTCTAGGTATATCGACTTGATTTAGTCTGGGTAAGTTAATGACTCTACTATTTTATTTATTATGTTCAGTTAGTTCGACTTTATCCAATCAAAGAACTTTCATATATATGCACTTTTGACAATGTTTGTAAAGTACCAAATTATATAAATATCCTCCTTAACTCCTTAATAAAGGAGGAAATAAATACTTTCTTTAAAAGTTATAAGTCTGCCTTATTACATCTTCTATTGAACTAAGGCGATGGAACATTTGTATTAATTCATGGGATCTTGTTTTTCGCTTCGCCAGCAGCAATTTTAATGGTGTCAAATAATGAATATCTGGATCGTCTTCCAAAGCAACTTCGGCTGCTTGCAAGATTTTTGTCGCATTCCCAAAAATATCTTCGTTGTCAAATGCTTCTTTTGCGGAAAGTTGATGTAATGCTGCATCAGGTATAGTTGCTCTACCCAGCAAGGTTTTATCTAATACCAAACCTTTCAATAATGTCAGCAAAGCTGCATAAATTAAAAAATCATCACAACTATCACAAGCCTTAAATTCGATGCGTCCCACTTCAGCTGGAATCCGGGCAATTTTTGTTAAGGAAGGTGTGCTATTAATCAGTTGTTCTTTTTTCTCAATAAAAACCAAGGCAGCTGGCCTTTTTCCGGTTCTGATAAACGTTCGTACAGATAAACCATCCCATAAGCCTCCGTTATAAAAAGGAGAACTATAACTAAAAGGGACTATGTAGGGACTATAATAAGTTAACTTTTTCCCAATATCAATTACATCTTCAGTAGGCAAATCTACCACTGAAATATTTAAATCTGGCCCATAAGATACCATGTGAATATTAGCAGTTTGTTCGTCAGGATAAGCCTCTAGCTGTTTGATTTCATAATGGTTTAATGGGGGCTGAGGCTCAAAAGCTGGATTGTAGGGATTGAAACTAACTAAAACTGGTGATAATCCAAAGTTAGCAGCAACCTCACGTAGCAACTTAAAACTTTCTGACAATTCAGTAATAGCGCCTTGAATATTAGAATGTATAGTCGTTCTAATTTCAATACCTTTAACATGACAGTCTATCACCTCATCAGAATCCGCAAATCTTTCAAATCCCTCAATATACCACCTCTTCATCTTAATACCTGCATCGCCAACGCGTAGTTGAGGATAATCACTGGGGTATGTAGGTAGCTTTTCGATAATTTGATTTAAATCAGCAAATTTTGTGTGAGAAAAAGCAGCAAATTTCCCTTCTTTGTTTAGAAAAGCGACTTCATGCTCAATGCCAAATAAAAACATTATCTATACCTTAATTATTTAGAGTTAACCTAATTTAACTACGGCGTTCTGTTTCCTCAAAAAACTGTCGTCGCAGAACCATGACATCCGGTAAATCTATGTCAAACCAGCAAACCTTGCCGTTATTTACTCGCTCAAAGCGTGTGTTCAGTCCTGCACCAATCTCGATAACGGAACCTTGTGGATGTTGATTAAGGTAGGTACGTACCCAGTTGTCGAGGATAGTTCCTCGTAAACAACAGCCTATCTGAGAAGATTTAGCAGTAGTAAATTTATCAAATTCGTAGTCAATCGCTGCAAGAATCTCAGATGATTTCGGGTCTACTATTATTGGATCTGCTGCCTGAAGCTCACAAGCTTTAGCCCAGAGGGGAATTAGTAGTGTTTCTTGAATGATGCCGAGGTGAACTTTGGTTTTATTCATCAATACCTCCACAACACGATTAAATCGTCCTTTTCAGTTTTAGTAGAAAAAATTCTCAAGATTAGTCTCAATGGATTTTACCCCAAGATCGACTGTTGCGATTTGAAAATCTATTTGCTTTATTTATTGAGGCGGCGAAGCCTACGCACTTTCTTGATTTTTCTGTGCTACCCCACTATCTTCATAGTCGCTGGGTAGGGTAGCTTAGTAGTGACTGAGGAAAGCTTGAGACATGAGTTTATGACAAGTACCGTTCAATCTCCCTACAGCAGCGAACAGATTGCCGCTTGGTTGCGTGGGCTGCTCACCATTGCTTGGGCAGATGGTAATTTTGATGCCCAAGAACAGGAATTAATTGCCAGCATGACCAAAAATGAATTAGCTCCTAAGATTCAATGGGACTCACTAGAGGTAATTACGCCAGAAGAATTAGCCGCAGTCATGGGTAAAGGTACACCAGGTGCGGAAAACTTCTTAAGGACAGCGATCATGGTAGCGATCGCAGATGGTACTTATTCTCCCAGCGAAGATGAGGTTCTGCATCAGTTCTGCCAAGCCTTAGAACAGCCAGAGAATTTATTAGAAGCCCTTCGCCACACACTGGAACACCCAGATCAAATCACCCCCACTATCGCCAGCACTGGGCTTACAAAGCGTCAAATTGATGCACTACACCCCTTGCGAGACTGGCTAGATGGGCTAGATATCCAAGACCCAAGAGTAGCCCGCTTTTTGTGTAAAATGATTCCCTCCCAATGTCCCTTTGAGCGAGATGTTACCCTATTTGGACGCAAGATTGTCCACATCCCGCCGATGTGTAAAATTAACCCGTTGTATGAGCAACTGGTGGGCTTACGTTTCCGTGCCCTTTCTTATCTAGCAGATAAATGTGGTGAAGATGTTTCACCATATATTTAGTTAGAGTTAAGAGTGAGGAGTTATAATTTTTAACTCCTAACTCCTCACTTCTCATTATTATTTAAGTATGCAATTTATCGACCAAGCAAAAATTGAAGTTGAAGCCGGTAAGGGTGGCGATGGTATTGTCGCCTTCCGGCGAGAGAAGTACGTGCCGACTGGTGGCCCCTCTGGTGGTAATGGAGGAAAAGGCGGTTCGGTATTTTTCGTTGCTGATGAAAACCTACAAACTTTGTTGGACTTCAGATACAACCATCGCTTTCAGGCAGAAAAAGGGACTCGTGGTGGGCCAAGTAACTGCACTGGAGCAGGAGGAAAGGATTTAATTATCGAAGTCCCTTGCGGTACAACTATTTATGATGCTGAAACTGGCGAATTGCTGGGGGATTTAACTGAACCCAAGCAGACTTTGCTGATTGCCCAAGGTGGTAAAGGTGGACTAGGAAATCAGCATTTCTTGAGTAACCGTAACCGCGCCCCAGAATATGCCCTTCCAGGATTACCAGGGGAAATAAAGCAGCTGCGTTTAGAGTTAAAACTTTTGGCAGAAGTGGGGATTATTGGCTTACCAAATGCTGGTAAATCCACTCTAATTTCATCTTTATCAGCAGCACGTCCCAAAATCGCAGACTATCCCTTCACTACCCTTATCCCAAATTTGGGTGTAGTGCGAAAACCTACTGGCGATGGTACTGTTTTCGCCGACATTCCCGGACTAATTGAAGGAGCGGCTCATGGTGCAGGGCTGGGACACGATTTCTTGCGTCACATCGAGCGCACGCGAGTCCTACTTCACCTAATTGATGCCACTAGTGATGATGTGGTCAGAGATTTTAACACAATTAAGGAAGAATTACAAGCTTATGGACGGGGTTTAGCAGAACGTCCGCAAATTTTGGCGCTGAACAAAATTGATGCAGTTGATCGAGAAACGGTCGATTTGGAGGCGTTAGCTACCCAACTTAATCATCTTTCCTACTCCCCGGTTTTTGTGATTTCAGCAGTTACTCGCACCGGCTTAGAGCCGATGCTACAAGAAATCTGGGGAATTCTCGACAAAATGAAGATTCCAGAAGAAGTAGAGGTATTTAGCTAAGGAAATGACGAATTATGCTGATATATCCTAGTTCAGGGGCATCTTAATCACAAACTCAGCGCCTTGTCTTGGCTGCGAAATACATTCTCAGGAATCGCCATTTCTTTCTGTAATGATTTGGTAGCTAATGGCAGACCCTGTGAATTATACATAGGAACCATCCTGATCCGAGCAGGACTTTATCTGTTCGCGGCTAGCTTCTAGATTAAGGGTTAAATTCCCCTCAAAAATTTGTTCAGCAGTTTGTCTGAGAAAGTCAATCAATTCGTTAGTGGCGATCGCAAATGCTGTAGTTATTGTCTGCCAGATGCGATCGCAAGTTCGTATAGTTACAACGAGCCAAAAGCAATTCGCAAAGCGTCTCGTAGAGAAGTGGCTTCCCGCAGAGTAAAACGCAAAGAGAAGAAAATTAATTATTTCTTAATACTTCCATTAACTGATGCCTTCAAACCCTTACAGCCTCTTAGAGGATGTTTTAAAAGTCGAAGCGAGTTAAAAATTATGCCAGTCGCCTGACCATAATCCGGATCATCGCAATGTAAATAAAAGTCTCAGAGGTTTCTGGTAGTCGTTCATAATCTTTACTTAAACGTCGACACCAGTTAAGCCAACCAAAAGTTCGCTCAACAACCCAGCGCTTTGGTAAATGGACAAAACCTTTCTTTTCCAATGGTCGAAGCACAATTTCCACAATCCAGCGAAACATATCCATCACCCAACGCATAAATTCTTCACCACGGTATCCGCCGTCCATCCAAATAAGATTTAAACGTTTTACCTGACTGCCTGTATTGTGAACTCGGTTGAGAACTTTTTTCGCTCCTTCTCGTTCTGGAAGACTGGCTGAGGT
>NZ_JACJSI010000099.1 GCF_014698065.1 Nostoc flagelliforme FACHB-838
ATTTAATTCAGCAACTAAAACGCCCAAGTATTCCTATGTGCTTGGTTTGATTTAAATTGTCGTGTGGTAGGGCTACGCCCCGCTCGCTATTTGTTCCAGTTGCGTAAGTCCTGGAATCTATCAATTAGCTCTCCAGACAGATGACATTCGGGTTCAGACGATTGGTAGAAACCTGAGAAAAGAAGAATCGACCCCACAAATAGCAGCATTTTTGTTGAATAGAGCCAATGTTCCGGCACGAGTGGGCAATGGCAATGTTGCGCCTGCCAACACGAGCTTCCGACGGCAAGGCAAATTTACACAGAGGTGGCGTTGGCGTTGGCATTGATCTCGCTACTGGCAGGACTTTGGCTGGGATTCAAAACAACCGCTACATTGACAATCATCCGGAAACGGGACATCCGTTATGCGATCGCCATATTCCTCATTGGCAAACTATTTTAGAAATGGCTGCGAAGTTAGGAGATAAAACTGAGTTTGGCTATCTTGGGGTTGATATCGTTATTGATCGCGAAAAAGGGCCGCTTTTACTAGAAATCAATGCGCGTCCTGGACTTTCGATTCAAATTGCCAATCGAGAAGGATTAATACCGCGATTAGAAGCGATCAATAGCACTTTGCCAAAACTTTCGGGACTTCAAGACAAAATTGCTTTTGCTCAAGAAAAATTTGCTGTGTTTTCTGGTCACTTGCTTCCGCTCTAATATTTGTTTATTAGAGGCCAAATCTAAAAGCAACTTTAGCAATGGATTACTCTAAAGCGGTCAACCACGTAGAAACAAGATCCCCGACTTCTCAAAGAAGCCGGGGATTTTGGGCTTAGAATGCTCACCCTACAGACTTAAAATTAACCTAAATCGAAAAGCAAGATTTCGCCGCCGATGTTGGTGCTAATTTCTAGCTGTTCTTCGCCGTTGATTTGCACTCCATCGCCTGCTCTGAGTTCTTCACCATTTAAGTTAACTATGCCTTGCGCTATTTGTAACCAGGCATAGCGACCAGATTTGACTTGATAATTAACAACATCACCTGACTCTAAAACAGATGTGTATAAATCAACATCTTGGTGAATTGTCACAGCACCATCGCGCCCATCTTTAGCAGCAATTAAGCGTAATTTGCCGCGCTTTTCTTCCAGAGGAAAAGCTTTTTGTTCGTATCTTGGTGCTAATCCTTCTTCATCGGGAAGAATCCAGATTTGTAGCAAGTGTAGTGGTTCAGTTTGCGAAGGATTAAATTCACTGTGACTGATTCCAGTACCAGCACTCATAATCTGTGCATCACCGGGACGAATTACCGATCCAGTACCCAAGCTGTCTTTATGCTCTACAGCACCTTCTAAGACATAAGTGAGGATTTCCATATCACGATGGCTGTGGGTAGGGAATCCAGCACCAGGGGCGATGCGATCGTCGTTAATCACTCGCAGAGAGCGAAATCCCATGCGGTTCGGATCGTAAAAACTACCGAAGGAAAATGTGTGATAACTGTCGAGCCAGCCCATTTTAGCGTGACCACGGGCGTTTCTATCATGAATTAGATGGCTAATTGTATTTTGAGACATATATTTACCTCGATGTTAATGAGTATTTAGAGATGCGATTAATTGCGTCTGTACAAAAGTTAGGAATGGAATTAGGATAAATTTCCAGTAACCTAATAACTTATTCAAGTTTCAGATTAATCTTGATGTATCGCTTGTCGAAGATATTCTAAAAATTTTCGACCTAGTTTTGAACTATTTCAATAGTAAAGTATATACATATAAAAGAAAAGTACGCACTTAAAAGTGACGTACTTACCAAAAAGATACTATTAGAATTTAAGAAAGACTACTTTTCTCAGAAGTGCTTATTTTACACCAGCAGGGATCTTTTGAGTTTTAGTAGTAGCCGCTTTGCCATTCTCTGCCTTAATTTCTGCTACTTGTAGATGAGCTTCTAAGAACCAGAGTCGTTTGTCAATGGTGCGGGAAATTTCGGTGTAAAGGTCAGCGGTATCGAGGTCGCCTAATTCATCAGTTTTATCGATCGCTTCCCGGAGATGTTTAGCATAGAATCCATAACGATCTGATAAGGCTGTTACGTGATCTTTGCCATCCAAAATATCTAAGGGATATTCTGGCAAAATTGAATTACTAGCTGCGGCGCGGGCTGTTCCAAAAGCGTATCCGCCTAAAGCTGTAACGCGTTCAGCGACCATATCGATGTATCCTTCCAATTCCCCAGCAAGTTCATCAAATAATAAGTGTAACTGGTAAAAGTCAGTACCTTTAACATTCCAGTGCGCTTGCTTTGCTTGGGTTTTCAAATCAGAAGTAGCTGCCAAAGTTTTGTTGAGAAGTACCACGATTTGCACTCGCGCTTCGGCGGGAATGTCAATGCGGGTAGGGTACAAACGTGATGTAATGCTGTTATCGCTCATGATTCTTCGTTGTTAATGCCTTTTAAATCTAACTTTACAGAATTGATTGGTTGTCCGAAACTCTCTGACGATGGATTGAATTAATGTCTGAATATGTTAAAGTTTATTACTATTAGTTAAATACGGTAGTTTACTATGGTATTTAATATGCTACTGAAAAGGCGTAGGCGCAGCCCACCGCAGGCATCGCTAATTACATCATTCTGCAAAAACTCATAGGGAAAACCCAGTTTAATTTGACTCACTTCATTTAAATGTTGCAAATTTTGTAGCAAAAGAGTGACATCTAAAAGAAGCTAAGTTATCTTGAAACTGCGTTAATTTACGTGCCCCAACGAGCTGAATAATCACGCCGTTTTGAGCGCGTAGCCAAGCTAATGTTACCTATAGAGGTGGGTGTGCAATTTTTCTTGCAACTATCACTGAGAACTTAGCGATCGCATAAAATCCTAAGCGTGCAACTAGAGTAAATTAATATAATCGGTATTCAGCCGTTTTAGAAATCTTAATAGAATTATAAAAGTTTCAACGCCTAATTTACATAAGCCAATATAGTTTTAAATACACTATCATAAAACAGCCTAACAACCTAAGTATATTTCAGGCAAGTCCTTTTAACGCCATGTCACATTTAGCAAGTGATGCCTTAGAAGCAGGAAGAATATATAGATCAACTGGTGCGATTGTGGCTGAAAAATTGCGCTCAGATATCTATCGTGCTTGGGAGAGATCACACTGTCAAGGTGCAAACTCTCGTGCTTTACAAGTAGAGAAACTCTCAACCCTAGAAACTGAACGTTTATTAGATTCCCATAGTTATCTAATTAATGTAGTTCAACCCTATGGACGCATCCTATCACAAGCTGCGGGAACAGAACGTCATGCAGTAATGTTAAGTAACCAAGAGGCAATTCTCCTAAATATCATAGGTGATAAGGAAACCATTCATGGCCCAGAACCATTTCCTGCCCACGGTACCTTATTATCAGAAGCCGTAGCCGGTGCTAATGGTATTGGTACACCATTAGCTGAAAAAGATTATGTACAAATCGTATCAACAGAACATTTTATTGAGGGATTTCATCCATTTGCTTGTCAGGGAATTCCTCTGCGTAATGATATACAGGAAATTGTCGGAGTAATTAGCATCTCTGTGCGTAGTGCAGATGCTCATAAGCGGTTAAAAGAAATATTGATATGTGCCTCTCACGGTATTGAAGCTGAGTTGTTGATTACTAAGTTAGAAAAAGATGTTCGTCGGATACTAGCATCAAATCCTGATGACTATCAACCACTAGAAGAACTGCGTCAAGATATCATTCAATCACATAATGCAGCACGATTAAAACTTGAAGTTGTATCTCGGATGGTAGTTGTTAATCGGTTAGACTATGCAATGCAACTACTTCAACAAGCTGAAAACTCAATTCAAATTTTTCGTCGCCGTGCAGATACTTGGCGGAATCTTGCGTCATTCGAGACAGGAGTAAACCAGCCTGTATCACTCACTGAATGTATCCAGGATCTTATAGACCTCCTTTCAACTGAAATCACAATCCGTAAAGTTGAAGTTGTTACCTTTTGGCAGGAACCAATCACGGTAATGTCTGATAAAAAAAGCCTTTTGCGTAAGCTGTTTAGTTTTTTTTTTACAAGCTTTTGAACGTGCAGATATAGGCACAACAGTAGAAGTAAAAGTAGATAAAATCCACACTTCTGAATTAGCAACAGTAAGTTTTCGCACAATTCCGGCATTAGGTATTTCTAAAACAGTTCAGGCAGCCTATATTTTTAATCTACCGTTAGCAAATAACCACAAAGTATGAAACTTAATGATTTAAAAAAACGAAAAGTAGTAATTGCAGATGATGATGAAGATAGTAGAATGCTGTTAGCTTTTTTACTTGAAGAAGGCTGGATAGTAGAGCAAGCAAAAGATGGTAAAGAAGCTATTGCAAAAATAGCTCAAGGAAAACCTAATTTGTTAATTTTAGATAATAGAATGCCTGAACTAACAGGAATTGAAGTATATCAACAATTAAAGGCGCAAAAGATTGATTTGCCTATTGTTTTAGTAACCGCTTATGGAGATATAGAGGAATTAGCAAGTTCTTTGAATATAGAATATTTTATTAGAAAACCAGTTGATCTTGCAAAATTACTGATAATGATTGAGTCAGCTTATGAAACAAGTTGATCATAAGCAATAACCAGGCAAGGACATTCGGTGCTAAATATGATTTAAATTTGCTTTGCAGTTTAAAAAATTAAATTTTGTTTTAGCTGAGGTGAATCACATTATTTAGCACAGCTTTACTCAGGCAAGAGTGATCGCTACGGTTTTTTAAGCTAGAATACCAAAGTTGTATTTAAACACATCTGCCAACTCAGTTATTTTTATGAATTACTACGTAATCTACGATGGGAATTGTAATCTCTGCGTTACTCTAGTGCGATCGCTAGAAACTTTAGACCAAGGAAAGCTGTTTCGCTACAGTCCTATGCAAGATGAGCAGACACTTTTACGGTGGGGAATTACAACCCAAGACTGTGAACAGGGGATGATTTTAATTGATGCCAATGAACCTCAGAGACGTTGGCAAGGTAGTGATGCGGCTGAAGAAATTGGGCGATTATTGCCAGCAGGAAGTATTTTTGTAGACGCTTATCGAGCCTTACCGGGCATGAAATGGGCAGGCGATCGCTTTTACGAACAAATCCGCGATAATCGCTACACCATATTTGGTAAGCGTTCCAATACATATCAATCGGCCTACTGTGTGGATGGTAGCTGCAAGCCGTAGGGATACATCGCTGTGCTAGCTTACGAATGCTCCGTTTTTTCTACGTCATTTCCTTAACATTTGTCATTAGAGAGAATTTGTTTTGGTCAAAAATCCGCCTCCAGGTGCTAGCTAAAACTCTGCTAGACCAACCATTATGCTATCTGGCGTGTTTGTAAACATTGTGCAATCAATGACATTTGCGATTGCGCCACGATTCGGCACAACAAACTGGAACTGATGGGAGGATACTGCGTGAGAATTGGTGCTAACTACTTGGGTGACGGAGAGTGCGAATTTACAGTTTGGTCTCCTCTATTAGATGGTGTTACAGTACAAATTTTGACACCTGAACAGCAGTTAATTCCGCTCAAACCTCAGTCTGAGGGATACTGGCAAACGAAAGTCAACGATGTGTATCCAGGCACGCTTTATCGGTATGTCTTAAATGGGCAAGACGCTTTTGCCGATCCTGCGTCGCAGTATCAACCTGAAGGGGTGCATGGGCCGTCGCAAATTGTCGATCAACACTTTGATTGGACTGATGAAGGGTGGACTGGAATTCCTGTGGAGTCGATGATTTTCTATGAACTCCATGTTGGGACTTTGACGCCTGAAGGAACTTTCACCGCTATTATTCCCCGCTTACCGGATTTGAAAGAACTGGGAATTAACGCCATTGAAATTATGCCCATCTCCCAGTTTCCGGGAGATGCCCATATTGAAGCTTCACTAACATACCGCAACTGGGGTTATGACGGCGTTTATCCTTATGCTGTGCAAAATTCCTACGGTAGCCCAGCCGATCTAAAGGAACTTGTAAATGCTTGCCACCAAAACGGAATTGCCGTAGTGCTGGATGTGGTGTATAACCACTTTGGGCCAGAAGGCAACTATATGAGTCAGTTCGCGCCTTACTTTACTAAAACCTATAAAACACCTTGGGGCGAAGCGCTGAATTTCGACGATGCCCATAGTCAGGGTGTGCGAAATTATTTTATCGAAAATGCGCTTTACTGGTTGCGCGAGTTCCACATAGATGCATTGCGGCTGGATGCCATTCAAGCCATTTACGACTTGGGGGCAAAGCATTTTCTGTGGGAACTGGCGGAAGCAGTTCATCATTTTTCACAACAAGGGCAAAAATGGAAACGCCATCTAATTGCCGAAAGTGACCAGAATAATCCGCAAATAATTCGTCCGGTAGAATTGGGTGGATATGGAATTGATGCCCAGTGGAGTGATGATTTTCACCATTCATTGCACGCACTGTTGACAGGCGATCGCCAAGGATATTATCAAGACTTTGGGCAAGTGGCTCAGTTGGCAAAAGCTTATGAAGATACTTTTGTCTACGATTGGAAGTACGCACCACACCGTAAGCGTTTTCATGGCGTATCTTGCCGCGATCGCCCCCTATCACAATTTACAATCTGTATTCAGAATCACGATCAAATCGGCAATCAAATGAAAGGAGAACGCCTCAGCCAGCGAATCTCTTTTGAGGGATTAAAGTTAGCTGCTGGCGCTGTGCTACTATCACCCAATTTACCCCTGTTGTTCATGGGAGAAGAATACGGCGAAACAGCACCCTTCATTTACTTTGTCAGCCACTCCGATCCAGATTTAATTCAAGCAGTTCGAGCCGGACGCAAACAAGAATTTGAAGCATTTCACTTCGCAGATGATCCCCCAGATCCCGAATCGTCAGAAACTTTCCTAAAGTCTAAACTCAACTGGGAATTACGTAATGAAGGTAAGCACAAGATTCTGTGGGATTGGTATCGCCAGTTAATTAATTTACGCAAGACGCATCCAGCACTTTTAAATCAAGACCGCAACTCCATTAAAGCGACTAGCGATGAAGATAAACAGGTGGTAGTCGTGCGTCGTTGGTGCGAATCAACTGAACTAATATTTGTGATGAATTTCAATTCGTCTCCAGTGACAGTGACTCTGCCGTTTGAGCAAAATGCTAATAAATTGTTAGACTCTGTTGATACCTCATGGTCTGGGCATGGTTCTGAAGCTCCTGAACATCTGTCTGTAGGCCAAGAATTCAAATTGCAACCTAATAGTTTAGTACTCTATGAAAAAGGATAAGAGGGAGAGTTAGAACTTAAAGTTTCAGCCTTATAACCTGAACGTTCGAGCAATAAGGCTTAAAGTTTGAGCAATAAGACTTAAAGTTTGAGCAATAAGGCTTAAGGTTCGAGCAATAAGACTTAAGGTTCGAGCAATAAGGCTTAAGGTTCGAGCAATAAGGCTTAAGGTTCGAGCAATAAAGCTTAAGGTTCAAGCAACAAGGCTCAACGATCGAGTAAAAAAGTTAAGTTGTTTAAAAAATGGTTGGCTGTGATGTTAGGCACTCATTGATCCCCCCTAACCCCCCTTAAAAAGGGGGGAACCGGAATCAAAGTCCCCCTTTTTAAGGGGGATTTAGGGGGATCTAGAACGTTTCACTACCTAGAAGAGGACTTTTCAAACATCCTCTAAAAGGTTTAGCGTTTACCTTCAAAACCTCATCTCCCACCCTGCGGGAAGCTAAAGCTACATCCCCCTTACTCCCCATTCCCCACTCCCCACTAAAAAAACCATGCGAATTCCCACCGCAACTTATCGAATTCAGTTTACACCTCAGTTTGGCTTTGACAACGCCAAAGCGATCGCAGCTTATCTAGCAGATTTAGGTATTTCCGATTTATATGCTTCCCCCATTTTCAAAGCACGATCCGGGAGTACGCACGGCTACGATATAGTAGATGCAACTCAACTTAACCCAGAATTGGGAACTAATGAATCTTTTGATGCATTAGCTGCTGAAATTCAATCCCTTGGTATGGGCTGGTTACAAGATATTGTGCCAAACCACATGGCTTATAGCAGCGAAAACGATTACTTGATGGACGTATTGGAACACGGCCCAGATTCCAGCTATACCGACTACTTCGATCTTTCTTGGAATGCTCCCTTTGGCGATCGCCAAGAGCGAATTCTCGCGCCGTTGCTGGGAGATTTCTATGGTGCATCCCTGGAAAACGGACACATTCAACTGCAATACGAAGAAAGCGGTTTAACTGTCAACTATTACAGCTTAAAACTGCCACTGCGGTTAGAGTCTTACACAAAATTTATTACTCATAATTTAGGCAAACTCACCCGCACTCTGGGACGCAATCATCCTGATTTTATTAAGCTATTGGGGATTCTGTATATTCTCAAAAGTGTACCCTCAGAAGTTGCAGGAAAACAGCGACAAGACCAAATCGCATTTATTAAAGGATTGCTTTGGGAACTATACACCACAAACGACACCATCCGCGAGTTCATTGACGAAAATATCGAAACTTTTAATGGAGAACCCGGTAATTCAGAAAGCTTTAACCTCCTAGATGAATTACTGAATGACCAGTTTTACCGCCTTGCCTTTTGGAAAGTTGGCGCGGAGGAAATGAACTACCGCCGTTTCTTTACTGTTAATGAACTGATTTCCGTTAAAGTTGAAGAAGTGCGGGTTTTTAATAATACCCATAGCCTAATTCAGAAACTGGTTGAAGAAGGCAAATTTACTGGTTTACGAATCGATCATATTGATGGACTTTATAACCCAATTCAGTATCTCGAAAGGCTGCGAGAAAAGACGGGAGATGTTTATATCACCGTCGAAAAGATTTTAGAACTCACCGAAGAATTGCCGGAAAACTGGGCAATTGAAGGTACTTCTGGTTATGACTTTCTCAACTATGTAAATGGCGTGTTTTGTCAAACAGAAAATGAAGCATCCTTCGATAAAATTTATCAGAACTTTATCAGTTCTAGAGTAGATTATGCCTCAGTAGTAAAGGATAAAAAACACCTGATCTTGGAAAAGAATTTAGCAGGTGATATTGACAATCTGGCACTTTTATTAAAGAATGTTTCCAGCAAATATCGCTATGGCAATGATTTTACGCTGAATGGATTAAAAAGAGCGATCGCCGAAGTTTTGACACTCTTCCCGATTTACCGCACCTACATTACACCTGATGGAATTGGAGAAAGCGATCGCGCTACTATTCAGAAAGTAATTGATCAAGCCAAAGAACAAGCGCCCTTATTGCAAAACGAACTGACCTTTATTGAAAAGTTAATGCTGCTAGAGTTTGATAATTCTCTGACTCAAACAGAACGCGAACAGTGGATATATTTTGTCTTGCGGATGCAGCAATACAGTGGCCCGTTAATGGCAAAAGGCGTAGAAGACACTACATTATATGTTTACAATCGGTTGCTGTCGCTGAATGAAGTGGGGGGAAATCCTGGACATTTTGGCATTGACTTAGCCAAATTTCATGCCTTTAACAAACAGCATCAAGAAACCTGGCCTCACACAATGAACACCACAGCCACTCACGACACCAAACGCGGCGAAGATGTGCGGGCCAGATTGAATATCCTCTCAGAAATCCCCGATGAATGGGATCAGCAGGTAAATACCTGGAGTGCCATGAATCGAGGACATCGTAGCCATCGCCACGGGTTCGCTATGCCTGATCGCAACGACGAGTATTTTCTCTATCAAACCTTAGTAGGGGCGTTTCCCTTTGCAGAACACGAACATGCGTCCTTCGTGGAACGGGTGAAAGACTATATAATTAAGGCAATTCGAGAAGCGAAAGTGCATACAGCATGGTTGCGGCCTGATAGCGAGTATGAAGAAGCTTGCACCTCCTTTATTGAGAAAGTACTCGACCCTTCCCTCTCCGGCGAATTTCTAGAAACCTTTCGTCCCTTTCAACAGCGAATTGCAGAGTATGGTATCTTCAATTCCCTTTCCCAAACTCTATTGAAGATTACCGCCCCCGGCGTACCCGATGTATACCAAGGAACAGAACTTTGGGAACTAAGCCTAGTCGATCCAGATAACCGCCGCCCGGTAGATTTTGAACAGCGACGCACCTACTTAAGCGCCATCCGCGAACAGGTGAAAACCGACACTCTGGCTTTGATTCAAGAATTGTTGAGTGATAAAACCGACGGTAGAATCAAACTGTTTTTAACGGCTCAATTACTCCAAGCCAGAGCAAACTATGTCTTATTATTCCAGGACGGTGACTATCTCCCCTTAGAAGTTCAGGGAACCTACGCCAATCACATAATTGCCTTTGCGCGACGGGAAGGCAATCAAACAGCGATCGCGATCGCCCCTCGCTTTTTAACAAGCCTCATCCAACCAGGAGAAAACCCCTTGGGCGAGTCAATATGGAAAGATACGCACTTGTTATTACCCCCTGGAACTCCCTCCACCTGGAAAAACGTCCTTACTCAACAACCCTTACAAATTACACAAACCCTATCTATCGGATCAGCCCTCGCCCATTTCCCAGTCGCTCTATTAATTAGTAGTGCCGAGTAAAAACATAAATCTACCCTACGCAGAGAAAATCTCCTAAAACCTCTGCGTACCTCTGCGATTCTCTTCGCGTCCCTTTGCGTTAAAAAAAATTCTGAATTATGATCACCCCAACACTTACCACCACGCAGATAGACACCCTGCGGGCCCATATCAAAAAAACCTGGAAAACCTTAACGCGATCGCACGAACACTTATTACAATCTGCCAAAGATACCAAACTAGACCATAAAAGTGATACTCCTTGGATCGTCTACATTTCACCCTCAGAAGATTGTCCCAACATTCAGAGTATATTGGAGCGATCGCTATCTTCCAAGGATATGCAACGGCTGCAAATTCGCACTTTGCCAACTGAAGCGGAAGCGATTAAAGAGCATGGGTTACTATACCTACCAGGGCCTTATGTTGTTCCAGGTGGGCGCTTTAACGAAATGTATGGCTGGGATAGCTACTTTATATTACTGGGGCTTTTGCACGACGAAGAATGGGAGATAGCACAAAGCCAAGTTGATCAGTTGTTGTACCAGGTGCAGCATTACGGAACTGTTCTGAATTCCAACCGGACTTATATGCTGTCGCGATCGCAACCCCCCGTCCTCAGCATGATGGTTTTGGCGTTATTCCAGCACACCCAGGATGAAGAGTGGTTAAAGTCAACCATACCGATCCTAGAACAGTTTTATTATTACTGGGTAGTACCGCCTCACCTGAATCCGGCAACAGGCTTATCCCGATTCTATGCTTTTGGAGAAGGCCCTGCGCCAGAAGTTTTGTTCTCTGAGCGGGATGATGAAGGAAAAAGCCACTACGATCGCGTCAAGGAGTACTATAAAACTTTTGAAGTTGATGATTATGACGTTAGTCTTTACTACAACCGGGAAAAAGACGAACTGACGCACCTATTTTACAAGGGCGATCGCACCATGCGCGAGTCCGGTTTTGATATCACCAACCGCTTTGGCCCTTTCAGTGCTGATATCCTCCACTATGCTCCTGTGTGCCTCAACAGTTTGCTGTATCAGGTAGAACAAGACTTGGGGCAAATCCACAATATTTTTGGGAACGCAGAACTGCAAAAACAATGGCGCGATCGTGCAGATATCCGCCGCGATCGTATTGATCGCTGTCTCTGGGATGAAGAACAGGGGCTTTATTTGGATTACCACTTCCAGAGTGGAAAACGCCGCGGTTACGAATTTGCTACTACGTTCTATCCCCTATGGCTAGGAATTGCTTCTCAAGCCCAAGCCCAGCGCGTCGCGGAAAACCTCTCTTTGTTTGAAGCCCCAGGCGGAATTTTTACCAGTACTCGTGTCACCGGGAACCAGTGGGACGCTCCTTTCGGTTGGGCACCGTTGACGTTTATTGCCGTCCAGGGACTTCACCGTTATGGGTTTCATACAGAAGGCGATCGCATTGCCAACAAATTTCTAGCAATGGTAATTAAAGAATTCGAGCGTCATAATACCCTAGTTGAGAAATATGATGTTGAGCGTTGTTCTGCCAACGTTTCCGACGAAATCTGTTTTGGATATAGTTCTAACGAAGTTGGCTTCGGCTGGACAAATGGAGTCATTCTGGAACTATTAACAGGCGGTGGGAAAAAAGTTTAAATAAAAAGGCGTGAGGTTTTTCTCACGCCCTGATATTACTCATTTTTTAAGTTTTAAGGATTAATAAAAGAGAAAACAAAACTGATAATTAAGCTTTGATTTTTTCTTGTTTCCACTTTTTATCATGATTCCCTTTGAACAAGGTAGCAAGTCCAAAAGCTAAACCTGCTCCAAACAAAATAGATGGTTCAGGAACTGGTGTCCTAGGAGTTGGTACACTATTATAATAGCTATCACTAGCACCGTTTGGAAGACTGCCTACATGGATACCTAGCTTCAACGTACCAGCATTGATGGCTGCAAGAACAGCACTGTAGTTAGCAGTAAATGTAATACCTAAAGATTCTCCAGATTGTACTGCTTTGGAGTTACCACCGTCTGGATCTGCACCAAAGTTTGTAATATTCCATCCAGAAATGCTGTTACTTTGCGGTAAATTTTTAGTACTTTCTTCAAACAGAACGTTACCAGTATTATTTACATTCAGCTTGATGTTAGACAAAAGACTAGATACGCTATTGTCAAGGCTAAAAGCGACCTGTTTCAACGCTGGGTTATAAGAAGTATAAGAAGCCTTATTTAAAAATTTGAAGAGAACTGTTCCACCTCCATTGTCAGTTACATCAAATGAAAAATCTTTAGCAAAAGCATCACCAACAGTATTACCTCCTAGAATATTTTGAAAACCAAAAGTTGCAGCCGAAGCTGGTGCAGAGGTTGCAATAACAGTAGCTCCCATTCCAGTCAAAAGAATAGAAGCAATTGTAGTAACTTTCATCTCAGTAAATCCATTTATTTCGCCGTCAATATTAAATTAGTTCTTTTTTTTTTAAACAAGTAAATTTACTGACTGATTTCATTAAAATTTTATTGATTATCTTGCTATGTAAAGCAGCAATAATGAAAAAATAGCTATAAAAAATTCACAGAAAATTTACCGAAAAATTAGAAAATTATTTTATTTTTTAAAAAAAATGGTATAAAGCGATAATTTCTTCATAATTATTCTTTCAATTTAGCAATTACAATAAATGTGCAATCGCAATACGGTTCGGATAAGCAGGAGAGGGAAGAGGATTCTTATTAAGTAATTTCTCTTCTCCCTCTGCTCAAAAACAGTTCACCTCAACAGATAACTTGTTAACCGAACCGTATTGATACTAATCCTGTATAAAGATACGCGTTATGAAACCCCCCTGTAGTTTTCCTTTGGCAAAAGGGGACTACAGGGGGGTAAATATAAAAAAAGATATAAGGATTCAGTCTACCGAAAAAGGAATCAGCAAAGGATACGCAATTACCTGACTAATATGTGCACGTAATGACGAGGTAAAAAGCCAATAACAGTTTGAGATTCGCTAACTTCAATTTCAACCTACAAGCTCAATCAGTGTAGACGAATAAATCATCTGCTGAATCCCCTCGTCTGTATTCTAAATTATTCTGAATTATTCTGAATTTTGAGTATTGTATTCTTTATCAACACTTACCAAGTATCATCTCTACGCTTATCGTAAGGCTCACCTGTAAAAGGTTGTATGCCAATAGCAGGATAAGCATCATCCGTAGGGCCAAAAATCCGCATTGCAGCTTCAGAAATATACTGTGTGATGTTAGCAATGATTTGCGAAATAGCCATAATACTTTGACTCCTTATTTTCGAGTCCATTTAATGGTGATACTTATACTCTAATACTGATATTCAAAGCTTGCTCATATTCTCAATATATTGAGAATATATGAAATGTTTATTCAGATAACTTTGCAATACTTTAGCTTGTCAAAAAACCAAAATTTCTTCTTTGATTCTAATTGTAACATAATTATTTCTTCAACCCCGGCCGGGGAAAGAGGCTGACACACAAACTTCCTTTAACAGGATATTGTTTCCTTTCATTAGCCACCTTATCCAATTAACATTATTGCTAGCTATTACTATTAAAAAAGATTAAGTATTTGATAAAGTTAGTATTAATTTACGGATAAATCTACTGTTTTACGGCAATCTCAGAAAATATACTTGCCGGGAGTTGACATTATTTATGGTAAATACTACCATAAATACAGAAGCATCTTGTAAGGAAGCTCTTGCATGACAACTTTGCCAGATTTGGACTATGTATATAAACAGCATCAGCAGAATCAGGAACTAAACGTTTCTGCGGATAATTACAGCTTGCTAACCGACCTTTACCAGTTGACAATGGCAGCTTGTTACACAGGCGAAGGTATAGAACAACGACGGGCAAGCTTTGAATTGTCTGTTAGAAGATTGCCAGAGGGTTTTGGTTATTTAATTGCAATGGGGCTGACGCAGGCATTGGAATATTTAGCCAAAATCCGTTTTAGTTCCGCGCAAATTGCGGCATTAAAGGCAACAGGAATTTTTGCTCACGCAGGCGATCGCTTTTGGTCACTTTTAGCTGAGGGAAAGTTTACGGGTGATGTTTGGGCAGTACCAGAAGGAACAGCCGTCTTTGCCAATCAGCCACTGTTGCGAGTGGAAGCACCACTTTGGCAAGCGCAACTAGTAGAAACTTACCTGCTGAATACGATTAATTACCAGACTTTAATTGCCACAAAAGCAGCACGATTGCGGGATGTAGCGGGAGAGCAAGCAACACTTTTAGAATTTGGCACAAGACGAGCATTTAGTCCCCAAGGGTCTTTGTGGGCGGCACGGGCGGCATTGGCAGGTGGCTTAGATTCCACTTCTAATGTGTTAGCAGCGCTACAACTAGGACAAAAGCCGAGTGGTACGATGGCACACGCCCTGGTGATGGCGTTGTCAGCAATAGAAGGCACTGAAGAACAGGCTTTTAGTGCATTTCATCGATATTTTCCGGGTGCGCCATTGCTGATTGATACTTACGATACCATTGCTGCTGCGGGGCGTTTGGCCGAAAAAGTAAATTCCGGGGAAATGCAATTAACAGGAGTGAGATTGGACTCAGGAGATTTAGTTACCTTATCAAAACAGGTGCGATCGCTCCTTCCCGGTGTGCCAATTTTTGCCAGTGGCGACTTGGACGAATGGGAAATTGTCAGGTTAAAAGGTGCTGGAGCGCAAATTGATGGTTACGGATTGGGAACACGATTAGTTACAGGTTCGCCTGTAAATGGAGTTTATAAACTTGTAGACATTGATGGTATCCCAGTGATGAAGCAGTCTAGTGGTAAAGTTACTTATCCAGGGCGCAAGCAGATTTTTCGCTCGTTTACGGGAGGTCAGGTAAAAGCTGACAGGTTGGGACTTTTAAGTGAAATTCCTTTGGAAGAAAAACCTTTGTTGCAGTTGGTAGTGCAAGAAGGTGAACGGGTGCAGCCGTTGGAGTCGTTGGCAACAATTCGTCAGCGTACCGCCGCCTCAGTTGCTAGTTTGCCACAACAAACACGGCGTTTGGATCATCCTGTAGCTGTAGAAGTGGAGATTTCTGAGGGGTTACGGGTGTTGACTGAGGAGACTAAGAAACGAACCGCTGAGGCACAGAGAACACAGAGATAAAATTACTCTTTCGGTATGTCTTAATTACGAATTACGAATTACGAATTATTATGAGAGTTGCTTTGTTTGGTACTAGTGCCGATCCACCAACTGCGGGACATCAAAAAATTCTGAGTTGGTTGTCTGAGCGTTATGATTGGGTAGCGGTTTGGGCGGCGGATAATCCATTTAAGTCTCATCAAACACCCTTAGAACATCGGGCGGCAATGTTGCGACTGTTGATTGCGGATATAGACGCACCACGGCACAATATTGCTTTGGAACAAGAACTGAGTAGCTTCAGAACGCTGGAAACAGTCGAAAAAGCGAGGCTTACTTGGGGTGAAGACGCGGAATTGACGTTGATTATTGGTTCAGATTTGCTGAGTCAGCTACCACGTTGGTATCGCATTGAAGATTTGTTACAGGAAGTGCAACTACTGATCGTGCCGCGACCAGGATATGCAATAGATGAGTCTAGTTCAGAGGTAGTGCAAAAGCTGGGAGGGAAGATTGCGATCGCTAGTCTGACCGGTCTAGATGTTTCCTCAACAGCGTACCGCGAACATGGAGATTCTCAAGCCCTCACAGCCCCTGTAGTTGCCTATATTAATCAAGAGCATTTGTACGAATGCCAGGACGTTCACAAAAAAAGATACCAACTCCGTTAAACCAACAACCTTTGGCCGATTTCAAGGTTGGTGTTGATAATGTAATTTTTTCTGTAGATACTGTACAAAATCGGCTGTTAGTTCTATTAGTAATGCGACAGCAAGAACCATTTTTAAATCATTGGAGTCTTCCCGGTACTTTAGTACGTCCAGGAGAGTCTTTAGAAGATGCCGCCTATCGCATTATGGCAGAGAAAATTAAGGTCAACAATCTCTATTTAGAACAACTGTATACATTTGGCGGGCCAAATCGCGATCCACGGGAAGCAACTGATAGTTATGGTGTGCGTTATCTATCAGTTAGTTACTTTGCCCTAGTGCGATTTGAAGAAGCCGAATTAATTGCCGATCGCATGACTGGCATAGCTTGGTATCCAGTAAAACAAGTGCCGCAATTAGCTTTTGACCATAATGAAATTCTCGCTTATGGACACAGGCGATTACGAAATAAATTAGAGTATAGTCCAGTGGCTTTTGAAGTCTTACCAGAAATGTTTACGTTGAATGATTTATATCAGTTATACGCCACAGTTTTAGGTGATAACTTTTCCGATTATTCTAATTTTCGGGCGCGTCTACTCAAGTTAGGTTTTTTATCCGATACCGGAATTAAAGTATCACGGGGTGCTGGCCGTCCGGCTAGCTTGTATAAGTTTGACGCCGAAGCTTTTGCTCCCTTAAAAGATAAACCTTTGGTGTTTATTTAATTAATTGTTACGCAAAGCCCAAAGTAAGTTATTTGAGCATTTACCAATGATTCTTGACAAATGACCAATGACTAATGACAAATAAAATGAAAATTGCGATCGCTCAAATTAATCCTACTATCGGTGATTTGCTCTTAAATGCCCAAACAATCCTGGAGGCGGCACAACGAACAGCATCTAGCGGTGCGCGTTTATTGCTGACACCAGAACTTTCTTTGTGT
Organism: Nostoc flagelliforme FACHB-838; assembly: GCF_014698065.1. GTDB lineage: Bacteria > Cyanobacteriota > Cyanobacteriia > Cyanobacteriales > Nostocaceae > Nostoc > Nostoc flagelliforme_B. The sequence goes on from NZ_JACJSI010000099.1 coordinate 17,299, forward strand.
GGCTATCCACCAAGAGATTTATTACTAAATCCTAGTTTTGTGGAAGCGATGAGCATCACTTTACAAAACTTGGCTCAGGATTTACCAGCAAATTTAGCTGTGTTAGTAGGAACTGTTGAACAGAACCTTAACGCACATATTAGTGGTGGTAAAACTTTATTTAATAGCATGGCTTTGTTAGAGAATGGCAAGGTCAAACAAGTTTTTCACAAGCGACTTTTGCCTACTTACGATGTATTTGACGAACGTCGCTATTTTGAACCAGGCTTGCAAGCTAATTATTTCACTTTAGATGATATCCATATAGGCGTAACTATTTGCGAAGATTTATGGAACGATGAGGAATTCTGGGGCAAACGTAGTTATGCAGTAAATCCGATTGCTGACTTAGCAATTTTGGGTGTAGATTTGATTGTAAATTTATCTGCTTCCCCCTACACTGCCGACAAGCAGCAGTTTCGTGAAACAATGCTCAGGCATAGCGCAATACGTTTTCAACAACCGATGATTTATGCTAATCAGGTTGGCGGAAATGATGACCTAATTTTTGATGGGCGGAGTTTTGCTTTGAATCGTCAAGGTGAAGTTATGTGTCGTGCCCGTGGCTTTGACACTGATTTAGTAATAGTTGAATTTGACGAAGCGCAACGGGATTTTCAATTAGGTACTGTAGCACCTGTCTATGAATCGGGAGATGAAGAAATTTGGCAAGCGTTGGTTTTGGGAGTGCGAGATTATGCTCGTAAGTGTCGCTTTTCTAAAGTAGTATTGGGTTTAAGTGGCGGGATTGACTCGGCAATAGTAGCTGCGATCGCCACGGCTGCACTTGGTAAAGAAAATGTCCTCGGTGTTCTCATGCCTTCCCCTTATAGTTCCGACCATTCCATCAGTGATGCTGTAGCATTAGCTGAAAATTTGGGGATTAAGACTAATATTTTACCAATTGGCGAGTTAATGCAAGGCTTTGATCAAACATTAGGTGATTTGTTTGCAGGTACTGAGTTTGGACTGGCCGAAGAGAATATCCAATCTCGGATTCGCGGTAATTTATTAATGGCGATCGCTAACAAATTTGGCTATCTCCTTTTATCTACCGGTAACAAGTCAGAAATGGCAGTTGGTTACTGTACCCTCTACGGTGATATGAATGGCGGGTTAGCAGTGATTGCAGATGTTCCTAAAACCCGTGTGTATTCACTTTGCCAATGGTTAAATCGCAATAATGAAATCATCCCGCAAAATGTTCTAACTAAACCACCCAGCGCCGAACTCAAACCAGGCCAAGTCGATCAAGATTCTCTCCCGCCTTACGAAATTTTGGACGATATTTTGCAACGCCTGATTCACAATCACCAATCAGCAGCACAAATTGTTGCAGCCGGACATGATTCGGTGATTGTAGACCGAGTAATCCAAATGGTAGCGAGGGCTGAATTTAAGCGGCGACAAGCACCCCCCGGCTTGAAAATCACTGATCGCGCTTTTGGAACCGGTTGGCGAATGCCCATCGCCAGTAACTGGGTTGGCTTGAAAAACGCTTACCAGACTAAAACCATAGCTAGACCTACCTTGGTTTCTGGGGATGGACAAGATGCCCAGCCACAAATCAAGTAATTAGTTATGCTAACAACAGTCATGAAACCTCACGCGCCAGTTGCTTCTCTTATTCAAAGACGCTGCGCCTAGCTTGCTTAAAAGCAGGGGTACAACTCTGGGAACCAGAACAACGTACTCGCCCCCCTTAATTACCATAGTATTATTTGCTTGAAAACTAGTCCAGCAGCGCTTAGATTTTAAACAATGCTAACTTTGGCAGCTTGGTATTACTGTCTGAGGCTTGAACAGACACGAAATTACCAAATCAGTTTGTATCAACACTGTTAATTAACTCAAGTTATCTGAGCCATTCTTTGTAATCAAGCACTCTTGAAATCAGGAAACTTAAGAAATAGGATTATCATCAGGTGCTTCAAACTTGTAACCATAACCGCGTACAGTTTTAATAAACTCCGGTATGCTAGGATCGACTTCCATCTTCTTGCGAAGCTGACCAATATGCACATCAACCACGCGTCCATCTCCTATGTAATCGCAACCCCAGATTTTTTGGATTAATTCTGGGCGACTCCAAGCCTGATTAGGATGACTTGCCAAAAAATGTAAAATATTAAATTCTAACGCTGTTAAAGCGAGAGGTTTATTATTAAGTGTTACCTCCCGTCCCTCTGGGTTAATTACTAGCTGCTTGAAAATGATACGTTGTGTTGGGGAGGGATTGATGTAGCGTATCCGCCTCAAAAGAGCTTCTACTCTAACTTCAACTTCTGCAAGACTAAATGGTTTAGTCATGAAATCATCAGCACCTGCGCTCAAGATTTTAATTTTATCAGCCTCTTCAGTCCTACTAGTCAGTATCAACACTAAAACATTAGTACGACTTTGCATCTCTTGACAGAGGCTATAACCAGTAACATCCGGCAAATTCCAATCCAGAATCACTAAAGCTGGGTTAAATTGCTCAAACAACGATAAGGCAGCCTTACCATCTGCTGCGGCCTCTATTTGATATTTGCGACTTAAAAAACGATAAACGAGATTTCGAACACCGAAGTCGTCATCGACGATCAGAATTTTGGGAGTAGTAGCGGGAACCATAACCATAATGCTGCCTATTGTTGATTGGGCGATTCGTTCTTGTGCCAGTTTTGCGTTACGTGTTTTTGTTGAGAGTATATTCACGCGCATCTCTGCTGAGTGCGATCGCTACTGTAGTACTTGTGTACAATCAATTTTCCATGAAGTTTAGGAAAACTTCAGCCATTATAGTGCTAATAAAACGTATAACTCTTGTATGGTTTTTGTATAGTTTTGCATTTGTATGGTATAATTTCATCTTTAATCATACTTAAATACACCTAGTTTTAGACCATCTTCATAACCGCAATAGTCCAGAAAAACACTAAATGCCACGGCAATCCTTACAATTTTAAAAGACAAAAGCACTCCCCCATTAATTAGACATCTACAAAGGCTCACAAACTCAGCTATAAGCCAATCTAGATGCTTAACTCCTAATTACCCAAATGTACTCAAGCCAAAGGGCATATTTTCTTGAATTAAGGTCTACGAAAATCTACCCTGGTACATTTACATATAGATGCCCTTTTAAGCATATACTATACTACAAGTTTCAACCTGCCACTATGACAAGTTAAGGATTGAGAGCAGGGAGCAGAGGAGAAAGATGCTGTAATTTCCCAGAAACCCTAGCTATTCCCACTCCTGCCAATCAGAGTTGCAATTGCCTTGACTAACTCCTCTGGTTCGACGGGTTTGGACAGATGCTTTTGAAACCCTGATTCGAGTGCTTGTTGCTGGTTGATTTCTCCTGCATAAGCAGTTAAAGCGATCGCGGGAATCTGTTTGACTTGCAATGCCATCAATGCCTTAACTTGGCGCATCAGCATATAGCCGTCTATCTCTGGCATCCCAATATCACTGAGAAGAAAATCTAGTTCTGACTCTGCCAAGACTTCTAGTGCTTCTTTTGCTGATGTCACAGCAACTACCCTTGCTCCAGCCTGCTCTAACACAAATGTGTGAAAGTCACGAGTATCGTCGTCGTCATCCACAACTAAGATTTGCGTACCTGCAAGGATTTCACTTGTAGAAAAAGGATTTAATGCACTAGTATTTGTGTGTTCTTTTGGAGTTAAATCTTTTTTAATTAGCGGTAGCCTAACGCGGAAAATAGCTCCTTTCCCTTCACCTGAACTTTCTGCCCAAATCGTGCCGCCATGTAATTCTATCAAATGACGGACAATTGCTAACCCTAACCCCAAGCCACCAAATTTTCGCGTTGTTGTGCCATCAGCCTGACGAAAATATTCAAATACATAAGGGAGGAAGTCAGGAGTGATTCCCTTGCCTGTGTCGCTGACTGTAATCTGAGCTTGAGCGTCAACGCGCTCCAGTTGAATATCAATTTTTCCTCCTTCAGGAGTGAATTTAACTGCATTCGATAATAGATTCCAGAAGACTTGTTGTAAACGACCAGAATCACCTAAAACTTGCCCGAAAGAAGCATCCAGCATTGTCTGAATTTGAATATTTTTAGCTTCTGCTGCCAAACGCACTGTTTCCAATCCGCCTTCTATCACAAACACTAGATTGACAGGAAACATTTTTAGGCTGAGTTTGCCTTGTAAGATCCGAGAGACATCGAGCAAATCTTCAATTAGTTGAGCTTGTAATTTAGCATTCCGCTCGATAGTTGCGATCGCCTTCTTCACTGCTGGTGCGTCAAACTCACGCGTCTGTAAGAGTCTCGCCCAACCAAGAATGGGATTGAGAGGCGATCGCAATTCATGGGAAAGCACTGCTAGAAACTCATCCTTAATGCGGTTAGCTCTTTCGGCTTCAGTTCTAGCAGCTTGCTCAAGTACCAGGAGGCGATCGCGTTCGGCTTCTGCTACTTTGCGTTCTGTAATATCAATCACTGAGCCAATGTAACCTTTAAATTCACCGTTTCCCCCAAACCAGGGATTCGCCGCGTCGATGCAAGAGCGATACTCACCATCTTTACGCCGCAAGCGGTACTCCAAACGGAAAGCCGAGCAGCTCTTGGTAGCTGTCAGAAAAACATTCCTGGCTTCATTGTAGTCCTCTGGATGCACGGCATTTAACCAGCCAAATCCCAGACCTACTTCCTCAGTCTGGCCTTATTGCGGAACTTTTCTTCGCTTTTACGAAGTGCATTTTCTGCCTGTTTGCGATCGCTAATGTCTGTAACAAAAACGCTTACTCCTTCTGCAAAGGGGTAGATGCGATTCTCAAACCAGCGCTGCCAAGGCGCATAAAAGTATTCAAACTGAACAACAGTTTGTTGTGCGTTCGCCAAAGGCCTTGGCAGAGTCATTGCCCGATGAACCTGAGTATAAAACTCGGTTTTAACCACATCTGGAAACACTTCCCAAATTATCCTACCTTGCAACTCTTCCTTTTGAATGCCAACAGCTTCTGCTACCCGGTCATTCACAAAGGTAAGCTGTTCCACATCTAATTTGCATAAAATGTAAATTAAATAAACTCGTGGACTTACTGCTATGCCAGCCAAAGGATACTTAAGTAAATTACAGAAAGAGAATTTACAAAAA